>NZ_JBHJUI010000013.1:0-85767 GCF_042268405.1 Kitasatospora sp. NPDC056184 | reverse complement strand
GCGTTCCCCCCGGGGTGTTTTTGTGATTTATTCTTTCCCCACATGGTTACGGGCTCCACCACCTGGCTTTTTGGGGGGCGCGGGGGGGGGGGCCGCACTTGACCGTCGGTCAAGTGCGCCAGCCGCGGGTCAATTGGGTCAAGCTGGTTCATATCGGGGTACTTCTAAGGCCTTTCTGGCACCTGCTGCTTGCCGTGGCGTGACTCAGGCAGCATCGGAGCGACCTGCCAACGGCCATTCCGAGGCGATGGCAGTTACGGCGTGTTACCAGTGGCGGGTGATCTTGCCGTCGCGTTGGAGCTTCTCGAGGTGATGAGTGAGGGCTTGGCCGGCTTCCAGGATTCGGAGCACGTCGGGGTGGAAGTAGCGCTGGGTGGTGGTGATGAGCCGGTGGCCTGCGATTTCCTTGAGGATGTGCGGAAGGATGCCGGCGTCGGCCATCCAGGTCAGGCCGGTGTGGCGCAGGTGTTCGTAGCCGAGGTCCCGGGTGACGTCGTCCCAGTGGGTGGCGTCGCGCAGGACTGCGATGCTGATGCGACCGCCGCGCGGGCCGGTGTAGGGGTGGACATCCGGGGTGCCTCGTGTCGTGCCAGCGCAGGCGCTGTAGGCGACATAGCCCCATCCGCGATGGCGGTTGCATGAGGCTGCAGCCAGGGCTTCGGCGAGTTCTGTGAGGGCGCCCCAGCCGCGCAGGGCGAGGGAACGGGACCAGTGTCCGGTATGGCCCGTTGACACCTTTCGTGAATGCCACCTGGGTCGATGCGGGCGTTGGCTGGTGGCCGGGTATCGCGCTCATGGTGACGCCAGGTCGTCCTGCTGCTGGAGACGCGGCCGGTGCGGTCACGGCGCTGGTCCGGGGCCTAAGGACGGCAGGCTGTCGCACTTCCTGGCCACGCTGGGCCTGGTGCTTGCGGCCGCGGGCGTCTCACTCGGCGGCAGTCCGACCATGCGCCCACGGGCCTTGGGCGCTGTCCCAGCGCGGGCTGGCGGTCCGGAGACGGCGGCGAGTGGGCCCGAAGGGTGGGCATGTGTCCGAACTATCAAACATGCATTCGAATGAATGGGTCAAACCTTGCCGCCTCCGGCCTGCGTCGAAGGCGGGGAGTCGCTCAGAGCGGAACTCGGGTGCTGCCCCGCAGCGGGAATTGTCCGAGGGGGCGAATAAAGTACCTCTAGCTTCCATGGAGGGTGTGGGGTGAGGTCGTTGGCGCGGTGGGCTGTGGGTGCCTTCGTGTCGGTTCCAGGGGATGCCGGAATCGGTAGTGTCGGGGCGGTCGAAGGGGAGCGGCTGCGGATCGACTATTTCGAGTCGGTGGCCCGTCCGGTCGTGAGGTCGTGCTGGGTTCAGGTCGCCGAGTGTCGGCCTGTGATGCTCGAACGGGAGGAACGCGTCTGGTGGCGGAAGCCCGGCGAGGATGCGTGGAGCAGTGTGCGGATCGTCGGGCCGGAAGTATCCGGAAGATCATACTATGTCCGTTTTTCGGATCTTGAACTTGATGTGTCGGTGCCGGTGGGGGAACTCCACATCCGGTGGTCCGGCCCGCGTGAGTCGCCGGTTCCGAACCTCGCGGTCAAGGGCGGCGCGTCGTCGCCGTTCCGCGATGCCCGGCTGCCGATGCTGGAGAGCTACGTGGCGCAGCGCTCCGCGAGCGCGGGATTGACCGCGCTGTTGTCCTCGGGGATCGAGTTCTACCCGCACCAGGTCGAGGCCGCGCTGACGATCCTGACCGACCCGGTCCAGCGGTATCTGCTCGCGGACGAGGTGGGGCTCGGCAAGACGGTCGAGGCCGGCGTGGTGGTCCGGCAGACCCTCATCGACAATCCGCGCGCCAAGGTGGTCGTCATCGCCCCCGAGGCACTGCGCCCGCAGTGGCGGGACGAGCTGAGGACCAAGTTCTTCGTGGATGACTATCCGGACGCGGTTGTCTTGATCTCGTCGCACAGCACCCCGGAGAAGTGGGCGAACTACCACGGCAGCGATCTCGTGGTGGTCGACGAGGCGCACGATCTGGTGCAGGTCGAGGGTCCGGACGAGTCGCCCTACCGCGAACTCGCGGCCCTCACGGCTTCGTCGGAGCGCCTGCTGCTGCTGTCTGCTACGCCGGTGACCTCCCGCTACTTGACCAATCTCGGTCTGCTCCACCTGCTCGACCCGAACCTCTACCGCTGGGACCAGTGCGAGGAGTTCGAGCAGCGCTACCGCAACCGCGCCGAGCTGGCCCGGGCGGTCTACGCCTTGGATGCCGACTTCATCTACTCGATCCGTGGAGCGGTGGACGAGGTGGCGGAGCTGATCCCGCCCCAGGACCTGCGGTTTCGCGAACTCGCCGACGCCATGCTCGACCTGCTCGACGAGGAGGACGAACTGCGCGATCCGGACTCGGGACCGGAGTTCGCCTGTCGGGTCCGAGAGGTCCGGGAGCACATCAGCGAGACCTACCGCCTGCACCGGCGGGTGATCCGCAACCGCCGGACCGTCGTCGTGGTCGACGACTCCGACGACGACATGGAGTCCTACGCGGTCCGCGGGCGGCAGCGACCGGAGCCGCTCCTCGGTACCGCGGAGCCGCTCGCGGTCGCTCCGGAGGCCCTCGACACCTGGCGCACCGCCGTGGTGGACGCGCTGGTGGACGCTGATCAGGAGGAGCGGGTCGCCGGCTACGGCATGGCACTCGCAGTCCTGGCGTCCCGGGCGGCGGCCGCCCCCGACGACCTGCTCGACGCGCTGCGCTGGCGGCTGGACCGCGATGAAGAGGCCGCTGACCGTGCGGGGCTCAGCGAGCGTGAGCGTCGTCTTCTGCTGGAGTCGCCGGTGGTGGCCGAGGAGAAGGCGGTTCTGGACGATGCCGTCGCCGCAGCCGCGAAAGTGGGGACGGAGGCGGCCGCAGCCGCCGTGGTCAACGTCGTGGCCGGCGCACTGCGTAATAGGAATCGGACCATCGTCTTCTGCGGTCCGGGTCAGTTGGCAGGCGACCTGGCCGCCGACATGAGCGCGCGCTTTGGCGGCAGGGCACTGATCGCGGCCCACACCAAGGGCATGCCGCCCAGCGTTGCCGAAAGCGCCGTCACGGCGTGGCGGAAGGCATCGGGCCAGGCGGTACTGGTCGTTGACGGGACCGCCGAAGACGGCCTGAACCTCCAGCTTGCTGACAACGTGCTGCACGTGCGACTGCCCTGGTCGCCGAACCAGCTGGAGCAGCGAATGGGCCGGGTGGACCGGTACCGGGGCGCGGAGTCCGTTCGGCTCAGCGAGCCCGCCGCGCAGCACCGCCTGGCCTTTGACGGTCAGGCCGAGAGCAGCATCACAGACGCCTGGGCCGAACTGCTCGAACAGGGCTACGGCCTGTTCACCGCGTCGGTGTCGACGCTGCAGGATGCGATCGCCGAGTCGATGGAGGACGTCTGGGCCGAGGCGATGCCACGGGGAGCGGAGGGGCTGCTCGGCGCCGTCGACGGCGTGCGCGAGCGCTTGGCGCACGCTCACGAAGAGGTCGAGCAGATGGACGGCTTGGAGTCGATCCACCGGGCGAGGTCCGGTCTCCGGAACATGCCCGAGGAGCTGTCGGCCCTTGAGGCCGACTGGCGGACGCTACGGCACCAGCTGCACGCCTACACGGCTGAGGGGAGCGGTGGGATCGGGCTGCCTCCGGTGGAGCGACGGGTCAACGGTGCGCCGTGCGAGGTCTTCCCGGTCCACGCGAGCAGCCACGTGCGGAAGCTGCTGCCGCCGCGTCGTTGGGCTGCGATCACCGGGGCGGTGCGCGCGGATGAGGTCGCGACCGGAGTCTTCAACCGCTCCACCGCGTTGCGGGTGCCCGGGACCAGGTTGTTCCGGCTCGGCAACCCTCTCGTCGACAGCCTGATGGGCATCGTGCTGGAGGACGACATGGGCCAGGCCGCCGCCTTCAGCCGTCTGGACAGATATTTCGATGGTGAGCCGCAGCCCTTCTTCGGCTTCGACCTCCTGGTGGAGGCGGATGCCGGTCCGGCGGTGGAACTCGTGGGGGACAGCCCGTTGGCGGCCAAGGCTCTGCGCCGGCAGGCGGACCGGGTGCTCGCTCCGTTCATGCGCCGGGTTTGGGTGGAGGCAGGGTCCGGAGAGGTGGTGACCGCCCCGAAAGCCCTGGACTGGTTGAACCGGCCGTACGACAAGGATCTAGCTGACCGAAACTACAATCAGCGGATCGCCGGAGAGCTCTTCAACCTCTTTGGCGGGGCGGAGTCCTGCGGACGGTCGGCCGCCGAGGCCGAGGAGCGGGCCGTTCAGCACCTCGTGAAGGCGACCGACCTCGCGGAGAAGTGCCGCGAGGCACGGGACCTCGCGCTCCAGGAGACGGCTGTGCTCAGCGCCCAGGCGTCTGCGCGGCAGGCCGCCGGCCGCCTCGTGGGTGATGTCGAGGGGCTGGTCACCGACGCGGCGGTCCTCCGGGCGCTCGCCGACGGGCTGGCCGAGCCCTCGGTTCGTGTCATGGCGGCCGTCTGTGTCGTGCGTCGGGGAATGGTTCGTGTTGCGAATTGAGTACTGATGAGTGGGACCAGGCACACCGCCTCTTCGATCAGTGGCCGTCTGTCGTGCCGATCGTTCCGGCGGCCGGATCGTCGGGAACGGTGCACCGCCTGGCACAGGCCCTCGCCTCGGCGAGGCACGGCCGCAGCGGCTGGCGGGACATAGCCTCGCTCACCCGCCAGATCCTGCTGCGAGCCCGTCTGCTGGGCAATGTGATGCCGCTGCCGGTGCCTCTGGCGGACGGACTGCCGACCCGCGAGCAGTGGCGGTCCGTCGGCTGTCCCGGAGAGTTGGGCGGAGGCCGCCTGCGGATCCACGCCGAGGAGTGGGCGCCGGTGAGCCCGGTGAGCCCCACCTGGGAACCGGCGATCGACCAGGTCTCCTGGGCGATTCGCGGAGACTGGGCGCCGGGCGCGCGACCGGCTCCGGAGGAGGTCGAGGCCGACCCCTTCTGGAAGCAGACCCTCGGATTCCCCACCTACCGCTCGCTGGGACAGCGCCAGATCGCCCGCGCGGTGGTGCTGGCTCCGCCGGGCAGTACCACGATCGCCTGCCTGCCGACCGGACACGGCAAGACGCCGGTGGCGCTCGCCGCCGCTCTGCTAGCCGGTCGCTCAGAGGGCGTCTCGGTCCTGGTGGTACCCACCGTGATCCTGGCGATCGACATGGAGCGCCGCGTCCGCGAGATCCTGGCAGAACGCGATCCGCGTGCGCGCACCACTCGGTACGCCTATGTCGGCGCACTGAGGGATGACGAGAAGCGGGAGATCTGCGATGCCGTCGCGGCCGGACGCCGACCAGTGGTCATCACGTCCCCGGAGGCGGTGACCAAGTCCGCTCTGGGGCGGGCGATCGACCAGGCGGCCGATGCCGGGCTGCTGCGCTACCTCATCATTGACGAAGCCCACCTGGTGGAGCAGTGGGGTGCCGCTTTCCGCAGCGACTTCCAGACGCTTGCCACGCACTGGCAAGCCTGGCTCGGTAGAGCGGAGGAGGGCTCCGCCGTGCGGACGCTCGCGATGAGCGCGACCCTGACCGAGCAGCAGATCAGGACGCTGGAGAGGCTGTTCGACGGCCCCGGGGGAACCGAGGTCGTCTGGGCGTCGGAGTTGCGCCAGGAGCCGGCGTACTTCATCCGGGAGTACCTGGACGAGCCGTCGCGCCGTGCGGCAGTGCTGGAGGCCGCCACCCTGTTGCCGTCGCCGGCGATCCTCTACACGACGGAGAAGGCCGACGCCAATGCCTGGGCCGAGGTCCTGCGCGCGGAGGGCATGCGACGAGTGGCCGTGGTCCACGGCGATTCCACGGAGAAGGAACGGCGGGACGCGCTGGAAGGCTGGTCGGGAACGGACGGCGCCGGCCGAGCGGTTCCGACGCGGTTCGATGTCGTGGTCGGGACGTCGGCGTTCGGCCTGGGGGTTGACCTTGGGGACGTCCGCACCGTACTGCACGCAACGGTCCCGGAGACCGTCGACCGCTACTACCAGGAGGTCGGTCGCGGCGGGCGGGACGGGAACCCGTGCCTCGCCTTTCTGGCGTTCGTCCCCCAGGACCGGGCCGCCGCCGCGACGCTCAACAGGCAGAGCATCATCACCAATGACGTGGCGTGGGACCGGTGGCACTCCATGCTCATCAACGCTGTCCCGGCCCCTGTCGGCGCCTCCGTGCGCACCCGCCGCGTCGACGTGCGGACCCAGCGGCCTATGGTGCGTGAGGAATCGGACCAGAACGTCGAGTGGAACATGAAGATCCTCAGCCTGATGAAGCAGGCGGGGTTGATCGACATGAGGCGGGCGACTGCTCCCACCAGGGCCGCCGATGAGGACGAGGAGTCCTGGTTGGCGCGGCAGCAGGCTTGGCACGAGGAGCCCTTCGGCCAGGTCGATGTGGAACTCCGTGACGGCGCGAGCGACGAGGCCCGGTTTAAGGCGGGCGTCCAGGCAGTCCGGGAGCGGGTGAAGTCGGCCCAGCGGCACTCCCTGGAGCGGATGTACGACATCCTGGCGGCCAAGGTGTGCACGGCCGACGTGCTGGCGTCCCACTACACGGTCCGAACTCCGTCCGGTCCACTGACGACCTCCCCGGCGTGCCGCGGCTGCCCGGGCTGCCGGCGCACCGGGCTGCCGGCGGACGGTGGGGGAGCGCTCTACCGGGTGCCCGTCGCCAGCTTCCCCGGCCTGCCCGCGTGGCCGGGCCAGGACGACCCGCTGGAGCGCCTGCACCGGGACGGCCCAAGCCTCAGCCTGTACTGGCGATCGACGGAGGAGTACGAGGACGAGACGGTGCGGCTGCTTAGCCTGCTGGCGGCGCGCGGCACGGCCTTCTTCGGGGGCCCCGGCCTGACTACCCGGCAGGTCGAGGACATCCAGTACGGGGTGGGGTCGCGCCCAGTCATTCACGACGCCGACGGGAGCAGTGCCCGCGACAGCGGTTCGACCGTGGCATGGGTCCTCTCGCCCGACGCGGATGCCATGGACGAGACCGCCCTGCTCCGGTACGAGGGCGGCGATCGCCTGTACCTTCTTCATCCGAGCTCACTCAGGGACCCCGGCCGACCAGACATGCTGCTCCGAGACATGCACGCCGCCGCAGTTCCGTTGGCCCAAGCCCGAAAGGCATTGTGACGGTGGCCTACCTCAACCCGACCCAGACCGCGCGGCCCGACTTCATCTGGCCGGTGTTCCGCTTCCTGGCGTACCAGCAGGCCGCCGTGTCCCAGCGGAAGGTCCTCGCCTTCACGGCCCCCGAATCCTTGGGGGGAGGGGGGAGCGACACCACCATGTCCCTCAGGACCCTCCGTGAACTCGGCTTCCTGGAGACCGAGGGCCAGGGCGACGACGCGCTCTGGAGCCTCGGGCCCCGAGGGCGGAACGTCGGGGTCGACGACTACGACGCGTTCCAGCGGAACTTGCGGTCGGCGCTGTTCGCCACGTCCGAGTCCGGCGGGTGGGCCATGGCGGACGGCGTGGCCGAAGACCTCACCCGCGCGCTGTGCTGGTTCCTGACGTCCGATCCCCACACCAGGACGTGGTCGTCGGTACAGAATGACAAGTCCGTGCCGGCGGGCGTCTTCGGCAATGACACGCGCTGGCCTTCGTTCCAGATCTGGGGAGCGGCGGCCGGGCTCGTGGCACCGGCGCCCCACGCCTCCAACGCGTCGATCGCGGACTGCGGGACCGCGGTCAGGCAGTCCGTGGAGGACCTGTTGGAGCCCGGGGAGGAGAAAGAGGCCCTGGAGGTCCTGCGCGATCTGCGCAGGGTGCTTCCGGTGCTGCCGGGCGGAGTCCTTTCCGCGCACTTCGGGTTCGTCCACGTGAACGAACTGGACGCGGGCCCGGCGCTCTCCTTCGCGCTGCGGCGAGGAGAGATCGAGGGATGGTTGAAACTCGAGTTGAGGTCGGATGCCCCGACCCAGATCAAGCTGTTCAATCCGGATTCCGACTTCTCGCTGCTCTGCTCCTCGGTGAAGCGGCTGGAGGCCGACCGTGGCTGAACTGACCCGCTACGTCTGCTGGACCACCGAGGACGTCGTCTCGACGATCCACACCGAGGCGGTGGTGGGGTCGTCGGCCGCTTTCCTGGCCACCCACACCCCGCTGCGCATTCACCGGTCGAGGATCAACGGCCGCACCATCGAGCCCTCCGGTGCCGTCGTCTCCGAGCAGGACGTGCTGAAGGACTTCCTCGAACGCCGCTCGGACACCGGGACCCTGCTGGTGCCGATCGTGGGGGAGTCCGGCTCGGGCAAGTCCCACCTGGTCCGTTGGATCAGGGAGAACATCCCCTTCCGCGACCAGTACAAGGTCATCTACCTGGAGAAGTCGCGGACGAGCCTGCGCAACGTCATCGACGATCTGCTCAAGGGCGTCGATGACGAGGACGTCGTCAAGGTGAAGGAGGACCTCCGGACCCTAGGCGACGGAATGGACGAAGCACAACTCGCGCGACGGCTCGTCGCCGAGTTGCACCTCGCCCTCTCCGACACCAAGGCCGCCGATTTCAAGGGAGACGTGCGGAGCCTGGTCGGTCCCAGGGGACTGGCGCGGCTGCTGCAGGATCCGGCGACCGCCGACATCATGCTGGAGCCAGGGAAGTTCGTTCCGGAGTACGCATCGCAACTCCTGCGGGACCGCAAGCCGAACGAGGCGGAGCGGCCGCCGCGGTTCTCGGCGAACGACCTGCCGATCACCGGGGAGTTCCGCAAGGCGCACCTCGACACGCAGAAGGTCGTCCAGCTCCTGAACAGCCGGCCGAACCTCAAGGAAGCAGCGGTTGCGCTGCTGAACGACCACCTGGAGAGAGCCGTCCAGCGGGTGTTCTCGCTCGGGGTCGGACGCATCCTCGACATCATGATCAAGGTGCGCGAGATCGTCGCGCGTGAGGGCAAGGAGATCGTCCTCCTGATCGAGGACTTCGCCCTGATCCAGGGGGTGCAGCGGGACCTCCTCGACGCGGTGACCGAGGCGTCCACGCGTGAGGGCCGGTCGGCCATCGCACCGATGCGCACCCTGATGGCGATCACCAGCGGCTATTTCGAAGGCCTTCCCGAAACGGCCCTCACACGCATCAGCGAGGGCGTGGCCTACAACCTCGACATCGTCTTCGGCGAGACCGACGACGGATCCGAGCAGATCGCCGAGTTCGTCAGCCGATACCTCAACGCGGCGCGTGTGGGCAGGAACGCGGTGGAGGAGTCGCGCGGCCTCAATGTGCCGGTCAAGTGCCAGAGCTGCCCGGTCAAGGCAGCGTGCCACGAGGCGTTTGGAGAGTCGGGAGGCGTGGGCCTCTACCCGTTCAACCGCATCGCTCTCCAGCGCCTGGCACACTCGGTTGCTCCGAAGGACAAGCCCTGGTCCTTCGTGCCCCGGACGATGCTCGGCTCGGTGGTCATCCCGATCCTGCGTGACGGCGTCGACAGGATCGAGGACGGAACGTTCCCGGGAAGCGACTTCAGCACCACCTACAGGCGGTCGACGATCGACCTCCGGGTCCCCAACGTCGTGACGAACTACCTGATCGACGTGGAAGACCCGGAGCAGGGCCGGCGGGTCGCCCTGCTCCAGTACTGGGCCGAGGATCCGAGCAACGTTCAGGGAATCCCGCAGGGAGTGTCGGAGGCGTTCTCGCTACTGCCGTCCCCCGAGGGCGGAGTTCCGCCCCAGCCCGAGCATCGGGAAAGGGAGCAGGAGGAGAAGCCGAGGCTCGCCGCTGGCCCCGTGGCTGGCCCCGCCACGGCGGTGTCCGTTCCGAACTCGCTCCGGAAGCGCCTGGAGTCGATCGAGGAGTGGACCCACGGCGCACCGCTTCCCCAGGACGTGTCGGGTGACCTGCGGAAGGCCGTCGCCCGGGCCGTCTACTACCGGTACGGGTGGAACCTACCGCCAGTGAAGCCGCTCTCCCACGACGAGGCCAAGGCAGGGTGGCCGGTTGCCCTTGTCCGTTCGGACACGGTGTCGATCGAAGGCGCCGTCGCAGAGAACCTGGTGACGACGAAGAGGCGTGTCACCATCGCGAGGAACCCCGGGAACGGCGAGTTCCTGAAGAGCGTCGTCCAGTTGGCGGCCAAGGCCGGGCGCCCTCGCGGCGAGGACACCATCCGTCTCGCCGAACTCGCTGATGAAAACGCGGGGCTGATGTGGGAGCGGCTCGTCGAGGCCACGGAGACCGGGGACGACGACCTCGTCACGGGGATCCGGGTGTCGCTGCTCGGCGCGGCGTTCGCAGGCCAGGTCATGCCGGGGCGGAGCGAGGAGGAGGAACTCTTCGCCGCTGTGTTCCACACCGGCGACGGTTGGGCCCGGGATGGCTCCGCGCTCGACGCGCCCAGGTGGTCCGCCGCGTTGGCGGAGCACCTCAAGCACCGGTGCGAGCTGGTCATGCTCCTCCGCAGGTCGCTCGGCCGCGGTCAAGGAGCCGGCAAGGTGTCGGTCATCGATGCGGCCCGAGCGCTGCCCCTGTTCCGGCGGGCCCTCGACGGCTGGGACTGGGACTCTGTGCTGGACCTGCCGAAGTGGGCCAAGGGCGCGGCTAGCCCGTTCCGGAGGTGGACGGACCTGCTCACCGAGCAGATCGACGGGCTGTCCGGAGTGCTGGTGTCCATCCGGCGCCACTACGCTGGCGGGGCCCTCACGGATCTGGTAGGCGAGGTGCACGCCGCGCTCGACGACGCCTTGAGCGTGAACCTCGGCGGGATCTCACGAGCGAAGCTGGACCAGGTCGCCGGGCTCCGGGAGCGGATCAAGGGCTTGGACGCCAGTGACGTGCAGCGGCTCGAACGGGATGTCGAATCCCTCGCCGCCAACCCCGGTTCGGTCCGCCAGCGGGTGCTCATCGCCGGGGCGCTACGGGACGGGCGGCTCCGGGTGCTGGACGAGTTCTTGTCCCTCTGCGACGCGGACCTGGATCTCGTACTGGCCGCGATGGAGCGCAGGAGTGCGGGCCTGACCAACAACAGCGCCCACGAGGTGACCGCACTGCTCGATCGCTGGGCGGACTTGGTCAAGGGCCATGAAGAGGCGATGGAGGACGCGGCTGATGAGCACTGAGACGACCTCAGAGAAGGCGAGCAGGGTGCGGGCCGGCGTCCGGGCGATCCAAGCGGATCAGCAGGACGAGAACCAGCGCCAGCACGTGGCCAAGCGGGTGCAGGAGATCTCGGTCGAGCTCGGGAAGCTGGAAGGCCATCTCCGCACTCTGGACGTCCTCACCAAGCGGACAGGCGTCGGCCTCGACGCCTCTTACGTCATGGACGGACACATCAGGCTGGCGAAGTACGCCGCTGGCGGTCTGCCGAGCAACCCGGCGTTCGTGGGGGCCCAGCGGAAGCTGGAGGCTTCGGCGCGGAGGCTGGCCGAGGAGCTGCGGACGGCGTGGGTCGGCTGGTGCCAGGAACAGCTCGACGCACTGCCGCTGGGCCGTAGGTCTGGGCTCGCGAAAGCGCAGCGGGACGAAGTCGACAAGAGGCTCAAGGACCTCCGCGGCGCGCAGTCGCCGAAGGGCGACCTCGACGTGTCCACCGTGATCCTCTTCGCTGACGGTGTGGCTGCCCTGAAGGAGACCCTCGAATGTGCCACGGAGTTGGCACCGGCAGTGGTGAGGGTGCTGGACCGGATCGAGTCCGGTGCGCTGACCCTGGCCGAGGTGACCGACGCGGAGATCACTCTGTTGCGGGAGTTTGACCTGGCGGGCGATATCCGGCTTACGCGGAAGGCAGGCTGACGAACCGATGTCTGGAGTGGGTCGTGAGCTCCTCGGCCGCATTCTCAACGCGCTAGAGGACCAGGAACTTCCCCTGCTCACCTGGGGCGTGACCGGGGGGACGCTCAGTAAGGACGAGGTGGGGGAGATCCTGCGGTCGTTCGTCGATACGGACCAGGAGGCTGCGGTCTGGGGAGAGGAGCGGCTCCTTCGGGAGTTGCTCAACCGGGGGCTGCTCTTCGCAGTGCCCGACGCGAGTCCGCTGGCCTATCGGACCCGGCTCGGCGAAGGCCTGCGCCTGACCACGTCGCTCCGGCAACTGTTCCCTCCGGTCGCGACGGGTTTCTCGGACGGCTGGTGGCAGTCCTACCGGAGCCTCGTGGCGGACTACCGACTGCACGTCGCCGATCGCCGCTACCCCCGCCGGGACCTTCCGGCCGCAGTGGAGATCGACGGCCTGGCACGTCTATCTGGCTGGAACGACTCCCACCTGGACGTGGCCCGGGCGGGTTGGGGCGCGTACAGCCTGTCGGCGTTCCAGGTGCGGGCGGCCCGAGCCGTGCTCAGCGCCCTCCCGTCGCAACGGAGCAAGGCGGTGATCGTCGGCGCCGGGACCGGCAGTGGCAAGACCCTGGCCTTCTACCTGCCGGCTTTCGTCGCCATGGCCGCCGACCGGCGGCCCGGCGTCGTTCACACGCTCGCGCTCTACCCCCGGATCGAACTGCTGCGCGACCAAGTGAAGGAGGCCGTGCGGAACGTTCTCGCGATCCGCAAGGCGATTCCGGGGCTGCACCTGAGGATCGGCGTCCTGTACGGCGCCACCCCGTATGAGACCGCCAGCCTCACCCACAAGGGCGGGTCGCGTCTGCCCTGGGAGTCGACCCGGGACGGTTACGTCTGCCCGTACCTGTCGTGCCCCGCGTGCGAGACCGGGAAGCTGGTGTGGCGCAACCCGGATGTCGCGGCCGGGCGCGAGATCCTCTCCTGCCTCAACTGCCGTGAGGCCCTTCCGGACGGGCTCATCGCCCTGACCAGGAAGTCGATCGCCAATAATGTTCCGAAACTCCTGTTCACCACGACCGAGATGCTCAACCGGAACACCAGTGGCTCCCAACTGGGCCGCGTCCTGGGTTGGCGTCCCGGTAGCGGCCCTCGACTGGTGCTGCTCGATGAAGTCCACACCTTCAGCGGGGGTTCGGGCGCTCAGACCGCCATGCTGCTCCGGCGCTGGCGCCACGCCAGACGGTCGGCCGTCACCTTCGTCGGCCTCAGCGCGACCCTTCAGCAGGCCGACCGCTTCATGGCGCAACTGACGGGTCTGCCGGCCGAGAACGTGGAACTGGTCGAGCCCTTCCCGGAGGAGATGGAGCACGAAGGACGGGAGTACTCGCTCGTCCTGCGTGGCGACCCCGTCTCGGGTGCCAGTCTCCTGTCGGTGTCGATCCAGACCGCCATGCTCTACGGCCGGCTCCTGGACCACCCCGGGCAGACCCGGGACGGCACGTCGCTCTTCGGAACGACGGGCTTCGCCTTCACCGACGACCTGGACGTGACGAACCGGCTCTACAACATCCTGTGCGAGGTCGAGGGAGGCCAGTACCGCCGGGGCGGGCGACGGGTGCGTCGCCAGGGGAGCAAGGTCCTGGCGGCCCTCCGCTCGCCGATCCACGAGTTCCACGGCAAGCGCTATCGCGATGGCCAGTCGTGGGACCTGCCGGTCCGGCTGGGCCACAACCTCCATGAGGGCGGTACGCAGACGCCGCTCGACATCGGGCGCACCTCCTCCCAGGACACCGGATTCGACGTGGACGCCAACCTCGTGGTGGCCACGGCCTCGCTGGAGGTGGGCTTCAACGATCCAAGGGTCGGCCTGGTGATCCAGCACAAGGCGCCCCACGACCCCGCCTCCTTCCTCCAGCGGCGGGGGCGGGCCGGCCGTGAACGTGGAACGCGTCCGACTACCGTCGTGGTGCTGTCCGACTTCGGTCGTGACGGCCTCGCGTACCGGGCCTACGACTCCCTGTTCTCGCCTGAGGTGCCGGTGCGCTCGCTCCCGGTCGGCAACCGGCACATCATCAAGATCCAAGGGGCTCAGGCCTTCGTCGACTGGCTGAACAAGCTGGTGACGAGGTCAGGTGCCCCGTGGGACGCCCGCGGGGTGATCGGACGCACTGCCTCGCCGAGGCCGGACGACCAGGAAGCGCTCGGCATCCTTGAGGAGCAGTTGCGACGACTGCTGGCCGGGGACGACGCCCTCTACTGGGACCTGCGCGACCACCTGGCAGGCTCGCTCCAACTCGATTCCGAGGAGACCCAGGCACTGTTGTGGGAGCAGCCCCGGTCGGTGATGCTCTCCGTCGCACCTACTGTGCTGCGCCGTGTGGCGGTGAGGTCCGACCCGGTTCGCGATGATCCGGGCGCGACAGCCTTCCTCCCGGAATTCGTTACCAAGGCGCTGTTCAATTCACTCAACCTGCCCGAGGTGGAGTTCGACGTACCGTTCCTGCCCGAGTCGGAGTCACTCCCGATCGCCCAGGCGCTCCGGGAGGCGGTTCCTGGGAAGGTGAGCCGCCGCTACGCCCACATGGACAGCCGGCACGCCAGTTGGGTGCCGGTCGGGGGCGGGGAGAGCCAACTCGACATCGACGACTTCGTGAAGCACGGGGTTCTCCAGGGCGAGTGGGACAGCGGGGCCACCGGCATCGGCCCGGTCCAGGTCGTCCGGCCCTATGAGATCGGCCTGAGTCAGCCGCCGGAGACGATCAGCGACCGTTCGCAGGGCTTCGCGACCTGGGCCACTCAGATTGCACCCGACCCGGCGCAATCGCCGATCGATGCGGACACCCCGCAGAACAGGGCCTGGAAGGGGGCGGTCACCCGGGTCGGCTTCGCGACTCATGCGGCGGGCAATCCCGTCGAGGTCCGCCGGATGGCCCTCGGTGCGGAAGGCACTCTCGTAGCCAAACAGGGGCAGACGACCCTGTACAAGGTCACGTACACCCAGGGCGATTCACGGGTGGCCCTGGGCTTCGGGCTCACCGTCGACGCCTTCGTTCTCGAACTCGTTCCCTTGGACTTCGGCCTTCCGGGCGTCCAGCAGCACCTTCGGAGAGCCCAGTGGCGGACCAAGGCGTTCATGCAGTCCGTTGCGGAGGACCCGCGGCTGACTGCGCGAGCCAACGTCTTCCAGCTCGGCTGGCTGTCCCTGGTCTACCTCTCCGCCTTCACCCTGCGCGCTACGAAGGGAGGCACTCCGCAGAAGACGCACGCGGAGTTGTCGAAGGGAGCCTGGCGCGACGAGGTGCCCCAGATCATCGGGATGCTGTACCGGCAGGACCAGGACCAGTCGAGCGGTCACGACGGCGGTCCGGTCCTGCGCGTTGCCGAGGACCTGCAGGCCCTGAGCCAGGACCCCGACCTCTGCTCCGTACTCGATGAGTTGGCCACGTTGCTGCTCGGTGACCGGATCGTCGAGCGCACCGCCGAACTGGCCCGGCGCGCCTACCGGGACACCTTCGCTGCCGCGGCGCTGGACGCGGTGCTGGGGATCTGCCCGGACGCCCAGGACGGTGACCTTACGGTCGACGTCGTGGCCGGAGCGGGCGGTGCCCCCGAGGCGGTGTGGATAACCGAGACCGGAATCGGCGGCCTGGGCCTAGTGGAGAGCCTTGCCGAGAAGTACGGCGCAGACCCGCACCGGTTCTGGAAGCTCCTGGACGCCTCGCTCCGTCCCAATGCCTTCGAGCACACGGACCACCGGCTGACCCGTCTGGTCCGGCACGTCGTTGCCGAACCGGGAGGCGACCTTGCCCGGGCCATGGCCGACCTTCGGAGCGCCAAGGCCGCTGCCGAGGCGGCGGAGGCACTGACGGACCTGCGCCGTGCCTGGACCCGTTTCGACGGACCTCCCCGGCACAGCGAGGTCGCAGCCCTGGCCATCCGCCTGATGCGGCCCGGAACGGGGGCGCGGACCGATCGATCGGCTCAGGCGCTGTTGGCCGAATGGGAACTGATCGAGCAGCGCGCCGGCATCGAGGTCGACGCCCGTGTGGTCGCCTACCTGGCCGGCGAGGGTCTCCTGAACCTCCCCGAAGCCATGACGGCCGACCAGGTCTTCGGCATGCTCTGGCCCCGCGGAGACCTCGCTCGCAACCACCACCTGCAGGTCTACCAGCCCTTCCGGGACAGCAAGCGGCCGGCGGTCGTCGACCGCCTGCTGGTCGCCGCGGTCCACGGCGAGGACTTGCCGCAGGTCGACGTGACGTTGTCCGACTGGCCGGACCGCTACCGGAGCCTGCTGGCCGAGCACGGCTTCGTCGAGTTGCTCTGTCCCTTGACCGACCCGGCGATCCTGCGGGACACCCTGCTCCAGGTGCCCCTGATCCCGGTGGACCGCGGAGTGCTGCGGTTGTACGGAGAGGTGGACCGGGTGTCCCGCGGTAGTGCAGACGTGTGTGTCAAGGTGGCCTTGAAGGAGGCGGAACAGTGAGTGACACGGTCCTGACGGTCCGCACGGTGCGGACTGGTCGGCACACCGGGCTGACCGCCGACGCCCTGATCACGACGGCGCTCCTGGCGGAACTCGCCGCGCCCGGCCCCGATCGGAGCCTTTGGGTAGTGTCGGCCTGGATCAGCGACATCGAGTTGCTGGACAACTCCGACGGATCCTTCGACCACCTGCTCGGTGACGACCCGCCGGACCGGTGCCGCCTGTCCGACCTCTTGCTGCTCCTCGCCGCGGCCGGGACGGCGGTGCACGTCGTCACCCGGCCTGAGCCCTCGAACCAGGACTTTCTGACGAGGCTGTCGGCACCGGGCGGCACAGGTGCTCGCGTGTACGTCGTCAGCGACCCGCGCGTGCACGAGAAGACCCTGTGCGGTGTGGACTGGATGCTCACCGGCTCGATGAACTTCACCCGGAACGGGCTGTCAGCGAACAAGGAGCAGATCACCTACACCACCGAGATCGCCCAGGTGGTCCAGGCAGTGCAGGAACTGGAGGACGAGTGGGTGACCCGACGATGACCGGACGGCCGGCCGGGCCGGAACGCCTGGCGGATTTCGTGGACTTCTTCCTCGACCCGTCCCACAACCGGGCCGGGCAGTTTCCGAACACCGTGCGGCAGTTGCGTGAGGGCGCACTCGGTGACGGCCCGGCCCCGATCGTCCTGCCCCGGCTCACGGAGGACGAGCGCTTCCGGCTCTACGTCATTGCCCGCAGCCCGGAGAGGACCACACAGGTCCGCGACCTGCTGGCCTCGTTCGTGGGCGCCTCCTTCGCATCCCGCGGGGACGAGGCACCAGCCGTGCTCGATGAGCGCGACCCGGTGGACCAGCGGGTCCGCGCGCAGTTCGGACCGGGCAGCACCTTCGTCGTCGGCGTCGACACCAAGGCGGCTCGCAGGCCCTTGCGCGAGGCGGCGGAGCTGATGGTGGGCGTGGTCAACGCAGCCCCGCGCCGGGACTGGGCCGCGCCCAAGCCGTTGAACCGGCAGCTCGCGGACTTCGAGGCCGCGCTGCTCGGGGGTGCTCCGCAGAGCGCGGGAGCCCTGCTGGATCAGATCACCCACCAGGGCGGACTATCACCGGCGAACCTGATCGGTCTGCGGGTCAAGCTGCTCGCGGTCCGGGGCCAGCACTCCGGCCTCCTGCGCCTGCCGGGGCTGGACCGCGCCCTGCTCCTGGACCCGCCCCGGGAGGTCAAGGAGTACGTCCTGGCCGCCGTCCACGGCGCCGTGGTCGGGCCGCCCCTGGAGGCGGAGGGCCTGGAGGCCGCCGTCCGGGCGCTCGCGGGGCCGGGTGTTCCGAGGAACCTTCCGACGACGGGCGAGGACCCCCTGCGGCACGGGGACGCGGCCGCGGCCGTCCTCCTCGTCGCGCTCCACGGCCAGGGCGAGAACGGCCAGCTGGCCGAGGCGGTCGGGCGCCTGGACGCGGCGGGGCGGGCAGCGGCGGTGCCAGACGCGATCAGGTCCGCACTCGGTGTGGCCGCCGCACCGGCGGTGGAACCGGAACCGGAACGCGAGCCGGAGCCGGAACAGCCCGTGGAGCCGGTTCCGGCCTCCTGGGTGGACCTGATCGAAGCGGTGGCCAGCGGCAGTCAGATGGCCTTCGCCTTGGCCCGCGCGATCGACGCCGGCGGCCAGGACGGCTGGGCGGTCGATCCGGGGCACGACCAGCTCATCGCGGAGCGCCTGTCCGGGTTCGGGGATGAGGAGTACGAGCGGCTCTGGCACGCGGCCCTCGCTCCGTTCCTCAAGACGCTGCTCGACAGCCGGGAACCGATGCCCAGGACGCTCGGCCAGGTCGTCGCCAGCTCGGCGGGCAGCCGCCGGGACCCGGCGGGGTTGGCCGTTCTCGGACTCCTACTCACGCTCTCACTGCGTTCCGCCCCCAGCGCGTCCGCGTACCGCGACCTGCTGGAGCACGTGGCGCTGATGGCGGACCAGTGGGTGGCGCCGGAGACCGCCGAGCAGGCGCTGGACTACGTGGACCTGGTCCTGGCCTACGCGGCGCCGGACGAGGATGCGCGCCTCCAGTTCTCATTGGCGCTCCTGACGCCGTTGGCCGGCCGGGCGAAGCGCCTCGACCCCGAGTTGCTGGACGTCGCCCGTGCGCTGTCGGAGGAACTCGGGTACGGAGATCTGGGGTGGCCCGAGAGGGCCGGCCGGCAGGCTGGGGGGACGGCGCCTCGGCCCGCCAAGGTGCTGGTCTACGGCTTGGACGAGAAGGTCCTGGCGCGGGTCAAGGACCTGACCGAGAAGCACCACCCCCAGGTGAAGGTCTCGACCGCCGCAGACAAGGTCGGCTCACCGTCGCTGCGCCAGAAGGTGCGGAGCGCCGACCGGGTCGTGATGATCACCCAGTGTGCGACGCATGCCGCGACCGGATTCATCGGACAGCACGTCAAACGCGGTGGCGACATCGTCTACCCGGCCGGCGCCGGATCGGCCTCGGTCTACCAGGCACTGGTGAAGGCCTTGGCCCCCGGAGGCCCGGAGAGCGACTGAGTGCTCGTCCGCGGACGTGGCTCCGGGGCTGCTGCGTGGGACGCAGCAGCCCCGGGCCCGGGCCCAACGGCTAACCGCGAACGGAGCGGACCAGGAGGTTGGTGAGCAGGCGGACATCGTTCGGCGTGTTCTGGAGGCCGTTCCAGTTCCGCTCCTCGCCGTCGGGGAAGCGCCACTTGCCGGAGGTCCAGGAGGCCACCGGCATCAGGCTCAGAACCGCCTCTCGGACCTCGTCCGAGTCGACCTGCTCGGCCGGCACGCCCTCGGTCAGCGTGTCCATAACGAAACCCATCGCCTGGATGCCGACGCCGTGGGTCAGCCGGGACTGACGCGGCGGAAGGTTCCACGGATCGGAGAACGTCTCTCGGATGATGTTCCAGAACGACCGCAGGTGCAGCAGCATCCGGTCGACGTCGCCGGAGCCGTCAACCGGATTGCGGTACTGGTAGAGCGCACCCTCGAAGAGGCTGTGCTCCAGCATCCGCAGGACGCTGTTGTCCTTGATGTTGCCGGTCGGCGAGGTGGGGCTCGCGATCCGGCGGTAGAAGGCCCCCTTCACGTCGCCGTTCAGCCTGGTCATCAGCTGGGTGGGCAGGCGCCGCTTGGCGTAGGCGGGCGGAAGGTGCCCAGTGGTCGACGGCAGCAGTTCGTGGATGAGGCCCTTGGGTAGCGGCTTGGTCGAGTTGACGAGGATGAACTGGGAGCGTTGCTCCTCCTCGCCGTCCGCGATGAATCCGACTGCGGCGACCGGGAACTCGGCGAGATCGGCGTCCCGGATGGCTGCGCTGCGCTGCTGGCCGTCGACGAGCCACGCCGGCTTCTCGTCCTCCGTCATGGTCTCGGCGAAGCGGATCTCCAGTTCACCGGGAATGGACGGGGCACCCTGATCGGCGGATCCGTTCCGCTGGGAGGGGACGAACTTGACCGAGTTGTCGAACGCCAGGACCAGGGCGTTGGGGAGCATGGCCCCGTCCGACTCCAGGTACCTCTTGATCGCCCGGATGTGGTTGAGCACCTCGGGACGCTGGTAGCCCTGAAGGAGGTCGTCGTCGTCCCGGCGGACGCGCGATACAGCGGTGAAGTCGTGAAGCCTCTTGCCGTCCACGGCGAAGCAGTAGATGCGGCGGCTTCCTTGGCGCACTTCGAGGGCCGGGAGGCGCAGAGTGTGGTGGTCGGCCACCTTTTCTCCTAGAGCAGTTGCGGGGCGGGCGCGATGGGGCGGGTGTCAGACGAAGGGGATCGCGCTTATCTTCGCTTCGAGGACCGACAGGTTGTGGAACCCTCGGCGCTTGTTACGCTCCGTGCCACGGAAGATCGCGATCTCGATGCCGTGGTCATGGCAGAGCTTGCACGGGCAGGCACGCCACGGAGCGGAGCGGAGCGTGTGCTCGTAGACAGGGAGATAGCTCTTCTTCTTGGGTGGCAGGACGAGGGTCTCGTAGACCCTGAGGGCTTCCATCGCCTCGTCGAGGGAGGCGGCCCCCTGGTCGTAGGCACGCAGCGCGCGCAGGCAGGCCCGTTCCCCGGTGATGGCGTCCGCCTGCGATACGGCGCCGGCGAGGATCATCCGCTTGAGGGTCGGATTGCCGTCGACCTGGGGTACCCGGATCGCCGTGAAGGAATCCGTCGTGGTGTGGAAGTTGTGCCGATCGTCCATGAAGGCCTGCCGGAACACCGAAGTGCTGTCGAAGCTGGTCACCCCGTGTGCGGCGAACTCCTTCATGGAGTCGACACGGTTGATGCCCAGCAGGTGGAGTTCGGTGTCGGCCTTGCGGACCTCGTCGATCGCCTGGAGGCAGGCGAGGATCTCGTGGGACTTGAGCGGCACCATGCCCCCGAGGGCGATGCGCTGGTAGCCCATCTTCTGCAGTCGGGCGACGCTGTCCGCATAGCTTTCCGGCCCCCACCCCTGGGCGGCTCCCACCGGCTGGATCTTCTCGCCGCGCCGGCGCACGGCTGCCAGAAACTCCTCGGCGAGTCCGAGGGAGATCTCCTGCCGCTGCACCCAGGCCGGGTTCGGCTGCTCGGGGGATCCGAGTGGGAGGTAGCCGAAGATGATGTGGTCGATGCTGATGCCGGCATCGAATCCGCAGTCCTCGTAGAAGTCGAGGACCTCTTCCACCTCGTACGGGGGGCGCTCCTCGTCGATGTAGTTGAACGCGCCGCAGTCGCCGAGCGTGGCCATGTCCGCTTCGAGTCGGAAGAACCTCTTCACTCCGAGCCGGTAGAGGCGTTCGCGTTGGGGCGTCGAGTACTTGCCCGCGCCCCTGACGGAGCCGTCTACGATGGCCTTGCTCACCAGGAGGCCGTCGTACGGCACGGGTTTGACGATCTCGTGCGCGTAGACGTCGTCACGCTGGCGGACACGGTGCGGTGAGTACTCGTCGTTGACGAAGTCATAGCTCGGACTGACCATGTCCTGGCTGTCCGGAAAGTAGAACTTCACGAGGCGTTGGCCTTTGCCTGTACGTAGATTCGGAGCAAGTAGTTCGACAGCGTGCTGATGTGTCGCGGATTATTCTGGAGTTCGTTCCAGGGGATGTTGAGGTCCGGCCAGCGACCGGTCGTCCAGTGGCAGGACGAGGAGATCAGCCCGAGTTCGGCGCGGGTCTGCTCGACGGCGTCGGGAGCGGATGCATTGATGTTCACCATCACCCGGTCCATCAGCCGGCCCATGGACCGGATGCCGACGCCGTGCATGAGGCGACTGCGGGTGGCCGGCAGGCCCCAAGCGTGCGGGAAGGTATCGCGCACGGCCGTCCAGTAGACCACCAGGATTCTGCGGATCGTCGCGGTGTCGACCGTGCCGCTCGCCAGGTTCTTGTAGGGCGAGAACACTCCGGACGGGAGGTTGAGGGACTCCTGAATCGCGAGCATGAGGCTGTTGTCGGCGACGACGGCCTCCGCTTTCTGGTCAGGGCTGGTGGAGGCTCGTCGGATCAGGCCTCGGAACGGGGAGTCCTTGTCCTGACTGAGGGCCTCCACCAGCGCTGCCGGGAGTTTGCGCGCGGACAGCTTGGTGGGCAGTGCAGTGCCCACCTCGGGGAGCAACTCGGACACCAGGTTGGTCGGCAGCGGGGAGACCGTGTTGACCCGCAGGAACTGGTCGCGCTGGGTGTCGAGGTCCTCCGCGACGAACCCGGCGACCGTCACCGCCAGACGGGAGTTGCGGGTTCGGGCCAGGGCAAGGCTGCGCTGCTGACCGTCGACGATCCAGGCCGGTCGCGGCGCGTTCGGGGTGTCGGGTAGCGGGATCTCGATGGTGCCGCTGGTGCACAGCCCGTCACTGCTCGACGGGCCCGGGCTGGACTTGAATCTGACGTTGGAGGGGAGGGCGAGGATCAGGCCGTTCGGGAACAGTACCTCGTCGCTGTCGAGGTACTCCAGGATCTGCTTGACGTGCTGCTTCTTCTCCGGGCGCTGGTAGCCGATAAGCTTGCCTGCCTCGTCGCGGGAGATGCGGGCGACGTCGGCGACCTGGCTGACCTCCTCGGCCGCCAGGGCGAAGACGTACAGGGGGATGGACGGGTGCTGCTCGACCCGCAGGGCCCGGCGCTTCAGGACGTTCGCTGTCATTGCTTCTCCACCGTTACTGCATAGAGGTGCGCGAACCGCTTCTGTTCGCATGCCAGGCCCTGGCTGCGCAACTCGCGAAGCATTCGCGTTCGCGAGTGGCCGGGGTGCTGAGCGTGGTTCGTACGGATGAATTCGATGACCGCCTCATCAGTGAGGGGGAGGCGGTTGTAGGTCTCCCGCTTCGAGACCTGCGCGGTCCAGGTGTTCCACGCCGCCCGGGTTTCCGGCGAGGTCAACCGGGCGTTCGAGCAGCGATCCAACCAAGCCGCGGCCATCCGCACGTTGAGGCTGGTGAGCGTGCCGCCGAGGGCGTGGCGCAGCGTCGCGTCCGAGGGGACCCGGGTGATCCCCGGGTGGCTCTGCGCGCCGCCTATCAGGAGAGTGTCGTTCGCCCCCTGGGCGAGGCTGTCGAGATCAGAGGCCATGACGTTCGCGTAGGCCTCGGAGAGGACCAGGAGCATGTGGCCGCGTTGTGACAGGGACGCGAGCGAACGCTTGCTGTCATTCGCCTGAAGGCAGCGCCACCACCGCGCGGAGTCGTCGGGCGATGCCGCCACGGAGTCCGCGTGGCGGAGGCTGAACGTCGCCGCGTACGCAGGGGCGGTATCGGTCACCGGCCGAAGTCCGAGACCCGCGGAAGCGACCCATAGTTCCGGTGTGAACCCGGCCTTCGAGGCGAGCGGGACCAGGGCCTGCGCCTTGGCCCAGTGGTCTCCCTGGTAGAGGTCGGTCAGGGGGACCCGCTGCTCGGCAGCCTTCATGCGGCTCTTCCAAACGGAAGCACGCTGATCCGCGTCAACTGTTGGAAGATCACGTACGCGCAACCCGGGGATGGGCGCTGACACCTTGCGGTCTGTGCAGGTGACCACGATGGAAAGCAAGCGCACGCGGTCGACTCCAGGAAATCCGTAACTTTTTTGAGGTCTTAGTTACTCTAGCGGTTAGTTGGAGCGTTGTGTGCCGGTCACCTCAGCTGAAGCTCACACCACGGGCTCCGCCCCCGCAGGGTCGGCCCGTGCCGAGGCAGACTTGTCCGACAGACCTGTCCGGCTGAAAGGTGTGGTTCCTGTGACGTGGCGAGCACCCTGCGTCGGGTTCAGCCTTGTGTCGGGATGCTCGGTGTGGGGTGGCGGGCGGACCCCTGGCGCGTGAACCCGGTCCACCACTGTACCTGTGCGCACGGCGGCGGCCGGGACTGGCGTCCGTCCGCGTTGCAGCTCATCGCACTAGTTGTGGCAGGGCGGGTTGATGCTCGGCGCCAGTAACTTGTCAGTGGTAGCAGTTACTGTCTGGCCTAGATCACGCTGTAGGCTGCCCTAGCTTCTGAAGACCTAACTGGAGGATCGACCATGGGACGTCCCGCGATCGTGCTGCTCAGCGGCGGCTTGGACTCGACCACTGTGCTGGCCATCGCCAAGGAGCAGGGCTACGACCCGTATGCGCTCAGCTTCCGGTATGGCCAGCGGCACAGCATCGAACTGGAGGCCGCCAAGCGGGTCGTCGCCGACCAGGGTGCGCGGGGTCACATCATCGTCGACCTCGACCTGACGGTCTTCGGTGCATCCGCCCTGACCGATGACAGCATCGCGGTGCCCAAGCACGACACGGTGGAGGAGGCGGAGAGCAGCAGTGTCCCGATCACGTACGTGCCCGCGCGGAACACCATCTTTCTCTCCTACGCGCTGGCCTACGCGGAGGTCGTCGGTGCGACGGACATCTTCACCGGTGTGACCGCTGTCGACTACAGCGGTTACCCGGACTGCCGGCCGGAGTACATCGAGGCGTATGAGCAGATGGCCAATCTGGCGACGCGGGCCGGCATCGAAGGCGAGCGGGCGCTGAAGCTCCACTCGCCGCTGATCGCGCTCTCGAAGGCCGGGATCGTCCGCGAGGGACTGCGTCTCGGCGTCGACTACTCGCTGACCTCCAGTTGCTACGACCCGGACGAGCAGGGGCGGGCTTGCGGGCACTGCGACACGTGCCTGATGCGCCTCAAGGGCTTTGCCGAGGCCGGCGCCGTCGACCCGGTGCAGTACCGGGACGTGTGAGGATGGCGTACCTGATCAAGGAGATCTTCTACACGCTTCAGGGGGAGGGCAGCCACGCAGGTCGTCCGGCGGTCTTCTGCCGCTTCTCCCGGTGCAACCTGTGGACCGGTCTGGAGAAGGATCGAGGGCGGGCGATCTGCCAGTTCTGCGACACCGACTTCGTGGGAACGGACGGCGATGGCGGCGGAAAGTTCGCCACGCCTGAAGACCTCGCCGCAGCGGTTGAGGCGGCCTGGCCCTTCGAGGCCCGTGACCACCGCTTCGTCGTGTGCACCGGCGGTGAGCCTCTCCTGCAGTTGGACGAACCCGCCATCGAGGCGCTGCACGCGCGCGGCTTCGAGGTGGCTGTGGAGACCAACGGAACGAGGAAGGCGCCCGACGGGATCGACTGGCTCTGTGTGAGTCCGAAGATCGGCTCCGATCTGGTCGTCACCCGCGGCGACGAGCTGAAGCTCGTCTATCCGCAGGAGGGCGGGGACCCGACCCAGTTCGAGGACCTGGATTTCCGCCACTTCAGGCTCCAGCCGATGGACGGTCCGAGGCTGGAGGAGCACACCAGGGCGGCCGTCGAGTACTGCATGAAGAACCCGCATTGGAGCTTTTCGCTTCAGACGCACAAGTATCTGGGAATTCGGTAATGGAAATCTTCCGCGAGTTTACCTTCGAAGCCGCTCACCGACTGCCCCGGGTTCCGGAGGGGCACAAGTGCGCCAGGCTCCACGGGCACTCCTACCGCGTCACCGTGCACGTGGAGGCTCCGGTCGACAGCGAAGCCGGCTGGGTCATGGACTTCGGTGACATCAAGCGCGCCTTCAAGCCGATCGAGGACCGCCTGGACCACTACTATCTGAACGAGATCGAAGGCTTGGAGAACCCGACAAGCGAGGTCCTGGCCCGCTGGATTTGGGACCGACTGCAGTCCGACCTGCCGGCACTTTCCGCCCTGACGGTCCGAGAGACGTGCACCTCTGGGTGCACCTATCGGGGCGAGTGAGAATGCACGACATCCAGAACGAAGCCGACCTCCGAGGCATCGAGATCGACGAAGTCGGTATCAGCGGCCTGCGCTACCCGGTGTGTTTCGACGATGGATACCTTCGGCAGGACGGGATCGCCGATCTCACTGTCACGGTTCGACTCCCGCATGACCGCCGCGGCACACACATGAGCCGGATGGTCGCGCTGGTTCACGAGCATCTCCAGCAGTTCGACCCGCGGCAACTACCGCAGGTCCTCAAGGTCGGCGCAGACCTTCTGGACGTCTCCTCGCTGACCGTCACTGTTTCAATGCCCATCGGAACTCTTGTCACTGCGCCATCGAGTGGTGTGGGGTCCTGGCAGGTTCACGATGTGTCCATCGAAGGCCACCTGGATGGCGGCGAGGCCGTGGTGGTGACCAATGTGACCTGCGAGGTCACAAGCTTGTGTCCGTGCTCAAAAGCAATCTCGGACTATGGCGCGCACAACCAGCGCAGCCGCGTCTCGTTGGCCGTTACCGGCAGGGGAGACGGCCCGTACCCGTTCCCTGTCCACGATGCTGTGAACCTGTTGAGGGATTGCGCATCCGCTCCCGTAGTGCCCCTCGTCAAACGACCCGATGAGCGCGCCCTGACGATGGAGGCGTACGACCATCCGGTCTTCGTCGAGGACATGGCTCGCGACATCTCTCTTGCCTGTCGGGAACGGGGGTTTGTTCACTCGGTGAGCGTCCGTAACCTGGAGAGCATCCACAGCCACGATGCGATCGCCCGCATCTCCGGATGACTCATGCTGACGTGTGCGGCCCCAATAGGGGTGCTCGCACGTCAGCACGTTGTCCTCTCGCTATGCGCGTTCAGCGCGGAGAGCCGAGGCGGCAGGGCGGGAATTCCCCTCCACGTGTTGCCCCCCGCGCTGCCCAAAATGAGGGTCGGCATGGTGAGGAACGCCAGCGAGACTGAAATGGACATGGGAAAGTGACCGCCAATCATCGCTGCAGGTCCCGGCTTGGGGCGACAGGCACAGTTCTCAGTCCCACACTTTGTAGGTAGACACAGGGGTCCCGCCTTCACGCGGCGGGGCCCCTTTATGATGGCTCAACACTACCGAGTAGTTTGACATCGACGTCAAACTCGCTCATCAGGCGCCTACTTGCGCAAGTATTCACCGTGAAGCGCCGCATGGGCGGCTGCCATCACGGAAGTTGGCGGCCGGATCAAGGTGTGAAGTCGCTCCACAGGCCAGCCTTGCTGAGTAGGGGTTGCGTGCCCTGACTCAAGACGTCGTGGTCGCCCGTGTTGATCACCTTCCGAGCGGCCTGAATACGCTGCTTCGACCGCGCCCTGCCACCTGGCCGTCAACTCGCGGCCCGTAACACTAAGGAGAACCATGCGTGCTCAACGCCTCGGCGCTGTCGGTGCCTTGGTCGCGTACATCGCCACCATCCCTGCCGCCAACATGGCGGTCACTCACTTCGGCGTCGTCCCAGTTGGCCTTGGCTACCTTGCGCCAGCAGGTGTATATCTCGTTGGCATAGCCCTCGTCTTGCGTGACCTCGCTCGCGAAACTGCTGGCCGCTGGCCTGTCGCCGCTGCGGTGCTTGTGGGCGCGGCTCTGTCCTACTCGCTGGCCAGCCCAGCGCTAGCGACCGCGTCTGCTGCCGCATTCGCCTTGTCCGAAGGCCTTGACTTCATGGTGTACGAGCCGCTTCGAAAGCGCGGCCTGCTCACCGCGATGGTTGTGTCCAACCTGGTCGGGATGCTTGCCGACAGTCTGGTGTTCCTCACAATGGCATTCGGCTCACTCCAGTTCCTGCCAGGACAGTTGCTGGGCAAGGCATGGATGACAGTTGCCGCAGTCGCCGTCATCGCCGCCCGTCGCAGGCTCGCCACCACCTGAGAGGGGCGTTAACCTCGATCCGTCAGCGGCCCGCGCTCGGTGATCGTCCTGGCGGTTCGCCCGTAGCGTCCCGATGCCCTTCGGGGCGGGCCCTCGCTTGCCGCTGCGGGCACCGGATTCCATGGGGCCGGGGCTGCTCTCCTTCCCTATCGTTGGGGGTTGGCCGATCGTCAAGTGACGGCCGGAAGATGGTGAGCCGCCGCCAGGCGAGGACTAACCTGCGCGTTTCACTTGGGGCCGTGTCCGGATCATGAGCGGGAACGCGAAAGTGCCTTCTGAACTGGGACGATGAGGCTTGTCTAAGGTCTCCGTCAGCCCAGCAGGAAGGCACTTTCTACGTGCACACTACCGGGTCACGTCCCCGGCTCGTCGTCTCCACCGACGGGCGCGGGGTCGTCAGCCACGCCGGGTCGCGCCTGCTCGCCGATCTCGCCGATGCCACCGGCCTCACGCAGGCCTTCGGCGACGCCCTGCGTCGGCTCCGCCCGCGCGGCACCGGCCACGAACCGGGCCGGATCGCCGCCGATATGGCGGTGATGCTCGCCGACGGCGGCGAGGCGATCGCCGACCTCGCGCTGCTGCGCGACCAGCCCGAGGTCTTCGGCCCGGTCGCCTCCACGCCGACCGCGTGGCGACTGCTGGCCGCCATCGATCCTGCCGCGCTCGCAGCGTTGCGCTCGGCCCGCGCCGCCGCCCGCGAGATCGCCTGGCTGCAGGCCGGCGAGACCCGCGACGGGATCCCCGCTTCTCACGCGGGCGGACGCGAACTGCCGGGCCTGATCCTCGACATCGACGCCACCCTGGTCACCTGCCACTCCGAGAAGGAGCACGCGGCACCGACCTACAAGCACGGCTTCGGCTACCACCCGCTGCTGTGCTTCCTGAACAACACCGGCGAGGCCCTGGCAGGTGTGCTGCGGCCGGGCAACGCCGCGGCCAACACCGCCACCGACCGCATCAGCGTGCTCGACGCCGCGCTCGCCCAGATACCCGATGCCCACCGCCACGGCACCCGAGATCCTCATCCGCGCCGACAGCGCCGGCTCCGCCAAAGCCTTCCTGGCCCACATCCGAGCCCTGCGCTCCCGCGGGATCCGGGCGTCCTTCTCCGTCGGATGGTCCATCACCGAGCCGCGCAGCATCCCGGCTCCGGGAGGATCGGCCATGAATAGATCCCATCCGCCAAAGGAGCGGCGGACCTTGTCCTGATCGCGGTGAAGCACCAGCACGTCGAGATCGCCGTGCTCGCGATACGGCTCACCAACGGCCAGCTCAATCGCGTAGCCTCCGGCGATCCACCAGGGGAAGTCGGCCCCCGCCAGCAACTCGGCGGTCTGTCGCGATGAGAGCGGAGCCCACCGTCCCCGCGCCGGCACGGTCGCGTGCGTGTCGTTCACGACACCCATCCTGGCATTCCGCACCGGGACGCGGAGCCGATCCGCGTACTGACCAGCACGTTGCTCTCGTTTCCGGCGCGCCGACTGATGACTCGGGCTGGCCATTGCCGCCCGCCTGGCCTGAGCTTCCCCCGCTGCGCGGGAGGTGGTGATTACCTGGTCAGGATGGGTGTGGGTGGTTCGACGGCCACCGGTTCGGCCGTCGCCTGGTCGGCGTAGTGCTTGGCTTCGAACTCGTCCGAGCTGAGCCAGCCGAGGCGCTTTTGGATGCGGCGGGTGTTGTACCAGCCGTCGATGTAGGCGAACAGTGCGATGTCGGCATCGGTGCGGGTCGCGAAGGTCGTGCGGCGCACGCACTCGGTCTTCAACACGCTCCAGAAGTTCTCCGCCAGCGCGTTGTCGAACGAGTCGCCCACGCTTCCCATGCTCGGCTCGATTCCCGCCTTCAGCAAGCGGGTTGTGAGCTTGAGGGACGTGTACTGGCAACCGTGGTCGCTGTGATGGACCAGCCTGCCGGGCTCGACTGGCCGACCGTGCAGCGCGTATTCCAGGGCGGTGAGAACCAGGTCGGCATCCGCCCGCTCCGAGGTGTGCCAGCCGACGATCCGGCGGGAGAAGGCATCGCGGATCGTGGCCAGCCACCACGGGCCCTCACCGGTTGGGATCAGCGAGATGTCGGCCACCCATAACCGGTTCGGTGCAGCGGCGGTGAAGTCGCGCTGCACCAGGTCCGGAGCGAGGTCGGCTACCGGGTCGCGGCGGGTGAATCCGCGGGGCCGGCGCGGGCTCACGCCTTGCAGGCCGGCCTGGCGCATCAGGCGCTCGACGCGTTTGCGGCCGACGCGGGTGCCCTCGCGCCGCAGGACGGCGTGGACACGCGGGGAACCGTAGGTTTCACCGGAGTCCGCGTGGATCCGGCGGACGGCCCCAGCCCGCCGTAGTGCGGCCGGTTCGGCTCGGCTTCCACCTCGTGCGCGACTTCCTTCCCGGTCAGCGCGAGCACGTAGAACAGGCCCCTGTCCTCCAGGCCGTGGCGGAAGGGGGTGCTGGTGCCGTAGCCCGCGTCCGCGACCACCACAGGAGCCGTCAGCCCCCATCCGGAGACGTTGTCGAGCAGGCTGAGCGCCAGGCGCCACTTCTCCTGGTGAACGGTGCCGTCCGGGATGCCGGCCCGGCGGCAGCGGTCCGACTCGTCAGTCCACTCCAAGGGCAGGTACAACTGCCAGTCCAGCGGACACGACGCGGTGTCCGTGGCAGCGTGGACGCTGACCGCGACCTGACAGTGAGTGGGGGTCACAGGATGAACGGGCGACTGGTTGGCGGGGCGGCCGGGGGACAGGATGGCCGGGCTGCGCGGCATTTCCTGTCCCTGTGTCACCCCGAAGGCAGTGATCATCCTTGACCAGTACCTCCGCAGCCCCGCCCGCTGAGAGTGTGGCCTCGTTCGACCGGTTGCGTTACGCGGGCGTCTTCGTACTGCTGTTCCTGTTCGGCACCGAGACCTTCCTGGTGTCGCCGCTGCTGCCGACCATCGCGGACTCGATCAAGGTCAGCGAGGCGGCCGCCGCGTCCAGCGTCACCGCGTACGTGCTGGTCTACGCGGTGTTCGCGCCTTTCCTCGGCCTGCTCAGCGACCGCTTCGGGCGCCGCCGCACGCTGGTGGCCGGGACGGTGCTGTTCGTGCTCTCCAATGTCGGGGCCGCCGTCTCCACCGATCTGGCGGGCCTGGTGCTCTCCCGGGCGCTGGCCGGGCTGGCCGCCGCCGCGGCCGGGCCGGCGATCTGGGCGCACATCGCCGAGACCGCCCCCGACGCCGTCCGGGGCCGGGCGCTGGGCCTGGGCATGGCGCTGTTCTCCTGCGGCCAGTTGATCGGCGTCCCGCTGGGCGGGTTCCTGGCCGGGGCGGCGGGCTGGCGGTCGGCGTTCTGGGCGCTGGCCGTCGGTACGGCGCTGGCCGTGCCGCTGCTGCTGCGGCAGGTCCCGGCGGGCGACCCGGCCGCGGAGCGGCCGGCCTCCGGCGGGGCCGTCCGGGCGCTGCTGGCGGGCTGGGGCGACCCGGTGTTGCGGCGGGCGCTGCTGGTGAACACCGTCTTCAACGCCGCCAACCTGGGGGCGTTCACCTTCCTCGGGGTGGTGCTGGTGCAGCGCTTCGACCTCTCGGTGCAGGCGCTCGGCCTGGTCGGCGTGCTGGTCGGCGCGGGCAGTGTGGCCGGTTCGCTGCTCGGCGGGCGGCTGGGCGACCGGGCCCGCGCCGCCGGGCGGCACAACCTGCCGCTGCTGCCGGTCTGGGGCGCGCTGCTGGCGCTCGGCATCCTGCTCACGGTCGAGGGGCCGGGCCTGGTGGTGGCGCTGGCGGGCGTGGTCGTCTGGTTCGTGGCCAGCGGCGGCTTCGTGACGGACCAGCAGACCCTGGCCGGCACGGTCGCCCCCGAGCTGCGGGCCACCTCCAGCGCCTGGCTGACCTCCACGATGTACGCGGGCACCGGGCTGGGCGCCTGGGCGATCGGGGCCTACGGCGACGCGGCGGACAGCACGCTGGTGGTCGGCACGGTGCTGGCGGTGGCGGCCGCGGCCGGGGCCCTGCTGGTCAGCACCTCGCTGCGGAACCGGCAGGCGGCCGGCTGAGCGGCGCCGGAGGGGAGCACCGAAGCCCGTGCGGGGTTCCGCACGGGCTTCGGCGTGTGCCGGGGCGGTGCGGTCAGCCCGCCTGCTGGACGGGCAGCGGGCGCAGCGGGCGGTCCACCAGGTCGGTCATCCGGCTGCGGTCCTCGGCGGCGACCGGGGTGAAGATCAGCACCAGGGCGGAGGGGTCGTCCACCGGGTGGAAGGAGGAGAGCGAGAGCCGGACGGGCCCGACGCCGGCCGGCTCCACGGTGACCGTGCGGGCGGTCAGTTCGGCCACCGAGTGGCAGCCCCACCAGTGGCGCAGCTCCGGTGCGTCCTGGTCGAGCCGGCGGTACACCTCGCCGGTGCGCGGGTCGGCGAGGGCCGGGCCGGCCTGGGCGCGGAAGTGCTGGAAGACGTTCATGGCCAGCGGCTCCCAGTCGCGCAGCACACCGCGCAGCCGGCGGTCGGCCGCCATCAGCCACATCAGGTTGCGCCGGTCGGCGGGGACGGCCTCCGGCGGGCCCCAGAGCGCGGCCCAGGCGGCGTTCCAGCCGAGCAGGTCGAAGTGGCGGTCCAGCAGCACGGCCGGGCTGGCCGGCCAGGAGTCCAGCACCGGCTGGACGGCGCCGGCCAGCCGGGCGGCGGCGCCGTCCGCCGGGGCGGCCGGCTCGTGGTAGCCGGCCAGCCGCATGGCGTGCCGCAGCCCGGCCGCGTCCAGCTGCAGCGCCCGGGTGACCGCCTCCAGGACCTGCCGGGAGGCGGTCACCCGGCCCTGCTCCAGCCAGGTGTACCAGGCCAGCCCGACCCCCGAGAGCGAGGCCACCTCCTCCCTGCGCAGGCCCGGGGTGCGGCGGCGCGCGGTGGACCGCAGGCCGACGTCGGCGGGCTTGAGCTGCTCGCGGTGGGCGCGCAGGAACGCTCCGAGCTCCTGGCTGGCGAGGGGAGTTGACATGGCGTTGGCTCCTCGGGGGGCGGGGCTGCGTCGTACCTCAGACTAGAGCGGCAGCCGTACGGGCGGGTCGCGCCCGGTGGCGCGGGCGGATCAGCGCGGCGCCAACCGCCAGAGCCGTACCGGCATGTGGCTCACCCAGCCGCGTTCGGCCTGGCGGCGGGCGGCGCTCTCGCCGACGGCCGTGAAGAAGGCGGGCCGCAGGGCGGGGGCCACCAGTCGGCTGTAGTAGTCGCCGAAGGTGGCCGCGTGGAAGTGCTCGTACTGGGCGGCGTCCCGGACGGCGACCACGGCGTCCCGCTCCAGGTACGACTCCACGGTGAAGAACTCGCCGAGCAGTTCGGCCAGGTCCTCGACCGTCCGCGTCCGGGTGGCGATCGGCAGCACCTCGCCGTCGCTGAACACCTGCGGCACCAGGGCGGGTTCGGTGCCGGTCGCGATCAGCGCGTCGCGGACGATCTCGTCCTCGCCGCCGAGCCCGTGAGCGTCCCGGGCGGGGTGGTAGGTGGTGAGCAGGAAGCGGCCGTCGGGGGCCAGCCGGTCGGCCACCCAGCGGAAGACGCGGTGCTCCACCGGGTACAGCCAGTGCAGCACCGAGGTCATGGTGACCACGTCGGCCCGGACGTCCAGCGGCTTCGGATCGGTCAGGTCGGCCCGGTGCAGGACGGTGCGGCCGGGGAAGCGGGCCAGCCGCTCGGTGGCCTCGGCTATCCGGTGCTCGGAGCGCTCCAGGCCGACGGCGAGCCGCAGCGAGGGGTGGCGGTCGAGGGCGGTCTCCAGCAACTGGCCGATGCCGCTGCCGAGGTCGACCAGGGTCTGCGGGCTGCCGGTGACCTGGTCGAGGACCCAGTCGCGGTCCTGGACCTGGCGCAGCCGACTGGCGTCGGCGTAGCCGGCCAGCGTGCCGGCCTGGATCTCGATGGCGGATGCGGTCACTGCCGGGCCTCCTCGGGGGCGGTGCCGGCCGCGGTGGCGGCGTGCGGCTCGGGGGCGGTGTCGATCAGGCGCAGCAGCCGTTCGCGGGTGCTGCTCTGGTCGTAGCGGTTGAAGATGTTGATCCGGTTGCGGGCGAGGTCGCCGCGGTGGACGTACTCGTAGAGGTCCTGGCGCTGGCCGAAGCCGTCGCCGGTCAGCTCCCAGGCCAGCCTGAACAGGCGGGACTTGTGCTCGGCGTCGATGTCCTTGCCGCGCATGTAGCGGTCGATGTGCGGGCGCAGCCGGGGGTTGGCGAGGTCGCCGGCGGTGGGCTGCATCAGCAGGCCGGAGGCACCGATCCTCCGGACGATCTCCACCGCGCTCGCCGCCACCTCGGCGGACCAGACCCGGCTGGCGGCGGTGTCGCCCGGCGCGAGCAGCCCGCTGTCGGTGACCCGGGCGCGGGCCTCGGCGGCGTCCAGGAAGTACTCGGTCAGCTCCGCGTACCCGGCCAGCCGGCCCAGGTCCTCCTGGATGTTGCGGAAGCCCTTCACCCCGATCGACTCGGCGACCAGGGTGGCGGTGGCCAGCAGGGTGCGCAGCCGCTCCCGGTAGCGGACGTGGCCGATGTAGGCGCTCCACGCGTTGATCCGGCCCAGGCCCACCCGGGCCAACTCGCCGTCGCGCAGCAGGAAGACGCGGTCCCAGGGCACCAGCACGTCGTCGAAGAACAGCATCGCGTCCTGCTCGTCGTACTTGGCGCCGAGCGGGTGGTCGTGGCCCCACGGGGCGCTGCCCAGCGGCTCCCGGCAGAGGGTGACCAGGCCGGGGGTGTTCAGCGGCAGCGCGAACCAGACCACGAACTGCTCGCCGCGCCGCTGGGTGAAGGAGGCGGAGAGGTAGACCAGCACCTCGTGGGCCAGCGGGGCGAGGGTGGTGAGCTGCTTGGCGCCGCGCACCACGATGCCGCGCTCGTTCTCCTCCAGAACGCGCAGGGCGAGGTCGGGCTCCTCCACCGGATCGGCGGAGCGGTCGATCTGCGGGTCGCCGAGCGCGTGCGAGAGGACGAGGTCGTTGTCGGCGCAGTGCCGGTACCAGGCCTCCGCGTTGGCGCCGAACCGCTCGTCGTTGCGGGCCAGCTGGTGGCGGAAGTCGTAGACGCCGAGCGCGATGGAGGCCATGAAGGAGGGCGAGCGGCCGTGCTGGCCCAGCGCCTCGGCGTGCCAGAACTCGGCGCTGCGGCGCTGGAGGCGCAAGTCCTCCAGGGTGCGCGGCGGGGCGTAGGCGCGGGCGATCCGGCGGCCGGTGTCCGGGTCCTGCACGGTCAGCAGGGAGCGGTGCTCGGGGTCGTGCTGGAGGTCGAGCAGCCGGGCCAGCTCCAGGGCGGCGGGGCGGAAGGCGGGGTGCTCGGCCGGGTTGGCGACGCGCTTGCCGTCCAGGTAGAGCTCGCGGCCGTCGTCGAGTTCGGCCAGGTACCGCTCGCCGGTGAGCAGTCCCCGTCCGGTGGCCGGCGTGTCCAGCAGGGTCATGCGGAGGCTCCTGTCGAAGTCATGGTCGGGACGTCGGTGGGCTGCTTGTCGGTGGGCTGTCTGTCGGTGGGCTGTTCGTCGGTGAGGGCGGCTGCGGGACCGGTGAGGGCCGGATCGGTGAGTGGGCGGGCCAGCGCGCGGTAGTGGCCGTCGTGGTACAGCAGCGGCTCGCCCGGGGCGCCGTCGGTGGCGGCCACCTCGCCGACCAGCAGGGCGTGGTCGCCGCCGGGCAGGATCGCGTGCAGCCGGCAGTCGAACCAGGCCAGGCAGTGGTCGACCACCGGCGCGCCGGTGACCTCCACCCGCATCGGCACGGTGGTGAACATGCCGAGCGCCCGGCCCGCGCCCGGGGTGGCGAAGCGGCGTCCGACCGCCTCCTGGCGGGTGGTCAGCACCGAGACCGCGAACCGGCCGGAGTCCCGGACGGCCGCCGCCAGCGGGCTGCGGACGGCCACCGCCACGCTGACCAGCGGCGGGTCCAGGGAGAGCGTGCCGAAGGAGGAGACCGTCTTGGCGAAGACCTCGTCGCCGTCCCGGGTGGTGAGCACCGCGACCCCGGTCGTCCAGTGGCGGGCGGCCGCCCGGACGTCCTGCGGCTCCACGGGCCGGTGCCTGCGCACGGGGCTCATCGGAGCGCCACCCGGTACGCGCGCAGCCACTCGTCCAGCTGCACCAGGTGGTCCAGTCCGCCGACCGGGTTGGGCGCGGTGCGGGGGCTCGGCAGCGGTCGGCCCTCGGCCAGCAGCCGGCGTACGGCGGCCCGGTCCACCAGGTCGAAGACCGGCGCCTGCGGGTCGGCCAGCAGGGCTTGCGCCCGCTCGGTCAGCACCTCCGTGTAGCGGACGGCCGGGGTGGACGGGTAGCCGCTCTTCGGCCGGTCCGCCACCTGCGGCGGCAGCAGGTCCCGGACGGCGTCCCGCAGCAGGCCCTTCGGTCTGCCCTCCGGCGCCTTCAGCGCCCAGGGGACGTTCCACAGGTACTCCACCAGCCGGTGGTCGCAGAACGGCACCCGGACCTCCAGGCCGACCGACATCGACACCCGGTCCACCCGGTCCAGCAGCGGCGGCAGCCAGCGGGTCAGCGCCAGGTGGAACACCTCGCGCACCCGGGCGTCCGCCGCCGACTCGCCGGCCAGGCGCGGGACTTCGGCGATCGAGTCGCGGTAGGCCGCGGCGGTGTACTCGGCCGGGCGGACCTCGGCCGCCACCTCCGCGCGCAGCAGGTCGGCCGGGGTGGCGCGGCCGTGCAGCCAGGGGAAGGTGCCGGAGGCCAGCGCCGCCGCGTCGTGGAAGTACGGGTAGCCGCCGAAGATCTCGTCGGCCGCCTCGCCGGACAGCGCCACCGTGGAACGCCGGCGCACCTCGCGGAACAGCAGGTGCAGCGAGGCGTCCATCTCGCCCCAGCCCGGCCGGTCGCGGGCCGCCAGCACCACGTCCCGGGCGGGCAGCAGGTCGTCGTCCGGCACCAGGACGGCCGTGTGCAGCGTGCCGATGTGCTCGGCGGCGGCCTGCACGTACGGTGCGTCCAGGGTGGTGCGCCAGGCGTCCGGGGTGCGGTCGGCGCTGCCGGGGAAGTCCACCGAGAAGCTGGTGATCTTGCCCTGGCCGGCCCGCTCCCGGGCGATCGCGGCCAGCGCGGTGATGGCGCTGGAGTCCACCCCGCCGGACAGCAGGGTGCAGAGCGGCACATCGCTCAGCAACTGCCGCTCCACCGCGTCCGCCAGCAGCTCCCTGACCGTCGCCCGGGTGCGCTCCGGAGAGTCCTCGTGCGGGCGCGACTCCAGCCGCCAGTACCGGACCTCGGTGGTCGCCGACCTGGTCACTCGTACCAGCCGGCCCGGCCGGACCTCGTTCAGCCCCCGGAAGAGCCCGTGGCCGGCGGTCGGGGCGGCGGGCAGCGCGAAGAGCTCGGCCACGCCCTGGGCGTCCAGCTCGGCGCGGAACAGCGGATTGGCCAGCAGGGCCTTCGGCTCGGAGCCGAACAGCACCCCCGAGCGGTGGGCGTGCCAGTAGAGCGGCTTGATCCCCAGGTGGTCCCGGACCAGCAGCAGTTCCTCATCGCGGGCGTTCCACAGGGCGTAGGCGAAGATTCCGTTGAAGCGCTCGGGGGCGGCGGCGCCCCACTGGAGATGCGCGCGCAGCAGCACCTCGGTGTCCGAGTCCGTCCGGAAGACGTGCCCGTGGGCCTCCAGCTCCCGCCGCAGCTCACGGTAGTTGTACAGCTCGCCGTTGTAGCCCAGGACGACCTGCGGGGCGTGCGGGGCGTCCGCCAGCGGCTGCACGCCGCCGTCCAGGTCGATCACCGACAGCCGGCGGTGGCCCAGCGCGAGGTGCCGGGACAGCCACACCCCCTCGGCGTCCGGGCCCCGGCACGCCAGGGTGCGGGTCATCTCCCGGACCGTCCGCTCCTCGCGGCGCAGGTCCGCCTCCCAGTCCAGCCAGCCTGTCACACCGCACATCACGCCTCCTGGCGGGGATCGGAATCGGAAGGGGCCGAGGCCTCCCAGCGGCAGCCGTGGCCCGTCGGGCCGCTCAGCAGCCGGACGGCCGGGCGGAAGCCCTTGGCGCGGATGTTGGAGGACACCGCCTCCGTGCAGTACGTGCAGGGGGAGGCCAGGGTGAGGCGGACACCGGAGCGGCGGGCCTGCTCGCGGTAGTCCCAGATGGCGCAGTGGGTGATGGTCAGCGCGGAGTGCTCCGCAGGGTCCTGGCCGGTGCTGCGGTCCTCGTCGAACTCGTAGTCGGAGCCGTACAGTTCGGCCTGGCGGGCGAGGCGGTGCATCGGATCGGCGGCGCCGCGGCCGTAGTCCGGCTCCACCTCGCGGTGCACCTCGGCGTTCGACCGGGCCCACTCGGCGAGCACCGGCTCGCCGTACCGGGACACCAGGAAGCGCTCCATCAGCGCCTGGCCCCGGAAGAACACCCGCTGCCACTCGGGCGCGCCGGCCGAACCCTCCTCGGGGAGGTCCGCGAACACGGCGGACTGCAGGGCGAACCAGTCGGTCAGGTGGACCTCGTCCCCACGGGACACCAGGAACCTGGTCAGGCCGGCCTCGGCCTCGTGCAGGCGGCGGCGCCACAGCGCCGAACGCTCGGCGTCCGACATCGAACGGTAGGGGGACGGGGGCAGCTCGGGCGGCAGACCGGGGCCGGCCACCGGTAGAACGGCGGTGGCCGGCGCGGGCGGTACGGCACCCTCGGGCGGAATGCTCAACGGGTCACTCCCTTCGGCGGATCGCGGTGTCGCAACCGTATGAAGGGGGGTGGTGGGGGGAGTAGCCCCGAACGGACCCACTGGTGGCGACGATCGGAGACCGGGAGTGCGCCGAAGGTCGCCCTCGGAGGCGTGCGGTGGCTGGGGTGGGAGCGGGGTGGGTGGGGGTGGTTGCGGGTGGGGCGAGTGCGGGGTGGGGGGCTGGCGCTGCGCGCGGTTCCTCGCGCCCCCGAGGTCGGTGGTGGGTCAGCCGGCGAGGCCGTGGCGGTGGGCGTAGAGGGCGGCGCGGAGGCGGTCGGAGTGGCCGGTCTTGCGCATGGCGGAGGTGAGGTGCTTCTTCACGGTGGCTTCCGCGAGGGCGAGTTCGCGGCCGATCTCGGCGTTGCTGAGGCCCCGGGCGAGCTGGGCGAGGACTTCGCGTTCGCGTTCGGTCAGGCCGACCTGCTGGAGGGGCGGTTCGGCGGCCTGGCCGGCCAGGCTGGCGGGGTGGACGCGGGCCGGGGGCGGGGCGGGGAGGAAGACCGAGCCGCCGGCGGCGGCGAGTTGGACGGCGCCGATGATGCGGTCCTCGGGCAGGTCCAGCGGGAAGCAGCCGACGGCGCCGGCCAGCAGGATGCGGCTGGCCTCGGCGGTGGACTCGGCGCGTCGCAGCAGGACGACCCGGGCGTCCGGGGCGCCCTCCGGCCCGCGCAGGGCGACGGCGGCGGCCAGGTCCTCGCCGAGCGAGGCGCCCCGGCCCAGCAGGACGACGTCCGGCCGGACCCGGCGGACGGCGGCCACGGCGGCGGCCGGGTCCCCGGTGCTGCCGACCACGGTCAGCCCCGGCGCCGTGGCCAGTACGGACCGCAGGCCGGCACTGGCCACCGGGTGCCGTTCGACCAGGAAGACCCGGGTGGCGCCGGCCGCGGCCTCCTCGCTGCCGCACATCGCGTGCCCGCAGTCGCAGGAGGAGGCCGGTGCGGCGGGCTGCGGGCCGGGCTCGGCCAGCAGCTGGTGACCGGCGATCAGGTCGAGCGGGTTGTCGATCTCGCTGTGCAGTGCCTCGGCCCCGATCACCGGGCCGACACCGATGTGGGAGAGCCGACGGGCGCTGCCCCGGTGCGGGGCCCGGTGCGGATGCGGGTCGCGGGCGCCGGTGGGGAGCGCGCGCTGGGGGGCGTAATGGGCGGGTGCGTGCTGCGACAGGGCGTACTGCGGCATGGCGGGTGCGGTCCCCTCGGACGTGGCGGGCCGGCTCGTGGGCACGGTTGCTGCGGCGGGGCCTGGTACGGAGGTCGCGGGCCGGAGGCGGCGGGCGGCGGGGCGTACGGGCCTGGTGCGGGAGCGCTGCTGCCGGGGTCGGGGCTCGGCGTCAGCGCTGGAGAGCGCGAGGACACAGCTCGTCGAAACACCTGCGGTGCCACGAGCCGCCGATACCGACCAGGGTGTAGCCGGTCCGCCGGATTGCCATGCCAACAGGGTAGTTCCGGGCCTCGTAGCAGGTCAAGGACGGGACGGCGGTCCGGCGGAGGCGGTAGCCGACTGCCCCGCGCGGCCGATCCTATGACCGGGGGTAACAGCATGAACTGCTGACTGGCTGTCAACGCCGCCCATCGGCGACCTTCATGACGTCGGCCTTCCGCCGCCCACCCGGTGCGCCGAGCCGTTCCGACGTGCCCCGGACCGTTCCGGCGCGTCCCGGCCCGCCGCCAGGGCCGCCCCCTCGAAGGTCCCCCGCAGACTGCCCGCCGGTGCCACCGGCCCCGTCCGGAAAGGAATTCCGCCATGCCCGCCGCCGACCACCGGACGGCCGCCCTTCCCGGCGCGGCCCAGCCCCGAGGGGTGCGCGGATGACCGGGTTCCTGCTGCGCCGTCTGCTGCTCGCGGTGCCGACCCTGCTCGGGGTGACGGTGGTGGTGTTCGCCACGGTGGCCCTGGTGCCGGGCGATCCACTGACCGCGCTGCTGGGGCCGGGCGCCCCGCCGGAGGCCCGCCGCGAGCTGTCCGAACGACTGGGCCTGGACGAGCCGTTGCCGCTGCGCTACCTCGGCTGGCTGGGCGAGGCGGCCGGCGGCGACCTCGGGGTCTCCATCTCGGCGCAGCGCCCGGTGGCCGAACTGCTCGGCTCCGCGCTCGGCCAGACCCTGCTGCTGGCCGGCGCCGCCTTCCTGCTGGTGCTGGCCGGCGGGGTGCTGCTGGGGGCCCTCGGCGCGCTGCGGCCGAACGGCCCGCTGGGCCGGCTCTGCGACGCGCTGGGCACGCTGGCGGTCTCCGCGCCGCAGTACTCGGTGGCGCTGCTGCTGATCGCGGTGTTCGCGGTCAACCTGCGCTGGCTGCCGGCCGGCGGCACCCACGACGTGTTCGGCGGCGGCGGCGCGGGCGACCTGCTGCGCCACCTGGTGCTGCCCGCCGTGGCGGCGGCACTCGTACCGCTGGGCCTGACGGCCAAGGTGTTCCGGGCGGCGCTCTCCGCCGTGCTGGCGGGGGAGTTGGCGGACAGCCTGCGGGCCCGCGGCCTGAGCCGGTTCGCGGTGCTGCGGCACTGCGTGCACAACGCCTCGCCGGCCCTGCTGACCATCGGCGGCCTGCAACTCGCCTACCTGCTGGAGGGCGTGGTCTTCGTGGAGACCCTGTTCGCCTGGCCGGGCGTCGGCCGGCTGCTGTACGACGCGCTGACCGCCCGCGACCTGCCGCTCGTCCAGGGCGGGGTGCTGGTGGTGGCGGTCGCCTTCGTCGGGATCAACCTGCTGGTGGACGCCGCGCACGCGGCGATCGACCCGCGCGTGCGGAGCTGACCGTGACGCTGACCGCCAAGCCCGCCAAGCCCGCCAAGCCCGCCAAGCCCGCCAAGCCCGCCGGACCCGTCGGGCCCGGAGCCGTTCGGCGCGCCCCCCGGGACGTCCTGCTGCTGCTTTCCGCCGGGGCCGCCGCCCTGCTGGTGCTGCTCGCCCTCGGCGCGCCGCTGGTGGCCCCGCACGACCCGGCGGCCGGCTCGCTGGAGGACCGGCTGCTCGACCCGGGCGCCCCCGGCCACCCGCTCGGCACCGACGGCCAGGGCCGGGACGTGCTCAGCCGGCTGATCTGGGCCGGCCGGGCCTCGCTGGTCGGCGGCCTGGTACCGGTGCTGGTGGCCGTCACCGCCGGCACCCTGCTGGGCATCGCCGCCGGGCTGGGCGGCCGGGTCACCGAGCAGGCGCTGCTGCGCACCCTCGACGTGCTGTACGCCTTCCCCGGAGTGCTGCTCGCCATCGCGGTGGCCACCCTGCTGCGGCCCGGCCTGGGCGCCACCGTGCTCGCGCTCTCGGTGGTGCTCACCCCGGCGGTGGCCCGGGTGGCCTTCACCGAGGTGCGGCGCATCCGCACCGCCGAGTACCTGGAGGCCGCCCGGGTCAGCGGGGCCGGCGGGCTGGATCTGGCGGTGCGCCAGGTGGTGCCGGTGGTCGCGCCGGTGGTGCTGGTGTACGCGGCCTCGCTGGTCGGCCTGTCCGTGGTGTACGCGGCCGGGCTGTCCTTCCTGGGCCTGGGCGTGGCGCCGCCCACCGCCGAGTGGGGCGCGATGCTCGACGAGCTGCGCCCCAGCCTGTTCACCCACCCGTGGGTGGCGGTGCAGCCGGCCCTGGTGATCCTGCTGGTCTCGGTGGTCTTCAACACCCTCGGCGAGCGGCTGCGCCGACGGATCGGCGACAGCGGAGCACACCTTCCGGAGGCGGGCCGATGAGTGTCCTGGACGTGGCCGGACTGGCCGTGGAGTACCCCGGCGGAGTCCGGGCGGTGGACGGGGTCTCCTTCTCCGTCGGCGCGGGCGAGGCGCTGGTCCTGCTGGGCGAGTCCGGCAGCGGCAAGACCACCGCCGCCCGTACGGTGCTCGGCCTGCCCGGGCGCGGGGCCCGGGTCAGCGGCTCGGTGACGCTCTCCGGCACCGACCTGCGGGCCCTGGACGCCCGGGGCTGGTCCCGGGTGCGCGGCGCCCGGATCGGCTACGTCCCGCAGGACCCGACCGGTTCGCTGGACCCGCTGCGCCGGATCGGCCCGCAGCTCGCCGAAGTCCTGCTGCGCCACCGGCGGGCCGACGGCCGCCGGGCCGCCCGGGAGGCCGTGCCCGCCCTGCTCGCCGAGGCCGGGGTGGCGGAGCCGGAGCGCGTCGCCCGCGCCTACCCGCACGAACTCTCCGGCGGGCTGCGCCAGCGCGCGGCCATCGCCATCGCGGTCTGCTGCGGCCCCGAGCTGCTGATCGCGGACGAGCCCACCACCGCCCTGGACGCGCTGGTGCGGGGCCGCGTCCTCGACCTCTTCGACGAACTGCGCCGCCGGCGCGGCATCGCCCTGCTGCTGGTCACCCACGACCTGACGGCGGCCCGCCGGATCGGCGGCCGGGTGGCCGTGCTGCGGGCCGGCCGGATCCTCGGCACCGGGCCGACCGAGCAGGTGCTCGGCGCGAGTCCCGGCACCGCCGCCGATGCCGATGCCGAAGCCGACCCTGCCGCCGATGGCCTGCCGGCCGCCGTACCGGGAGGCCGTCGATGAGCGCCGAGTCCGCCGAGTCCGCCGCCGGTACGCCGCTGCTGGAGATCGCCGAGGCCCGCAAGGGCTTCCGCCGGGGCACCCTCGCCCTGGACGGCGTCAGCCTGCGGGTGGCACCCGGCGAGACGGTCGGCCTGGTCGGCGAGTCCGGCTCCGGCAAGTCCACGCTGGCCCGGCTCGCCCTGGGCCTGCTCGCCCCCGACGAGGGCACCGTCCGGTTCGCCGGACAGGACCCGTACGGGCTGCGCGGGCGGCGGGCCCGATCCGTCCGCGCCCGGCTCCAGTTCGTGCCGCAGCACCCGCGCGGCTCCCTCAACCCCGCGCTGCGGGCCGGCGAGGCGGTGGCCACCGCGCTGCGCCTGCACGGCACCCCGCGCCGGGAGCGGCCCGCCGCCGTGGCGGAGCTGTTCGGGCAGGTCGGCCTGGGCGCCGAGCTCGCCGCGCGCTACCCCCGGGAGCTGTCCGGCGGGCAGCTCCAGCGGGTGGCCGTGGCCCGGGCCCTGGCCACCCGGCCGGACCTGGTGGTCTGCGACGAGCCGACCTCCGCCCTGGACCCCGCGACGCAGGAACGCCTGCTGGACCTGCTCGCCGGACTCCAGCAACGCACCGGCCTGGCCTACCTGTTCATCTCGCACGACCTGGCGGTGGTCCGCCGGATCGCGCACCGGGTGCTGGTGCTGAGGCACGGCCGGGTGGTCGAGGAGGGCAGCGCCGACACCCTGTGGTCGGCCCCCGCCCACCCGTACACCCGGGCCCTGCTGGCGGCCGCCGAGTGCGGGCCGGCGCCCACCCTCCAGGGCGCCCGCGACTGAGCCCGTCCACAACCGCACGTCCCGCCGCCCCGTCGCCGCCCTTCCATCCCCCGACCGCGCGCCCTGCCGCCGCCCCTCCGCCGCCCCTTCCCCGTCCCCGTACCCGCCGACCCGGCCAGCGACAAGGAACAGCCATGACGCACCACCGCCCCGCCCGCATCAGCCCCAGAGCCGTCGCGCTGCCGGCCGCCGCCGTCGTGCTGCTCGCCACCGCGGGCTGCGGCTCCGGGGCGGAGGCCCCGGCCGCCGGCGGCGAGGGCCGGGGCGGCACCCTGGTGGTCGGCGCCACCGGCAAGCTGCCCAACCCCGACACCGTGATCGGCGGGGCCGGCTTCGAGGGCAAGCGACTGGTCAGCTTCCAGATCTACGAGGGACTGACCCGCTACGACCTGTCCGCCACCGACCGCCCGCCGGCCGTCACCGGCGCGCTCGCCGAGTCCTGGAAGGTCGCCGAGGACTCCCGCACCTGGACCTTCGAGCTGCGCAAGGGCGTCACCTTCCAGGACGGCACCCCCTTCGACGCCGACGCCGTGCTGTTCAACCTGGACCGCTACCTCAACAAGCAGAGCGAGCACTACACCGACGCGATCGGCGCCGCCGCCGAGGAGTACGCGGGCTCCATCGCCACCTACCGCAAGCTCGACGCCGACCACGTCGAACTGGTCACCAAGGACCCCAACGGCCACTTCCCCGAGGACCTGGCGCACGTCCTGATCGCCAGCCCCACCGCGGTGAGGAAGACCGGCTCCAAGGACTTCGCCAAGCAGCCCGTCGGCACCGGCCCGTTCTCCTTCGTCTCGCACACCGAGGGCCAGCAGATCGAACTGGCCGCCAACAAGTCCTACTGGCGCGGCGCGCCCAAACTGGACCGGCTGATCGTCAAGCCGCTGCCGGACGCCGCCGCCCGCACCGCCGCACTGCGCTCCGGCGGGGTCAACTGGATCGAGTACCCCAACCCCGACGACATCGAGAGCCTCCAGCGGGACGGCGTCCGGATCGCCACCAACAGCTACGACCACATCTGGTACTGGATCCTCGACACCTCCAAGGCGCCCTGGAACGACCCCCGGGTGCGCAAGGCCGCCAACTTCGCCGTCAACCGGCAGGCCATCGCCGAGAAGCTGCTGCGCGGCACCGCCGACCCGGCCCTCCAGGCCGCGCCGCGCGCCACCTCCGCCTACGACCCGGCCGGCGACGCCTACGGCTACGACCCGGCCAAGGCCAAGGCGCTGCTCGCCGAGGCCGGGGTGGCCGGCGGCTTCAGCACCTCCGTCACGGTGCCCACCGGCGGCTCCGGCAACCTGCTGCCCGTGCCGATCGCCGAGGCCATCCAGCGCGACCTGGCAGCCGTCGGCATCAAGGTCGAACTGCGCACCACCGACTGGTCCACGCTGATCGGCGCCGAGGCCAAGGGCCAGGTCGCGCTCGGCTCGGACGCGATCGCGCAGTCCACCACACTGTTCCAGTCCGAGGCGCTGCTGCCGCTGTTCATCGGCTCCAAGAGCCCGTTCTGGACGGGCCACTACAGCAACCCCGAGGTCGACGAACTGCTGAAGTCCGCCTCCGCCCAGCCCGACCAGGCCAAGCGGCAGGCCGACTACCGGCAGGCGCTCTCCCTGGTGACCGCCGACGCGCCCTGGCTGTTCGTGGTCAACGACCGCAACCCGCGCGCCCTCTCGCCCAAGGTGCAGGGCCTGGTGCAGCCGCAGTCCTGGTTCATCGACCTGACCACCGTCTGGGTCGGCAAGAAGTGACCCCCGTACGAGAGAAGGCCGCTCGATGACCACCCCGCACGCACCCGACCGCCGCGCCGAGCCGCCGAAGTGGGGCATCACCCTCCCCCTGCCCGGCCTGACCATCGACCGGCACCGCTTCATCGTCGAACGGCTGCCGGACCTCGGGTACACCGACGTCTGGAGCGCCGAGGGCGGCGGCACCGACGCCTTCACCCCGCTGGCCGCCACCGCCGCCTGGTCCCCCTCGCTGCGGATCGGCACCGGCATCGTCCCGGTGCACACCAGGGGCCCCGCCGTACTCGCCCAGACCGCCGCCACCCTGGCCCAACTCGCCCCCGGCCGCCTGTTGCTGGGAATCGGCGCCTCCGTGCCGGCGCACGTCACCGACATCAACGGCATCCCCTTCGACGAACCGTTCAAGCGCACCCGGGACGTGCTGCGCTTCCTCACCCGAGCGCTGCGCGGCGAGCACATCGCCGGGGACTTCGACACCTTCTCGATCACCGGCTACCGGCTGCCGCACCCGCCGGTCGAACCGGTCAAGGTGATCCTGGGTGCGCTGCGCCCCGGCATGCTGAAGCTCGGCTTCAACGAGGGCGACGGCGCGATCACCAACCTGCTCTTCCCCGAGGACGTGCCCAAGGTGCTGGACGCCGTCGGGCCGCAGCCGCCGGGCAAGGAACTGGTGGTCAAGGTGTTCGTCTGCCCCACCGAGGACGCCGACTACGCGCACCGGGCCTCCCGGCCCTTCCTGGCCTGGATCCTCAACCGCGAGCCCTACCGCAAGTTCCACGAGTGGCTGGGCCACGGCGACCTGCTGAAGGAGGCCCACGAGCGCTGGGCGGCCGGCGACCCGGAGGGCTCGCAGCGGGCGCTGCCGGACGAGGTGGTCGACGGCCTGTTCGTCTCCGGCTCGCCCGAGGAGTGCCGGGAGCGCATCCTGCGGTACCACCGGCCCGGCGTCACCACCATCCAGCTGTACGTGTCGCTGCCGCCCGAGGTGTTCGTCAGCCGGGCCCGACTGCTGGACACCCTGGCCCGGCTCGGCCCGGCCGCCGGGTAGCGCCGCCGGGCAGCGCGCCCCGGTCCATGGCGCCCGGCCCCTGCCCGGGTACGGCCCGGCAGGGGCCCGGGCAGGGCGCGCACCCCCCCGTAAACCCGCGAACGCGGAGGCAGAGCAATGGAGTTGGAGATCCGGGGCGGCGTGAGAGCCGCCCCCGTACACGGCCGGACCCCGCGCGAGCGGCAGGCGCTGCGCTTCGCCCCGGACCTGCGGGAGCGCGCCGCCGACCCCGGGCACGTCGCCCGGACGGCGCGCGAGAACGAGGAGGACGGGCTGGACAGCGCCCTCGTGGTGCAGTCCAGCTCCTGGCCGGACCCGTGGCTGGTGGCCACCTGGGCCCTGGCCGCCACCAGCCGGCTGCGGATCGCCGTCGCCCACCGCGTCGGCACCACCGCGCCCACCGTCGCCGCCCGCCAACTGGCCACCCTGGACCGGCTGTCGGGCGGCCGGGCGGCGGCCCACGTGATCGTCGGCTCCAGCGACCTCGACGTCGCCCGGGACGGCGACCTGCTCGGCAAGCAGGACCGCTACCGGCGCGCCGACGAGTACCTCACCCTGCTGCGCCGCTCACTGACGGCGGAGGAGGAGTTCGACCACAGCGGCGAGTTCTACCGCGTCCAGGGCGCCCGCCCCGGGCTGCGGCCCGAGCCGCGCGGCGAACTGCTCTCCTTCGGGGGCTCCTCCCCGCAGGGCGTGCGGCTGGCGGCCCGGCACGCCGAGGTGTACGCCGTACCTGCCCTGCCGCTGCCCGACACCCGCCGCCGGATCACCGAAGTCCGGGAGGCCGCCGCCGGGTTCGGGCGGGTGGTGCGGATCTGGCGGCACCTCACCCTGGTGCTGGCCGACACCGACGAGGCCGCCCGGGACAAGGTCCGCGAGCTGCGCCGGGAGGCGCTGCGGCTCACCGCCGGCCCGGACGGCCACCGGTTCGCCCAGGCCGTCGCCCTGGACCGCGACCGCGAGCGGGGCCGGGCCGCCGAGGAGCGGCCGGGCGAGCAGGTGGCCGCCTACGTCCGCCGCTCCTTCGCCGCCGCGTACGCGGGCTCGCCCGCCACCGTCGCCCGCCGGATCAACCTGCTGCGGGCGGCCGGGGTGGACATCGTCCAGCTCGACCTGTCCACCGAGACCGACCAGGACCGGGCCCTGCGGCGGGAACTCGTCGCGCTGCTCCGCTCGCCCGCGGCGGCGGCCGCCCGACAGCGGGGCTGGTAGCCGCGGGCCCGTCCGGGGTGCCGCCGTGACGTGCCGTCAAACGCCGTTACGTGCCATGAACCGCTGTGTACGGCCGTGTACCGCCGCGGTCTGTTGTGAAGCGCCACGAAGCGCCACGAAGCGCCACGAACTGCCATGACCCGCCACGACCTCAGGGAGACCAGATGGCCAAGCGCCTGTTCACCTCCGAGTCCGTCACCGAGGGACACCCGGACAAGATCGCTGACCAGATCAGCGACACCATTCTCGACGCCCTGCTGAAGGAGGACCCGAAGTCCCGGGTCGCGGTCGAGACGCTGATCACCACCGGCCTGGTGCACATCGCCGGCGAGGTGACCACGACGGCGTACGCGCCGATCGCGCAGCTGGTGCGGGAGAAGATCCTGGAGATCGGCTACGACTCCTCGAAGAAGGGCTTCGACGGGGCGTCCTGCGGTGTGTCGGTGTCGATCGGCGCGCAGTCGCCGGACATCGCGCAGGGTGTGGACACCGCGTACGAGGCCCGGGTCGGGGGCGCCGGCGAGGGCCAGGAGGGGGACGACCTGGACCGGCAGGGTGCGGGCGACCAGGGGCTGATGTTCGGGTACGCCTCGGACGAGACGCCGGAGCTGATGCCGCTGCCGATCACGCTGGCGCACCGGCTGGCCCGCCGGCTGTCGGAGGTCCGCAAGAACGGGACGATCCCGTACCTGCGTCCGGACGGGAAGACCCAGGTCACCATCGAGTACGACGGGGACCGGGCCGTCCGCCTGGACACCGTAGTGGTCTCCACGCAGCACGCCGGCGACATCGACCTGGAGTCGCTGCTCACCCCCGACGTCCGCGAGTACGTGGTCGAACCCGTACTGGCCGAATTCGCCATCGACGCCTCGGACCACCGGCTGCTGGTGAACCCGACCGGCCGGTTCGAGATCGGTGGTCCGATGGGCGACGCGGGTCTGACGGGCCGGAAGATCATCATCGACACGTACGGCGGTTTCGCGCGGCACGGCGGCGGGGCGTTCTCGGGCAAGGACCCGTCGAAGGTGGACCGTTCGGCGGCGTACGCGATGCGGTGGGTGGCGAAGAACATCGTGGCGGCGGGTCTGGCGCGGCGGGCCGAGGTGCAGGTGGCGTACGCGATCGGGAAGGCCGAGCCGGTGGGCCTGTTCGTGGAGACCTTCGGCACGGAGACGGTGGACGTGCTGAAGATCCAGGAGGCCGTGGTGAAGGTCTTCGACCTGCGGCCGGCCGCGATCATCCGGGACCTGGACCTGCTGCGGCCGATCTACGCGCAGACCGCCGCGTACGGGCACTTCGGCCGCGAGCTGCCGGACTTCACCTGGGAGCGCACCGACCGCGTCCAGGAACTCAAGGCGGCCGCCGGTGTCTGAACACGGCGCCGTGGTGGTCAGCGGCTCCATCGCCACCGACCACCTGATGACCTTCCCCGGCCGCATCGCCGAACAGCTCCTGCCCGAGGAACTGGACCGGGTCTCGCTCTCCTTCCTGGTCGACGGCCTGGAGATCCGGCGAGGCGGCGTCGGCGCCAACATCGCGCTCGGGCTGGGCCGGCTCGGACTGCGGCCCGTGCTGGTCGGGGCGGTCGGCGCCGACCACGCCGAGTACGACACCTGGCTTCGCGCCAACGGCGTCGACACCCGGGGCGTGCTCACCGACCCCGAACTGTTCACCGCCCGCTTCCTGTGCACCACCGACCGGGACCAGAACCAGATCGCCTCCTTCTACCCCGGCGCGATGAGCCGGGCCGCCGACATCGACCTGCACGAGGTCCTGGCCCGCACCGGCCCGGCCCGGATCGTGCTGATCGGCCCCGACGACCCCGGCGCGATGCTGCGCCGCACCGAGGAGGCCCGCAGCGCCGGCATCCCGTTCGCCGCCGACCCCTCCCAGCAACTCGCCCGCCTCACGGGCGAACAGGCCCTCGTCCTGGTGGACGGCGCGGCCCTGCTCTTCACCAACGCCTACGAACGGAGCCTGCTGCTGCGGCGCACCGGCCTCACCGAGGAGGACCTGCTCAAGCGGGTCGGCACCTGGTTCACCACCCTGGGCGCGGACGGCGTCCGGATCGAACGCCAGGGCCACCCGCCCATCGACGTCCGCCCGCCCCGCGAACTGCGCCGCGCCGACCCGACGGGCGTCGGCGACGCCTTCCGCGCCGGCGTCCTCGCCGCGGACACCTGGGGCCTCTCCCTACGGGCCGCCGCCGAAGTCGGCTGCCTGCTCGCCACCCTGGCCCTGGAATCCGTCGGCACCCAGGAGTACGACCTCCGTCCCGAAACCTTCCTCACCCGCCTCGCCACCACCTACGGCCCCGAAGCCGCCACCCACGTCCGCCCCCACCTCCCCACCCCCTCCTGACCGGCCCACCGCCCGGCACCGGACGGACGTCACCGGCACTCCGTCCGGTGCCGGGCCGCTCCTGCCCGGTGCGACACCTGGGACCGGCCGACCGGCCGACCGGCAGCACCGGACACCGCGCCGGGTTCCACGACAGCCGACAGGGGACCGATGCCCGGCCGGCTCGCCCCGCCGCAGGCCGAGCTCACCCCGTCGGCCGGGCCGAGGTCGAGGGCCGGGCTGCTGTTCCGGGCCGTCGCCCCGGGGCCGCTCAGTCGGCGGGAGGGGTGCGCACGGGTGCAACTCCCGCCGCGGCGGGGGCCGGATCCGGCGCGTCGGCCGCTCCGGCGGGAGGAGTGGGCCGCACGAACCAGGCGACGGCGAAGGCGAGGACGGCCAGGAGCGAGGCGCTGGCGACGACCCCGTGCAATCCGCTGGTGACGGCCGTCTCGACGGCGTCGCGGGTGGGCGCCGGCATGTCCTTCAGTACGGCGGGGGTGAGCTGTCCGCCGGAGGTGAGGTCGCGCTCGGCATCGGGCCCGAGGCGGTCGGCCAGCACCGTGCTCATCCGGTCGGCCTGGACCGCTCCGAGGACGGCGACCCCGAGGGAGCCGCCGATGGTGCGGGCCAGGGTGACCGTCCCGGTGGCGGCACCCATGTGGCGCTTCGGGGCGTTGTTCATCGTCGTCAGCATGGTGCTCTGCAGCAGGACGCCGACGCCGAGGCCCATGACGAGGGTGAGAGCCGAGGCGATGGCGACCGGGGTGCCCGTGCCGAGCAGGAGGAGCACCAGCGTGCCGAGGAGCATCACGGCGCTGCCCGCGATCGGCAGGACGCGGTCGAGGCCGCCGCGGTCGGTCAAGCGCCCGGTGAGCAGTTGGGCCGACAGCATGCCGGTCATCATCGGGAGGATCAGCATGCCGCTCGCCGTGGACGAGGCGCCCTGGACGAACTGCAGGTACTGCGGGAGGTAGTTGAGTACGGAGACCATGGTGGCGCCGACCAGGAAGCTGATCACCTGGGCGAGACCGAACTCCCGGTTGCGGAACAGCACGAGCGGAGTGATCGGCTCGGCCGCCCGCTGTTCCACGCGGACGAACCAGGCCAGCACGAGCACGGACAGCGCGCCGAGTCCGAGGATCTGGGGGGACAGCCAGGCATAGCTGTTGCCGGCCCAGGTGCCCACCAGGGTGATCGCCAGGATGCCGGTGGTCAGCAGGAGCGTGCCGAGGTAGTCGATGCGGCCGCCCTTGACGGGTTCGCCGCCCGTTCGCACGCCGCGGGCGGCGGCCAGCAGGGCGACCAGGCCCACGGGGACGTTCACGTAGAAGGTCCAGCGCCAGTGCGCGTAGTCGGTGATGAACCCACCGAGCAGCGGACCTCCGACGAAGGCCACCGGCAGCATCACCCCGATCAGCGACTGGATGCGTCCCCGTTCCTCGGCGGCGGCCAGGGCACCGATGACGGAGAGCGCCCCGACCAACAGGCCGCCCGCGCCGAGGCCCTGGAGGGCGCGGAAGGCGATCAGCTGCGGCATGTCCTGGGCCGTGCCGCACAGGACCGACCCGAGCAGGAACAGTCCCACGGACGCGAGGAAGGCGCCCTTGCGGTGGTAGAGGTCGCCCAGTTTGCCCCAGACCGGGGTGGCGGCGGACATTGCCAGGAGGTACGCCGTCACCACCCAGGAGAACCGGTCCAGGCCGCCGAGGTCGCCCACGACCGTGGGCAGGGCGGTGCTGACGATCTGTCCGTCGAGTGTCGCCAGCACGATCCCGAGCATCAGCCCGACGAGGCCGAGGCGGGACAGCGGGCGGTCGGTGGAACCGGCCGGCGCCGCGGATCCTGCGGGTCGGGCCGCTCCGGCCCGGTGGTCGTTCATCGCTGCCCCCCAAGGCGTGCGTGACTGCCCGTCAGGCGGCGTACGGCTTGGTGAGCTTGGCATCCCGCAGGACCTCGCCCCACCAGGCCAGTTGGTCGAGCATGCCCTTGGCGGCAACCTCGGACGCGGGGTCGGTCGGTCGGCCCTCGGCGTCGAAAGTCCGGCCGAAGTTGTGGAAGCTCACGGTGTTGCGGATGGTGACCGAGTGCACCTCGGCGAGCACGACCCGCAGGTGCTCGACGGCGCGCAGACCGCCGGAGAGGCCGCCGTAGGACACGAAGCCGACCGGCTTGGCGTGCCACTGCTCGTTGTGCCAGTCGATGAGGTTCTTCAGCGAGGCCGGGAAGCTGTGGTTGTACTCCGGGGTCACAATGACGAATGCGTCGGCCGCGCTCAGCCTGGTCGTCACCGCGCCGACCTGGGTGGTGACATCCCCGGGCAGCGGCTTCGTGAAGTCCGGGAACACCGAGGGAAGGGGGGTCTCCACGAGGTCGATGCGGTCCGCCGCCATGTCGTCGCGCTGGGCGATGTGGGAGATCACCCAGTCGGCGACGACGGGCCCGAACCGCCCTCCGCGGGTGCTGCCGATGATCACCGCGACCTGCAGGGGGTTGTGCTGCGCACTCATGGATGTCTCCCTGGTGTTGTGTGCGTCACGTCGGTAACGTACAACGTACACATCCGTGCGTACATCGTCTACTGGAAAATACAACGTACACTGATGCTGACTGTGAGGAGCCTGTCGATGTCTGCTGGGGACAAGGTGGAACGGAGCAAGGGGACGGAGAAGGAGAATGTCACCCTGTGGGAACGGCTTGAGCGCCCGTCGCCGACGGCCCGCACGCCGTTGAACCCGCGGCGCATCGCCGAGGCGGCGGTGGAGATCGCCGACCTGGAGGGCATCGACGCCGTCACCATGCGGCGTCTGGCCACAGTGCTCGGCGTGGCCCCGATGGCCGCCTACCGGTACGTCTCCTCCAAGGACGAACTCCTGGAGCTGATGGTCGACCACGTGTACGGGGAGGTGGAACTCCCTCTGGAGGGCTCCGGCTGGCGGCAGGTCATGCGGGAACTCGCCGTGCGCCTCCTGGACGTCGGCCGCAGCCACTCGTGGGTCACCCGGGTGGGCTGGTCCGGGCTGACCCCCAACCAACTCGCGGTACCGGAGACCGCGCTCGCCGTGCTCGGCGCGGAGGGACTCGACGCCGACACCGCGATGGCCGTTTACAGCACCGTCACCTCGTACGTGTGGGGCGCCCTCAACGCGGAGATCGGCCTGACCCAGATGCTGGAGTCGCGGGGCTGGGCCAGTTACGACGAGGCGCGCTCCGGGCTCGCCCCGCAGATGGCCTGGCTGGTGAAGACCGGACGCTATCCGATGTACACGCGCTACCTCGGCGAGGCCACCCGCAAGGGCGACCTGCAGTGGCAGTTCGAGACCGGTCTCGACTGTGTCCTCGATGGTGTCGCCGGTCGGCTGAAGATCACGGACGGACCGGTGGGCGACCGGTAGGGCCCCGAGGCCGACGGGCCCCGGGGCCTGCCGAGTGCCGGCCGGCAGCTGTGGCGAAGCCGGCGGTGGGGTGACCTCGCCGGCAAGGTCCCGAGGTGGCGAGGAGCGCCGTCAGTGTTCGGCAGACAGCTGGAGCAGTGGCCGCATGCCCGAGGCCGGTGGCCGCCGGCCGGCGGAGATCTCAAGCGGAGCCGCACGGAGCACTCCACGACGCCGCTACGAGGCTCCTTCTCCCACCGGGCCCGGCCGCCAGGCCGAGCGGCGGCCTCCTCCCGGCGGCCCTCGACGGACGGCTGCAGAGGCAGCCCCTCCCGATCCGGTGCGGGCCGCACCTCTGTGATTCGCGGGGTGGTTCCGGGGCGCGGTCGACGAGGGGTGCCCGGCGCATAGAGGAAATAGAGGAGAGGGCACCAGCCTGACGGATATGCAGAGGATGTGGAAAGCTCCGAAGTTGCTCCTGGTTGCCGCCGCGGCGGGGGCGGTGCTCATGGTCCCGGCCGGGCCGGCCGGTGCCGCCCCGAGTGCTGGTGCGGTGGCGGTGGATGTGCCCTGCGGGACCTCTTACCCGGGTCCGGGGCGCGCGTACTACCGGAACTGTGAGGATCACGCCGTCAGGGTCGCCGGGCAGTATGACGACGGCCCGGGTTTTACGCGGTGCGTTCGGGCCGGTGAGACCGCGACATTCGGTCCGGACACGTGGATCGTGAGCAAGTTGGCGGACCACTGCTGACCTCGCTGCTTGCGAACAGTTGATCGGGGCGTCGCCTGAGGAGGCGGCGCCCCGATCGGTTTGGGGGGCGGCCCGCCCCTAACGCCTCTCCCGGCGACCAGTGGTGAGGCTGTGTCAGGTGGCCGGTGCTGAGGGGGCGGTGGCGGTGTTCGGCGGGGCCGCGAGGTGTCGGAACTGGCTGCGGAAGTAGAGGAGCGGGTCGCCGCTGCCCCAGGCGACGCCGGTGACCCGGCCGACCACGATGGTGTGGTCCCCGCCGGGGAGCGCCTCGTGCACCCGGCAGTCGATCCAGGCGAGCGCGTCGGCGAGGTGGGGGCTGCCGGAGATCGGGGACGGGTGCCACTCCACGCCCGAGAAGCGTTCCTCCTGCTGCCCGCTGCCGAACCGTCGGCCGAGCGCCTCCTGGTCGGAGGCCAGCACATTGGCGCTGAACACGCCGCTGCGGACGATCCGGGGCAGGCTCCGTGAGCCGTTCCCGGCCGCGAAGGTGACCAGTGGCGGGGTGAGCGACAGCGCGGTGAGGGATTGGCAGGTGAAGCCGAGAGGCTCGTCGTCCTGGGCGGTGATGACGGCGACCCCGGTGCAGAAGTGGCCGAGTGTGGTGCGGAACTCCCGCTCGTCGGGTGCGAAGAACCGCGGGGCCGGCGGCCGTCCGGCGGGCGACGGGGCCCGCGGCGGCCGTGGGGCGGTGCGTGTGCCGGGTCCGATCGGACTGTCCATGCCGGTCACCGTCGGCGGGGCTGCTATGCGACGCCTATAAGTGATCGCCGGAGCCCGCTATAGGAACGCGATAGGGGCCGAGATGAGCCTCCCGCAGTGGACCCCGCCCGGTGGCGCGTGGTCCGAGCATCTGCCGTGTACGCAGGGGAACGGTGGCGCGCGACGGCGCCCCGCAGCCTGTACGCCGTTCTGGGAGCGTGAGTCGGTTGGCACAGTCCGAGGTTCGCAACGACGTCGGTGACGTCCGCATGCCGGTCACCGCCGCGCAGCAGGGCGTCTGGGTGGCGCAGCGCATGGAGCCCGAGAGCCCGCTCTACCAGTGCGGCGTCTACTTCGAGGCCGAGGGCCTCGACGCCGGGGTGCTGGGCCGGGCCGTGGCCGGGGCGGTGGCGGAGACCGAGGCGCTGCGGGCCGGGTTCGGGGACGACGGCGAGGTGTACCAGGTCGTCCGCGCGGAGCTGGACGCCGGGCTGACGGTGGTGGACCTGCGGGCCGAGGCGGAGCCGTCGGCGGCGGCCCGGGCCTGGATGGAGCGCGACCTCGCGACCCGTCCGGCGCTGGGATCCGCACCGGATCCGGCCGCGGGCCCGCTGTTCCGGCACGCCCTGCTTCTGCTGGAGGACGGCCGGCAGCTGTTCTGGTTCCGCTACCACCACATCCTGCTCGACGGCTTCGGTCAGACCCGCTACCTCGGCCGGCTGGCCGCCCTCTACTCCGCCCTCCAGGGTGCCCCCGACGGCGGCGGGGCGGCCGTCGTCGGCGCGCCGCGGCGCCGGCACGGCCTCGCCGACCTGCTGGCCGAGGAACGCGCCTACCGGGAGTCTCCGCGCCGGGAGAGCGACCGGCGCTTCCTGCTGGACCAGGTGGACGCGGCGGAGGAGCGCCGCTCGCTGGCCGACCGTTCGGCCGGCCCGGCCCCGCGCGCGCTGCGCCGGCAGGTGGAGCTGAGCCCCGAGCTGACCGCCGAGCTGACCGCCGTCGGGCACTGGCCCGCCGTGCTGACCGCCGCGACGGCGGTGTACCAGCACCGCCTGTTGTCGGTGTCGGAGGTGGTGCTCGGCGTGCCGGTGGCCTCCCGGCAGTCCCCGGCGGCGCTGGCCACCCCGGCGATGCTCGCGAACGACCTGCCGCTGCGGATCGCCGTCCACCCCGACGACTCCTTCGCGGACCTGGTCGGGCAGGCCCGGGCCCGGCTCGGCGAGGTGCTGCGGGTGCAGCGCTTCCGGCGCGAGGACCTGCACCGGGACCTCGACCTCACCGGTACCGGCGGGGTCCTCTTCGGGACCCTGGTCAACGCGATGTCCTTCGACCCGACGCTGCGGTTCGGCGAGGTGACGGCCACCGGTCACCAGCTCTCCAACGGCCCGGTCGCCGACTTCGCGCTCTCCTCCTACGGTGACCCGACGGTCAGCGGGACCGTCCGGCTGGAGTTCGCCGCGAACCCGGCGTTGTACTCGGAGGTCGAACTCGCCGACCACGAGCGGCACTTCCTCGCCCTGCTGGCCGACCTGGGCCGTTCCCCCGAAGCTCCGGTCGGCCGCGCCCGGCTGGTCGGCGAGGCGGTGCGCCGGCGCATGCTCGACCGCAACACCGGCCCCACCGCCTCCGAAGTTCCCTCCCTGGTCGCCGAGTTCGAGCGCCAGGCGGCCGCCACTCCGGAGGCCGTCGCGCTGCGCGCCGACGAGGTGCTGACCTTCGCCGAGCTGGACGCCCGCGCCAACCGCCTCGCCAGGCTGCTCGCCGCCCGCGGCATCGGCCCGGACCGGCTGGTCGCCGTCGCCCTGCCCCGCACCACCGAGCTGCTGGTCACCCTGCTCGCCGTGCTCAAGTCCGGCGGCGGCTACCTGCCGATCGACCCGGACCACCCGGCCGACCGGATCGCCACGGTGCTCGCCGAGGCCGGGCCCGACCTGCTGGTCACCACCACCGACGGTCCGACCTCCGAGGGAACGCCCCGGCTGGTGCCCGACCGCGCGGCGCTGACCACCGGTGACGCCCGACCGCTCGGCCGCACCGGGCTCCCCGGTTCGATCGCGTACGTCATCTACACCTCCGGTTCGACCGGCCGCCCCAAGGGCGTGGTGATCGAGCGCTCGGCGATGGACAACTTCCTCGACGCCATGCGCGCCGTCGTGCCGATGCGGCCCTCGGACACCATGCTCGCGGTGACCACGGTCAGCTTCGACATCGCCGTCCTGGAGCTCTTCCTCCCGCTGCTGTCCGGCGCCGCCGTCGTGCTGGCCGGCCGCGAGCAGGTGCTCGACCCGGACGGCCTGCGGGGCCTGGTGGACCGCGAGCGGGTCACCGTGATGCAGGCGACGCCGAGCCTGTGGCAGGCGCTGATGGAGTACCGGCCGCACGTCTTCGAGCGCGTCCGGGTCCTCACCGGCGGCGAGGCGCTGCCCGGCACGCTCGCCGACCTGCTGCTGGCCAACACCGCCTCGGTGACCAACGTCTACGGCCCGACCGAGACGACCGTCTGGTCGATGGCCGCCACGGTGGACGGCGGTCCGGTGATCCTCGGTGATCCGCTGCTCAACACCCAGGTGCACGTCCTCGATTCGGCCCTGCAGCCGGTCCCGGAGGGGGTCGGCGGCGAACTGTACATCGTCGGTTCGGGCGTCGCGCGCGGCTACCTGGGGAGCCCGGCGCTCACCTCCGAGCGCTTCGTCGCCAACCCCTACGGCCCCGGCCGGCTCTACCGGACCGGCGACCTGGTCCGGGTCGGCGCGGACGGCTCGCTGACCTACCTGTCCCGGGTGGACCACCAGGTGAAGATGCGCGGCTTCCGGATCGAACTCGGGGACATCGAGGCCGCGTTGCTCGCCCACCCGCCGGTCGAGCGGGCCGCCGTCCTGCTGCGCGAGGACCGCCCCGGAGACCGGCGGCTGGTGGCGTACGTGGTGTCCCCCGAGGGCGACTCGCCGCAGCTGCGCGATCACCTGGTGAGCCGGCTGCCCGAGTACATGGTGCCCGGCGCGATCGTCGTCCTGGACGCCATGCCGCTGACCGCGAACGGCAAGCTCGACCGGCGCGCCCTGCCCGAGCCGGTCAGCGTCGCCCTGATGGACGGCCGCGCGCCGCGCACCCCGGAGGAGGCCCGGCTCTGCGAGCTGTTCGCCGAGGCCACCGGCGTCACCGAGGTCACCATCGACGACGACTTCTTCGCCCTCGGCGGCAACTCGCTCTCCGCGACCCGGCTCGCCGCCCGCGCCGCCGAGGGCGGTCTGGCGGTGGCCGTCCGCGACCTCTTCCGGGCCCGGACGGTCGCCCGCCTCGCCCCGCTCTGCGGCGTCCGGCCGGCGGACGACACGACCGACCGGGCCGCCCCGCTCGCCGACCCGCTGCCGGCCGCCGAACTCTCCGCGCTGCTCGCCGAGCCGGACCTCGACCAGGTGCTGCCGCTCACCCCGTTGCAGGAAGGCCTGCTGGTGCACAGCGCCGTCGCCACCGGCGGCCGCGACGTCTACACCGTGCAGCTGCGCCTCGACCTGGCCGGCGAGCTGGACGCCGAGCGGCTGCGGGCCGCCCTGGCCGGTGTGCTCTCCCGCCACCCCGTGCTGCGCGCGGGCATCCGGCACGAGGGGCTGAGCCGGCCGGTCCTGGCCGTGCACCGGGCGCCCGAGGTGCCCTGGCGCGGGTACGACCTGCGCGGGCGCGCGGCCGAGGCCGAGGCCGAGCGGGTCTGCGCGACCGAGCGCGCGGAGCCGTTCGACCTGGCGGCCGCCCCGCTGCTGCGGGCCGCCCTGCTGCGCCTGGACGACGGCCACCGGCTGGTGCTGACCTGCCACCACGCGGTGCTGGACGGCTGGTCCGTGCCGGTCCTGGTGCGTGAGCTGCTCCAGGCGTACGGCGGCGCGGTCGACGCGCCCGAGCCCCGGCCGTACCGGGACTACCTCGGCTGGCTCGCCCGGCAGGACCGTTCGGCCGCCGCCGACGCCTGGTCGCGGGCCCTGGCCGGCGCCCGCCCCACCCTGGTCGCGGCGGACGCCGCCGAGCCCGTGGGCGGTGAGATCGTGGTCGGTGAGATCGTCCGCGAGCTGGACGAGGCCACCACCCGCCTGCTCGGCGCCTCCGCCCGGGACCTCGGCGTCACCGTCAACAGCCTGGTGCAGGCCGCCTGGTCGGTGGTGCTGCGCACCCTCTCCCGCCGCTCCGACGTGCTGTTCGGCATCACCGTCGCCGGGCGTCCCGCCGAGCTGGGCGGCGTCGAGGGGATGGCCGGACTGTTCATCAACACCGTCCCGCTCCGTGCCGACGTGGCGGCGGGCAGCACCCTGGCCGGGCTGGCCCGCGCCGTCCAGGACAGCCAGGGCGAGTTGCTCGGCCACCAGCACCTCGCGCTGGTCGACATCCAGCGGGCGGCCGGAGTGCCGAACCTCTTCGACACGCTGGTCGTCTTCGAGAGCTACCCGGTGGACCGGGACGCGATCGCCGCCGCGGCCGGCACCACCGGGCTCACCGTCACCGGCGCCGACCTCGTGGACGCGACGCACTACCCGCTGACCCTCGCGGTGCTGCCCGGCGACCGGCTCACCGCGCGGCTGGCCCACCGCGGCGAGCTGTTCGGCGTCGAGCGCCCCCAGGCCGCCGAGCGGCTGCTCGACCTGTTCACCGCGGTGCTGACCGCGGCCGCGACCGCCCCCGGAACCCTGGTCGGCGCGTTCCTCCCGGACGTCGGGGAGGCCGAGGCCGCCGAGGAGCCGGCCGGCCGGGTCGAGCTGCGCGGCTTCCGCTTCGACCTCGCCGAGGTGGAGGCCGCGCTGGCCGCCGCCCCCGGCGTGGTGCGGGCCGCGGCGGCCGTGCGCGAGGACGTCCAGGGCGACCGCCGGCTGGTCGGCTACGTGGTGGCCCGCCGGGACGTCGAGACGGCCGAACTGCGCGGTCTGCTGGCCCAGTCGCTGCCGGACTACATGGTCCCCGCCGTCGTGGTGCGGGTGGACACCCTGCCGATCGGTCGCACCGGCGAGGTGGACCGACGGGCGCTGCCGGTGCCGGTGATCGCGGGCGGCGGCGGCCGTGCCCCGCGCTCGGCGGCCGAGCGGCGGCTGGCCGAGGTCTTCGCCGAGGTGCTCGGGGTCGAGCGGGTCGGCGTGGACGACGACTTCTTCGCCCTCGGCGGCGACAGCGTGCTCGGCTTCCGGCTGCTCGGCCGGGCCCGGGCGGGCGGCCTGGACTTCACCCTCAAGGAGATCTTCGAACGGCGGACCGTCGCCGCGCTGGCCGAGGTCAGCACCGGGTACCGGCCGCGGCCGGCGGCCGAGGCCCTCCCGCTGCCGTCCACCGCCGCGACCGCCCGGCTGCTGGCCGAGCCCGGCATCACCGACGTCCTGCCGGTGTCGCCCACCCAGGACGGACTGCTGTTCCACCACGCCTTCGACGAGGCGGCACTCGACCCGTACACCATCCAGCTGGTGCTGGAGTTCGCCGGTCCGGTGGACGTCGCCCGGCTGCGAGCCGCGCTGGCCGTCGTACTGGCCCGGCACGAGGTGCTGCGGGCCGGCTTCCGCACCACCGAGGAACAGCGTTCCGTCCAGTGCGTGCACGAGGCCCCCGAGGTTCCGCTGACCGAGGCCGGGCTCGCCGGGGAGGCGGAGTTCACCGCCTTCCTGGAGCGGGACTGGGCGGCCGGCTTCGACCTGGCGGCGCCGCCGCTGCTGCGCGTGGCGGTGGTCCGCCGGGCGAACGGGGCCGACGCGCTGGTGCTGACCGTGCACCACATCGCGGTCGACGGCTGGTCGCTGCCGATCGTCCTGCGGGACCTCTTCGACGCCTACGCCGGGGCCGAGCCCGCGGCCGTGCCCCGACCGTACCGCGACTACTTGGGCTGGCTGGCCGGCACCGACCCGCAGGCCTCCCTGGCGGCCTGGCGGGCCGCGCTCGCCGAGGTCACCGAGCCGATGCTGGTGGCCGAGGGCCGCGGCGCCGAGGTGGCCGAGCCGGAGCGGCGGGAGTACCTGCTCGACGGGGCCGCGACGACGGCCCTCGCCGCCGCCGCCCGGGCCCGGGGCGTCACCGTCAACACGATGGTCCAGGTCGCCTGGGCGCTGGTGCTGCGCCGGCTGACCGGGCGCGACGACGTGCTGTTCGGGGTGACCGTGGCCGGTCGTCCGGCGGACCTCGACGGCTCGGCGGACATGGTGGGCCTGTTCATCAACACCGTGCCGCTCGCGGTGCGGCTGGACCCGCGGGAGTCGTCGGCCGACCTGGTCGCCCGGCTCGGGCGCGAGCAGTCCGCGCTGCTGGACCACCACCACCTCGCGCTGCGCGACATCCAACGCGAGGTCGGCCTCGGCGAGCTGTTCGACACCCTGCTCACCTTCGAGAACTACCCGCTGGACGAGGAGCACCTCGGCGCCGCGGCCCGCGCCGGAGGCCTCGACCTGGCCGCGGCGCGGGTGCGGGACGGCAGCCACTTCGCGATCAGCGTGGTCGCCGTGCCCGGCGAGGAGCTGACCCTGCGGGTGCGCCACCAGCCCGGACTGGTCTCCGAGGAGTCCGCCCGGCTGGCCGGCGAGCAACTGGTGGACGTGCTGCGGGCACTGGCCGCCGACTCCGCGCCGCCGGTCGGTGCCCTGGTCACCCCGGGCGACGAGGGGCTGCGGGACCGGCTGCTCGCCTGGAACCCCCCGCTCGACCACGCCGAGTCGGCCGCCTCGCTGCCCGAACTGTTCGCGGCCCAGGCCGCCCGCACGCCCGACGCCCCCGCGGTGACGGCCGACGGCCGGACGCTGACCTACCGGCAGCTGGAGCGGCGGGCCAATGCCTTCGCCCGTGAGCTGGCCGATCGCGGCGTCGTCCCCGGCAGCCTGGTCGCGGTGCTGCTGCCGCGCTCGGTGGAGCTGACGGTCGCCCTGCTCGGTGTGCACAAGGCCGGCGGCGCCTACGTACCGGTGGACCCGGCCTACCCGGTCGAGCGGATCGCCCTGATCGTCGGCGACGCCGCCCCGGTGCTGGCAGTGGTGGCCGAGGACGGGCTGGTCCCGGCCGCTCTGCCCACCCTGCGGGTCACCGACGCCGAGGCGGAGCCGCTCGACCGCCGGCCCCGTCCGCAGGACCCGGCCTACGTGATCTTCACCTCGGGTTCGACCGGCCGTCCCAAGGGCGTGGTGGTCGAGCACCGGGCGCTCGGCGCCTACCTGCGCCGGGCCCGGGAGGCCTACCCCGAGGTGTCGGGCCTCGCCCTCGCGCACACCTCGGTCTCCTTCGACCTGACCGTCACCTGCCTGTGGTCCCCGCTGGTCGCGGGCGGCTGCGTGCACGTCGCCGAGCTGCCCGACGCGGTGGGCGGCCCCCGGCCGACCTTCCTCAAGGGCACGCCCAGCCACCTCGCACTGCTCGACACCCTGCCACCGGAGGTCTCGCCCTCGGCGGCCCTGGTGCTCGGTGGCGAGCCGCTGCGCGGCGAGGCCCTGCGTGCCTGGCGGGCCGGCAACCCGCAGGCGACCGTGATCAACGCCTACGGTCCCACCGAGGCGACCGTCAACTGCCTGGAGTTCCGGCTGCTCCCGGGGGAGGAGCTGCCCGACGGACCGGTGCCGATCGGCCGGCCCTTCGAGTACGCCCGCGCCTATGTGCTGGACAGCGGCCTGCGTCCGGTCGCCCCCGGGGCCCGCGGCGAGCTGTACATCGCCGGGGCCGGGCTGGCCCGCGGCTACCTCGGCCGTCCGGGGCTGAGCGCCGAGCGCTTCCTCGCCGACCCGTACGGCCCGGCCGGAACCCGGATGTACCGCACCGGCGACCTGGTCCGCTTCCGTGCCGACGGCGCCGTGGAGTACCTGGGCCGGGCCGACGAGCAGATCAAGATCCGCGGTTTCCGGGTGGAGCTCGGCGAGGTCGAGGCGGCGATCGAGGCCTTCGACGGCGTCGTCCGCGCGGTCGCGGCGGTCCGGGGGAGCGAGGCCGAACGGCGACTGGTCGGCTACCTGGTGGCCCGCACCGAGGTGGACACCGCCGCCGTCGAGCGGCACCTGCGCGCCGTCCTGCCCGAGTACATGGTCCCGGCGGCACTGGTGCCGCTCGACGGACTGCCGCTCACCCCGAACGGCAAGGTCGACCGGGCGGCGCTTCCCGACCCGGCCTTCGCCGCCACCGCGCCCGCCCGCGCCCCGCGCAGCCAGGCGGAGGAGCAGGTGCTGCAGCTGTTCCGCACCGTGCTCGGCCGCGAGGACGTCGGCGTGGACGACGACTTCTTCTCGCTGGGCGGCGACAGCATCATGTCGATCCAACTGGTCGGCCGGGCCCGGGTCGCGGGCCTGCGGCTGTCCGCCCGGCACGTCTTCGAGCACCGGACCGTCGCCCGGCTGGCCGCCGCCCTGGGCGAGACGGCCACCGCGCCCGCCGCGGCCCCGGCCCCGGTCGGCGAGGGCGCCGCGGTGCCGTACCTGCCGATCATGCGCCGGCTGGCGGACCGGGGTGGTCGCACCGAGCACTACCACCAGTCCGTCGTGCTGCGGACCCCGCCGCTCACCCCGGACGGGCTGACCGGCGCGCTGCAGGCCGTCCTGGACCGGCACGACCTGCTGCGGATGAGGATCACCGGCACCCACGAGCTGTCGACCGCCGACGCCGTGGCCGCCGCCGACTGCCTGCACCGGGTCGACGCCACCGGCCGCTCCGAGAGCGAACTCGCCGAACTGGTCGAGGAGTTCGGACCGGCCGCGCGGGACGCCCTGGACCCGGCCGCCGGGCGGGTGCTGCGCGCCGTCTGGTTCGACCGCGGCGCCGAGGGCGGCTGGCTGCTCCTGGTCGTCCACCACCTCGCCGTCGACGGCGTCTCCTGGCGGATCATCGTGCCCGACCTGATCCAGGCGCAGCAGCAGCTCGCCGCCGGGACGCCGGTCCAACTGCCGCCCGTCACCACCTCCTTCGCCCAGTGGGCCACCGAGCTCACCCGGCTGCCGGCGACCGACGCCGACTGGTGGCACGAGGTCCTGGCGCACAACGACCCGCCGCTCGCCTCCCGCCCGCTCGACCCCGAGCGGGACCTGCGCGGCGAGGCCGGACGGTTCACCCTGCGGCTGCCCGCCGAGGTGACCGGACCGCTGCTCACCGCCGTGCCGGCCGCCTTCCACGCCAACGTCGACGACGTCCTGCTCACCGGGCTCGCGGCCGCCGTCCCGCACTGGCGCGGGGACACCGAGGGCGTGCTGCTGGACGTCGAGGGGCACGGCCGCGCCGAGCACCTGGTGCCCGGCAGCGACCTGTCCCGTACCGTCGGCTGGTTCACCGCCGCCTACCCCGTGCACCTCGACGCCGGGCCGGTGGCCTGGGCGGAGCTCGCCGCCGGCGGAGAGGCGGCCGGGCGGGCCCTGCGCGCGGTCAAGGAGCGGCTGCGCGCCACCCCTGGCGAGGGCATCGGCTACGGCCTGGCCCGCTACGTCTCCCCGGAGACCGCGCCCGGCCTGGCCGCCGCGCCCGAGGCCCAGCTCGGCTACAACTACTTCGGACGGATCGACGCGGCCGGCCCGCTCGGCGAGGGCTGGGCGCTGGTGCCCGGCCTCGGCGCCGCGGACGCCCCGGAGGCGCCGCTCGCCCACCTCGTCGAGGTCAACGCGGCGACCCACCAGGGACCCGACGGCCCCGAGCTGGTCGCCACCTGGACCTGGGCCCGCGGCCTGGTCGACGACGACGAGGTGCGCCGCCTCGCCGCGCTCTGGTTCGAGGCGCTGCGCGGCATCGCGACCCGAGCCGCCCTCCCCGGCGCCGGCGGGCGCACCCCGTCCGACCTGATGATCGCCCTCAGCCAGGAGGAGATCCGGGAGCTGGAGGCGGCCGGCGACGTCGCCGAGCTGCTGCCGCTCGCCCCGCTGCAGGAGGGCCTGCTCTTCCACCACTCCTACCGCGACGAGCGCGGCGAGGACCACGACCCGTACGTCTCCCAGCTGCGGGTGGACCTCGGCGGCACGGTGGACCCGGCCCGGCTGCTGTCCGCGGCCACCGAGGTGCTGCGGCGCCACACCGCGCTGCGCTCCGCCTTCCGCCGCACCGGCGCGGGCACCGTCGTCCAGGTGGTCGCCGTCGACCCGGAGCTCGACTGGACCGAGGCCGACCTGCGCGGCGAGCCGGAGCGGCTGTCCGAGCTGCTCGACCGGGAACGGCGGCGGGGCTTCGACCTCGCCGCCCCGCCGCTGATCCGCTTCGCCCTGATCACCCGGGACGGCGGCACGACCCTCGCGATCACCGCGCACCACGCGATCCGCGACGGCTGGTCGGTGCCGGTCATCCTGCGCGAGCTGCTCGCCGGGTACGCCGGTGAGCAGCTGCCGCCGGCCCGGTCGTTCACCGAGTACCTGGCCTGGCTGGGCCGCCAGGACCGCACCGCCGCGGAGCAGGCGTGGCGCGACGCGCTGGCGGACCTCGACTCCGGCACCCTGGTCGGCTCCGGCCGCACGCCGGTGCACCAGGAGCCGGACGGGCTGGAGTTCCAGGTCGACGGCGTCGACCTGGAGGCCGCGGCGCGTGCTCTCGGGGTCACCGTCAACACCCTCGTCCAGGCGGCCTGGCTGCTGCTGCTCGCCCGCACCACCGGCCGTACGGACGTCGTCACCGGTGTCACGGTGAGCGGACGCCCGGCCGAACTCCCGGGCGTCGCCGACCTGGTGGGCCTGTTCATCAACACCGTTCCGCTGCGCCTGGCGCTGCGCGCCGACGAGACGGTCGCCGAGCTGGCGCACCGGCTGCAGGCGGAGCAGGCCGCGCTGGTCGAGTACCACCACCTCGGGCTGGTGGACATCCAGCGGGCCGCCGGGCACGGCGAACTGTTCGACACCTCGATGGTGTTCGAGAACTACCCGCTGGACCGGGCCGCGCTCGGCCGGACGGCTGCCGGGGCCGGGCTCGCGATCGACGGCGTGGACCACCACTCGGTGACCCACTACGCGCTCGCCCTGGAGGCCGCGCCGGCCCCGGGCGGCGCCCTGCACGCGCGGGTCCACTACCGGCCCGACGTGTTCGACGCCGCGCGGATCGGGCGGCTCGCCGAGGGGTTCGGGCGCCTGCTGCGGACCGTCGCCGGCGAGCCGCGGACCCTCGTCGGCCGGCTCGCCGCGGTCGGCGCCGAGGAGCGCGCCGCGCTGCTCGCGTTCGGCACCGGACCGCGGGCCGAGGGCGCCGGCGAGGTCTGGCCGGAGCTGTTCACGGCCCAGGTCGAGCGCACGCCGCACGCTCCGGCGCTTGCCGCCGAGGGTGTCGAGCTGGACTTCCGGGAGCTGTACCGCCGTTCGGCCGCGCTGGCCCGGATCCTCGCCGAGGCGGGCGTCGGCCGGGAGCGGCGGGTCGCCGTCCTGCTGCCGCGTTCGGTGGAGCTGGTGGTCGCCCTGCACGCCGTCGCCCTGGCCGGCGGCGCGTTCGTCCCGGTCGACCCGGACTACCCGGCCGAGCGGATCGCCTTCGTGCTCGCCGACGCGGCGCCGGACGTGGTGCTCACCCTGGCCGGCACCGAGGTGCCGTCGAGCGCCGCCGTGCGCCTGGACCTCGACCGGCTCGACCTGGACGGGGACGGGCCCGCCCCGGCCCGTACCGTCCGGCCGGACCAGGCGGCGTACGTGATCTACACCTCGGGTTCGACCGGCCGGCCCAAGGGCGTCGTGGTCACCCACGCCGGCCTCGGCACCCTCGCCCGGGCGCAGCGCGCGGGCTTCGCGGTGGACGCGGACAGCAGGGTGCTGCAGTTCGCCTCGCCGAGCTTCGACGCGGCGGTCTCCGAGATCGTGGTGACGCTGCTGGCCGGCGCCTGCCTGGTGGTGGTGCCGCGCGAGCGGCTGCTGCCGGGCGAGCCGCTGGTGCGGACCGTCGCCGAGTTCGGCGTCACCCACGCCACCCTGTCGCCGAGCGTCCTCGCCGAGCTCGCGCCGGAGCGTCTGGCCGGCCTGCGCAGCCTCGCGGTGGCCGGTGAGCAGTGCCCGCCGCGGATCGCCGAGACCTGGTCGGAGGGGCGGCACCTGGTGAACGCGTACGGGCCGACCGAGACGACGGTCTGCGCGACCATGAGCGGTCCGCTCGCCGGACCGGGGGTGCCGCCGATCGGCACGCCGCTGCCGGGCACCCGGGTCCACGTCCTGGACGGGCATTTGCAGCCGGTTCCGGTGGGTGTGGTGGGTGAGTTGTATGTGTCGGGTGGTGGTGTGGCGCGTGGGTATGTGGGTCGGTCGGGTTTGACGGCGGGTCGGTTCGTGGCGGATCCGTTCGGGTCGGCGGGGTCGCGGATGTATCGGACGGGTGATCTGGCGCGTTGGGGTGCGGGTGGTGCGCTGGAGTATGTGGGGCGTGCTGATGAGCAGGTGAAGTTGCGTGGTTTCCGGATTGAGTTGGGGGAGGTGGAGGCCGCTGTGGGGGCGGTGTCGGGTGTGGTGGGTTGTGCGGTGGTGGTGCGTGAGGACCGTCCGGGGGATCGGCGGTTGGTGGCGTATGTGGTGGGTGCGGGTCTGGTGCCGGGTGAGGTGCGGGCCCGGGTGGGTGAGGTGGTGCCGGATTACATGGTGCCGTCGGTGGTGGTGGTGCTGGACCGGTTGCCGGTGACGGTGAACGGGAAGCTGGACCGGGCGGCGTTGCCGGTGCCGGGGGTGTCGGCGGGTGGTGGTCGTGGTCCGTCGTCGCCGGTGGAGGAGTTGTTGGCGGGGGTGTTCGCCGAGGTGCTGGGTGTGGTGTCGGTGGGGGTGGAGGATTCGTTCTTCGATCTGGGTGGTCATTCGCTGTTGGCGATGCGGTTGGTGTCGCGGGTGCGGGTGGTGCTGGGTGTCGAGGTCGGGGTGCGGGAGTTGTTCGAGCATCCGTCGGTGGCGGAGCTGGCGCGGGTGGTCGTGGGTGGTGCCGGTGGGGTGCGGGCGGCGGTGGTGGCGCGGCCGCGGGCCGAGCGGGTCCCGCTCTCCCCCGCCCAGCAGCGCCTGTGGTTCCTGTACCGCTTCGACGGCCCGAACGCGACCTACAACATCCCGATGGCGCTGCGGCTGACCGGCGCGCTGGACCGCGACGCCCTGGCCGCCGCCCTCGCGGACGTGGTGGGCCGGCACGAGAGCCTGCACACCGTGGTGGCCGAGGACGAGGAGGGCGCCCACCAGGTGACGGTCGACCGGGTGGTCCCGTTCGAGATCGTCGAGGTCACCGAGGACTCCCTGCCCGGCGCGCTGCACGGGGCGGCCGGCCGGCCCTTCGATCTCACGGCGGAGCTGCCGGTTCGGGCGTGGTTGTTCGAGGTGGGTGCGCGGGAGCGGGTGTTGTTGGTGGTGGTGCACCACATCGCGGGTGACGGTGCGTCGATGCCGGTGCTGGCCCGTGATCTGGTGACGGCCTACGGTGCCCGGGCGGGTGATGTGGAGCCGCGGTGGCCGGTGTTGCCGGTCGGGTACGCGGACTTCGTGGCCTGGCAGCGCGAGGTGCTGGGGGAGGAGGACGATCGGGATTCCGTTCTGGGTGGCCAACTGGAGTTCTGGCGGGGCGCGTTGGCGGGTCTGCCGGAGGAGTTGGTGCTGCCGGCGGACCGTGCGCGTCCGGCGGTGGGTCCGCACCGGGCGGGTCGGGTGGCCTTCGAGGTGCCGGCGGAGGTCCACGAGCGGGTGGTGCGGGTGGCCCGGGAGTTGCGGGCCACGCCGTTCATGGTGGTCCAGGCGGCGCTGGCCGCGCTGCTGTGCCGGCTCGGGGCGGGTACGGACGTGCCGATCGGTTCACCGATCGCGGGGCGTACGGACGAGGCGTTGGCGGAGGTGGTGGGTTTCTTCGTCAACACGCTCGTCCTGCGGACCGACCTGTCCGGTGACCCGTCGTTCGCCGAGCTGGTCGGGCGGGTGCGGGAGGCGGACCTGGCGGCCTTCGCGCACCAGGACGTCCCGTTCGAGCGGCTGGTCGAGGCACTGCGCCCGCAGCGCTCCGCCGCCCGCCACCCGCTCTTCCAGGTGGTGATGGAGTGGGGCGACGACCAGTCGCAGGCGCTCTCGTCCTTCCACGGGATCCCCGGCCTGGCCGTCGACCCGGTGCCGGTCACCACCGACGCGGCCAAGTTCGACCTGGTCTTCCACCTGCGGCCGCGCGCGGTCGGCGAGAGCGCCGACCCGGCGGGCATCGCGGTGGACCTGGAGTACAGCGCCGACATGTTCGACGAGGCCACCGTCCGGACCGTGGGCGAGCGGCTGGTGCGGCTGCTGGCCTCCGCCGTCGCCGACCCGGCGCGGACGGTCGCCCGGCTGGAGGTGCTGAGCGCCGAGGAGCGGCGGCGGATCCTCTCGGACTGGGCGCACACCCCGGCCGACCCGGTCGCCCCGGTGGCGGCCGAGGACTCGATCGTCCGGCGCTTCGAGGCGGTGGCCGCCGCGACCCCGGAGGCCGTCGCGGTCACCGCCGAGGACGCCGTCCTGACCTACGCGGAGCTCAACGCCCGCGCCGACCGGCTGGCCGGCCTGCTGCGCGAGCACGGCGCGGCCCCCGAGCGGCTGGTAGGGCTGTCGCTGTCGCGCGGCGCCGAACTCGTGGTGGCGGTGCTCGCGGTGCTCAAGTCCGGGGCCGCGTACGTGCCGCTGGACCCGGAGTACCCGGCGGACCGGGTCGAGTTCATCCTCTCCGACGCCCGTCCGGCCCTGGTCGTCGGCACCCGCGCCACGCTGGCCGCCTTCCCGGCGGACGGCGTGCGGATCGCCCTCGACGACCCGGCCACCGCGGCCGCGCTGGAGCAGCGGCCCGCCGCCGCCCGGCAGGCCCCCCGCGCCGACCACGCCGCGTACGTGATCTACACCTCCGGCTCGACCGGCCGGCCCAAGGGCGTGGCGGTCACCCACCGCAACGTGCTGCGGCTGTTCGACCGCACGGCGCACTGGTTCGGCTTCGACGGCACGGACGTCTGGACCCTCTTCCACTCCTACGCCTTCGACTTCTCCGTCTGGGAGCTGTGGGGGCCGCTGCTGCACGGCGGCCGTCTGGTGGTCGTCCCGCAGGCCGTCAGCCGCGAGCCCGCCGGCTTCCTGCGGCTGCTCGCCCGCGAGCGGGTCACCGTGCTGAATCAGACCCCGTCCGCCTTCTACGAACTCAGCCGGGCCGACGAGGAGGCCGGCGGCGCCGACCTCGCGCTGCGCTACGTGGTCTTCGGCGGCGAGGCGCTCGACCCGGGCCGACTGCGGTCCTGGTACGAGCGGCACGCCGACGACGAGCCGACGCTCGTCAACATGTACGGCATCACCGAGACCACCGTGCACGTCACCTACCGCCCGCTGACCGCGGCGATGGCGGCCGCCGGCGCCGCCAGTGCGATCGGCGTCGGCATCCCCGACCTGGGCGTGCACCTGCTGGACGGGCATTTGCAGCCGGTTCCGGTGGGTGTGGTGGGTGAGTTGTATGTGTCGGGTGGTGGTGTGGCGCGTGGGTATGTGGGTCGGTCGGGTTTGACGGCGGGTCGGTTCGTGGCGGATCCGTTCGGGTCGGCGGGGTCGCGGATGTACCGGACGGGTGATCTGGCGCGTTGGGGTGCGGGTGGTGCGCTGGAGTATGTGGGGCGTGCTGATGAGCAGGTGAAGTTGCGTGGTTTCCGGATCGAGTTGGGGGAGGTGGAGGCCGCTGTGGGGGCGGTGTCGGGTGTGGTGGGTTGTGCGGTGGTGGTGCGTGAGGACCGTCCGGGGGATCGGCGGTTGGTGGCGTATGTGGTGGGTGCGGGTCTGGTGCCGGGTGAGGTGCGGGCCCGGGTGGGTGAGGTGGTGCCGGATTACATGGTGCCGTCGGTGGTGGTGGTGCTGGACCGGTTGCCGGTGACGGTGAACGGGAAGTTGGACCGGGCGGCGTTGCCGGTGCCGGGGGTGTCGGCGGGTGGTGGTCGTGGTCCGTCGTCGCCGGTGGAGGAGTTGTTGGCGGGGGTGTTCGCCGAGGTGCTGGGTGTGGTGTCGGTGGGGGTGGAGGATTCGTTCTTCGATCTGGGTGGTCATTCGCTGTTGGCGATGCGGTTGGTGTCGCGGGTGCGGGTGGTGCTGGGTGTCGAGGTCGGGGTGCGGGAGTTGTTCGAGCATCCGTCGGTGGCGGAGCTGGCGCGGGTGGTCGTGGGTGGTGCCGGTGGGGTGCGGGCGGCGGTGGTGGCGCGGCCGCGGGCCGAGCGGGTCCCGCTCTCCCCCGCCCAGCAGCGCCTGTGGGTGATGCACCAGCTGACCGGCGCGGACGCGACCTACAACATCCCGGTCGTGCTCCGCCTCGACGGAGACCTCGACGCCGGCCGGCTGCGCGCCGCCTTCGAGGACGTCGTCCTGCGGCACGAGAGCCTGCACACCGTGATCGAGCCCGACGGTGACGGCGGCCCGGCCGCACTGCGGCTGCGCCCGGACGCCCCGGTCGACTTCCGCACGGTGCGGACCGCGGCCGAGGATCTCGACCGGAGCCTCGACGACGCGGCCCGCGAGGGCTTCGATCTCACGGCGGAGCTGCCGGTTCGGGCGTGGTTGTTCGAGGTGGGTGCGCGGGAGCGGGTGTTGTTGGTGGTGGTGCACCACATCGCGGGTGACGGTGCGTCGATGCCGGTGCTGGCCCGTGATCTGGTGACGGCCTACGGTGCCCGGGCGGGTGGGGTGGAGCCGCGGTGGCCGGTGCTGCCGGTCGGATATGCGGACTTCGTGGCCTGGCAGCGCGAGGTGCTGGGGGAGGAGGACGATCGGGATTCCGTTCTGGGTGGCCAACTGGAGTTCTGGCGGGGCGCGTTGGCGGGTCTGCCGGAGGAGTTGGTGCTGCCGGCGGACCGTGCGCGTCCGGCGGTGGGTCCGCACCGGGCGGGTCGGGTGGCCTTCGAGGTGCCGGCGGAGGTCCACGAGCGGGTGGTGCGGGTGGCCCGGGAGTTGCGGGCCACGCCGTTCATGGTGGTCCAGGCGGCGCTGGCCGCGCTGCTGTGCCGGCTCGGGGCGGGTACGGACGTGCCGATCGGCTCGCCGATCGCGGGGCGTACGGACGAGGCGTTGGCGGAGGTGGTGGGTTTCTTCGTCAACACGCTCGTCCTGCGGACCGACCTGTCCGGTGACCCGTCGTTCGCCGAGCTGGTCGGGCGGGTGCGGGAGGCGGACCTGGCGGCCTTCGCGCACCAGGACGTCCCGTTCGAGCGGCTGGTCGAGGCACTGCGCCCGCAGCGCTCCGCCGCCCGCCACCCGCTCTTCCAGGTGGCGCTGAGCATCGACAGCGCCGGGGGCGAGGCACTGGCCGCCGTCGCCGACCTGCTCGACCTCACGGTGACGCCCGGCCGGATCGATCCGCAGTTCGCCAAGTTCGACCTCACCTTCGCGCTCACCGAGCGCACCGGCGCCGAGGGCGCCGGCTGGAGCGGGGCGATCGAGTACAGCGCCGACCGCTTCGAGCGGGCGACCGCCGACCTGCTCGCCCGCCGCCTGGTCACCCTGCTCGGTGCGGCCACCACCGACCCCGGGCAGACCGTCTCCGCCCTGGAGCTGCTGGTCGACGACGAGCGCGAGCGCGTGCTGGAGCGCTGGAACGACACCGCCCGTCCGGTGGCCGTCGACTCCCTGCCGGCGCTGTTCGCCCGGCAGGTCGTCGAGCGGCCGGACGCGCCCGCGATCAGCTTCCGCGGTGCGACGCTCTCCTACGCCCGACTGGACGCCCTGGCCAACCGCCTCGCCCACGACCTGCTGCGGCGCGGTGTCACCCCGGAGTCGCGGATCGGCGTGCTCATGGAGCGGTCCGAGACCCTGGCCGTCACCCTGCTCGGCATCGTCAAGGCCGGCGCGGTCTACGTCCCGCTGAGCCCCACCGCCCCGGACGGCCGGCTGGAGTGGATGCTCGACCAGGCCGGGGTCGCGTACCTGCTGGCCGACCGGTCCCTGCGGGCCCGCGCGGACGGCCTGGACACCCGGGCCGCGGTGCTCGACGCCGAGGACGTCGGCCGCGACGAGGGGCTGCCGGACACCGCTCCGGCCGTCCGGGTCGACCCGCAGCAGCTGGGCTACCTCATGTTCACCTCCGGCTCCAGCGGGCAGCCCAAGGGCGTCGCGATCAGCCAGGGCGACATCGCGGTGCTCGCCGCCGACCGGCACTGGGACGGTGTCACCGACCGGGTGCCGCTGCACTCCCCGCACGCGTGGGACGCCTCCGTGCTGGAGTTCTGGATCCCGCTGCTGCGCGGCGGCTGCGTGGTCGTCGCTCCGCCCGGCGACCTCGACGTCGAGGGTCTGCGCACGCTGATCGAGGACAACGGGGTGACCTCGCTGTTCCTGACGGCCGGCCTGTTCCGGGTGATGGCCCAGGAACTGCCGCAGTGCTTCGCCTCCGTGCGGCAGATCTCCACCGGTGGCGACGTGGTCTCCGCCGCGGCGGTGAGCCGGATCCTGGAGCACGCCCCGCGGACCCGGATCGTCAACGCGTACGGCCCGACGGAGGCGACCGTGGTCGCCCTGGCCCACCGGGTGGACCCGGAGCGTCCCGAGCAGTGGGCGGCCGGTGTCCCGATCGGCCGTTCCACCGACAACGGGCGTCACTACGTGCTGGACGACGGACTGCGCCCGGTGCCGCCGGGCATCGTCGGCGAGCTGTACGTGGCCGGCCGGGGCCTGGCCCGCGGCTACTGGGACCGGCCCGGTCTCACCGCCGAGCGGTTCACCGCCGACCCGTACGGCGCCCCGGGCGGCCGGATGTACCGCACCGGCGACCTCGCCCGCTGGCGCGCGGACGGCCAGGTCGAGTTCGTCGGCCGCGCCGACGAGCAGGTCAAGCTGCGCGGATTCCGCATCGAGACGGGCGAGATCGAGGCCGCGATCGGCTCGGCCTCGGGCGTCGCGGGTTGCGCCGTGGTGCTGCGCGAGGACCGGCCGGGGGAGAAGCGGCTGGTCGGCTACACCGTCCCGGGCGCGGGCTACGACCACGCCGGGTTGCGCACCCACCTGGGCCGGGTCCTGCCGGACTACATGGTGCCGGCCGCGATCGTCGAGCTCACCGTGCTGCCGCTGACCGCGACCGGCAAGCTGGACCGGGCCGCGCTGCCCGCCCCCGAGTTCGGGGCCGCCGGCGGCCGGGAGGCACGCACCGACACCGAGCGGACACTGGCGCGACTGGTCGCCGGGGTGGTCGGCCTGCCGGCCGAGGAGGTCGGCACCGACAGCTCCTTCTTCGACCTCGGCGGCGACAGCATCATGGCGATCCAGCTGGTCAGCGCGGCCCGCCGGGCCGATCTGATGATCACCGCCACCGACGTCTTCACCCACCGCACCGTCGCCGAACTGGCCCGGGTCGCCGACGCCGCCCAGGACGCGGCGGCCGAGGAGCCGGGCGAGGCGCTCGGCGAGGTGGCCGTGCCGCCGATGATGCACTGGCTCGCGGAACGGCGGGTCCCGGTGGACCGGTTCAACCAGACCACGGTCCTGTGGGCGCCCGCGGCGCTGGACCTGCCGAAGCTGCACGCCGTGGTCGGGGCACTGCTGGAACGGCACGAGAGCCTGCGGCTGCGGGTCGTCGTGGCCGACCCGGGTGACGCCGGCACCTGGAGCGCCGAGGTCCCGGAGCCGGGCGCCGTTCGGCCCGAGGACGTCGTCCGGCGGGTGGACGCCCGCAGCGCGGGCGACTCGCTCGCCGAGCTGGTCCGCCGGCACGGCGAGGAGGCCGTCGCCGCGCTGGCCCCCGGCGCGGGCCGGATGATCCGCGTCGTCTGGTTCGACCGGGGCGAACTTCCCGGTCCGCTGCTGGTCGCGGTCAACCACCTGGCGGTCGACGGAGTCTCCTGGCGGGTGCTCCTGCCCGACCTGTACCGGGCCTGGGAGGCCGTCCGGGCCGGCGAGCGGCCCGGCCTCGGCCGTGGCGGCACGTCGCTGCGCCGCTGGTCGCACCGGGCGGTCGAGCGGGCCCACACCACCGGTGCCCGCGCCGAACTGGCGCACTGGACGGCCGTGCTGCGCGACGGGCAGGGCCTGATCGGCAGCCGCCCGCTGGACCCGGCGACCGACCTGCTGGCCTCGGCCGGCCGGCTGACCCGGGAGCTTCCGGCGGAGACCACCCGCCACCTGCTCACCACCGCACCCGCGGTGGTCGGCTCCGGCGTGGACGACGTGCTGCTCACCGGCCTGGCGCTGGCCGCCGCCCGGTGGTCGGCCGGGGCACGCCGGAGGCTGCTGGTCGACGTGGAGAGCCACGGCCGCGACGAGGCCGACGCGACCGTCGACCTGTCCCGCACCACCGGCTGGTTCACCGCGCTCTACCCGGTGCTCCTGGACACCGAGGGCATCGACGTCGAGGACGCGCTCGCCGCCGGTGAGGCGGCCGGATCCGCGCTCAAGCGGATCAAGGAACAGCTGCGGTCCGTCCCCGGCAACGGTCTCGGCTACGGCCGGCTGCGCTACCTGCGGCCGGACACCGCCGCCGAGTTCGCCGGACTCGGCCACGCCGGGATCGGCTTCAACTACCTGGGCCGGTTCGTCCAGAACGACACCGGGGACTGGTCGGTGGCGGCCGAGCTGCCCCGCCCGGCGGGGGAGGACCCGGCCACCCCGCTCGCCCACCCGGTGGAGATCAACGCCCATGTGACCGAGACCGCGGACGGACCCGCGCTCGGCGCGACCTGGACCTGGGCTGCCGGCGTGCTCGGCGAGGCCGAGGTGGCCGCGCTCGCGGACGGCTGGTTCGCCGCCCTCACCGCGCTCGCCGGATACGCGCAGCGGCCCGACGCCGGCGGGCTCACCCCGCACGACGTGGCCCTCACCGGCATTTCACAGACCGAGATCGAAGAGCTCGAGAACGAGCTGGCACTGGACTGGGAGAACTGACGTGGCACGCCCCACCCGAACGGTCGATGACATCCTGCCGCTGTCCCCGCTTCAGAGCGGCCTGCTCTTCCACAGCGTCTACGACGAGTCGACGCCGGACGTCTACACCGTCCAGTCGACCTTCCACCTGGCGGGCCCGCTGGACGCGGCCCGGGCGCGCCGGGCCGCCGAGGCGCTGCTGACCCGCCACGCGAGCCTGCGGGTCGCCTTCCGCCAGCGCGCGAACGGCGAGTGGGCCCAGGTGGTCGCGGCCCGCTTCACCCTGCCGTGGACGGAGGAGGACCTGTCCGGCCTCGACGCCGAGCAGGCCGGGCGACGGGTCCGCGAGCTGGTGCTGGAGGACCGCGAGCGCCGCTTCGACATCGGCCGCCCGCCGCTGATCCGCTTCACCCTGGTGCGGCTCGGTGCGCTCGACCACCGGCTGGTGCTGACCGTTCACCACACCGTGCTGGACGGCTGGTCGCTGCCGACCCTGCTCAAGGAGTTCCACCTGCTCTACACCTCGGACGCCGACCTCGGGCAGCTGCCGCCGGTCGTGCCGTACCGCAGGTACCTGGAGTGGGTCGCCGCGCAGGACGCCGAGGCGACCCGGACCGCCTGGGACGGCATGCTGGACAGGCTCGCCGCGCCCACCCGGGTCGGTGCCGCCGACCACGTCCCGCAGGACCCGGGCCGCCACGAGTTCGGGCTCTCCGAGGAGGCGACCCGGGCGCTCACCGCGCGCGCCCGGGAGGCCGGGGTGACGGTCAACACCGTGGTCCAGGCCGCCTGGTCACTGGTGCTGGCGGGGATCACCGGCCGCGACGACGTGGTGTTCGGCGTGACGGTCAACGGGCGTCCGGCCGAGCTGCCCGGCATCGAGTCGATGGTCGGCCTGTTCATCAACACCCTGCCGCTGCGGGTGCGGCTGCGCCCGGAGGAGACCGCCGGGGAACTGCTGGAGCGGGTGCACCTCGCCCAGACCGGACTGATGGCGCACCAGCACGTGGGCCTGCTGGAGGTGCAGCACCGCGCCGGGCTCGGACCGCTCTTCGACACCTCGGTGGTGTTCGAGAACTTCCCCTTCGACGAGGCGCCCGAGGTCACCCCGGAGACCGACCGGGTCCAGGTGGTCGGCGCGGAGAGCCACTCCGCCAACCACTTCCCGCTCAGCCTGGTCGGCATGCCGCAGGAGCAGCTGCGCTTCAAGCTCTTCCACCAGCGCGAGCTGTTCGACCAGGAGGCCGTCGAGGCCGTCGCCGAGCGCTTCCTGCGCGCACTCGACACCCTGGTGCGGCGGCCGGGACTGCCCCTGGCCCGGATCGACCTGCTGCTGCCGGCCGAGCGCGAGCGGGTGACCGGCTGGGCGAGGGGCGCGGTCGGCGCGATCGAGCGCACCAGCCTGCCCGAGCTGTTCACCGCGCAGGCCCGGCGCACCCCCGGGGCCACCGCGGCGCTGGCCGGCGACGGATCGTTGAGCTACCGCGAACTCGACGCGCGGGCGAGCTTCCTGGCCCGGGAGCTGCTCTCCCGCGGCGCCGGCCCGGGCCGGTACGTCGCGGTGATCCTGCCGCGCGGGCTGGACCTGGTGGTCGCCCTGCTCGGCGTCGCCAAGTCCGGTGCCGCCTACGTGCCGATCGACCCGGCCCACCCGGCCGAGCGGATCGCCGCCGTGCTCGCCGACAGCGCCCCCGTGCTCGTCCTCGCCGAGCCCGGCACCGCGCTCGCCGGACACCAGGTGCTGACCGTCACCGAGGGGGAGGCGCCCTCGTTCACGGCCGCCCCGCACCCGCACGACCCGGCCTACGTCATCTTCACCTCCGGCTCCACCGGCCGCCCCAAGGGCGTGGTGGTCGAGCACCGCTCCGTCGGCGCCTACCTGAGCCGGGGCCGCGCGGTCTACCCGGACGCGGCCGGGCTCGCCCTCGCGCACTCCTCGGTCGCCTTCGACCTCACCGTCACCGGCCTGTTCACCCCGCTGGTCTCCGGCGGCACCGTGCACGTGGCCGAACTGCCCGACGCGGTCGGCGGTCCCCGGCCGACCTTCCTCAAGGGCACCCCGAGCCACCTGGAGCTGCTCGACACCCTGCCCGACGAGGTCTCGCCCTCCGGCACGCTCGTGCTGGGCGGCGAGGCGCTGCGCGGCGAGGCCGTCCGGGCCTGGCGCCGGGCGAACCCGCGGGCCCTGGTGATCAACGCGTACGGCCCCACCGAGGCGACCGTCAACTGCCTGGAGTACCGCGTCGAGCCGGGCGCCGAGCTGCCGGACGGCCCGGTGCCGGTCGGCCGTCCCTTCGCCAACACCCGCACCTACGTCCTGGACGCCGCGCTGCGCCCGGTCGCCCCCGGCGTGACCGGCGAGCTCTACGTGGCCGGCGTGGTGCTCGCCCGGGGCTACGCCGACCGCCCCGGCCTGACCGCCGAGCGCTTCCTGGCCGACGCGTACGGCGCCCCCGGCGAGCGGATGTACCGCACCGGCGACCTCGCCCGCTGGCGCCCCGACGGCAACCTGGAGTACGCCGGGCGGGCCGACGACCAGGTCAAGCTGCGCGGCTTCCGCATCGAGCCCGGCGAGATCGAGTCCGCGGCCGCCCGCTTCCCCGGCGTCACCCGGGCCGTGGTGGTGCTGCGCGAGGACCGCCCCGGCGACCAGCGGCTGGTCGCCTACGTCACACCGGAGGACGTCGACCGGGAGCGCCTGCGCGCCCACCTCGCCGCCGCCCTGCCCGAGTACATGGTCCCGGCGGCCACCGTCGCCCTCGCCGCGATGCCGCTGACTCCCAACGGCAAGGTGGACCGCAAGGCGCTGCCGGTCCCGGACGAGGCCCCGGACGGCCTCGCCGTGCGGCGGGCACCCCGTGACCCGCGCGAGGAGCTGGTCGCCGAGCTGTTCGCGGGCGTCCTCGGCCGGCCCTCGGTCGGCCCGGACGACGACTTCTTCGAGCTCGGCGGGCACTCGCTGCTCGCCATCCGGCTGGTCAGCCGGCTGCGCACGGCCCTCGGCATCGAGGTGGCGGTGCGCCGGCTGTTCGAGAACCCGACCCCGGCCGCCCTGGTCCGGGTGCTGGACTCCGCCGGCGCGGGCCGGGCGCCGCTGCGCGCCGGGCAGCGGCCCGAGCGGATCCCGCTCTCCTTCGCCCAGCAGCGGCTCTGGTTCCTGCACCGGCTGGAGGGGCCGAACCCGGTCTACAACCTGGTCTCCTCGCTGCGGCTGGACGGCCCGCTCGACCGGGAGGCGCTGGCCGCCGCGTACGCCGACGTGGTCGCCCGCCACGAGAGCCTGCGCACGGTCGTCGCCGAGGACGACGAGGGCGCCCACCAGGTGGTGCTGGCCGCGACCGCGCCCGAGCTGATGGTGGCCCGCTGCAGCGAGGAGCGGCTGGACGCCGAACTCGCCGAGCAGGCCCGCCACCCCTTCGACCTCGCCACCGAAGCTCCCGTCCGGCTCCATCTGTTCGAGCTGGCCGAGGACCGCCACGAACTGCTCGTGGTGCTCCACCACATCGCGGGCGACGGCTGGTCCACCCCGCTGCTCACCCGCGACCTCACCCGCGCCTACACCGCCCGGGCCGCCGGCCGGGCCCCGTCCTGGAAGGAACTGCCCGTCCAGTACGCCGACTTCGCGCTCTGGCAGCGCGAAGTCCTGGGCTCCGAGGACGACCCGGACTCCCTGGCGGCCCGGCAGCTCGCGTTCTGGACCGAAACGCTCGCCGACCTGCCCGAGGAGCTCGACCTCCCGGTCGACCGGCCGCGTCCGGCGGTGGCCTCCTACCGGGGCGCGAACACCGGCCTGGAGATCCCGGCCGACCTGCACGCGGCGGTCGCGGACCTCGCCCGCGGCGCCAACGTGACCGTCTTCATGGTGGTGCAGGCCGCCCTCGCGGTGACCCTCTCCCGGCTCGGCGCGGGCGAGGACATCCCGCTCGGCACCCCGATCGCGGGGCGCCTCGACGAGGCCCTGGACGACCTGGTCGGCGGCTTCATCAACACCCTGGTGCTGCGCACCGACCTGTCCGGCGACCCGACCTTCACCGAGCTGCTGCAGCGCGTCCGGGAGGCCGACCTCGCCGCCTACGCCCACCAGGACCTGCCCTTCGAGCGCCTGGTCGAGGTGCTCAACCCGGCCCGCTCGCTGGCCCGTTCGCCGCTGTTCCAGACCCTGCTGGCGTTCAACAACAACAGCGCCGACGGCGCCGAGGAGGCCGTCGACCGGCTGCGCGGGCTCACCGTCGGCACCCGCGGCGTGGGCAGCGGCGCGGCCAAGTTCGACCTCGCCTTCAACCTGCGCGAGCGCTCCGCGGAGGACGGCACCGCCGGCGGCATGTCCGGCATCCTCGAATACGCGACCGACCTCTTCGACCCGGGGACCGCCGAGCGCCTGGTGGAGCGCTTCGTCGCGGTCCTCGGCCGCCTGGTCGCCGAACCCGGTCGCGCGGTCGGCGCCGTCGACGTGCTGCTCGACGGCGAGCACGCCACCGTCCTCGACGAGTGGAACGCCACCTCCCGCCCGGCCCGGGACCGCTGGTTCCTGGACCGCTTCGAGCAGCAGGCCGTCGACCGGCCCGAGGCGCCCGCCCTGGAGACCGACGACACCACCCTGAGCTACGCCGAGCTCAACTCGCGGGCCAACGCGCTCGCCGCGCTGCTGCGCTCCCGTGGCGCCGCCCCCGAGCGCTTCGTGGCCGTGCTGCTGCCGCGCGGCGCGGACCTGCTGGTCACCCTGCTCGCGGTGCTGAAGTCCGGCGCGGCCTACCTGCCGCTCGACCCGGAGTTCCCCGCCGACCGGCTCGCCCGGATGCTCGCCGAGGCGGCCCCCGCCGTCCTGGTCACCACCGACGGGCTGCGGCCGGAGCCGTCCGCCGACGGCCCGGCGACCGTCCTGGTCGACCGCACGGACCTGGACGGCCTGCCGGACGGCGACCCGGCCGAGCGCGTTCCGGGCGCCACCCCCGCGTACGTCCTCTACACCTCCGGCTCGACCGGCGCCCCCAAGGGCGTCGTCGTCCGCCGCTCCGCCCTGGACAACTTCCTGATCGCCATGGCCGCGCGCTGCCCGCTGGCCCCCGGCGACCGGCTGCTCGCGGTCACCACGGTCGGCTTCGACATCGCCGGCCTGGAGCTCTACCTGCCGCTGGCCGCCGGCGCCACGGTGGTCCTCGCCTCCCGGGACACCGTCCGCGACCCCGAGGCGCTGCGCGCCGCCCTCACCGGACGGTCCGTCACCGTCATGCAGGCCACCCCCACCCTCTGGCAGGCGGTCGTCGGCCACGACCCGGCGGTCCTGGCCGGGCTGCGGGTCCTGGTCGGCGGCGAGGCGCTGCCGCCCGCCCTCGCCACCGCCCTCGCGGCCGGCGCGTCCTCCGTGCTCAACGTCTACGGCCCGACCGAGACCACCGTCTGGTCCACCGCGGCCCCCGTCGGCCCGGGCGCCCCGCGCATCGGCCGGCCGATCGACAACACCCGGGCCTACGTCCTGGACACCGCGCTGCGCCCGGTGCCGGCCGGCGTCGCGGGCGACCTCTACCTGGCCGGTGACGGCCTGGCCCGCGGCTACCTGGCCCGGCCCGCGCCGACCGCGGAGCGCTTCGTCGCCGACCCGTACGGGCCGCGGGGCACCCTGATGTACCGCACCGGCGACCTCGCCCGGTGGAGCGCCGACGGTGAGCTGTCGTTCGTCGGGCGCAGCGACCACCAGGTCAAGCTGCGCGGCTTCCGGATCGAGATCGGCGAGATCGAGTCGGTGCTCGCCACCCACCCGCAGGTCGGCGCCGCCGCGGCCGGGGTGCGCACCGGCGCCTCCGGTGAGCCTGGCCTGGTCGCCTGGACCACCGGCACCGCCACCGCCGCCGCGCTGCGGGCCCACCTGGCGGCGGCCCTGCCGGACTACATGGTGCCCTCGGTGTTCGTCGCGCTGGACGCCCTGCCGCTCACGCCCAACGGCAAGCTCGACCGCAAGGCCCTGCCGGAGCCTCCCGAGCAGCGGGAGTCCGGCGGACGGCTGCCGCGCTCGCCGCAGGAGGAGATCCTCTGCGGGCTGTTCGCGGAGATCCTCGACCGGCCGCAGATCTTCATCGACGACGACTTCTTCGTCAGCGGCGGGCACTCGCTCGCCGCGATGCGCCTGGTCAGCCGGATCCGCTCGGTCCTGGACGTCGAGCTGCCGATCGGCCGGCTGTTCGAGTCGCCGACGGTCGCCGCCCTGGCGGCCCACCTGGACGCGAGCGGCGCCAAGCGCGCCCCGCTGGCCGCCGGAACCCGGCCGGAGCGGCTGCCCGCCTCCTTCGCCCAGCAGCGGCTCTGGTTCCTCAACCAGTTCGAGGGCCGGGACAGCGCCACCTACAACGTGCCGGTCGCCCTGCGGCTCACCGGCGCGCTGGACCTCGACGCCCTGCGGGCCGCGCTGGCCGACGTCGTGGAGCGGCACGAGACCCTGCGCACCGTCTTCGCCGAGGACGCCGAGGGCCCGTACCAGCGGATCCTGCCCCCGCTCGCCCCGGTGCTGACCGTCGAGGAGGCGGCCGGCGAGGAGGCGGACGCCCGGCTCGCCGAAGCGGCCCGCGCCGGCTTCGACCTCGCGCGGGAGATCCCGCTGCGGGCCCACCTGTTCGCCCGCTCGCCGCGCGAGCACGCGCTGCTGCTGGTGATGCACCACATCGCGGGCGACGGCGGCTGGTCGATGCCGCTGCTGGTCAAGGACCTCGCCGCCGCCTACGCGGCCCGCAGCACCGGCACCGCCCCGGCCTGGCAGCCGCTCGCCGTCCAGTACGCCGACTACACGCTCTGGCAGCAGGAGGTGCTCGGCTCCCCGGAGGACCCGTCCAGCGAACTCGCCCGCCAGCTCGACCACTGGCGCGCCGCGCTGGCCGACCTGCCCGGGGAGCTCGCGCTGCCCGCCGACCGCCCCCGCCCGGCCGTGCCGAGCCACCGCGGCGACGAGCTGCGCTTCGCGATCCCCGCGGACCTGCACGGCGCGCTGGACGCGCTCGCGCAGCAGCACCGCGCCAGCCTCTTCATGGTGGTGCAGGCCGCCCTCGCGGTGACCCTCTCCCGGCTCGGCGCCGGCGAGGACGTGCCGCTCGGTACGCCCAGCGCCGGCCGGACCAACGAGGCCCTGGAAGGCCTGATCGGCTTCTTCGTCAACACCCTGGTGCTGCGCACCGACCTCTCCGGCGACCCCTCCTTCGCCGAGGTCGTGGCCCGCGCCCGGGAGACCGCCCTCGGCGCCTACGCCCACCAGGACGTCCCGTTCGAGCGGCTGGTCGAGGAGCTCAACCCGGAGCGGGTCCCGGCCCGCCACCCGCTCTTCCAGACCATGGTCACCTGGAACAACGCCGGCCACCTGGAGGCCGCCGGGCAGAGCGCCGTACAGCTGCCCGACCTGGAGCTCGGCGTCGCGGACGTCTCCACCGGGGTGGCCACCTTCGACCTGCTGCTCGCCTTCGCCGACCTGCGGGCCGAGCGCGGCGCCCCGGCCGGGCTCGCCGTCCGGCTGGAGTACAGCACCGATCTGTTCGAACGGGCCACCGCACAGCGGCTCGCCGACTCCCTGGTCCGGGTGCTGCGCGCCGTCGTCGCCGACGCCGACCGGCCGGTGCACCGGATCGACCTGCTCGACGAGGCCGAGCGGACCCGGCTGTCGGCCGAACTCACCGGCCCGGCGGTCGCGCTCGACCCGCGCCCGCTCGCCGAGCGCTTCGCCGCGCAGGCCGCCGCCACCCCGGAGGCCGTCGCGGTCGCCGAGGCCGGGCGCCGGCTGAGCTACCGCGAGCTGGACGCGGCCGCCACCGCCCTGGCCGGCGAACTGGCCGCGCTGGGCGCCGCCCCGGAGCGGTTCGTCGCGGTCTCCCTGCCGCGCGGGGTCGACCTGGTGGTCACCCTGATCGCCGTGCTGCGCACCGGCGCGGCCTACGTCCCGCTCGACCCGTACTACCCGGCGGAGCGGCTCGCCTTCATGCTGGGCGACACCGCGCCGGAGGTCCTGGTGACCACCGGCGAGCTGCTGGCCGGGCTGCCGGCGACCGGGGCGCGGACCCTGCTGCTCGACCGGGAGCGCCCGCCGGCGCCCGCCGCACCCCGGCCCCGGATCCTGCCCGGCCACCCGGCGTACGTCATCTACAGCTCCGGCTCCACCGGCCGGCCCAAGGGCATCGTGCTGCCCGGCCGGACCCTGGCCAACCTGCTCTCCTGGCACGAGCAGGCGGTGCCCGGGCCGGTCGGCACGGTGGTCGCGCAGTTCACCGCGGTCGGCTTCGACGTCTCCGTGCAGGAGATGCTCGCCGCGCTGCTCGGCGGCAGGACGCTCGCCGTCTGCCCCGAGGAGGTCCGCCGCGACCCGCGCGAACTCGCCCGCTGGCTGCGGGACGAGGGCGTCGGCGAGCTGTACGCGCCGAACCTGGTCGTCGACGGCGTGCTGGAGGCCGCCCGCGAGGACGGCGTCGACCTGTCCGCGCTGCGCCACATCGTGCAGGCCGGCGAGGCGCTCACGCTCGGCGCGGCGGTGCGCGCCCACCACGCCGCCACCGGGACCAGGCTGCACAACCACTACGGCCCGGCCGAGACCCATGTGGTGACCGGCCACGAGCTGCCCGCCGACCCGGCCGACTGGCCGCCGACCCCGCCGATCGGACGCCCGATCAGCAACACCGCCGGCTACGTCCTGGACGCCGGTCTGCTCCCGGTCCCGACCGGCGTGACCGGCGAGCTCCACCTGACCGGCGCCGGCCTGGCCCGCGGCTACCTCGGCCGTCCCGAGCTCACCGCGGAGCGCTTCGTCGCCGACCCGTTCGGCGCCCCCGGCGGGCGGATGTACCGCACCGGCGACCTGGTCCGGCGCACCGAACAGGGTGAACTGGTCTACGTCGGGCGCTCCGACGACCAGGTCAAGCTGCGCGGCTTCCGGATCGAGCTGGGCGAGGTCGAGGCGGCGCTCGCGCGCGTCCCCGGGGTTCAGCGCAGCGCCGTGGTGGTCCGCGAGGACGAGCCGGGGGACAAGCGGCTGGTCGGCTACGTCGTCCCGGCGCCCGGCGGGACCGCCGACCCGGAGGCGCTGCGCGCCGCCCTGGCGGCCGAACTGCCCGACTACATGGTGCCGTCCGCCCTGGTGCCACTGGACGCCCTGCCGCTGACCGCCAACGGCAAGCTGGACCGGCGCGCCCTGCCCGAGCCCGCCGCCCGGACGGTGCCCGCCGGACGGGCCGCGCGCTCGCCGCAGGAGGAGATCCTCTGCGGGCTGTTCGCGGAGGTGCTGCGGCTGCCGGCCGTCGGCATCGACGACGACTTCTTCGCGGTCGGCGGGCACTCGCTGCTCGCCACCCGGCTGGCCGGCCGGATCCGCTCGACCCTCGGCGTGGAGATCGGGGTCCGCCAGCTCTTCGAGACCCCGACCGTCGCCGGGCTCGCCGCCGTGCTGGGACGGGCGGCCGGCGCCCGCGGGGCCGTCCGGCCGATGCCCCGGCCCGAGCGGCTGCCGCTCTCCTTCGCCCAGCAGCGGCTCTGGTTCCTGCACCGGATGGAGGGGCCGAGCGCCACCTACAACCTCGCCAGCGCCCTGCGGATCACCGGCGCGCTGGACGTGGCCGCGCTGCGGGCGGCGCTGGCCGACGTGGTGGCGCGGCACGAGAGCCTGCGCACCGTCTTCGCCGAGGACGCCGAGGGCGCCTACCAGGTCGTCCTGGACGACCCCCGGCCCGAGCTCGACGTGGTGCCCTGCGCCCCCGAGGAGCTGACCGAGCGGATCGCGGCGGCGACGGCCCACGGCTTCGACCTCGCCGAGGAGGTCCCGCTGCGGGCGACCCTCTTCCGACTGGGCGCGGACGAGCACGCGCTGCTCGTCGTGCTGCACCACATCGCCGGTGACGGCTGGTCCGTTCCGGTGCTGGTGCGGGACGTGGCGGTGGCGTTCGGTGCCCGGGTGGGCGGCGCGGCGCCGCGGTGGGAGGCGCTGCCGGTGCAGTACGCGGATTTCGCGCTCTGGCAGCGGGAGCTGCTGGCGGAGGGTGAGGGTTCGGAGTTGGGGCGGCAGGTGGGTTTCTGGCGGTCGGCCCTGGCGGGTGTGCCGGAGGAGCTGTCGCTGCCGTGGGACCGTTCGCGTCCGGTGGTGCCCTCGTACCGTGGCGGCCGGGTGCCGTTGGAGGTGTCGGGTGAGGTGCACGCGGGGCTGGTGGAGCTGGCGGCGCGCAGCCGGGTGAGTGTGTTCATGGTGGTGCAGGCGGCGGTGGCGGCGTTGCTGCACCGGATCGGCGGCGGTGACGACATCCCGGTCGGTTCGCCGGTGGCGGGTCGTACCGATGACGCGTTGGACGGGCTGGTGGGGTTCTTCGTGAACACGCTGGTGCTGCGGACGGACGTGTCGGGTGATCCGAGTTTCGTGGAGTTGCTGGAGCGGGTGCGGGAGTGGGACCTGGCGGCGTTCGCGCACCAGGACGTGCCCTTCGAGCGGATCGTCGAGGCCGTGAACCCCGCCCGTTCCACGGCCCGCCACCCGCTCTTCCAGACCATGCTGATGTGGGACAACACCCCGGTCGGCGAGGGTGCCACCGTCCCGCTGGGCGGGCTGACCGCCCGGCCGCTGCCCGCCCCGGCCGGCGGCGCCAAGTTCGACCTCACCTTCAACCTCTCCGAGCAGCGTGCCGCCGATGGTCGGCCGTCGGGGCTGGTCGGTGCGTTGGAGTTCGCGGAGGACTTGTTCGACCGGTCGACGGTGGAGCGGTTCGCGTTCTGGTTCGGGGGTCTGTTGGAGCAGGTGGTG
>NZ_JBHJUI010000012.1:96060-296892 GCF_042268405.1 Kitasatospora sp. NPDC056184 | reverse complement strand
GGCTCCCAGTAGACGACTGGGTTGATAGGCCGGATATGGAAGCCCTGTGAGGGGTGGAGTTGACCGGTACTAATAGGCCGAGGGCTTGTCCTCAGTTGCTCGCGTCCACTGTGTTGTTCTGAAACAACGACCCCTGTTCCTGGCCGGAATGGGTGCGGTTGACAGTTTCATAGTGTTTCGGTGGTCATAGCGTGAGGGAAACGCCCGGTTACATTCCGAACCCGGAAGCTAAGCCTCACAGCGCCGATGGTACTGCAGGGGGGACCCTGTGGGAGAGTAGGACGCCGCCGAACAATCATTGTGAAGAACCCCCGCCGGGTTATCCGGCGGGGGTTCTTTGCGTTCACGACCACGACGCATGTGCGTACCGGCGGGCAGGGTCTACGCTGTGACCCGTGGCCACCGCATGGTCACCCGCCGGCTCGTGCCAGGAGGACACATGCAACGCGGCGAAGTCTGGTGGGTCGACTTCGACGAGCGGCGCCCGGTCGTGCTGCTGTCGGACGAGGAGTCATCCGCGTTCCGAGCGATGCAGGTCGTCGCTCCAGCGGGCGTCGACATCAGCGGCCTCGGCGTTGAAGTGGTCGTGGGCCCCCTGGAAGGAGTGCCCTTCGAAGGCGTGCTGCGGTTCGCGTTCCCGCGTCCAGGCTTTACTCCGTGCACATGGCTGACCACCGTGGCCCGGGACGACCTGATCGAGCGGGCGGGCGTGTTGTCCCCGGCGAAGCTCAGCGAGGTCGGAGAAGCCCTCCATGCCGCTGGACAGAGCAGGGAGTGGACCCCGCTGACGGCTGCCAGACTCCACGAGATCAAGAATGCCCGCCGTCTCGGAGGACACGAGGAGTAGCGGACGCCTCTGCCGCCCCGCTCGACCCTCGTCGATGACCGACGGCGGCCCCCTCTCCGACCCACGCCGGCAACTGTCAGAGGCGGCCGGCGGCCTTGAGGGCGAGGTAGGTGTCGGCCAGGGCGGGGGCGACCGAGGCGGGCGGGGCGTCGATGACGGTGACGCCGGCGCGGGTGAGGCGGTCGGCGGTGAGGCGGCGGTCGGAGCGGGTCTGCTCGGCGGCCGCGGCGCCGTAGACGGCCTCGACGGTGCCGCGGCTGGCGGCGAGCTCGTCGAGGTGGGGGTCGGAGACGGAGGCGAGGACGACCTCGTGACGCTTGGTCAGCATCGGGAGGAGGGGGAGCAGGCCGTCCTCCACCGGAGCCGCGTCGAGGCCGGTGAGCAGGACGATCAGCGAGCGGTGCGGCGCCATCTTGAGCGCGGTGGCGACCAGCGAGCGCATGTCGGTCTCGTGGAGGGCGGGCTCCAGGACGGCCATCGCGTTGGTGAAGGCCGGCAGGATCTCGTTCGGGGAACGGCCGGCCACCGAGACGCGCTTGCGCAGGTCGTGGGCGAGCAGGTCGACCCGGTCGCCGGCCTTGGTGGCGAGGGCGGTGAGCAGGAGCGCGGCGTCGAGGGAGGCGTCCAGGCGGGGCGCGTCGCCGACCCGGCCGGCCGAGGTGCGGCCGGTGTCGAGGACGACGAGGATGTGCCGGTCGCGCTCGGGGCGCCAGGTGCGGACGGCGACGGTGTGGCGCCGGGCGCTGGCCCGCCAGTCGATGGAGCGGACGTCGTCGCCGGGCAGGTACTCGCGCAGCGAGTCGAACTCGGTGCCCTGGCCGCGGGTCAGGACGGAGGTCCGGCCGTCGAGTTCGCGCAGCCGGGCGAGCCGGGAGGGCAGGTGCTTGCGGCTGGCGAACGGGGGCAGGGCGCGGACCGCCCAGGGGACGAGGTGCGAGCCCTGGCGGCCCGCCAGGCCGAGCGGGCCCAGCGAACGGACCGTCACCTTGTGGGCGTGGTGGTCGCCGCGCCGGGTCGGGGTGAGGACGGTGATGGTGCGGCGCCGCTCGTGGCCGGGCACGTGCAGGGTGTGTCGGGAGGCGGCGGTCCCGGTGCCGGACCGCCAGGCGGACGGGGCCCAGGCGTCGCGGATCCGGGCGCGCAGCGGGCGTCCGGCCGGGTTGGTGACGGTCAGTTCGACCGCGGCGGGTTCGCCGAGCCGCACCGTGGTGTCGCCGCCCCGGGTGATCCGCAGGCTGCGGACGGGGGCGGCGAGCAGCAGGTCGACGACGACGCCGAGCAGGACCGCACCGGTGACGGCGCCGATCCCGGCCCAGGAGGGCAGCAGCAGGCCCGTGACGAGGGCGCCGAGCGCGGCGAGCAGGGCGGTTCGCCCGGTGAGGGCCATGCGGTGCGTTCCTTCGTCGGGACCGGGGGTGGGCCGGCCGGAGGGGCGAGCGGGCGCGGCGGGAGCGGGTTCAGCGCGGGGCGGGCGTCTGGGCGAGCACCGCCTGGATGACGGAGTCGGCGGTGACGCCCTCCATCTCGGCCTCCGCGCGCAGGGCGACGCGGTGCCGCAGGGTGGGCAGGGCGAGCGCCTTGACGTCGTCGGGGGTGACGTAGTCGCGTCCGGCCAGCCAGGCCCAGGCGCGGGAGGCCGCGAGCAGTGCGGTGGCGCCGCGCGGGGAGACGCCGATGGAGAGCGAGGGCGACTGCCGGGTGGCCCGGCAGAGGTCGACGATGTAGGCGAGGACCTCGGGGGAGACGGTCAGCTTGGCGATCTGCTCGCGGGCCGCGGCGAGGTGCTCCGCTCCGGCGACCGGGCGGACGCCGGCGCCGGCGAGGTCGCGCGGGTCGAAGCCGGCGGCGTGCCGGGCGAGGACCTGGAACTCCTGGTCGCGGTCGGGCAGCGGGAGGATCAGCTTCAGCAGGAAGCGGTCGAGTTGGGCCTCCGGCAGCGGGTAGGTGCCCTCGTACTCCACGGGGTTCTGCGTCGCGGCGACCAGGAACGGCACCGGCAGGGGGCGCGGTTCGCCGTCGACGGTGACCTGCCGCTCCTCCATGGCCTCCAGCAGGGCGGCCTGGGTCTTCGGCGGGGTGCGGTTGATCTCGTCGGCCAGCAGCAGGTTGGTGAAGACCGGGCCGGGCTGGAAGGAGAACTCGGCGGTGCGGGCGTCGTAGACCAGCGAGCCGGTGACGTCGCCGGGCATGAGGTCGGGGGTGAACTGGATGCGCTTGGTCTCCAGGCTGAGCGCGGTGGAGAGGGTGCGGATCAGCAGGGTCTTGGCCACGCCGGGGACGCCTTCGAGCAGCACGTGGCCGCCGCAGAGCAGGGCGACGACGAGGCCGGTGACGGCGGCGTCCTGGCCGACGACCGCCTTGGCGATCTCGGCGCGCAGGGCGGTCAGCGCCTCGCGCGGGTCGCCGAGCCGCGGATCGCCGAGCCGGGGGTCGCCCGGTGCGGCGTGGCCGGGGACGGCGGCGTCGGGGGTGGCGGGTGCCGTGCCGGGGGTGATGCGGAGCTGGGTGGTGGCCTTCTCGGTCACGGCTTCCGTACCTGCCTTTCGAGGGCGTCGAGGTCGTCGGCGAGCCGCAGCAGCGCGGCGTCGTCGGTCGGGGGCGGGCCGTACAGGAGGGCCCGTACGTCCCCGGCGGACCGCTCGGGGAGGCGGTCGGCGACGGCCGCGCAGAGAGCGGTGGGGTCGGGCGCGCCGGCCACGGACGGGACGCCCAGGGCCGGGGCGACGCGGTGCGCGGTGGCGCGGCGCAGGACGTCGGCGGCCCGGCCGCGGGCGTTCGCGCGCCGGTAGAGGCGGGCGCGGCCCTCGGTGGTCTCGGAGGCGCGGACCACGACGGGTAGGTTCTCGCTGACGACCGGGCCGAGGCGCCGGGCGCGCCAGAGCGCGGCCAGCACCACGGCGACGGCCAGCTGGTAGCCGGCCCAGGTCCAGCCCTCGGGGATGAAGTCCTGGAAGCTCTTCCGGCCGCCCTCGGCGACCGGGGCGGTGTAGTCGGGCAGGTGCCAGGCGACGTGCGGTTGGGCGCCGAGCAGGCCGAGGCCGAGAGCGGCGTTGCCGTCCTTCTTGAGCAGCTCGTTGGTGAGGAAATCGCCGCTGCCGAGGACCACGACGTCGGTGCCGCGGCCGGTGGGGACGGTGACGACGGGGTAGCCGTGGCCGCGCGGGTAGCAGCCCTCGCCGCGGCTGCCGGCGGTGTAGAGCAGACCGCCGACGTGGGCGCTGCCGGCCCGGACGGCCTCCGGCAGGGAGCAGCCGGGGTCGGTGCTGCGGACGCGGGCGTAGGGGATGCCGCCGTTCTCGTCGGACAGCCGGACGCCGGGGGCGAGCGCGCTGAGGGCGGCGGGGCCGGGGGAGACGAGGACCAGCCGGGCGGGCCGGGCGGCGCCGACGGCGGCCAGCTGCTCGGGGGTGAGCAGGTCGGGTTCGGGCAGGACGAGGGTGCCGGCGCCGGCGGGGCGGGTGGTGGGGTCGGTGACGGGGTCGACGTCGAGGCCCTGGCGCTGGAGCAGGGCGACCACGGCGTGGCTGCCGGTGGCGTCGTACGAGCGCGGGTCGAGCGGCGGGTACCGGCGGTCCCCGTTGACGGCGGCCAGGACGACGGCGGCGAGCAGGGCGAGGACGACGGTGAGCAGGTACCAGCGGGCGCGCCGCCACAGGCCGCGCCCGGTGGGGGCGAGGCTGGTGCCGGCCGGGGCGGGCCCGGGCGCGGCTGCCGGAGGGGGCTGCGCGGTCGGCGGGGCGGGGGTGGCGCTGGTCATGCGGCTCCTCCGGCGGCCGGGGCGAGGACCGGGCGGGCGCGTTCGAGGGTCCGGTCGAGGTCGCGCAGCAGTTGGAAGGCGGCCTGGTCGGCGGTGCGCTCGCCGTAGGCGATGTCGTCGAAGGTACGGGCGGCCGCGACGAGCGCGGCGGCGTGGTCGGGCAGCGCCCGGCCGGCCTCGGCGGCGGCCTCGTCGGCGGTGCGGCCGGGGCGGGGGTCGAGCAGGGTGCGCTCCTCCAGGCCGCGGACCAGGGCGCGCATCTGCTCGCGGACGGCCTCCGCCCAGCGGCCGTCGGCGGCGTGGCGCTCGGCGTCGGCGCGGTGCTCGGCGGCGCTGCGCGGGCCGGTGCCGCCGAAGACGCCGAGGTCGGTGCGGGTGGCCCGCTTGGGCGCGCCGAGCCGCCACCAGAGGGCGGCGCCGATCACCAGGGCGACCACCAGGAAGAGGATCAGGCCGGTGGTGCCGGTGGTGCCGCCGCCGGCGAGCGCGCCGAGGGCGTCGTCGATCCGGTCGAGGATCCAGTTGACGACCCGCTCCTGGATGCTCGCGTCGTGGCGGTGGTAGTCGGCCTTGACCAGCTCGTCGCGGGCCGCGTCACGGGCCGCGTCGCGCGGTGTCGTGACCGGGGCCCCTCCCGCGAGCACGACGATCTCCCCCCAGGTCGGCATCGGGCTCAGAGCCCTGTCGGGGCGGGGCCGGCCTGGCCGACCCAGCCGCTGCCGCCGTACTCGGGCAGGCCGGCGGCGCGGGCGAGCTCGATGTCGAGGGCCTCGCGGCGGATCCGCTGGTCGACGTAGAGCAGCACGCCGATGGTGGCGGTGAAGGGGAGCGTGATGGTGGAGGAGAGGATGCCGCCGACGGCGAGGGTGACCAGCATGGCGGTGGGCATCGTGGCGGCGTCGCCGGCGTCGATCTGGGAGGTGAAGTCGCTCCAGCCCAGCACCATGCCGGCGACCGTGAACGGGGTGCTGATCACGCTGGAGACGATCCAGGCGATCACCGTGCTGAGCAGGGTGATGCCGAAGATCCGCCACCAGGAGTGGCGGACCAGCCGGCGGGAGCGGGAGAGGGCGGCGATGACGCCCTGCTTCTCCAGCATGAGCGCGGGCGCGGCCAGGCTGAGCTGGATCCCGAGCCAGCAGACGACGGGCAGGCTGAGCAGGCCCACGAGGACGAGCAGGCCGGTGATCGCCGGTTCCTCGGCCCCGGCGATCGCGTAGCCGATCAGCGGGGCGAAGGCCAGCAGGACGATGCCGAAGAGGATCAGGCCGTTCAGCAGGGCGAGGCCGACGAGCTGGAGGGTCCGGGGCCGGGCGTCGCGCCAGGCCTCCCGGAGCGTGACGGTCTGCCCGAGGATGGCGCGGCTGACCACCATGGTCAGCAGGGCCGAGGCGATCACGCCGAGCAGCCACGCGAGCGGCAGGCTGACCAGGGAGGTCAGCACCGGGGTGAGCTCGGCGGTGTCGCCCTGGACGGCGAGCTGGGCGCCGAGCGCGACGCCCTGCTGGACCACGGCCACGCCGAAGGAGAGGCCGAGGGCGACCCGCCAGTGCTTGCGGACGGTGGACACGGCGCCGTCGAGGATCTCGCCGAGGCCGAGCGGGCGCAGCGGGATGACACCGGGCTTGGGGCTGGGCGGTGCGCCCCAGCCGTACTGCCCGCCGGGCGGCCCGTACGGCGGCTGCGGCCCGAACGGGGGCTGCTGGCCGTACGGCTGCTGCTGCTGCCCGTACGGGGGCTGCGGGGCGCCGGGGGCGGTGCCCCAGGCGGGCGGGGTGTCGTGGGGTGGTGCCGACGGGCCGGGCACGGCGGCGGGTGCGTCGGCCGGGGGCCGGGCACCGTCGCGGGACGGCTCGGACGAGCCGGGCGAGGCCCAGCCCGGGGTGTCGGTCATCACTGCTCCTCGGAGGGCGTCAGGGTTTCGCGGCACCGGGTGGATCTTCACACGGGCGCAGCGCCCATCGTGCCATGGTGGTCGGACGCGCCCCAGGGGGATCCGGCTTGCTGAACGGCGACGCCCGATCCGTGGACGGCCGGTGGGTGCTCCGGGAGGTTCCGGGGGCGTCCGGGGGCGGGTCTTTCGCCCGGTATGGCCGGAATTCGCCGGGCCTCCAGTTGGCCGTTCTGGAGCAATGGGACTGCTGTGCGGCAGGTCACAATCCGGTAATGAGAGGATGGACCCATGAAGGGACGCGTCCTCGTCGTTGATGACGACTCCGCACTGGCCGAGATGCTCGGTATCGTGCTGCGTGGTGAGGGTTTTGAGCCGTTTTTCGTCGCGGATGGGGACAGGGCGCTAGCCGCGTTCCGGGAGACCAAGCCCGACCTGGTCCTGCTCGACCTCATGCTGCCCGGCCGCGACGGCATCGACGTCTGCCGGCAGATCCGGGCGGAGTCCGGGATCCCGATCGTCATGCTGACCGCCAAGACCGACACGGTGGATGTCGTGGTGGGTCTGGAGTCGGGTGCCGACGACTACGTGACCAAGCCGTTCAAGCCCAAGGAGCTGGTGGCCCGGGTGCGAGCCCGGCTGCGCCGCGCCGAGGAGCCGACTCCGGAGCAGCTGACCATCGGCGATCTGGTGATCGACGTGGCCGGTCACTCGGTGAAGCGGGACGGGCGGGGCATCCCGCTGACCCCGCTGGAGTTCGACCTGCTGGTCGCGCTGGCCCGCAAGCCCTGGCAGGTGTTCACCCGCGAGGTGCTGCTGGAGCAGGTCTGGGGCTACCGGCACGCGGCGGACACCCGGCTGGTGAACGTCCACGTGCAGCGCCTGCGCTCCAAGATCGAGAAGGACCCGGAGCGCCCCGAGATCGTGGTGACCGTCCGCGGCGTCGGCTACAAGGCCGGGCCCAGCTGACGTGAGCGACCAGTCCGACGAGACCCCGGCGGGTGCCGCGGCCGACGGGGGCGGCTCCGCCGTGCGCGGGGACGTGCTGAGTTCGACCGTCCGCAGCCGCCGGCGGCGCGGGGCCGCCCTGTTCGCGCCGGTGATCCGCCAGCTGCGCCGTCCCGTGCACCGGGTGGCGGCGCTGTACCGGCGCTCGATCCAGCTGCGGGTGGTGGCGGCGACCCTGCTGCTGTCGGTCCTGGTGGTGCTGGTGCTGGGTGTCGTCGTGGTGGCGCAGGTGCGCACCGGGCTGCTGGACACCAAGCGGGCCGCGGCGCGGGACCAGGCGATCGCGGGCTTCCAGACCGAGATCAAGAAGATCGACGAGGCGAAGGACCTGCGGCTGCGGACCGGCGTGGCCGCCGACCCGAGCACCGAGGAGCCCGGCACCTGGCTGCTGCGGCAGGTCGGCGAGCTGGCGGCCAGCGGGCAGAACGTCTACTCGGTGATCGCGATGCTGCCGAGCACCGGCCAGACGGTGCAGCCGGACCGGACCAGCCTCGGTCCGCGCTACTCGGGCGACATCTCGCCGGACAGCGTCCCGGCCGCGCTGAGGACGCGGGTCTCGCAGGAGGCCGGCCAGACCTTCAGCCAGCCCACCCGGATCCAGCGTTCGGACAGCGCCGGCAAGACCGAGCCGGGCCTGGTCTTCGGCCAGCAGTTCGTCGGCCCGGACGGCACCAGCTACCAGCTGTACTACGTCTTCTCCTTCGGCCAGGAGACCAAGACCCTCAACCTGATCACCGGCACCCTGGCGACCGCCGGCGTGTTCGTGGTGATCATGATGGGCGGCATCGCCTGGCTGGTGGTGCGCCAGGTGGTGACCCCGGTCCGGATGGCCGCGGGGATCTCCGAGCGGCTGGCCGCCGGGCATCTTGAGGAGCGGATGAAGGTCACCGGCACGGACGACATCGCCCGGCTCGGCGAATCGTTCAACCGGATGGCCAACGCGCTCCAGGCGCAGATCCGCCAGCTGGAGGAGCTGTCCCGGGTGCAGCGGCGCTTCGTCTCGGACGTCTCGCACGAGCTGCGCACCCCGCTGACCACGGTCCGGATGGCCGCCGACCTCATCTACGACAGCCGCGAGGACCTGGACCCGATGGCGGCCCGGTCCGCCGAGCTGCTCCAGGGGCAGCTGGACCGCTTCGAGTCGCTGCTCGCCGACTTGCTGGAGATCAGCCGGTTCGACGCGGGCGCGGCCGTCCTGGACGCCGAGCCGGTGGACCTGCGCGAGATCGTCGGCCGGGTGGTCGAGGCCGCCGATCCGCTGGCGCAGGCCAAGGGCAGCGCGGTGGTGATCCGCGGCGACGGCGAGCCGGTGGTGGCCGAGGTCGACTCCCGGCGGATCGAGCGCATCCTGCGCAACCTGGTGGTCAACGCGCTGGAGCACGGCGAGGGCCGGGACGTCGTGGTCCGGCTGGGCTCGCAGGACGGCGCGGTCGCGGTCGGCGTGCGCGACTACGGCATCGGCCTCAAGCCGGGCGAGGCGTCCCGGGTGTTCCACCGCTTCTGGCGGGCCGACCCGTCCCGGGTGCGGACCACCGGCGGCACCGGTCTGGGCCTGTCCATCGCGGTCGAGGACGCGCACCTGCACGGCGGCTGGCTCCAGGCCTGGGGCGAGCCGGGCGGCGGCTCGCACTTCCGGCTCACCCTGCCGCGCACCCGCGGCGGCGAGATCAGCCGGGCGCCGTTCCGGCTGGAGCCCGAGGACTCGCGCAACAACCGGGGGCTGGGCGCCTACGGGACGCCGTACCGGCGGGCGATCCGCCCGGCCGGTTCGACCGCGCTGACCGCGGCCGAGGACCCGGCCGTCCCGGAGACCCCGGAGGCCTCCGGAACGGGCTTCGGCAGCGGGCTGGGCGGCGTGCTGAGCATCGGTCCGGGGCTCGGTCGGCGGCTGCCGGACGCCCCGCGGGCCGACCCGTCGGACGTCCTGCCGGCCGGTGCCGGGTACGGTGCGACCGGCGCGCAGGTCATGGTGGACACGGCGCCGGGCCGGCCGTCGGTGGCGCAGCGGACCGCGAGGCCGGACGAGGCCGCCGGGGCGGACGGCACGGGTGGAACGGACACGGAGGGGTCGCACGGTGCGAAGGACCAGCGGCAGGACTGAGCCGCGGTTGGCCGGGACGGTCGGCGCTCTGGTGGGCGCCCTGCTGGCCGGCGGCTGCGCGGCGATGCCGGATTCCGGGGGCGTCACCAAGATCGAGCTGTCCAAGAGCTCGGCGGACAAGAACCTGCAGGTCAGGGTCTTCCCGGTGGAGCCCGCCAAGGGGGCGGCCCCGCCGGAGCTGCTGGCCGGGTTCCTGGACGCGGTGACCGCCGACGACAACTACGGCACGGCCCGCAAGTACCTGACACCGGGCGCCGCGGCGCGCTGGAACGCGGAGGCGGGCGTCAAGGTGCTCGGCGGCAAGCCGACCCAGGGCAAGGTCAGCGTGACCGACGCCGACACCGACATCTCCGTCCCGCTCGACGGCCAGTTGGTCGCCGAGGTGGACGAGCGGCACTCGTACCGGATCCAGGACGCCCAGAAGTCCTCGGCCTCCTTCTCCTTCTCCTTCAAGCGGGAGAAGGGGGGCGAGTGGCGGATCGACGACCTGCCCAACGGGCTGATCCTCAACGAGGTCAACTTCCGCAACAGCTACCGCCAGGTCGACCGGTACTTCTACGCGGCGCCGGACCCGTCGGCGCCGACCGCCGCGGCGGTGACCAGGCAGGACGTGCTGATCGCCGACCCGATCTACCTGCGGCGCCGAATAAACCCGCTGGGCTCGGCCGCCGACGCGCTGGTGGCCGGGCCGTCGAGCTGGCTGGCGCCGGTGGCCCGCTCGGCCTTCCCCGCCGGGGCGAAGGTGACGGCGGTGAGCCTGGACGACAACCGCGTCGGACACGTGTCCGTGGGCGACGTCGATCTGGGCAGTGCCACCGCCTGCCGGCAGATGGCGACCCAGCTGCTCTACACGCTCGCCGACCAGGGGACCGGGCAGGTGGACCGGCTGGAGCTCAAGGGGCAGCACGGCGGCCTGAGCTGTTCGGCGAGCCGCGGCGACGAGCCGGCGATCGGCCCCGGCTCGCTGGCCGGGCAGATGGCCACCCGGCAGTTCTACCAGCGCGACGAGGACGGCGTGCTGTACGAGTCGCACGGCGGGGACATCCCGGGCGAGTCGGTGCAGGGGCCGTTGGGGCACCCGCAGCAGTCCGGCAAGCGGCTGGGCCCGATCGCGGTGGCCCGGGACGGCGAGCGCGCCGCGGCGATCAGCGGGGACGGCCACCAGCTCTACACCGTGCCGTTCCTGGACGGCCTGGCGGCGATGCCGCAGCCGGTGGTGACCACCCCGGCCCGACCGGGGTCGAAGGGGAACGACGGGCTGACCTCACCGACCTGGGACGGGCGGGGGGACCTCTACGTGGTGGACCGCGACCCGCAGGGCCAGCGGGTGCTGCTGGTGCGCGAGAAGAAGGTCGTCGAGGTGCCGGTGGTCGGCCTGGACAGCCGGTCGGTGCAGGGCATCAAGATCTCCTCGGACGGCACCCGGGTGGCCCTGCTGCTCAGGGAGGGCAAGGACAGCAAGGAGCAGAAGCTCTGGCTGGGGCTGGTGGTCCACGGCGGCACCAAGGACGCGCCGACCGCGAAGATCACCGGTCTGCGGCTGGCCAACCCGGTGTTCGAGGACGTGGCCTCGGTCTCCTGGGCGGAGGCGGACCAGCTGCTGGTGCTGGGCAAGGAGAAGGACAAGCTGCAGCAGCTGCACTACGTCAGCACGGACGGGTCGCAGAACACCGACGCGCGGCTGCAGAGCGGCGGGGAGATGGTGACGGTCGCCGCGTCGGAGTCCCGGGTGAACGGCGGGGGCGGCGGCGCGTCGCTGGTGCCGCCGGTGCTGGCGCTGCAGGGGGCGGACGGCAAGCTGTACCGGCTGGTCAACAACCAGTGGCGGGAGCTGGTGCTGAAGGACCGGTCCTCCTCGTTCATCTACCCGGGCTGACCGCCGGGGCCGGCGGGCCGGTCCGCGCCGGCCGCCGCGACGGTGGCGGCCGCGCGGGGCGGCAGTCCGACGGCGGACAGTGCCCGGGCGGCCTCGGCGAGGCTCGCGCCGGTGGTCACCAGGTCGTCCACCAGGACCGGCAGGAGCGCGGGCGGGCGGTGGCCGAGCGGCCGTACGGTGAGCGCGCCGTGCAGGTTGCGCCGGCGCTCGGCGGCCGGCAGCCCGGCCTGGTCGGCGACCGGGCGGGTGTGGCGCAGCAGCGGTGCGGTGCGGACGTCCAGGCCCTCCCGGCGCAGGGTCCGGGCGGCGGCCTCCGCCAGCCGCAGGGTCGGGTCGTGGCCGCGGGCGCGCACGGCCGCCCGGGCCGAGGGCACCGGGACGAGCAGCAGCGGGACCTGTCCGGCGTGCGGGCCGAGCGCGGAGCGCACCGCCCGGGCGAGGGTCTCCCCGAGCGGGCCGGCCAGGCGCAGCGCACCGCGCTCCTTGTGGGCGAGCAGCAGCCGGCGGACCGGGCCGTCGTACGGCGCGGCGGCGTGCGCCCAGGGCAGGGCGCTGGAGGGGCCGGGCCGGGCGGTGGCGAGGATGCGCCGGCAGCCCGGGCACAAGTGGCCGCGGTCGGCGCCGCAGCCCGCGCAGGGCGCCGGGAGCAGCACGTCGAGCAGACCGGCCAGAACGTGGGCGAACGGCCCGCGGGCGGACGGCGATTGCGGTGGTGCGGAGGTCTGCGGCACGGCTGCTCCTCCCGGCTCAGGAACGGAGAGTGAGCAAAGAATGCGCCGTACGGGGGGTGTTGTCCAGGTATTTACCTGTGTTTCACTCGCAGGAGGGTAGACAGGGGGCTACGGCTTGACCGCCAAGCCCCATTCGTCCGTCATGCCCGAACTCTCCGCTGGGGAGGCGAAAACTCCGTGTGAGGTGTTCGATGAGCCCCAGGGGGTTTCAACCGTCCCTGGTGGGGAGGAAGTGAGGTGAGGGCCAGTCGTTCCCACCGTTGCCGGTGGGACGGAGGGCCGGCGAAGGATTGGCTGGTCCGGCTGGTCTCAGTCCGGTCCGGTAGCACCCGGACCGGCGACAGAACGAGGGATCGGAGTTCTGCGTGGACATCGTTGTCAAGGGCCGCAAGACCGAGGTGCCCAAGAGGTTCCGGGATCACGTGGCCGAGAAGCTGGAGAAGGTCCAGAAGTTCGACACCAAGGCGATCAGCCTCGATGTCGAGGTGTCCAAGGAACACAACCCGCGGCAGGCCGACCGGTCCGACCGCGTGGAGATCACTCTCCGTACCCGTGGTCCGGTGATCCGGGCCGAGGCCGCCGCCGCGGACCCCTACGCGGCGCTCGATCTGGCCTCGGCGAAGCTCGACGCCCAGCTGCGCAAGTCCGCGGACCGGCGTCGGGTCCACAAGGGCGGCAACGGCCGCACCCCGATCAGCGTCGCCGAGGCGACGGCGGCCCTGGCCGCGTTGCCCGAGACGAAGCCGGCGGAGAGCGGCACCAACGGAGCCGTCCGCAAGACCATGATGGGAACCCTGGAAGTGGAGGGCGAAGGCCCGCTGGTGGTCCGGGAGAAGACGCACCCGGCCGCCCCGATGGCGCTCGACCAGGCGCTCTACGAGATGGAGCTGGTCGGTCACGACTTCTACCTCTTCGTGGAGAAGGACAGCGGCCTGCCGAGCGTCGTCTACCGCCGGCACGGTTACCACTACGGCGTGATCCACCTGAAGGCCGACGGTTCGACCGTCGAGGGTGGTGGCGCCGGTGGTGCGATCGGCGCGGGTGACGACGAGGACTGACCGTCCGAGCAGCACGGGAGGGTGACCCCGGTGGCCGATGCCGCCGGGGTCACCGGCGTTCCGGGGCCGGCCGGTCCGGGGCCGGCCGGTGCGCAGGTCACCCGATGCGGGGCAATCGGCGCCGGAGGGTGACCGCAGGGCCCTCCGGCCGTGGAATGATTGGCGCACGACGACCGGCGACGGGGGAGGAGCGGATGGGGGATCACTTCGGGCTGGGGCCCGCAACGGGGCCGGTCGCGGGGGTGTCGCCCGGCCCGGGGGCGGAGCCCGAGTACGCCTCCCTCCGGCGGGAGCCGATCCGCGTCCTGGTGGTGGACGACCACGCGCTGTTCCGCCGCGGCCTGGAGATCGTGCTGGCCGAGGAGGAGGACATCACCGTCGTCGGCGAGGCCGGGGACGGCGCCGAGGCGGTGCTCAAGGCCGCCGACCTGCTGCCGGACATCATCCTCATGGACGTCAGGATGCCGCGCCGCAGCGGGATCGAGGCCTGTACCGCGATCAAGGACGTCGCGCCCAGCACCAAGATCATCATGCTGACGATAAGCGACGAGGAGGCCGACCTCTACGAGGCGATCAAGGCGGGTGCCACCGGGTACCTGCTCAAGGAGATCTCCACCGACGAGGTCGCCACCGCGATCCGGGCGGTCGCCGACGGGCAGTCCCAGATCAGCCCGTCGATGGCGTCCAAGCTGCTCACCGAGTTCAAGTCGATGATCCAGCGCCGGTCCGACGAGCGGGACTTGGTGCCCGCGCCGCGGCTGACCGACCGCGAGCTGGAGGTGCTGAAGCTGGTGGCCACCGGGATGAACAACCGGGAGATCGCCAAGGAGCTGTTCATCAGCGAGAACACCGTGAAGAACCACGTGCGCAACATCCTGGAGAAGCTGCAGCTGCACTCCCGGATGGAGGCCGTGGTGTACGCGATGCGGGAGAAGATCCTCGAAATAGGGTGAGCGCGGGGCCCGTCGGGCCCCGCCGCGCCCCGCCTCCGGCGTGCTCAGCCGAGCAGCTTCTCCAGCGCCGGGCGGAGCGCCTCGTCGGGCAGCGCCTCGACCCGGACGCTGTCGCAGCCCACCCAGCCCGCCGCCTCGCGCAGCGCCCCGGCGAGCGCCTCCAGGTGCCGCGGGGAGTCCAGCGAGACCTGACGGGCCACCAGCGTCCGCCCCTCGCGGGCCGGATCGACCCGGCCGACCAGCCGACCGCCGGTCAGCAGCGGCATCGCAAAGTAGCCGTGCACCCGCTTGTGCTTGGGCGTGTAGGCCTCCAGCCGGTGGAGCATGCCGAAGATCCGCTCGGTGCGCGGGCGGTCCCAGATCAGCGAGTCGAACGGCGAGAGCAGCGTGGTGCGGTGGCGTCCGCGCGGCGCCGCGGCGAGCGCCGCCGGGTCGGCCCAGGCCGCGCCCGGGGAGCCGTCCGGGCCCCAGCCGGCCACCTGGACCGGGACGAGGCCGGAGTCGGGCAGCGCCGCGTCCACCTGCTCGGCGCGCAGCCGGTGGTAGTCCAGCAGGTCGGCCCGGGTGGCCACGCCGAGGGCCGCGCCGGACTGCGCGACCAGGGTGCGCAGGCACTCCGCGTCCTCCGGCTCGGCCGCGAACAGCTCGGCGGGGACGGCCTGTTCGGCCAGCGCGTAGACGCGCTTCCAGCTCCGGCGCTCGGTGCAGACGACGTCGCCGAAGGCCAGCGCCCGCTCCACCGCGATCTTGGTGTCGGACCAGTCCCACCACTCGGCGGTCCGCTTGGCGCCGCCCAACTCGGTGGAGGTGAGCGGGCCCTCGGCGCGCAGCTTGTCGAGCACGGTGCGGTAGGTGGCCGCGTCGACCTGCTTGCCCCAGACGTGGGCCTTGGCGCGGTAGCGGCGGCGCCGGAAGGCGAACAGCGGCCACTCCTCGACCGGCAGCACGCAGGCCGCGTGCGACCAGTACTCGAAGCTCGCGCCGGAACCCCAGTACGCCGTCTCGACCGCCGGGCGGCCGACCGCGCCGAGCCGGGCGTACGGCACCAGTTCGTGGGAGCGGGCCAGCACCGAGATGGTGTCGAGCTGGACGGCGCCGAGCCGGCGCAGCACTCCGCGCACACCGCCGCGGCGGTCCGGGGTGCCGAGCAGTCCCTGGGCGCGCAGGGCGATCCGGCGGGCGTCGTCGGCGCCGAGGACGGTCACCGGGGCGGGGGTCGAGGCGGTCATGCCGGCGAGCCTAGACGGGGGCACCGACAACGGGCCCCGGCCGCCCGGGCCCCGGGCTTCCGCCCGGTCCCGGCCGTCCGGCCGTCCGGCCGGCGCCCGGGCGTTCAGCCGGGGAGGTCGTCGGCGAGCAGTGAGGCGATCCAGGTGTCGAGGAACCGCCCGCGCTGCTCGGAGTACGAGCGCAGGGTGCCCTCGAAGCGGAAGCCGACCTTCTCGGCCACCGCGCGGGAGCCGTCGTTGCCCACGTAGGCGAGCCACTCCAGCCGGCGCAGTCCCAGTTCCCGCAGGCCGTACCGGGCCACCGCGGCGGCGGCCTCCGCGGTGTACCCGCGGCCGCGGAACTCCTTGGCGGCCCACCAGCCGACCTCGGCGGCGCCCGGGCGGCCGGCGCAGGCCATCAGCCCCTGGCTGCCGACCAGCGCGCCGGTCTCGCGCTCGAACACGCACCAGACCAGGTTCTCGCCGGTCCGCCAGCCGTTGGCGGCGAGGTCGTGGACGAAGTACTCGGCGTCCTGGCGGCGGTACGGCGACGGGACGACCGTCCAGCGCTGGATCTCCTCGTCCTGGCAGGCGGCGAAGACGGCGTCGACGTCCTCCTCGCGCGGGGCGCGCAGGACCAGGCGTCCGGTGGTGAGGGCGACGGGCTCCGCCGGGCGCGGCCCGTTCTGGTTCTTCGGCTGCTCTTCCATGGGCGGATTATTCCGTGCAGAGAGAATTCGGAGCATCCGATTAACGGACCGGCGCGTTCAACTGGCCGGACGCCCGTCCGGTTTGCCCCGGTGCGAGGGGCTATCGTCGTAACTGCTCGCGCGGGTGACACGGGAATACCGTGCTGACGCACCTCCCGGGGCATTGGGCTCCTCGCATACGATGGCCCGTGCGGTGGGGTGGATCCGCCGTGCAGTCGTCCAGTGCCAATACAGGCAAGGAGCCCGCTCACGTGTCCGTCTTCGACAAGATCCTGCGCGCCGGCGAAGGCAAGATCCTTCGCAAGCTGCAGCGGATTGCCGCCCAGGTCAACTCCATCGAAGAGGACTTCGTCAACCTCACCGACGCCGAGCTGCGCGCACTGACCGACGAGTACAAGCAGCGCCTTGCCGACGGCGAGACCCTGGACGACATCCTCCCCGAGGCGTTCGCCACCGTCCGCGAGGCCGCCAAGCGCGTGCTCGGCCAGCGGCACTACGACGTCCAGCTCATGGGTGGCGCCGCGCTGCACCACGGCTACGTCGCCGAGATGCGCACCGGTGAGGGCAAGACCCTGGTCGGCACGCTGCCCGCGTACCTCAACGCGCTCACCGGCAAGGGCGTGCACCTCATCACGGTCAACGACTACCTCGCCGAGCGCGACTCGGAGTGGATGGGCCGGGTGCACCGCTTCCTCGGCCTCGAGGTCGGCGTGATCCTCGGCAACATGACGCCCGCCGAGCGCAAGCGCCAGTACGGGATGGACATCACGTACGGCACCAACAACGAGTTCGGCTTCGACTACCTGCGCGACAACATGGCCTGGTCGAAGGACGAACTGGTCCAGCGCGGCCACAACTTCGCGGTGGTCGACGAGGTCGACTCGATCCTCATCGACGAGGCCCGCACCCCGCTGATCATCTCCGGCCCGGCCGACCAGGCGACCAAGTGGTACGCCGACTTCGCCAAGCTGGTGCTGCGCCTGAAGATCGACCGCGACTACGAGGTCGACGAGAAGAAGCGCACCGTCGGCATCCTGGAGGAGGGCGTCACCCGGGTCGAGGACTACCTCGGCATCGACAACCTCTACGAGTCGGTGAACACCCCGCTGGTCGGCTTCCTGAACAACGCCATCAAGGCGAAGGAGCTGTACAAGGCGGACAAGGACTACGTCGTCATGAACGGCGAAGTCATGATCGTCGACGAGCACACCGGCCGTATCCTGGCCGGCCGCCGCTACAACGAGGGCATGCACCAGGCGATCGAGGCCAAGGAGGGGGTGGAGGTCCAGAACGAGAACCAGACCCTGGCCACCATCACCCTCCAGAACTTCTTCCGCCTGTACGACAAGCTGGCCGGCATGACCGGTACCGGCACCACCGAGGCGGCCGAGTTCCACCAGATCTACAAGCTCGGCGTGGTGCCGATCCCGACCAACAAGACGCCGCTGCGCATCGACCAGCCCGACCTGATCTACAAGTCGGAGCCGGCCAAGTTCGCCGCCGTGGTCGAGGACATCGCCGAGAAGCACGAGAAGGGCCAGCCGGTGCTGGTCGGCACCGTGTCGGTCGAGAAGTCCGAGTACCTGTCGCAGGAGCTGCGCAAGCGCGGCATCCCGCACGAGGTGCTGAACGCCAAGCACCACGAGCGCGAGGCGCAGATCGTCGCCCAGGCCGGCCGCAAGGGCGCCGTCACCGTCGCCACCAACATGGCCGGCCGCGGTACCGACATCATGCTCGGCGGCAACGCCGACCACCTCGCGTCCGCCGAGCTGGCCCAGCGCGGGCTCTCCGCGGTGGACACCCCGGAGGAGTACGAGGCCGCGTTCCCGGCCGCGCTGGAGAAGGCCAAGGCCGCGGTGAAGGCGGAGCAGGACGAGGTCAAGGAGGCCGGCGGCCTCTACGTCCTCGGCACCGAGCGCCACGAGTCCCGCCGGATCGACAACCAGCTGCGCGGCCGCTCCGGCCGTCAGGGCGACCCGGGCGAGTCCCGCTTCTACCTGTCGCTGGGCGACGACCTGATGCGCCTGTTCAAGGCCGGCATGGTCGAGCGCGTGCTCTCGATGGCCAACGTGCCCGAGGACGTGCCGATCGAGTCGAAGATGGTCACCCGGGCCATCGCCTCCGCGCAGACCCAGGTCGAGCAGCAGAACTTCGAGATCCGCAAGAACGTCCTCAAGTACGACGAGGTGCTGAACCGCCAGCGCGAGGTCATCTACGGCGAGCGCCGCCGGGTGCTGGAGGGCGAGGACCTCCAGGAGCAGGTCGGCCACTTCATGGACGACACCGTCGAGGCGTACGTCCGGGCCGCCACCGGCGAGGGCTTCGAGGACGACTGGGACCTCGAAAAGCTCTGGACCGCGCTCAAGCAGCTCTACCCGGTGACCGTGAACCTGGAGGAGCTGGAGGAGGAGGCCGGCGGCACCGCGGGCCTCACCCCGGAGTTCCTCACCAAGGTCGTCCAGGAGGACGTCCAGGCGCAGTACGGCGCCCGCGAGGACCAGCTCGGCACGGAGATCATGCGCGAGCTGGAGCGCCGGGTCGTCCTGTCGGTGCTGGACCGCCGCTGGCGCGAGCACCTCTACGAGATGGACTACCTTCAGGAGGGCATCGGCCTGCGGGCCATGGCGCAGCGCGACCCGCTGGTCGAGTACCAGCGCGAGGGCTTCGACATGTTCACCGCGATGATGGAGGGCATCAAGGAGGAGTCCGTCGGCTACCTGTTCAACCTGGAGGTCCAGGTCGAGCAGCAGGTCGAGGAGGTCCCGGTGGCCGACGCCGAGGTCATGCTCGACAAGCTGGAGAAGGACGCCGCCCGCCCGGAGATCAAGGCCAAGGGCCTGGAGGCCCCCAAGCCGCAGCGGCTGCACTACACGGCCCCCTCGGACGAGGTCGGCGGCGGTGTGGTCGAGGGCGACTTCGAGGACCTCGGGGCGGAGGACGAGGGCGACGGGCTGACCCGCGCGGAGCGCCGCAAGGCCGCCAAGTCGGCCAAGGGCCGTCGCCGCAAGGGCTGAGCCGGGGCAGGCCGCCGGTCCGGGCTCCGGACCGGCCGGCCGCAGGGCAGGGCGCCGCTCCCGTACGGGGGCGGCGCCCCACGCCGTTTCCGGGGCCCCCGGGGGCGGCAGCGGGGCGCGGGCGGCGGTCACCGGGCCTCCACGGCGGTGCACTGCCACTGGCCCGAGGGGCCGCGCGGCTCCAGCCGGAACGCCACCATGTGGTGCCGCGGGCCCAGGTCGACCCGGACACAGGCCTCGACGGCGTCCGGCGAGGGCGAGCGGTCGTGCACCGGGCCGAGCCGGGGCCGTACGCCGGCGGGCGTCCGCCGCAGGGTTCCGGCCCGGACCAGGGCGGAGAGCTGGCCGTAGCCGGCCAGCGTGGTGTGGCGCAGCAGCTGGCCGGACGGCCGGGCGCCGGTGAGCACCTCCACCAGCCGGTGGGCGAACCGGGTGCTGAGGCCGTCCAGCGGCGCCCGGGCGGGGGTGCACGCGGCCCGGGGGTGGCGGGGCCGGCGCGGGGGCGCCGGGCGGTGGTCCCGGGCGGTGCCGCGCGGGCGGTACGGGCGTGCGGAGAGCACGGCGGGCGGGGCGAGCGGCGGTGCGGAGCGGTTCGGGCACGCGGTCATGGGCCTTCCTCGGGGGCGGTCGGCGGTCGGGCACCGGTCGACGAGCGGTGGTGCGGGTACGGACGGGTCCTTGCTAGTGGTCGCCCGCCCGGGGCGGCAACGGGTTTGCGACGGCCTCCCGGGCGGCTCCGAAGTTCACCTATCCGGGTGAGGCGGCCCGTGCGGCGGCAGGCCTCCGGGCACCCCCGCAGGCCCGGGGTTGACGCGCCGGGGAGGCCGGGACGGCCCGAAAGGGGACGGTCCGTTGGCCAGGACGGGCGTTGCGCCCCGGGCCGGTCCGCGCGCAGGATCGAAGGCCGGGCCGTACGCCTCGCGGGGCGTCCGCCCGGCACCGCGGCACCCCCACCGCCCCGACGACGACAGGCGGCCGGTATGACGACATGGGTATCCGGGACACGTCCGGCGCCGCCCTCGGCCGGGGGCGCTCCCCGGCGGGGCCTGGTCCTGGGCGGCGGGGGCACGCTCGGCGCCGCCTGGACGGTCGGCGCGCTGCGCGCCGTCGAGGAGGCGACCGGCCGGCCGCCGGGCGACGCGGAGGTGCTGCTCGGTACCTCGGCGGGCGCCGTCCTCGGCGCGCTGCTCGCGGGCGGGGCGGACACCGGCCAGCTCCGCGACCACCAGCGGGGCCTGCCGGTGTCCACCGGGCCGCTGGCCGGGATCGACTTCGACTACGACACGGCGGTCGGCGGCGCGCTGCCGCTGCGGCCCCGGGCCGGCATCGGCTCGCCCGGTCTGCTGCGGGACGCCGTCCGGCACCCGCGCACGTACCCCTGGCTCACCCTGGTCTCGGCGATGGCGCCGCACGGCCGGGGCTCGCTGGCCTCGGTCGGGGCGCTGGTCGGCGGCCTGTTCGACGACGCGGACGGTGCCGGGCGCGGCATTGGGTCGGGCGGCGGGTCCGGCCCGGCCGGCTGGCCGGAGGGCTCGGCGCTGCGGGTCGTCGCGGTGGACTACCGCGGCGGCCGCCGGGTGGTCTTCGGCGATCCCGGTGCCCCGCCCGCCCGGGTCGGTGAGGCGGTGATGGCCTCCTGTGCGATCCCCGGCTGGTTCGCGCCCGTCCCGGTCGGCGGCACCGAGTACGTGGACGGCGGCTGCTGGTCGGCCACCAACGCCGACCTGCTGCTGGACCGGGGCCTCGACGAGGTGTACGTGCTCGCCCCGATGGCGCTGCGGCCCGATCCGGCGGGGCGTCCGGAGCCCGACGGCGGCGCGTCCGCCGTCGAGCGCGCCCGGCGCGTGCGGGATCGCTTGCACGCCCCGCGCGAACGGGACCGTCCGAGCGGGGTGCTGGCCCAGCTGGTCGCCCGCTACCGCCGGACGGTGACCCGCCGGCTGCTGCGCGAGGCCCGGCTGCTGCGGGCGAGCGGCGTGCGCGTCCACCTGCTCGCCCCGACCCCCGCCGACCTGGCGGTGATGGGCCCCAACATGATGGACCCGGCCCGCCGCGGAGCGGTCCTGGAGAGCGCGCTGGAGACCTGCCGCCGCTCCCTGGAGACCGCGCGCTGACCGCCTCCGGAGGGACGGCCCGCCCGGCCGGAGGCGCGCGGGTGATCACGGCCGGCCGTCCGGCGCTTATTCTGGGGCGCTGGAAGCTGTGCCGCTGGACGAACCGGAGAGTGCCACCGATGCGCGTGTACGTGCCCACCACCCTGACCGGCCTGGCAGCGGCGCACTCGGGCGGCGCGCTGGAGCAGTCCGCGGCGTACGCCGTGACGCCCGCGCTGCGCGAGTGGTACGTCAGCGACGACCTGGAGGAGCTGGAGTACGCGGCGCTGAACCGGGCCGCCCAGTCCTCGCTGCGCCTGCTGGCCGCCGACCCCGCCGCCCCGCGCCGCCGCGTCGTCGTGGCGCTCGACATCGCCGACTCGGCGGTGAAGCCGTTCCCCGGCGACGAGTACCAGGACCAGGCCTCGCTCGGCCGGGTGGTGCTGGCCGGCCCGGTGAAGCTCGCCAAGGCGGCCTCGGTGCACGCGGACGTCTCCGACGGGGACGTGGTGGCCGACGTGGCGGCGGCCGTCGAGGCGGTGGCGGCCGCGGACGCGGGCGACCAGGACGCCCAGTTCACCGTGGACGGCGCCGAGGACCACGACCTGCTCTGGTTCGCCACCCAGGAGATCGCCGCCCTGCTCGCCTGAGCGCCGGTGCGGGGCCGCGTGAGCCCTGTCCTACCGGTCCGGCGGTGCCCGGCGTTACCGTTCAACGCGTGCGCACTCATATCGTCTGGGACTGGAACGGAACGCTCTTCCACGACATGGAGGCGGTGCTCGGAGCGAGCAACGCCGCCTTCGCGACCATCGGCGTGGGCCCGATGACGCTGCAGGAGTACCGCGAGCAGTACGAGATCCCGATCCCCCGGTTCTACCAGCGCCTGCTCGGCCGGATGCCCTCCGACGCCGAGTGGCTGCGCCTGGACGACGCGTTCCACGACCGGTACCGCCTGCTGAGCGCCGCCTGCGGCCTGACCGAGGGCGCCCGCGAGCTGCTGGACGGCTGGCGGTCGGCCGGGCGCAGCCAGTCGCTGCTGTCCATGTACGAGCACGACCGGCTGCTGCCGGTGGTCGAGGGCTTCGGCCTGACCGGCCAGTTCCTGCGGGTGGACGGGCGCAGCGGCCCGGCCGGCGGCCAGAAGGCCGAGCACCTGGTCCGGCACCTGGCCGCGCTCGGCGAGCAGGTGGACCCGGCCCGCACCGTGCTGATCGGCGACGCGGCGGACGACGCGCTGGCCGCGCTGGACGCGGGCGCGCACGCGGTGCTGTACACCGGCGGCTCGCACACCCGGGAGAAGCTGGAGCCGGTCGGCGTGCCGGTGGTGGACACCCTGGCGGAGGCGGTGGAGCTGGCCGGCCGGCTCGCCGGGTAGCGGCGCGGCCCGGGAGCGTGGCGCGGACCACGTCCACCGTTGGCGTGTCCGGACGGGCGGAGCGGCCCGCCGCTGGTCAGGCTGGACGGGTGCCGGGCCCGTCGTCGGAACGGGTCGGCCGCCGTGACGAGGAGCGGAGCCCGCCATGCCCATCGACGCAGTCACCCAGGTCCCGGTCCCGGGCAACGAGCCGGTGCTCGGCTACGCGCCCGGCAGCCCGGAGCGGGAGCGTCTGGTGCGCCGGCTGGACGAGCTGGCGGCCGAGCAGGTCCCGCTGCCGATGACCATCGGCGGCGAGCAGCGGTTCGGCGGCGGCGAGCGGATCGACGTCGTCCAGCCGCACCACCACGCGGCCAAGCTCGGGGTGCTCGGCAACGCCACCCGGGAGGACGCCCGGGCCGCGGTGGACGCCGCGCTGGCGGCCGGGCGGGAGTGGCGGTCGCTGTCCTTCGACGACCGGGCGGCGGTGTTCCTGCGCGCCGCCGACCTGCTGGCCGGGCCGTGGCGGGAGACGCTCAACGCGGCCACCATGCTCGGGCAGTCCAAGACGGCGCAGCAGGCGGAGATCGACTCGGCCTGCGAGCTGATCGACTTCTGGCGCTGGAACGTGCACTTCGCCCGGCAGATCCTGGCCGACCAGCCGGTCTCCTCGCCGGGGGTGTGGAACCGCACCGACCACCGCCCGCTGGAGGGCTTCGTCTACGCGATCACCCCGTTCAACTTCACCGCGATCGCCGGCAACCTGCCGACCGCGCCCGCGCTGATGGGCAACACGGTGGTCTGGAAGCCCGCGCCGGCCCAGACGCTGGCCGCGCACCACCTGATGCGGCTGCTGGAGGCGGCCGGCCTGCCGCCCGGCGTGGTCAACCTGGTCACCGGCGACGGGCAGCAGCTGTCCGCGGTGGCGCTCGCCGACCCGGCCCTGGCCGGACTGCACTTCACCGGCTCCACCGCGACCTTCCGCTCGCTCTGGCAGACCGTCGGCGCCAACATCGGCGGCTACCGGGCGTACCCGCGGATCGTCGGCGAGACCGGCGGCAAGGACTTCCTGCTGGCGCACCGCTCGGCCGACCCGGAGATCCTCAAGGCCGCCCTGATCCGCGGCGCCTTCGAGTACCAGGGCCAGAAGTGCTCGGCGCTCTCTCGCGCCTACCTGCCGCGCAGCCTCTGGCAGCGGATCAAGGACGACTTCCTGGCCGAGGTGGACGCGCTGGCCGTCGGCGACGTCACGGACCTGTCGAACTTCATGGGCGCGCTGATCGACCGGCGCGCGTTCGAGAAGAACCGGGCCGCCATCGATCGGGCCAAGGCCGACCCGACGGTGGAGCTGGCGGCCGGCGGCCAGTACGACGACGCGATCGGCTGGTTCGTCCGCCCGACCGTGCTGGTCTCCTCGGACTTCCGCAACGAGATGTTCCGCACCGAGTACTTCGGTCCGATCCTGGCCGTCCACGTCTACGAGGACTCCCGCTGGGACGACGTGCTCGGCCGGGTCGACGCGGGCGCGCCGTACGGGCTGACCGGCTCGGTGGTCGCCCAGGACCGCTACGCGATCGCACAGGCGGTGGAGGCGCTGCGGTTCGCCGCCGGGAACTTCTACATCAACGACAAGCCGACCGGCGCCGTCGTCGGCCAGCAGCCCTTCGGCGGCGGCCGGGCGTCGGGCACCAACGACAAGGCGGGCGCCGCGCAGAACCTGCTGCGCTGGACCTCGGCCCGGTCGATCAAGGAGACGTTCGTGCCGCCGACCACGCACGTTCATCCGCACATGGGCTGAGCGTCCACGCTCCGCACACGGACCGCGCACGGCACGCCGTACGAACTTTCGGCTTTCGGCGCAAACCGGCAGGCTGATTGGACAAGCTGTCCAGGACAGCCCGATCTTCCTGCAGGTTTGCGCCTGCTTGTCCCCTGACACCTTCGATTGATCCCGTTAGGCTGGCTGGCGTCGTCGGGTGGCTCCGCAGGCCGAACGTCTCGTCCTACCCGCTGCAGAGGTGTTTCATGCGCGCCATGGGCCCTTTTCAGCAGGGCGGTGCGGCAGGATTGCGGGAGGCCCGGCGGTGCGAAGCGAGACCACCACCGAGTCACGCAACGGCGCGCGACAGGAGCCAAGAAGTCATGCAGACCAAGCTGGACGCAGCCAAGGCCGAACTGCTCAGGAAGGCAGCAGCAGCCGCTGAGAACAGCCAGGTGGGGGGAGCGGCGCCGGGGGAGGGACTGAGCAACGGCGCTCTGTCCGCTTACCTGCACCACTACTACCTCCACACCGCGCCCGAGGACCTGGTCGACCGCGACCCGGTCGACGTCTACGGCGCGGCCGCCTCGCACTACCGCCTGGGCCTCAAGCGCCCGCAGGGCACCGCCGAGGTGCGGGTGCACACCCCCTCGGTCGAGGAGAACGGCTGGTCCTGCGGCCACACCGTGGTCGAGGTCGTCACCGACGACATGCCGTTCCTGGTCGACTCGGTCACCAACGAGCTGTCCCGCCAGGACCGCGCGATCCACGTCGTCATCCACCCCCAGCTGGTCGTCCGCCGTGACATCACCGGCAAGCTGCTGGAGATCCTCGACGTCGACGCCTGCGCCCGCAGCCAGGCCGCCGGCACCGAGTGGCCGGCCGACGCGACCGTCGAGTCGTGGATGCACATCGAGATCGACCGCGAGACCGACCGCGACGACCTGCGCGAGATCGAGACCGACCTGCGCCGGGTGCTCGGCGACGTCCGTGAGGTCGTCGAGGACTGGACCAAGATGCGCGACTCCGCGCTGCGGCTGGCCGACGAGCTCGCCGAGCAGCCCCCGGCCGGCCTGGCCGAGCAGGAGGTCGGCGAGGCCTGGGAGCTGATGCGCTGGCTCGCCGACGACCACTTCACCTTCCTCGGCTACCGCGAGTACGACCTCGTCGAGCACGACGGCGAGGAGGTCCTGCGGGCCGTCGCCGGCACCGGCCTCGGCATCCTGCGCTCCGACCCGGTCACCCGCGACGAGCAGCACCACGCCGTCAGCGAGGCCTTCGGCCGGCTCTCCGCGCCGGTGCGCGCCAAGGCCCACGAGAAGAAGCTGCTCGTCCTCACCAAGGCCAACAGCCGCGCCACCGTGCACCGCCCCGCCTACCTCGACTACGTCGGCGTGAAGAAGTTCGACGCCAACGGCGAGGTCATCGGCGAGCGCCGCTTCCTCGGTCTGTTCTCGGCCGCCGCGTACACCGAGTCGGTCAGCCGCATCCCGGTGGTCCGCCGCAAGGTCCAGGACGTCATCGCCGACTCCGGCTTCTCCACCGAGAGCCACGATGGCCGCGACCTGCTGCAGATCCTGGAGACCTTCCCCCGGGACGAGATCTTCCAGACCCGGGCCGCCGAGCTGCTCCAGATCGCCACCAGCGTCCTCTACCTGCAGGAGCGCCGTCGGCTGCGGCTGTTCCTGCGCCAGGACGAGTACGGGCGCTACTTCTCCGCGCTGGTCTACCTGCCGCGCGACCGCTACACCACCCGCATCCGGCTGCGCCTCATGGACATCCTGATGCAGGAGCTCAACGGCGCCTCGATCGACTACACGGTCTGGTCGACGGAGTCGGTGCTGACCCGTCTGCACTTCGTCGTCCGGGTCACCCCCGGCAGCGAGCTGCCGCAGCTGACCGACGCCGAGGTCGAGCGGATCGAGGCCAAGCTGGCCGAGGCCGCCCGGTTCTGGATGGACGGCTTCAACGACCAGCTGCACATCGAGCTGGGCGAGGAGAGGGCCGCCGAGCTCTCCCGCAAGTACGCCAACGCCTTCCCCGACGGCTACCGCGCCGACTTCACCGCGCGCACCGCCGTGGCCGACCTCAAGCAGATCGAGTCGCTGCACGGCGAGGGCGACTTCCGGCTCAACCTCTACCAGCCGGTCGGCGCGGGCGACGACGAGCGCCGCTTCAAGATCTACCGGGTGGGCGGCCCGATCTCGCTCACCGAGGTGCTGCCGGTCCTCCAGCGGCTGGGCGTCGAGGTGCTCGACGAGCACCCGTACGCGCTGACCCGCTCCGACCACACCACCGCCTGGGTCTACGACTTCGGCCTGCGGCTGCGCGAGGCCGTCGAGCTGACCGACGAGGCCCGCGAGCGCTTCCAGGAGACCTTCGCCGCCACCTGGACCGGCGAGGCCGAGAACGACGGCTTCAACGAGCTGGTCCTCACCGCCGGGCTGACCTGGCGCCAGGCGATGATGCTGCGCGCGTACGCCAAGTACCTGCGCCAGGCGGGCTCCACGTTCTCCCAGGACTACATGGAGGACGCGCTCCGCAACAACACCCACACCACCCGCCTGCTGGTGAACCTCTTCGAGGCCCGGCTGAGCCCCAGCCACCAGCAGGGTGCGCTGGAGCTGACCGAGGGCATCCTGGAGGAGCTGACCGGCGCGCTGGACGAGGTCGTCTCGCTGGACGAGGACCGCATCCTGCGCTCCTTCCTGCACCTCATCAAGGCCACCCTGCGGACCAACTTCTTCCAGCACGACGGCTCGGGCGCGCGGCACCCCTACGTGTCGATGAAGTTCGACCCGCAGGCCATCCCGGACCTGCCGGCCCCGCGTCCGGCGTTCGAGATCTGGGTCTACTCGCCGCAGGTCGAGGGTGTGCACCTGCGCTTCGGCAAGGTCGCCCGCGGCGGTCTGCGCTGGTCCGACCGGCGTGAGGACTTCCGCACCGAGATCCTCGGCCTGGTCAAGGCGCAGATGGTGAAGAACACCGTCATCGTGCCGGTCGGCTCCAAGGGCGGCTTCGTCGCCAAGCAGTTGCCGGACCCGTCGGTCGACCGCAACGCCTGGCTGGCCGAGGGCATCTCGTCCTACAAGACGTTCATCTCGGCGCTGCTGGACATCACCGACAACCTGGTGGCCGGCGAGGTCGTCCACCCGGCCGACGTGGTCCGCCACGACGAGGACGACACCTACCTGGTCGTCGCCGCCGACAAGGGCACCGCGACCTTCTCCGACATCGCCAACGGCGTCGCCGAGTCCTACGGCTTCTGGCTGGGCGACGCGTTCGCCTCCGGCGGCTCGGCCGGCTACGACCACAAGGGCATGGGCATCACCGCCCGCGGCGCCTGGGAGTCGGTCAAGCGCAACTTCCGCGAGCTGGGCCACGACACCCAGACCGAGGACTTCACCGCCGTCGGCATCGGCGACATGTCCGGTGACGTCTTCGGCAACGGCATGCTGCTCAGCGAGCACATCCGCCTGGTCGCCGCCTTCGACCACCGCCACATCTTCCTCGACCCCAACCCGGACGCGGCCGTCTCCTACGCCGAGCGCCGCCGCCTCTTCGAGCTGCCCCGCAGCTCCTGGGACGACTACGACAAGTCGCTGATCTCGGCGGGCGGCGGCGTCTTCCCGCGCAGCGCCAAGTCGATCCAGCTGTCGCCGCAGGTCCGGGCCGTGCTGGGGGTCTCCGACACCCGGCTCACGCCCGCCGAGCTGATGAAGGCCGTCCTCCAGGCGCCGGTCGACCTGTTCTGGAACGGCGGCATCGGCACCTACGTCAAGGCCTCCACCGAGACCAACGCCGAGGTCGGCGACAAGGCCAACGACGCCATCCGCGTCAACGGCGAGCAGGTCCGCGCCCGCGTCGTCGGCGAGGGCGGCAACCTCGGCTGCACCCAGCTCGGCCGCATCGAGTACGCCTCCTCCGGCGGCCCCGAGGGCGTCGGCGGCTGGATCAACACCGACGCCATCGACAACTCGGCCGGCGTGGACACCTCGGACCACGAGGTCAACATCAAGATCCTGCTCAACCAGGTGGTCGCCGACGGCGACATGACGGTCAAGCAGCGCAACACCCTGCTCGCCGAGATGACCGACGAGGTCGGCCACCTCGTGCTGCGCAACAACTACGCGCAGAACGTGGTGCTGGCCAACGCCGTCGCCCAGGCGCACAGCATGGTCAACGTCCACTCCCGGATGATCAACCGCCTGGAGTCGGACGGCCGGCTCGACCGGGCCCTGGAGTTCCTGCCCACCGAGCGGCAGATCCGCGAGCGCCAGCAGAACGGGCGGGGCCTGTCCCAGCCCGAGATGTCGGTGCTGCTCGCCTACACCAAGATCACCCTGGCCGACGAGCTGCTCGCCACCGAGCTGCCCGACGACCCGTTCTTCCGCACCGCGCTGCACGACTACTTCCCGAGCGCGCTGCGGGCCCGGTTCGCCGAGCAGATCGACCGGCACCCGTTGCGCCGCGAGATCATCACCACGCTGATCGTCAACGACACGATCAACCGCGGCGGCTGCACCTTCGCCTTCCGCCTGAAGGAGGAGACCGGGGCCACCTACGAAGAGGTCGCCCGCACCCACACCGCCGCCCGGGCCGTCTTCGGCCTGGAGGAGATCTGGGCCGAGATCGCGGGCCTGGACAACCGGGTCCCGGCCGGGGCGCAGACCAAGATGCGGCTGCACGCGCGCCGCCTCGTCGAGCGTGCCACCCGGTGGATGCTCAACAACCGGCGCCAGCCGCTGGACATCGCCGGCACCATCGAGTTCTTCCACGACCGGGTCAACCAGGTCTGGGGCTCGCTGCCCAAGCCGCTGCGCGGCGACGACCTCGTCTGGTTCGAGAAGGTCTACAACGAGCTGACCGGGGCCGGCGTGCCGGAGCAGCTCGCCACCCGGATCGCGGGCCTGTCCTCGACCTTCCCGACCCTGGACATCACCGAGGTCGCGGACCGCTCCGGCAAGGACGTCGCCCAGGTCGCCGAGCTCTACTACGACCTCGCCGACCGCCTCCAGATCACCCACCTGCTCGACCGCATCATCGAGCTGCCCCGCACCGACCGCTGGTCGTCCATGGCCCGCGCCGCCATCCGCGAGGACCTCTTCGCGGCCCACGCGGCGCTGACCGCCGACATCCTGGCCTGCGGCCCCGACGGCGCGGCCCCCGAGGAGCGCTACACCGCCTGGGCGGACCTCAACTCCACCCTGCTGAACCGCGCCAAGAGCACCCTCGACGACATAAGGGGTTCGGACAACTACGAGCTGTCCAGCCTCTCCGTCGCGATGCGCGTCATCCGCACCCTGCTCCGCACGGGCTCGATGCGCTGACCCCGGCCGACCCCGGCCGACCCCGGCCGACCCCGGCTGACACAGCGAACGGCGGGCCCGCGTCCCTGGTGGACGCGGGCCCGCCGCCTTCCGTTGCGGAGGGAACTCGACGGGGCGGTGCGGACAGGTGGAGGTGTGGAACTGTCGCAGCGGGGACGGATACGGGATGGCGATCAGTGGGCGTTCGGGGAGCTGTTCGACGAGACGGCGGGTGATCTGTACCGCTACGCCGTGCGGGCCACCGGGGACTGGGCGGTGGCGGAGGACGTCGTCCAACTGACCTTCCTGGAGGCGTGGCGGCTGCGGCACAAGCTGCGGGACGACGACGGGGCGGTGCGGCCCTGGCTGTTCGGGATCGCCGCGAACGTCCTGCGGAACACCGCCCGGGCGGCGCGCCGGCACCGGGCGGCGATGGACCGGCTGCCGGCCCGGGAGACGGTGCCGGACTTCGCCGACGAGCTGGTGGGGCGGCTGGACGACAGCGCCCAGTTGGCGGCCGCCCGGCGGGCGCTCGGCCGGTTGCGGAAGGCCGAGCGGGAGGTGTTCGGGCTCTGCGTGTGGGCGGGCCTGGACTACGCGAGTGCGGCGGAGGCCCTGGGGGTGCCGATCGGCACGGTGCGTTCACGGCTCTCGCGCGCCCGGACCAAGCTCCGCGCGCTCGCCGAGGAAGAACTGAAGAACGGGCGGGAACTGCGCCCGGCCCCCGGACAGGTACGGGTTGGCCGCGTCGACGCGGCCCGGTCGATACGGGAGACGAACCGATGAACGAGGACGAACGCGCCGAGCTGGACCGGTTGGTGCCGGGCCCGGCGAGGCCCGAGCTCTCCGCCGACCGCCACCGGTTGTTGAGGGGACATCTGATGAGTGAGATCCGGGAGACGAATCCCGTGCGGGCCCGTCGCGGCAGGCTCGGCTGGGTGGCGGTGCCCGCCCTGGCGGGCGGGCTGGCCCTGGCCGTGGTGCTGAGCAGCGGGGGCGGCGAGGGCGCACCCGCGCCGCAGGCGCAGCCGCAGACCCAGCAGCAGGGCGGCGGGACCACGCTGAACGCCGCCCCCGTCGGCGCCGTCCAGCTGCTGACCCAGGCGGCGGACACCGCCGCCGGCAAGCCCGACCCGAAGGCGGGCAAGGGTCAGTTCGTTTACGTCGACAGCCTGGTGGCCTTCTCCAGCACCAACCTGGCCACCGGCGAGTCGAAGGTCGACCCCGCGCACCGCCGCCAGATCTGGCTCTCGGTGGACGGCAGTCAGCACGGTGTCCTCAAGGAGGAGCGGGGGGACGGCAAGGCCATCGCTCCGGAGAAGACCAAGCCCGGGGAGCCGGCGCCGCGTACCGACGGCGGCATGTGGCTCGACCCGAACACCAAGCCGGGCCTCAACTCCCCGACGTACGCGTACCTGGCCACGCTGCCGACCGACCCGGACGCGCTGCTGAAGAAGATCTACGACGAGACCAAGGGCATGGGCCGGACTCCCGACCAGGAGGCCTTCGTGACCATCGGCGACCTGCTGCGCGAGCAGCTCGCCCCGTCGGCCGTCAGCGCCGCCCTCTACCGCGCCGCCGCCAAGATCCCCGGCGTCACCGTGGTGGAGGACTCCGTCGACGCCTCCGGCCGGCACGGCGTGGCCGTCGCCCACGTGAGCGACGCCGTCCGCACGGAGTGGATCTTCGACCCGAAGACCCACGAGTTCCTCGGCGAGCGCGAGGTGATCGTCGCCGAGAACAGCGGCCTGGGCAAGCCGGGCACCGTGGCCGGTCACTCCGCCGTCCTCGGCCGCACCGTCGTCGACAAGGCCGGGGAGGAGCCCCAGCAGAAGAACGCCTGAGCCGAAAGGGCTCGTTGAAGGACAGGTGAGGCTGTGGGGCCCGGTGCAAGCGGGCCCCACAGCCGTCTTCGGACGCCTCCACCGTACGGCCTGCCCTGGTGTCAACCGGCAGTGATCGCGCCATCGAAGGCTGTATTCCGGTCCGATCATCCGTTCCTCAGGGGGATCGCCTACAAGTCCTTCGAATGAATGCCAAGGTGGCCTGGCATGGCATATGTGAAATGTCATGTGTGGCGCTCTTGGAGGAGGAGTAGGACGATGCGAACGAACCGACTCGCCCTGACGCTGGCCGGTGCTGCCGGTGCGGTGGCGATGCTGGCGGCGCCGACCCAGGCGAGTGCCGCCCAGGCCGGCGCGGCGAGCACGACCGCCACCACGGAGATCTGCAGCTCGACCAAGCTGCAGGCCGGACTGGCGACCTGGCTGTGTGCCGAGGTGACCGGCAGTGACGTGCAGCTGGTGGGCTGGATCTACCTGGCCGGTCCGCCGAGCCCGGGCGGCCCGTATCCGCAGCCCGAGGACCTCGTGACCGTGCTCTCCGGCGAGGTCGTTGGCGGCGCCTCGCTCGGCACGGTCAACAAGTGGACGCGGTTCGATCTCAGCCGGACCGCCGTGCGCGGCGTCGGCGGGACCGTGGCGTGCGGTTCCACCGTGCACGGCAGCTTCAGCGTCACCAAGCCCGGCTGGGGGTCGACGCCGGTCACCCTCGACGCCGTGGTGCCCTGCTGACGGGCAGGTCGCCGAGATGGACGCGGGCCCGGGGTTCGGGGGACGCCGGGCCCGTTCTCAACGGCCGGGTGCCGTGGTGAGGGTGCGTTGCCCTCGGAGGGCGGCACGGGCGCGGGCGACGCCGGTGGTGGTCGAGCCGGTGGGCGCGACGGCGGGTCTCGGGGCGAGGCCGGCGCAGGGGCGGCAGGGGCCGGGCCGGGGGACCGGGTCGTGGCAGCCCGGGCACTCGGTGCAGGCGGGAGGCCGGGCCTCGGCGCGCGGGGGCGGGAGCTTGCGTCGGAGGCGGTCGCGGAGGATGCCGACGGGTGAGTGCAGGGGCGTGGGCAGGCCGGGGAGCAGGGCGTTGGCCAGGTCGGTGGCACTGCTGCCTCGTTGGAGCCACTGGCCGACGAGGGGTGCGAGTGCCTGCGCCTCGGGCTCGCCGAGGCGCAGGCGCGGTTCGGGCCGGATCGCGCGGAAGAGCGCCGCCACCGCCGCCCGGGTCTGTTCGTCGGGCAACTCGGCGGGGAGGGTGGGTACTTCTTCCGGGTTCTTTACGGGAGGGGCGTCAGGGCGTCCGGTCTCCCGCCCACCGGCGACCGGACGGGGGACACCCGGTGGCCCGAGCTGTGGGACGTCGAAGACATGGGCTTCGGAGCGGATGGTCCCGTCGGGCAGCCGGACGCGAACGACCCGGTAGTACCCGGCGTCGGTGAGTTCCTTGAGCGCCCGCCGGACGGCGCCGCGGCCCTGGACGCTGGTGTCGGCCATGTGTCGCCCGTCCTCGCGCCAGCCGTCGGGGCGGGAGAGGAGATCGGCGAGCAGTCCGCGAGCGGTGTAGCTGAGGCGGCGGTCCTGCAACAGGCCGTTGGGAAGCACGGTGAACGAGCGCGCGTGGGCGCTACGATGAATCTGCATCTGGAGGTCTTGCTCCTGGTGCCAGGCCCCGGGGTGTTGGTAGCACCGCCGGGGTCCTTTATGTTCTGTTGATAATGCGGAACGTAGCACATCCACCACGCAGCGTGCGAAGCGTTCGGGAGGTGGAGTACGGTTCTCGCGTGTCCTGCGAGCCGAAGCTCGCCGCCGCACCGTCCGGCGCCACTCTCCGTCAACTGTCCCACTGCCGTAGGGCCGTGGGTGGGCGGGAAGCCGTCATGGTCCCGGAGATCCCGGCGGCGCGGCCGATCCTTTACTCGTTCCGGGACGTCGTGGCCCTTCGCATCTGCGTCAACCTCCGTCAGGAGACCTCGCTGCAGAGGATCCGCCGCGCCCTGGGCACCCTGCGCGACGATCTCGACGAGCGCGAACACCTGTCCGGCTACCGCCTCGTGGCAGGTGGTGACACGATCTATCTGGCCGCACCTGACCACGCGGTGGACCTGGTGCGCAGACGCGGCAAGGCGGCCCTTTCCTCAACGTTTTCCACCTCAGCGGGCCGCCGCCCGCTGGAGGGCGCTGGCGAGGAGGGCGAGGTCGGTGGGGCCGTTGCCGAGTTCGCGGACGGGGCGGCGGGCGGGTGGGGCGCCGAGGGTGTGGGGGTCTATGGCGACGACGGTGGGGCGGAGGGTGGCGGTGCGGGGGATGCGGCCGCTGATGCGGGCGGCCTGGAAGGCGGTGACGCCGCCGTCGGGGAGGCGGAGGTAGCCGCGGCCGGGGGTGGTGTCGGGGAGGGCGGCGGCGTCGCCGAGGTGGATGAGGAGGTCGGAGTCGGCCGGGTCGTCGGTGCGCAGGGCGATCCGCAGCAGGGCGGCGTCGTCGACCTCGGTGCCGGTGGTCTCGTCGGGCCGGCCCGTGGTGACGGCGAGGTGGATGCCGAGCGGGCCGCCGCGGCGGGCGACGGCGGCGAGGGCGCGGGCGAGGGGGCGGCCGGCCGGGGAGGTGGGGGCCAGGAGGGCGTCGTAGTCGTCGACCACGACGACGAGCCGGGGCGGGCACGGCCCCGGGGAGGGGGCGGCCACCGGGGCGGCGGGGGAGTCGGGGCTGCGCGGGTGGATGATCAGCGGGGGCGCGGACGCGGCGGGGGCGCCGACGGTGGCGGGGACCGGGACGGGCTCCCCGTCGAGGATGCGGGCGGCGTGCCAGGAGGCGAAGTCCAGCCCGTCGAAGAGCCGCTCGCGCAGCGCCAGCTCGTCCTCCAGCGCCTCGGCGGCGAGCAGCGCGGCCCGCGGGTCGGCGGCGGCGTTGACCCGGCCGGTGACGTGCGGCAGCTCGCTGCACCCGGCGAGCCCGTCCTCGGTGGCCCGGCCCTCGACGATGGTGACGGCGAGGCGTTCGGGGCGCTCGGAGACGGCCAGCGAGGCGACCAGGGTGCGCAGCAGCTCGGTCTTGCCGGAGCCGCGGGCGCCGCCGATCAGCAGGTGCGGGCCGCCCGGGTCGGGGGAGGGGAGGGTGAGCTCGGGGTCGGCGAGGTCCAGGACGCACAGCTCGTCGCGGGTGGTGCCGAGCAGGGCGGTGGCGGCGCCGATGCCGCCGGCGTGCGCGTCCCAGCGGGCGGAGAGCTTGGCCGGGGTGACGGTGTCCAACTGGAGCAGGTCGAGCAGGCGCAGCGCGTCCGGCAGCGGTCCGCGGTTGGCCGGGGCGGCTTCCCGCAGCGGGGCGAGGACGCGGGCGAGCCGCTCGGCCCAGGCGTCCGAGACGGCGTCCAGGGAGACCTCGTGCAGGGTCTCCCGGCCGCGGGCGACCGGGCCCGGGCGGTCGAGCGAGAGCTGGGTGCCGACCTCGCCGGTGATCAGCGCGGTGGCGCCGAGGCCGCGGGGCAGCAGTTCGGGCTGTTCGGCGAGGCAGATCGGGAAGATGCCGACGGCCGGGCCCTGGCGCAGCAGCAGGTCGAGCGCCAGCCGGGCGGACTCGGTGCCCGGGCGGCCGTCGACCACGACGACGGTGGCGGGGTGGCCGCCGAGGCCGACCGGGCCGCTGAGCCGGGCGGTGAGCTCGCCGAGCCGGGCGGTGGCCTGCTCGTCGTCGAGGCCGAGCAGCAGCCGGCAGTCCTGGCCCTCGGCGGGGCGCAGGTGGGGCAGCCACAGGGCCCAGGCCCAGGTGTCGGCGCGGTCCTGCGGGGCGCGGGCCGGGTCGGCGTCGACCACGACCAGGCTGAGCCCGGTCGGCGGGTGCAGGGCGGCGAGCTGGGCGACGACGGCGCGGGTGAGCGCGTCGAGGCGTGCGCGCGGGCCGCTGAGGCCGAGGCTGCCGGCGGTCTGCAGGTCGACGGTGACCGGGACGGCGGGCAGCACCGTGCCGGGGGAGGTGCCGGGGCCGCCGGGCCGGTCGGCGGTGCCGAGCCGCAGGGTGAGCGCGTCGGGGTGGCCGGGACCGCGCTCCCAGAGCCGGGGGCCGGGGCCGAGCGCGTTGAGCAGCAGGGTGGCGAGGTCGGGCCAGCGCTCGCGCTGGGCGGCGGCCTGCCGGGTGCGGACGGCGGCGTGGTGGCGCTCGGCGCTCTCCTCGGCCGGTTCGGCGGCGGCGCGGCCGAGCCGCAGCGAGAGCAGGCCGCGGCCGCGCCCGGCGGGCGGTTCGGGGGCGGCCGGCGGTTCGGCGGCGGGCGGCGCGGGGCGGACCGGGGCGGGGGCGGCGAGCTGGAGGTGGCCGTGGCCGTCGGGCAGCGCGGCGCGGGCGGGCGCCCCGGGGCCGTCCCGGAGATCGGGGGTGGTGACCCGCAGGGTGGTCTCGCCGATCCGCAGCAGGCCGGTGCCGTCCAGCGGGACGGCCTCCTCGGGCGGGACGATCCGGCCGTCGACGGTGGTGCCGTTGGTGGAACCGAGGTCGCGGACGGTCACCGTGCCGTCCTCGGCGAGGTGCAGGGCGAGGTGGAGCCGCGAGACGTCGGGGTCGTCGACGGGGACGTCGGCCTCGCCGGAGCGGCCGACCCGGATCTCCCGGCCGTGCAGGCGGTGCACGCCGCCGGCGTCGGGGCCGCCGACGACGCGCAGCTCGGCGGCGGCCGGGGTGTCGTCCGGGTCGTCGGCGGTCGGGTCGGGCTCGTTGAGCGAGAGGACGGCGCCGTCGAGCAGCGGGGGGTGGCCGAGCAGCGTGTGCTCGTCCACCCGGTGCGCCCCGGCATAGAGGTGCACATGGGTCGCGGCCCGCGGTCCGCGCACGCCGACGGCGCCCGCGAGGGCACCCGCCAGGGAGCCGAGCGCGGTACCGACGGGCGCGGTGACCAGCACGTCCACGTACGGGATGGCGGAGCCGGCGGCTGCCGGGCCGCTGCGCGGTCGGAGGACGGTCAGCCGGATCTGCATCTCGCCCGCGGTCCCTTCTGCTGGTGTGACGCCTTGTGCCGCTGCCTCGGGCCGCCGCGGGGGAGCGGGGGTGGCCGCGACACCGCTTGGGCCACAAGAGTGGCGAGTGTCATCCTGCCATCCGTCACGGACAGTCCGCGCACCGTACCGGATTTGACGATCTTGCGAACATCGCCATGGTGGAGGCGACGGGGAATCAGGTCAACCGGCGCCCGGAAGGGCAGACCCCGAGGCCTCGGTGGAACCGTTCGCGGGCCCTCCGGGTCTTCCCGTAGGGGATGTCCCCCAACCCGGGCGAACGCCCCTGCCGGTCGCCCCGAAAACGTCTACGGACCCCGTTAGAGTGGCCGGAACACGGACCCGGCAGGCTCACCGCACCGGCGGAGGAGCGCCCCGCGCGGGCGGCACGACGAGGAGTGCGACAGGTGCGGCCAGTCGGCAGCAAGTATCTGCTGGAGGAGAACCCGCTCGGACGGGGCGCCACCGGCACGGTCTGGCGCGGGCGGGTCCGCGCCGACGTCGAGGTACCCGGCAGCGCGCCCGGGCAGCTGGTGGCGATCAAGATCCTGCGCGAGGAGCTCGCCGCCGACCCGGACGTGGTGATGCGCTTCCTGCGGGAGCGCTCGGTGCTGCTGCGGCTGACCCACCCGAACATCGTCAAGGTCCGCGACCTGGTCGTCGAGGGCGAGCTGCTGGCCCTGGTGATGGACCTCGTCGACGGTCCTGACCTGGCCCGCTACCTGCGCGACCACGGCCCGTTCAGCCCGATCGCGGGCGCCCTGCTGATGGCCCAGGTCGCCGACGCGCTGGCCGCCAGCCACGTCGACGGCATCGTGCACCGCGACCTCAAGCCGGCCAACGTGCTGCTCGCCACCGCCGTCGTCGACGCCACCGAGCAGATGCACCCGATGCTGACCGACTTCGGCATCGCCCGGCTCGCCGACTCCCCGGGCATCACCCGCAGCCACGAGTTCGTCGGCACCCCCGCGTACGTCGCGCCGGAGTCCGCCGAGGGCCGGCCGCAGACCTCCGCGGTGGACGTCTACGGCGCCGGGATCATGCTGTACGAGCTGGTCACCGGCCGACAGCCGTTCCAGGGGGACAACCCGCTGGCGATCCTGCACGCGCACCTCGCCCAGGAGCCGCAGCGGCCGTCGACCATGCCGGAGCCGCTCTGGACGGTGATCGAGCGCTGCCTGCGCAAGGACCCGGCGCAGCGGCCGAGCGCGGTGTCGCTGGCGAACGCCCTGCGGGTGGTCGCCGGCGGGGTGGGCGTGCACGCCTCCCCGGCGGCGGTGGACGCGGCGCTCGCCGTCGGCGCGCTGCTGGTGCCGGACCCGCAGCCGACCGCCGTGCCGGGTGCGCCGGTGGGCGTGCCGGGGCTGTCGGCGGACACGCCGTTCGGGACCGAGGACCGCACCCAGGTGCTCCCGGCCGGCCAGCAGCCCGGCCAGCCGCCCGGTCAGCAGTACGACCCGGCGGCGGCGACCCGGGTGATGGGCACCCAGCCGCCCCCGTTCGACCCGGCGGCCGCGACCCGGGTGATGCCGCCCGCCGCCGTGCCGCCGCCCCCGCCCGGTCCGCCGCAGGCCGAGACCCCGCACCCGTGGCAGACCCAGCTGCGGGCGGCCCGCGACCGCAACCAGCAGACCGAGATCGCCTACTTCGGGCCCGAGGACTTCGAGGCCCCGCCGGTCGCCCCGCCGCCGTACCAGGCCGGACCGGGGGGCCGCCCGCAGCAGGGCGCCCCGCAGGGCTACCAGCAGCCGGGCCGGCACCCCGGACAGCACCCCGGGCAGTACCCCGACCAGCAGCCGGGCCGGCAGCCGCCCGGCGGCCACCGGCAGGCCCCGCCGCCCGGCTACGCCCAGCGCCCGCCGGTCGCGCCGCCGCCGTACCAGGGCGGACCGGGCGGACCGGCGCCGGGCGGCGGCCGTCCGCAGCCGCCCGGCGGCTACAACCAGCCCCCGCCGCCGGCTCCGCCGTACGGCCGCCCGCAGCGGGCGCAGCAGCCGCCGGCCGCCCCGCCCGGCGGCCACCGGGCCGCGCCCGCCCCGCAGCACCGCGAGCCCCCGCAGCAGGCGGCCCCGGCCGCTCCGCCGCGCCGGGCCGAGCCGCCCGCGCCGCAGCACCGCGAGCCCCCGCAGCGCCGCGCCGAGCCGCCGCGCGAGGCACCCCGGGAAGCGCCGCGGGAGTCGTCGCGCCGCGAGCCGCGCCCGCGCAGCCGCAACCGGATGTACATCCCGGGCCTGGGCTGCCTGAAGGGCTGCCTCATGGTGCTGCTGGTGCTGGCGGTGGCCGCGGTGGCGCTGTGGAACTTCACCCCGCTGCCGGACTACTGGGCCGACGTCCAGGACTGGTTCACCAGCGCGAAGGACTGGGTGACCGGACTGTTCGACAGCGCGAAGAACTGACGCGACGGATCCCGGGGCCCCGGGATCCGGGCTCCGCGGCGGGATTGACGCTTTGTCGACAATTTGCGGGATTTCCCGCCGCCCAGGACCTGCCGAGCGCCCTCAGGCGGCCCGCGGAGGGCGTTCGGGCGCGTAGGTTGGTCGCTGTTGTCCCGCCCCACCGAGCGCCTCCGGACCCTCCCGGAGCGCTCCCGCCGCCCACGGAGCAGCATTGGCACGCAAGATCGGCAGCCGCTACACCGTCCACCAGGTGATCGGCCGGGGCTCGGCCGGGACGGTCTGGCTCGGCGAGGGCCCGGACGGTCCGGTCGCGGTCAAGCTGCTCCGCGAGGACCTGGCCGCCGACCAGGTGCTGGTCGGGCGCTTCGTGCAGGAACGCGCCGCGCTGACCAGCCTCGACCACCCCCGTGTGGTCGGCGTGCGCGACATGGTCGTCGACGGCAGCGACCTCGCCCTGGTGATGGAGCTGGTCCAGGGCACCGACCTGCGCTCGCGGCTGGAGCGCGACGGCGCGCTGCCCCCGCAGACCGCCGCCTCGATCATCGCGGACGTCGCCGACGGCCTGGCCGCCGCGCACGCGGCGGGCATCGTGCACCGGGACGTCAAGCCGGAGAACGTCCTGCTCGACCTCTCCGCCGCCCCCGGGCCCGGCGGCGCCCCGCGCGCCAAGCTGACCGACTTCGGCGTGGCCCGGCTGGTCGACGCCCCGCGCCGCACCCGCGCCACCCGGATCATCGGCACCCCCGACTACCTCGCCCCCGAGATCATCGAGGGCCTGGAGCCGCGCGCCGCCGTCGACATCTACGCCCTCGCCACCGTGCTGTACGAGTTGCTGGCCGGCTTCACGCCCTTCGGCGGCGGCCACACCGGCGCGGTGCTGCGCCGGCACGTCACCGAGCAGGTGCCGCCGATCCCCGGACTGCCGGACGGCCTGTGGCGGATCATCGCCGAGTGCCTGGCCAAGGCCCCGGCCTCCCGGCTGCGCGCCGCCGAACTGGCCGCCCGGCTGCGCGAGCAGCTGCCGGCCCTGGCCGGGCTGCCGGTGCTGGCCGTCCCGCAGCAGGGCCGGGCGCCCGCCGAGGAGCAGCTGACCCCGGCCGAGGCGGTGTACGCCGAGGTGGACGCCGCCCCCGGCACCCACAAGCGCCGCCGCGGCCCGGCCGTGCCGCTGGTGCCCGGCGTCGCCCCGGACTCCACCCGGGACACCCACACCAGCCTGCGCCGCCCGTCCGCGCACGAGCTGGCCTCCTACGCGGCCGAGTCGCGGGCCCAGCGCACCGCCCCGGGCGCGGCCCATCGCCGGGACCGCCAGGCGCTGCTGCGCCGCCGCCGGGTGCTGGCCGTGCTGCTGGCCGTCGTCCTGCTGCTGGCCGGCGCCGCCGCGGCCTGGACCGCCTTCGCCGCCACCGCCCCGGACGCCGGATCCGGCTCCCGCCCGGCCACCGTCTCCACCGCTCCGCGGGCCCCCTAGCGGCGCGTTCCGGCAGCGCTCCGGAGGCCTGTCCGGAGGCCCGCGGACGGGTCGTGTGCGCCCCGGACGCCCCCGCGGTCGTCAGAAGCCCCCCGGGAACCATTACCCTGGGGGCGTGGCAGCCGTCGATCCTTCCGAAGAGCTCAAGAACCTCGAAACGACCATGGGGTCGATCGAGGCCGTCCTCGACCTGGACAAGATCCGGGCCGACATCGCGCGTCTGGAGGAGGAGGCAGCCGCCCCCGACCTGTGGGACGACCTGGCGAACGCGCAGAAGGTGACCAGCAGGCTCTCCTTCCTCCAGGGCGAACTGCGCAGGGTCGAGGGCCTCCGCGGCCGCATCGACGACCTGGGCGTCCTGTTCGAGCTGGCCGAGGCCGAGGACGACGCGGACACCCGCGCCGAGGCCGAGACCGAGCTGACGGCCGTCGCCAAGGCGGTCGAGGAGCTGGAGGTCCGCACCCTCCTGTCCGGCGAGTACGACGCCCGCGAGGCGCTGATCAACATCCGCGCCGAGGCCGGTGGCGTGGACGCCGCCGACTTCGCCGAGCAGCTCATGCGCATGTACCTGCGCTGGGCCGAGCGGCACGGGTACCCCACCGAGGTGTACGACACCTCGTACGCGGAGGAGGCCGGCATCAAGTCCGCGACCTTCACCGTCAAGGCCCCGTACGCCTACGGCACCCTCTCGGTCGAGCAGGGCACGCACCGCCTGGTCCGCATCTCCCCGTTCGACAACCAGGGCCGCCGGCAGACCTCGTTCGCCGGTGTCGAGGTGCTCCCGGTCGTCGAGCAGTCCGACCACGTCGACATCGACGAGTCGGAGCTGCGCATCGACGTCTACCGCGCCTCCGGCCCCGGCGGCCAGGGCGTCAACACCACCGACTCGGCGGTGCGCATCACGCACATCCCGACCGGCGTGGTGGTCTCCTGCCAGAACGAGCGCTCGCAGATCCAGAACAAGGCGTCCGCGATGAACGTCCTCCAGGCCAAGCTGCTGGAGCGGCGCCGCCAGGAGGAGCGTGCCGCGATGGACGCGCTCAAGGACAGCGGCAGCTCCTGGGGCAACCAGATGCGCTCCTACGTGCTGCACCCGTACCAGATGGTCAAGGACGTCCGCACCGAGTTCGAGGTCGGCAACCCGCAGGGCGTGCTGGACGGCGACATCGACGGCTTCATCGAGGCCGGCATCCGCTGGCGCAAGCAGCGCGAGACCGCCGCGCAGTAGAACGGAGGGCGGTCCGCCGCCCCGCAGGACGCAACGCGCGAAGGCCCCCGACCGGTTCACCGGGCGGGGGCCTTCGCCGTACGTTTCTCAGGCCAGCGCCTGCCGCGCGATCAGCGCCACCGCGAGCAGTCCGGCCAGGACGGCCAGCAGCATCGCGGGGGAGAGTGCGGCGAACGGACCCTGCTGCTCCTGCAGCCGGGCCCGGGTGGCACGGCACGCGGGGCAGCGGCCCTCGCTGACGCGGCCGTTGCAGTGGGCGCACACCAGATGGTCGCAGGTCATGCGATCTCCTCCTCGCTGCTACTGCAAACGCACCGGACCGGGCCTTGGTTCCTTCTCTTGCCCTGTGCGGCGGAGCGGTCGGGCCCGACCGCACCCTCCACTCTGCCAGGTTCCGGGCGTTCCGGCCCCCGGGCTGTGAGATGGCTCCCAATTTTCGGGGCATACCCGGTCATTCTCCCCCAGTTCTCCGCCGCTGTCGCGGCCCGAACCTGCGGGCCGGGCGCCCGTTCGCGTATGGTCCCAAGCCGGGAGCGGCCGTTCCGTTCCCCTCGCCCGCCCCGGGCCGGGCAGGCCGAGGGGCGGACCGACCCAGGACTGGCGCCGCCTAGGATGGCCTCCGTGATGCAGCCGTGATCAGATTCGACAACGTCTCCAAGACCTATCCCAAGCAGAACCGTCCCGCCCTGGACAACGTCTCGCTGGAGATCGAGAAGGGTGAGTTCGTCTTCCTGGTCGGCTCGTCCGGCTCGGGCAAGTCCACCTTCCTGCGGCTGTGCCTGCGCGAGGAGCGCCCCAGCAGCGGTGAGGTGCACGTGCTGGGCAAGGACCTGGGCAAGCTGTCCAACTGGAAGGTGCCGCACATGCGCCGCCAGCTGGGCACCGTCTTCCAGGACTTCCGCCTGCTGCCCAACAAGACGGTCGCGCAGAACGTCGCGTTCGCGCTGGAGGTCATCGGCAAGCCGAAGAGCGCCATCAACAAGGTGGTGCCCGAGGTGCTCGACCTGGTCGGCCTCGGCGGCAAGGAGGACCGCATGCCGGGCGAGCTGTCCGGTGGTGAGCAGCAGCGCGTGGCGATCGCCCGGGCGTTCGTCAACCGCCCGATGCTGCTGATCGCGGACGAGCCCACCGGCAACCTCGACCCGCAGAACTCGGTCGGCATCATGAAGCTGCTCGACCGGATCAACCGCACCGGAACCACCGTACTGATGGCCACCCACGACCAGGCCATCGTCGACCAGATGCGCAAGCGCGTCATCGAGCTCGACAAGGGGCTGCTGGTCCGCGACCAGGCCCGCGGCGTCTACGGGTACCAGCACTGACCGCTCGGCGCTGACCCCGTGGGCCGCCCGCCCGCCTCGTCCGACCAGCAGTACCGACCCTGGAGTTGTTGAACGCATGCGCGCCCAGTTCGTCCTGTCGGAGATCGGTGTGGGTCTCCGCCGCAACCTGACGATGACCATCGCGGTCGTCGTCAGCGTCGCGCTCTCCCTCGCCCTCGCCGGTGCCTCCCTCCTGGTCCGCGACCAGGTCAACTCCATGAAGGGGTACTGGTACGACAAGGTCGAGGTGAGCATCTACTTCTGCACCAAGGCCGACGCCCGGAACTCGCCCCAGTGCGACAAGGGCGCGGCCACCGACCAGCAGATCGCCGACATCAAGACCCAGCTGGACAAGATGGACTCGGTGGTCCAGTCCTCGACCTTCGAGAACTCCGCCGAGGCGTACAAGCACTGGAAGGAGATGAACCCGGACAACCCGCTCATCTCCGTCCTCGGCCCGGAGGCCATCCCGCAGTCCTGGCGGGTCAAGCTCAAGGACCCGACCAAGTACGACGTCATCCAGAGCGCCTTCGCCGGCAAACCCGGCGTCAAGTCGGTCGAGGACCAGCGGAAGATCCTGGAGAACCTCTTCGGCCTGCTGAACGGCCTCCAGACGGCGGCCTTCGTCATCATGGTGCTGATGCTCTTCGTGGCCCTGCTGCTGATCGTCAACACCGTCCGGGTGTCGGCGTACAGCAGGCGGCGCGAGACCGGCATCATGCGCCTGGTCGGTGCCTCGAACTTCTACGTGCAGATGCCGTTCATCGCGGAGGCCGCGTTCTCCGCGCTGCTCGGCGCCGTGATGGCCGCGGGTCTGCTGCTGGGCGGCCACTTCTTCGTCCAGAACTGGCTCGCCGACCGGGTGCAGTTCATCCACTTCATCGGCCTGTCCTCGGTGCTGGCGGTGATACCGCTGCTGGTCGTGGTGGGTATGGGCATGGCCGGCATCGCGGCCTTCTTCACCCTCCGCAAGTACCTCAAGGTCTGAGGCCCGAGGGCCCGGACGGCTCCGGCGGCCCCGGACGGCACTGCGCCGTCCGGGGCCGCCGGCGTTCCGTCGCGGTCCCTTTCCGGGCCGCGGCGTTTCCGAAGGGTTCTAGACTCCGGTCCATGCCAGTCACTCCCCGCGCGGCGCGTCAGGTGGCCACCCTCAGCCTGGTGTTCGGCGTGGTCCTGCTGGCCGGAGCCGCCACCGGCGCCTGGGGCGAGCCCGGCGCGACGGCGCGGCCGCCGTCCGCCGACACCGCGCAGGCCGCCGCCGCGACCATCGGCGCCGGCCAGGACCCGGCCGGCGCGGACCTCTCCGAGCAGCAGGCCGAGCACCTGATCGGCGCCACCGGCGACCGCTGGGGCGCGTACTACAGCGCCCAGGAGTACGCCGAGTTCAGCCAGGGCCTGGACGGCCGCTACCTCGGGGTGGGCCTGTCCGTGGGCCGCGGCGAGGACGGCGTCACCACCGTCTCCCGGGTGCGGCCCGCCGGGCCGGCCGCCGCCGCCGGGATCGCGGTCGGCGACCGGCTGCTGCGGATCGGCGAGGACCAGGCCGACCGGCTGCCGGTCACCGAGGTGGTCGCCCGGCTGCGCGGGCGCGAGGGGGCCGAGCGGCAGCCCGGCTCGGAGGTCGTCCTGGCCGTGCGGCGGGACGACGGCGAGGAGCGCGAGGTCCGGCTGCGCCGGGCGCTGCTGGACAGCCAGCAGGTGACGGTCGAGCACCTGGCGGGCGGCGTGGTGCGGATCGCGGTGGGGGCCTTCACCTCCGGCGTGGCCGAGCAGGTGCGCGCCGCCGCGCGCGGCGCGCGCGCCGGCGTGGTGCTGGACCTGCGCGGCAACTCCGGCGGGCTGGTCGACGAGGCCGCCGGCACCGCCGGGGTCTTCCTGGACGGCGGCCCGGTCGGCTCCTACCAGGACCGCGGCGGCACCCGGGAGCTGACCGCCCCGCCCGGCGGCGACCAGCGCACCCCGCTGGTGGTGCTGGTCGACGGCGGCACGATGAGCGCCGCCGAACTGCTCACCGGCGCCCTGCAGGACCGCGGCCGGGCCGTGGTGGTGGGCGGGCGCACCTTCGGCAAGGGCACCGTCCAGCAGCCCAGCCGGCTCGCCGACGGCGCGGTGCTGGAGCTGACCGTCGGCCGCTACTACACCCCGGCCGGCCGCTCCCCGGAGGGAACCGGCCTGGCCCCGGACGTCCCGGCGGGCGCCTCCGAGGACGCCGCCGCGCTCGCCCTGCGCGTGCTGGCCGGTCTGGGCAGCCGCGCGTAAAGGGGCTGCCCGGCCCCGGGCGGAGGTGCGAGAATGACCGCGCTATGGCAAAGGAAACCGGACACAAGCTGATCGCGCAGAACAAGAAGGCGCGACACGAGTACACCATCCTCGACACCTACGAGTGCGGTCTCGTGCTCACCGGCACGGAGGTGAAGTCACTGCGCGAGGGGCGGGCCAACCTGGTCGACGGCTACGCCTACATCCAGAACCACGAGGCGTGGATCGACAACGTCTTCATCCCCGAGTACACCCAGGGGACGTGGACCAACCACGCGGCGCGGCGCAAGCGCAAGCTGCTGCTGCACAAGCTGGAGATCCGCAAGATCGAGACGAAGGTCCGGGACGCCGGCCACACCCTCGTCCCGCTCTCGCTGTACTTCAAGGACGGCCGGGTCAAGCTCGAACTGGCGCTCGCGGTCGGCAAGAAGCTGTACGACAAGCGGCAGACCCTGCGCGAGAAGCAGGACACCCGCGAGACCGCGCGCGCGGTGGCGGCCGCCCGGCGGCGCCAGCGTTAATCGGCTGGACCCTCGATGGTCGCCTCGCGTACCATGGGGCCCAGCACCACGGACGGCCTCCGTCCGCGCTGTTTCTCAACAAAACATGGGGATGATCGGTTTCGACAGGGGATGTTGAAACAGGGGAAGCGAGCCGAGGAACGCGGCAATGATCTCGTTAACCACGTGTCGCAAAAAAATAATCGCCAACTCTAAGCGCGATTCCCAGCAGTTCGCTCTCGCTGCCTAATAAGCACCGATAGCGCTTGGGTGTCAGCCCGGGGAGTTCCCGACCCGGATCCTGGCATAATCTAGGGAACTCAACCGTCCGCCCGGGCTGCGGGGGCGGAGGGGAAATCAAACAGCAGCTGGGCCTGTTGGCGGCTTGTCCGTGTGACCGCCAGGGCCGAGAAAAGCACAGCGGACTGCGCTCGGAGAAGCCCTGAATTAACTCCACTGGACCCGGGTTCGATTCCCGGCATCTCCACCACCCCATGTTGACAGTGAAGGCCGTCCACCGCGTTGCGGAGGGCGGCCTTCACGTTTCCCCGGCCCGGGGCGTAGGATCGTCCGTCCGCTCGTTTCCCGGAGCCGGATTCCGCCGCAACCACCGAGGCCATGCAGAGCAACACGGACACCAGCACCACGGACACCACCGCCACCGACCACGAGACCGTGCGCACGCGCGAGATCGCCGGTGAGCAGCGTCACCTCGACACCGTCTACCACCGGCTGGAGGAGAAGCTCGCCGAGGCCGAGTACATCCTGGAGGACGCCGCCAAGCGCGTGCACGTCGGCACCCCCGGCGCGCTCGCGGAGCGCGACGCCCAGGTGTACCGGGCCGGAGCGCACCTCCAGCGGCTCAACAACGAGTTCGAGGACTTCCTGTTCGGCCGCATCGACCTCCAACGGCCCGACGCGCCGGAGGAACACGGCATCCCCTCCAACACCCCGCTCGACCCGGCCGACCCGGCCGTCGCCGAGACCCTGCACATCGGCCGGCTCGGGGTGCTGGACGCCGAGTACGGCCCGCTGGTGATCGACTGGCGGGCCCCCGCCGCGGCGCCGTTCTACCGTTCCACCCCGCTGGAGCCCGGCCGGGTCATCCGGCGCCGGGTGATCCGCTCCAAGGGCCGCAGGGTGATCGGCGTCGAGGACGACCTGCTGCGTCCCGACCTCACCCCCACCCTGGACGGCGAGGAGCTGGCGGTGGTCGGCGACGGCGCGCTGATGGCCTCGCTGGGCCGCGCCCGCAGCCACTCGATGCGCGACATCGTCTCCTCCATCCAGAAGGAGCAGGACGAGGTGATCCGCGCCGCCGCGGCTGGCGCCACCCTGGTCACCGGCGGCCCCGGGACCGGCAAGACCGCCGTCGCGCTGCACCGGGCGGCCTTCCTGCTCTACCAGGACCGCCGCCGCTACGCCGGGGGCATCCTGGTGGTCTCGCCGACCCCGCTGCTGGTCTCCTACACCGAGGGCGTGCTGCCCTCGCTCGGCGAGGAGGGCCAGGTCGCCATCCGCGCGGTCGGCTCGCTGGTCGACGGCATCGAGGCGGGCACCTACGACACCCCCGAGGCGGCCCGGATCAAGGGCTCGGCCCGGATGGTCCAGCTGCTGCGCCGGGCCGCCCGGGCCGCGCTGGAGCTGGGCGCGCCGCAGGAGCTGAAGGTGGTCGCCCGCGGCGAGGTGCTGAAGCTGGACGGGGGCCGCCTCAAGGCGGTGCGCGGCAACGTCATCGGCTCCGGCGGCACCCCGCTCAACCTGCTGCGCCCGCGCGCCCGCCGGCTGCTGCTGGACGCGCTCTGGCAGCAGGCCGTCCGCCACCTGCCCAAGCCCGCCGACCACTACGCCCGCGAGCAGCGCCAGGAGGAGAAGGAGGCCTTCGACGAGTACGTCTCGGACGAGGCGCCGTTCCTGGACTTCCTGGACGCCTGGTGGCCCGCGGTCACCCCGCGCCGGGTGCTCGGCACGCTGAAGCAGGCCCGGCACATCAACCGGATCGCCCGCCGCGCGGTCACCCCCGACGAGGCGAGGCTGCTGGCGGCGTCCTGGCGGCACCTGTCGGAGCGCGGCGAGGGCGCGCTGTCGGCGCACGACGTGGCGCTGGTGGACGAGCTGCAGGTGCTGCTCGGCGAGCCGGCCCGGCCGAAGGTCCGCGAGGTGGACGCGGTGGACCTGCTGAGCGGCCTGGACGAGGTCACCACCTTCGCCGACCGCTCCGCCCGGCAGCGCGAGCGCGTGCCGGTCGAGCGGGTCGAGTACGCGCACGTGATCGTCGACGAGGCGCAGGACCTCACCCCGATGCAGTGGCGGATGATCGGCCGCCGCTCCCGGACGGCCACCTGGACCATCGTCGGCGACCCGGCGCAGTCCTCCTGGCCGTTCCCCGAGGAGGCGCAGGCCGCGCTGGACGAGGTGCTGTCCGGCAAGCCCCGCCGCCGCTTCACGCTGACCGTGAACTACCGCAACCCCGCCGAGATCGCCGAGGTGGCGGCCAAGGTGCTGGCGCTGGCCGCGCCGGGCACGCCGTCGCCGAGCGCGGTGCGGCGCGTGGGCGTCGAGCCGCGCTTCGCGGCCGTCACCGACCCGTCGCCGGAGGCCTTCGGCGCGGGCGCCCGGGCCGAGCTGGAGCGGCTGCTGGGCGAGGTGGACGGCACGGTGGCCGTGGTGGTGCCGATGGACCGGCGGGCCGAGGCCGCGGGCTGGGCCGAGGGGCTGGGCGGGCGCGTGGTGGCGCTGGGCAGCCTGGAGGCCAAGGGCCTGGAGTACGACGCGACCGTGGTGGCCGACCCGACCGGGATCGCCGGCGAGTCCGAGGCGGGCCTGCGGGTGCTGTACGTGGCGCTGACCCGGGCGACCCAGCGGCTGACCGTGCTGTCCGGCCCGGACGACCTGCCGGACGCCGCCGGGGTGCCCGCGCTGCTGCGCGACTGACGGCCCGTACGGCCGGCCCGGGAGCCCGGGCCGGCCGTACGCCGTCACGGTGCGCGACCACGACGAAGGCCCCCCACCCGGCGGGTGAGGGGCCTTCAGAAGCTACGACACCGACCCGCCATGCTCGCCTCGCGGCAAGTGGTCCCTCGAAGGGACGAAGGTTGGGCCCGGGGGCTTGGATCGAGCCGGTGTCCCGTCCAATGTAACGCATCGGGCGGTGGAGGCAAGAAGTTGTCGGGTCCGCACACTCAATGAACGTTATTTCTGACTATGCCCCGGTAGGTGCGACCATCGACGTCTAGCATGCGCAAGCGAGAGATTTCAACAAGCTGTTGAACTCGCGGACGGACAGACGGAAGAAGGACGTCGATGGCGACGGTGCCCAGTGTCTCGAACTCGATCACGGTGCGACTGGAGGTGCCGGCCAGAGGCAACGCCGTCAGCGCGATCACCACGGCGGTGGAGTCCTCCGGTGGCTCGGTGACCGGCCTCGACGTGACCTCCTCCGGCCTGGAGGCGCTGCGGATCGACGTGACGGTCGCCGCCTCCTCGGTGGCGCACGGTGAGGAGATCGTCGAGAAGCTCCGGGCGATCGACGGCGTCACCATCGGCAAGGTCTCGGACCGCACCTTCCTGATGCACCTCGGCGGCAAGATCGAGATGTCCTCGAAGCTGCCGATCCGCAACCGCGACGACCTCTCGATGATCTACACCCCGGGTGTCGCCCGGGTCTGCATGGCGATCGCCGAGAACCCCGAGGACGCCCGCCGCCTCACCATCAAGCGCAACAGCGTCGCGGTGGTCACCGACGGCTCCGCCGTGCTGGGCCTGGGCAACATCGGCCCGGCCGCCGCGCTGCCGGTCATGGAGGGCAAGGCGGCCCTGTTCAAGCGCTTCGCCGGGATCGACGCCTGGCCGATCTGCCTGGACACCCAGGACACCGACGAGATCGTGGCCATCGTCAAGGCGATCGCCCCGGGCTTCGCGGGCATCAACCTGGAGGACATCTCCGCGCCGCGCTGCTTCGAGATCGAGGCCCGGCTGCGCGAGGCCCTGGACATCCCGGTCTTCCACGACGACCAGCACGGCACCGCGATCGTGGTGCTGGCGGCGCTGATGAACGCGCTCAAGGTGGTCGGCAAGGAGATCGCCGACATCCGGGTGGTGATGTCGGGCGCCGGCGCCGCGGGCACCGCGATCCTCAAGCTGCTGATGGCGGCCGGTGTCGAGCACGCCACCGTGGCGGACGTGAAGGGCGTGGTCCACGAGGACCGCGACGACCTCAACGACAGCCTGCGCTGGATCGCCGAGCACACCAACCGCTCGGGCCGCACCGGCACCCTCAAGGAGGCCGTGGCCGGCGCCGACGTGTTCATCGGCGTCTCCGCCCCGAACGTGCTGGACGGCGACGACCTGGCCACCATGGCCGAGGACGCGATCGTCTTCGCGCTGGCCAACCCGGACCCGGAGGTCGACCCGGCGGTGGCCCGCCAGACCGCCGCGGTGGTCGCCACCGGCCGCAGCGACTTCCCCAACCAGATCAACAACGTGCTGGTCTTCCCGGGTGTCTTCCGCGGCCTGCTGGACGCCCAGAGCCGCACCGTCAACACCGAGATGATGATCGCCGCCGCCCGGGCCCTGGCCGCCACCGTCGGCGACGACGAGCGCAACCCGAACTACATCATCCCCAGCGTGTTCCACAAGGACGTCGCCAAGACCGTCGCCGCCGCCGTCCGGGAGGCCGCCCTGGCCGCCGCCTCGGAGGAGCCCGCGCCGGCCCGTCCGACCCCGGGCATCGTCGGCACGCTCGACACCGCCTCCTTCCCGGCCGTGCGGCTCTGACGCCGGACCGCGCCGCCGGGCCCCTGCGCCGGGCCCGTCGGCGAGCTCCCGCGGAGGCCGGTCGCGATGTGTCGCGGATCGGTCAAATGACCGATTAGCGGTCGTACCCGCCCGTTCCCGCCCCGAACCCTTGCGACACAAGGGCGAGGGGCGTGTTTGGGCTTGTCGGACCTAGGGCGTACGGTAGCCCTGCACGGGGCAGGCGTGTCCGACAAGTACGGAACGTCCCCCCGGTCTTCCGGCGCGTCCTCCCGACCGCCGCCCGCGCCCGGTCCGCCGGAGCCGACGGAGCGTCACACCTCCGGCGGGCGGGCGCTGTTCGGGTTGTGCCGCCGGGGCCCGATTGGCATTCTCGGGGCCGGTCGGGGCAGGATTCGTATCCGGGCAGGCAGGCGGGCCTTCGAAGGCACGGCGCGCGGCACTGGGTGCGGACCCGGCTCGCGACCACGCATTGCCTGCATGAGCACAGTGTGCGGACCTGCGGCCCATCCGGGTGCTCCCCGGTGGGAGCACCGATGGGCCCCCGCACACCGCAAGCGAACAGACCACAGGAGTACACATGAACCGCAGTGAGCTGGTGGCCGCGCTGTCCGAGCGCGCCGAGGTGACCCGCAAGGACGCCGACGCCGTTCTGGCCGCCTTCGCCGAGATCGTCGGCGAGGTCGTCGCCAAGGGCGACGAGAAGGTCACCATCCCCGGTTTCCTGACCTTCGAGCGCACCCACCGCGCCGCTCGCACCGCCCGCAACCCGCAGACCGGCGAGCCGATCCAGATCCCCGAGGGCTACAGCGCCAAGGTCAGCGCCGGCTCCAAGCTGAAGGAAGCCGCCAAGGGCGCCTGAACCACCCCTTGAACGCCCGAGAGGCCGGGTCCCCGTCGCGGGGGCCCGGCCTCTCGCCGTGGCGGAGGGCGCCGGTCAGGCGCCGACCAGCTCCTCGCTGCCCTGCTCGCTCGGCAGCTCGACGTGGGCGCCGAGGTCGCGCAGCTTGTCCATGAAGTTCTCGTAGCCGCGGTTGATCAGGTCGATGCCGTGCACGGTCGAGGTGCCCTCGGCCGCCAGCGCCGCGATCAGGTACGAGAAGCCGCCGCGCAGGTCCGGGATGACCAGCTCGGAGCCGATCAGCTTGGACGGGCCGGAGACCACCGCGGAGTGCAGGAAGTTGCGGGCGCCGAAGCGGCACGGGGTGGCGCCCAGGCACTCGCGGTAGAGCTGGATGTGCGCGCCCATCTGGTTGAGCGCGCCGGTGAAGCCCAGCCGCGACTCGTACACCGTCTCGTGCACGATGGACAGGCCGGTCGCCTGGGTCAGCGCGACCACCAGCGGCTGCTGCCAGTCGGTCTGGAAGCCGGGGTGGACGTCGGTCTCCAGGGCGATCGCCTTGAGTTCGCCGCCCGGGTGCCAGAACCGGATGCCCTCGTCCTCCACCTCGAAGGCGCCGCCGACCTTCCGGAAGGTGTTGAGGAAGGTCATCATCTCCAGCTGGCGGGCGCCGCGGACGTAGATGTCGCCCTTGGTGGCCAGCGCCGCGCAGGCCCAGGAGGCCGACTCCAGGCGGTCCGGCAGCGCGCGGTGGGTGTAGCCGTCCAGCTCGTCGACGCCGGTGATCAGGATGGTGCGGTCGGTGCCCAGGGTGATGATCGCGCCCATCTTCTGCAGCACGCAGATGAGGTCGACGATCTCCGGCTCGATGGCGGCGTTGCGCAGCTCGGTGACGCCCTCGGCGAGCACCGCGGTGAGCAGCACCTGCTCGGTCGCGCCGACCGAGGGGTAGGGCAGCTCGATCCTGGTGCCGCGCAGCCGCTGCTGGGCGACCAGGTAGGTGCCCTGCGGGTGCTTCTCGATGGTGGCGCCGAACTGGCGCAGCACCTCGAAGTGGAAGTCGACCGGGCGGCCGCCGATGTCGCAGCCGCCCAGGCCCGGGATGAAGGCGTGGCCGAGGCGGTGCAGCAGCGGGCCGCAGAACAGGATCGGGATCCGCGAGGAGCCGGCGTGCGCGTCGATGTCGGCGACGTTGGCGCTCTCCACGTGCGAAGGGTCGAGGATCAGCTCGCCGTCCTCGTCGCCGGTGCGCACGGTCACGCCGTGCAGCTGGAGCAGCCCGCGGACCACCTTGACGTCGCGGATGTCCGGGACGTTGCGCAGTCTGCTGGGGCCCTGGCCGAGCAGGGCGGCGACCATGGCCTTGGGCACCAGGTTCTTCGCACCGCGGACGCGGATCTCGCCTTCGAGCGGGTTTCCGCCGTGGACCAGCAGGACGTCGTCGGTCATCGTTCTCGCAATCCGGGGTGCCAGAGGAGTGGGTGGGGCTCGGCGACGAGCCATGCGGTGGAACGGTTGCACGGGCGCGTCGGGCCCCCGGAGTGACCGAATCGGTACCGTGGACGGGCGTCCACCATCAGTAGATGGTAGTGGTCGTGCCGACGGTTCCCGTGAGCCTCTCCCGTGATGGTGCTCTCCCCGGGCGCCGCGGCGCGCGCCGGTGCGTCCGTACGGGTGTTCGTGGCCGATTCCCCGGCCCGCCGGTTTTCGGGTGTCCGCCGCCGGGCGTTCTGCGGGATCATGTGGACATGACGGCGGCCCATTCGCACGCAGGCCGGTCCCACACCGGCCGTCTGCTCGTCGCGACGCCCGTGCTCACCGACCCGAACTTCGCCCGGGCGGTGGTGCTCCTCCTCGACCACGACGCCGAGGGGGCGCTCGGCGTGGTGCTGAACCGGCCGACCCCGGTCGAGGTCGGCAGCGTGCTGGACGGCTGGGGCGTGCTGGCCGGCCGGCCGGCGGTGGTGTTCCAGGGCGGGCCGGTGGCGCTGGACTCGGCGCTCGGCCTGGCGGTGGCACCGGGGGAGCCGGGCACCGGGGAGCCGCTCGGCTGGCGGCGGGTGCACGGGGCGATCGGCCTGGTGGACCTGGAGGCGCCGCCGGAGGTGCTGGCCGGCGAGCTGGGCGCGCTGCGGATCTTCGCCGGGTACGCGGGCTGGGCGCCGGGACAGCTGGAGTCGGAGATCTCCAGCGGCGCCTGGTACCTGGTGGACTGCGAGCCGGGGGACATCTCCAGCCCCGAGCCGGAGCGGCTCTGGCGCGCGGTGCTGCGCCGCCAGCGCGGCCCGCTCGCCCTGCTGGCGAGCTACCCGGACGATCCGACGCTCAACTGAGGGGCGCCGCGGCCCGGCGGGCGCGGCCGCCGCGACACTGGCCCGGTTTCGCGGGGCGCCCATAGACTTGGCACCCATGAGCACTCTTGAGCCCGAGCGCGGCCTCGGCACCGGCACCCTGGTCGAGCCCGTCCCCCAGGTCTCCCACGGGGACGGCGACCACGAGCGCTTCGCGCACTACGTCCAGAAGGACAAGATCATGGAGAGCGCCCTCTCCGGATCCCCCGTGGTGGCGCTCTGCGGCAAGGTGTGGGTGCCCGGGCGCGACCCGAAGAAGTACCCGGTCTGCCCGATGTGCAAGGAGATCTACGACGGCATCGGCAAGCCGCAGGGCGGCGACGACAACGGCAAGCAGTAGGCGGCCCGCTCCGTTTTCCGCACCGCCGTTTTGCATTGCACGGCGATTCCGGAGTGGTCTATGCCAGTCGTCCGGGCCGGGGGGAGGATGGCGCAATGGACCTCATTCCCGCCCCCGTGAGTTCCGTCCGCCTCCCGGACCAGGACTTCCCGCTCGACCGGACCACCACCCTGACCGCGCCGCCGGAGCTGGCCGGGGCCGAACGGTGGCTGCGCTCCTCGCTGACCGCCGCCACCGGCCTGCCGCTCGCCCCCGGGCGGCCCGGGGAGGGCGTCGAACTGGTTCACGACGACACGCTGGCCGCCGAGGCGTACCGGCTCTCGGTGCGCCCCGGCCGCGCGGTGATCACCGCCGGCGGGCCGGCCGGGGCGCTCTGGGGCGCCCAGACGCTGCGCCGGCTGCTCGGCCCGGACGCCTACCGGCGCGCCCCGCTGCGCTCGGAGTGGGTGCTGCCCGGCGTGGACATCGAGGACGCGCCCCGGTTCGGCTGGCGCGGCGCGCTGCTGGACGTCGCCCGGCACTTCCTGCCCAAGGCCGACGTGCTGCGCTTCGTCGACCAGCTGTCCGCGCACAAGCTCAACGTGCTGCACCTGCACCTGACCGACGACCAGGGCTGGCGGGTGGAGATCAAGCGCTACCCCCGCCTCACCGAGGCCGCGTCCTGGCGTGAGCGCTCGATGGTCGGCTACCGGGCCGGCCAGCGCCGCGACGACCGCCCGCACGGCGGCTTCTACACCCAGGCCGACCTGCGGGAGATCGTCGCCTACGCGGCCGAGCGGGGCGTCACGGTGGTGCCCGAGATCGAGCTGCCGGGCCACACCCAGGCCGTCGTCGCCGCCTACCCCGAGCTGGGCAACACCGACGTGGTGGACACCGCGGCGCTCGGCGTCTGGACCGACTGGGGCGTCAGCCACAACGTGCTCAACCCGTCCGAGGCCACCCTGCGGTTCTTCGAGGGGGTCCTGGAGGAGGTCCTGGAGCTCTTCCCGTCCGAGTTCATCCACCTCGGCGGCGACGAGTGCCCCAAGGAGCAGTGGAAGGACAGCGCCGCCGCGCAGGCGCGGATCCGCGAGCTGGGCCTGTCCAACGAGGACGAGCTGCAGAGCCACATCATCCGGCACTTCGACCGCTGGCTGGCCGAGCGCGGCCGGCGGCTGATCGGCTGGGACGAGATCCTGGAGGGCGGCCTGGCCCCCGGCGCCGCCGTGTCGTCCTGGCGCGGCTACGGCGGCGGGATCGCCGCGGCGCAGGCCGGGCACGACGTGGTGATGTGCCCGGAGCAGCACGTCTACTTCGACCACCGGCAGGCGCCGGGCGAGGACGAGCCGATCCCGGTCGGCTTCGTGCGGACCCTGGAGGACGTCTACCGGTTCGAGCCGGTGCCCGCGCAGCTCGACGAGACCGCGGCCCGCCGGGTGATCGGCACCCAGGCGAACCTGTGGAGCGAGTTCATGCACAGCGCCCGGGACATCGACTACCGGGCCTTCCCGCGGCTCGCGGCCTTCGCCGAGGTCGCCTGGTCGGCGCTGCCCACCGACCCGGCCGCGCGCGACTTCGCCGGCTTCGAGCGGCGGATGGCGGGCCACCTGGAGGTGCTGGACGCGCTCGGCGTCGAGTACCGCCCGGCCGCCGGTCCGCACCCGTGGCAGACCTGGCCCGGCGTCCAGGGCCGGCCGCTGGAGGGGCCGCCGCCGGTGGTCTGACGGCGCGCCGGGAGGGCGGACGGACGTGGCCCGCGGGAACTTCCGAGCGGTCGTCGGACGTCAAGAACAGATGAACATCCGACCCGGTCCGTATCGGACCGGGTCGGATACCGCCCGGTATCGGTCCCAATCGGGCAGTACCGTTCGCCTGTCCCGAGATGATCATCGAGCATTGTGTGCCAGAGTTGCCCAACCCGGCCCGATCGCCCGTACCCTACGGGCCAGGCCGGGCTGCCGGAGCAAGGACCCCGGCCGAGGGCCGCGGGCGGCAGGCGATCGATGAGCAAGTGGAGCACGGTGGGACCCAGGTGAACCGGACGATCATGCTGCCGGCCTCCCTCGACGAGGCTGTCGAAGCGCTGGCCGCTCACCCGGCCGCGGTACCGGTGGCCGGCGCCACCGACCTGATGGAGGCCGTCAACGCCGGTCGCCTGCGCCCCGCCGCCCTGGTCGGCCTCGGGCGGATCACCGAACTCCGCGGCTGGCGCTACGAGGACGGCGGCACCGCCGTGCTGGGCGCCGGGCTCACCCACGCCCGGATGGACCGCCCCGACTTCGCCGCGCTCATCCCCGCGCTCGCCGACGCGGCCCGCACCGCCGGCCCCCCGCAGGTGCGCAACGTCGGCACCCTCGGCGGCAACATCGCCACCGCCGCCCCGGCCGGCGACACCCTCCCGGTGCTCGCCGCGCTGGAGGCCAGCGTCACCCTCGCCCGGGCCGGCGCCACCCGCGAGGTCCCGGTCAGCCACCTGCTCACCGGCCTCGACCCGCTGCGCCCCGGCGAGCTGCTCACCTGGGTGCGCGTCCCGCTGCTGCACGCCCCGCAGGTCTTCCTCAAGGCCACCGGCCGCAGCGGCCCGGCCCGCGCCACCGCCTCCGTCGCCCTCGTCCTCGACCCGGCCCGGCGCGCGGTGCGCTGCGCGGTCGGCGCCGTCGCCCCGGTGCCGCTGCGGCCCCTGGAGGCCGAGGCCTGGGTGGCCGGCTGCATCGACTGGGACGGCTCGCGGGAGATCGACCCCGCCGCGACCGCCGCCTTCGGCGAGTACGTGGCCGCCGCCTGCGTCCCCGACGGCTACGGCGCGGAGGGCGCCTGGGAGGCCGTCACCGAGGGGCCGAGCGCCGCCGCCGTCCGCCTGCGGCGTACCGTAGCCGTGCTGGCCCGCAGGGCACTGGGAAGGGCGCTCAAGTGACCACAGACCACCCCATCGAGGCCCTGGACGCGGGGCTGCTCGACCATCCGCACGACCACGCGCCGCAGGTCAGCCGCGAGCTGCGGCCGACCACCTCGTACAGCCTGCGGGTGAACGGCTTCGAACGGCCCGTCACCGACGCCTGGATCGGCGAGAGCCTGCTCTACGTGCTGCGCGAGCGGCTCGGCCTGGCCGGCGCCAAGGACGGCTGCGAGCAGGGCGAGTGCGGGGCCTGCTCGGTGCAGGTCGACGGGCAGCTGGTGGCCGGCTGCCTGGTCCCCGCCGCGCTGGCGCAGGACAGCGAGATCAACACCGTCGAGGGCCTGTCGGCCGGCGGCGGCGCCAGCGACGTCCAGCAGGCGCTGGCGGAGTCCGGCGCGGTGCAGTGCGGCTACTGCGTGCCCGGCCTGGCGATGGCCGTGCACGACCTGCTCCAGCGCAACCACCGGCCCACCGAGGTCGAGGCGCGGCAGGCGCTGTGCGGCAACCTCTGCCGGTGCACCGGCTATCGGGGCGCGCTGGCCGCCGTGCAGAGCGTCGCCGACGCCCGCGCGGCCGTGGCCGAGTCGGCGGACGAGGCGGCCGCCGCCGAGGAAGCTGCCAAGGCCACCAAGGCCGCCAAGGCCGCCGCCGTGGAGGAGGCGGCCCCCGCGACCGCGCCGGCGCCCGCCGCGGACGACGCCGCGACCGCCGCCGACCTGCCGGTCTACACCGACGGCGACGCCTGGATCGAGCACGTCCCGCAGCCGCCCGCCGCGGAGCCCGCCCCCGTCACCGCCGCGCCGTACGACGGCGCCGGCGGCTACGACAGCGGCGTGTACGACACCACCGTGCTGGCCCCGATCCGGGACGTCCCGGCCCAGCCGGCCGACGCCTCCACCGGCTTCCACCCGGTCCAGGGCTACCCCGAGCAGCAGCCCTACCCGGGCACCACCCCGGCGCACGGCACCTACCTGCCCGGGGCCGGCGGCTATCCGGAGGCGGGCGGCTACCCGCAGCAGCCCGGCTACGACCGGGCCCCGGCCTACGACGGCACGGTGTACGACGGCCCCGTCTACGAGACCCCGGCCGCCGGCTACCCGCAGCAGCCCGGCCACGACGGCGGCACCCCCGCGCACGGCACGCCGTACATCCCCACGCCCCCGCACGGCGTCCCGGCCGAGGGCACCGCCCCGGCCGGCGTCCCGTACGGCGCCACCCCCGCCCACGGCATCCGGCTCCCCGAGGACGACCACGCATCATGACGTCGCCTACCGACATCGGCGCAGCACTCCCGCAGGACGGCGACGCGGGCGGCGCGACGGAGCCGTTCGGGCTGGGCAGCTCCCCGCTGCGCAGCGACGCCCTGCCCAAGGCGCTGGGCATCTACCCGTACGCCTCCGACCTGTGGGCCGAGGGCCTGCTGTGGGGCGCGGTGCTGCGCTCGCCGCACCCGCACGCGCGGATCCGCGGCATCGACACCTCGGCCGCGCTGGCCCTGCCCGGCGTGCACGCCGTGGTCACCGCCGCCGACCTGCCGGCCGGCCCGGACGGCCTGCCGGACGGCGCGCCGTCCGGACCGATCGTCGCCGACCGGCCGGTGCTCGCCGCCGGGGTGGTCCGCCACCACGGCGAGCCGGTGGCCGCGGTCGCCGCCGACCACCCCGACACCGCCCGGCTCGCGGTCGGCCTGATCGCCGTCGACTACGAGCCGCTGGACGCCGTCACCGACCCCGAGCAGTCCTTCACCGCCCCGGCGCTGCACCCGGACGGCAACCTCTTCCGCCACCTGCCGCTGCGCACCGGCGACCCGGAGGCGGCCGGCGAGATCGTCGTCGAGGGCCTGTACCAGGTGGGCCGGCAGGACCCGGCGCCGCTGGGCGCCGAGGCGGGCCTGGCCGTACCGCGCCCGGACGGCGGGGTCGAGCTGCACCTGTCCTCCACCGACCCGCACGGCGACCGCGACCGCACCGCCGCCTGCCTGGGCCTGGAGCCGGACCGGGTCCGGCTGGTGGTCACCGGCGTGCCCGGCGCCACCGCCGACCGCGAGGACCCGTCCTTCCAGGTCACCCTGGCGCTGCTGGCGCTGCGCACCGGCCGCCCGGTGAAGATGACCTTCACCCGCGAGGAGTCCTTCCACACCCACGCCTCGCGGCACCCGGCGCTGCTGCGCTACCGCCACCACGCGGACGCCGAGGGCCGGCTGCTGAAGGTCGAGGCGCAGATCCTGCTGGACGGCGGCGCCTACGCGGACGTCTCGGCCGAGGCGCTGGCCGCCGCCACCGCCTTCTCGGTCGGCCCCTACAACTGCCCCAACGTCTTCGTGGACGCCTGGGCGGTGCGCACCAACAACCCGCCGGCCGGCCGGATGCGCGGCGAGGGCGCGCTGCAGGCGTGCTTCGCCTACGAGTCGCAGCTGGACCAGCTGGCCGCCCGGGTCGGCGTCGACCCGGTGGAGATCCGCCGCCGCAACGTGATGGCGACCGGCGACCCGCTGCCCACCGGACAGGCCGTCACCTGCCCGGCCCCGGTGGCCGCGCTGCTGGAGGCCGTCGCCGGGGAGCCGCTGCCGGCGCTGCCGGTGGACGACCCGGACGCCGAGTGGCTGCTGCCGGGCGGGCCCGGCGGCGCCGGGGACCCGGCCGCGGTGCGGCGCGGCATCGGCTACGCGCTGGGCATGGTGCACATGCTGGGCGCCGAGGGCGAGGACGAGGTCTCCACCGCGACGGTGCGGGTCAGCGGCGACCACGCCACGGTGATCTGCGCCGCGGTCGACGCCGGACAGGGCTTCGCCACGCTGGCCCGGCAGATCGTGCAGAGCGTGCTGGGCGTCAGCGAGGTGTACATCGCGCCGGCCGACAGCGACCAGTCGGTGGCCGGGCCGTCCGCCCGGGGCCGGCACACCTGGGTGTCCGGCGGCGCGGTCGAGCGGGCCGCGCTGATGGTCCGCCACCAGCTGCTCCAGCCGATCGCCGCCAACTTCGGGATGTCGGCGGAGCTGCTGCAGATCGCCGACGGCAAGATCACCTCGTACGACGGGGTGCTCGGCATGCCGGTGGCCGAGGCGCTGGAGGGCAAGGAGCTCTGGGCGACCGCCCAGTGCCGCCCGCACCCGACCGAGCCGCTGGACGAGGCGGGGCAGGGCGACGCCTTCGTGTCCATCGCGTTCTGCGCGATGCGCGCGGTGGTGGACGTGGACATCGAGCTGGGCGCGGTCCGGGTGGTCGAGGTGACGGTCGCCCAGGAGGTCGGCCGGGCGCTGAACCCCCGGCAGATCGAGGACCGGATCGAGGCGGGCGTCGCCCAGGGCGTCGGCCTGGCGCTGCTGGAGGAGCTCCGGACCGAGGGCGGCCTGCTGGCCAACCCCTCGCTCACCGGCTACCGGCTGCCGACCGCGCTGGACACCCCGGAGATCCGGGTGGCGGCCCTGCTGGAGGAGCGCGACGTGGTGGCCCCGTTCGGGGCCAAGGCGGTCAGCGCGGTGCCGGCGGTGACTGCGCCGGCGGCGGTGGCGGCGGCGGTGCGGGCCGCCACCGGACTGCCGGTGGGCCGGCTGCCGATCCGCCCGGAGGACGCCGTCACCGGCTGAGCGGAGGGCCGGGGAGTTTCGCACGGAATTGCCTGCGGAATTCCCCGGGGAAAGCATGGCGAATTGCCGGTCGGCGCTTTCGGGCGCCGACCGGCAATTCGCTTTCTGGGAGGCCATGACGGGAATCGAACCCGTGTACACCGCTTTGCAGGCGGTTCCCTAAACCACTCGGGCACACGGCCGTGGGGTGGAGCTGGAGGCGGGGCTGGACTGCGGGTGCGCTCAGGCGCAGCGGCAGCAGCGACAGGCGCGACAACAGCGGGGAGCGGTGGCGCAGGTGCGGGGCGCGCGGGCCGCCGTCTTCCTGTCCATGTCCGACTCCTGTCGTCGTTCGCCGTGTTGGTGAATTCAGTTTGGCGGAATGCGGGGCGGAACGTCAATATCCTTTTGTAAATTCTGTGTGGCGGGGCCTGTGCTACCGTCGGGGGCAGGTGGTCCTCCGTGGCCGCCCCGGACGAGCGCGTCGTACCCGGTGATGACAAGACGGCGCAGTGACAGCGGCAATCCGGCCGCTGCCGACTGCGGAGGTGCGACCGTCATGGCTTGGCTCGTTCTGGTTCTGTCCGGTGTCCTGGAGACCGTGTGGGCGGTGGCCCTGGAGGCCTCCAAGGGCTTCTCCCGCCTCGTCCCGACGGTGGTGTTCGGCGTGGCGCTGGCGCTCTCGATGGGCGGCCTGGCGTACGCGATGCGCTCGATCCCGATCGGCACCGGCTACGCGGTGTGGGTGGGCATCGGCGCGGTGGGCACCGCGCTGTACGGCATGGCGGTGCTGGGGGACGCGGTGACCCTGGCCAGGATCGGCTGCCTGCTGCTGATCGTCTCCGGCGTGGTGGGTCTCAAGGTGCTGCACTGACCGCCGCGCCGACCGTGGCCTAGGTCCGGAGTCGGAGGGGACGGGGGACCGGGGTCAGGGGTTATCGGCCCGGGCGCACCTTACGATCATACGTATGACCACTGCCTCCCCAGCCTCGGCCGATACCGCCTCCGTCCCGATACCGGCCGACTCCGGAGGCGGGGTCCTCGGCGACCGTTTCCGGGCCCTGACCCTGGGGATCGTCTCGGTGGTCCTGGTGATCGCCTTCGAGGCGACGGCCGTCAACACCGCGATGCCGGTGGCCGCCCGCGAGCTGGACGGGCTCGGGCTGTACGCCTTCGCCTTCTCCGGCTACTTCACCACCACGCTGTTCGCCCTGGTCGTCTCCGGCCAGTGGTGCGACCGGAGCGGTCCGCTGCAGCCGCTGTTCACCGGCATCGCGGTGTTCGGCGCGGGCCTGCTGGTGGCCGGCGCGGCGCCCGGGATGTGGATCTTCGTCGGCGGCCGGGCGATCCAGGGCCTCGGCGGCGGCCTGGTGATCGTCGCGCTCTACGTGGTGGTCGGCCGGGCCTATCCCGAGCGGCTGCGGCCCGCGGTGTTCGCGGCCTTCTCCTCGGCCTGGGTGCTGCCCTCGATCGTCGGACCGGTGGTCTCCGGGGCGGTCACCCAGCACCTCGGCTGGCGCTGGGTCTTCCTCGCCGTGCCGGTGCTGATCCTGCTGCCGCTGGCGGTGATGGGCCCGGCGCTGCGCCGCTCGGAGAAGGAGCAGCCGGTGCTCAGGGGCGCCGCGTTCGACCGCCGCCGCACCGGGCTGGCCGCGATGGCCGCGCTGGGCGCCGGCCTGCTGCAGTACGCGGGCCAGCGGCTGGACCTGATCGGCCTGCTGCCGGCCGTCGCCGGGGTGGCGCTGCTGGCCCCGGCGGTGCTCGGGCTGCTGCCGGCCGGGACGCTGCGGGCCGGGCGGGGACTGCCGACGGTGATCCTGCTGCGCGGGGTCGCGGCGGGGGCGTTCTTCGCGGCCGAGGCGTTCATCCCGCTGATGATGGTGACCGAGCGCGACCTGTCGCCGACGCTGGCCGGGCTCTCCCTGACCAGCGGCGGCCTGACCTGGGCACTCGGTTCCTGGCTGCAGGGCCGGCCGGGGGCGGAGCGGTACCGCGAGCTGATGATCCGCGGCGGCTTCGTGCTGACCGCGGTGGCGATCGCGGGGGCGGCGCTGGTGCTCGTCCCGGGGGCGCCGAGCTGGGCGGCGGCGGTGGCCTGGGGCATCGGCGGGCTCGGCATGGGCATGACGGTCGCGAGCGTCAGCGTGCTGATGATGAAGCTGTCGACGCCGGAGGACGCCGGGGCCAACTCGGCCTCGCTCCAGGTGAGCGACGCGCTGGGCAACGTGCTGCTGGTGGGCCTGGCCGGGGTGCTGTTCGCGGCGCTGGGCGGCGGCTCGGTGGCCGCCGCCCACGAGGGCGCCGGGAGCACCGGCTCGACCGGCGCGTTCGCGGTGATCTTCCTGACCATGACCGGGGTCGCGCTGCTCGGCGCGCTGGTCTCCGGGCGGGTCCGGAAGACCGCCTGAGGACTCAGCCGGCGACGGCCCCGGCGGGGGCGGCGGCGGGGGATCCGAGGAAGGCCTCCCAGCCGCCGGCCGGGGCCTGGCCGGGGCCGAGGGTCTGCAGCTTGCGCAGCACCGCCGGGTCCTGGGCGTCCAGCCAGTCCACCAGCTGGCGGAAGGACACCAGCCGCACCTCGGGCCGCCCGGCGATCGCCTTGAGCACCTCCTCGACGGCGTTCATGTAGATGCCGCCGTTCCACTCCTCGAAGTGGTTGCCGATGACGTACGGCGCGCGGTTGGTGGTGTAGGCGCGCTCGAAGCCCATCAGATAGGCGTCCCGGGCCTGGGCCTGGTAGCCGGGGTGCAGCGCCGGGTCGGCCTTGGTGTTGCTGCCGCACTGGTTGAACATGATGTTGTAGTCCATCGACAGCACCTGGAAGGTGTGCCCGGGGAACGGGATGGACTGCAGCGGGAGGTCCCAGAGCGCGCCGCCCTGGATCTTCTGCGGCCAGATCTGCGTGCCGTTGCCGCTGCTGTCGTAGCGCCAGCCGCGCTTGACGGCGGTGGGCAGCAGGTTGCGCTGGCCCTCCAGGCAGGGGGTGCGGCTGCCGATCAGCTCCTTGCGGTAGTCGAAGGGCAGCGCCGGCAGGTCGGTGAAGCCGGTGTTGGTGCGCCAGTTCGTCACGAAGTCCATCGCCTGCTGGATCTCGCTGTCCCACTCCTCCGGCGACCACTTGCCGACGCCGGTGGCGCCGCAGAAGTGGCCGTTGAAGTGGGTGCCGATCTCGTGGCCCTCCAACCAGGCGTCGTGCACGTTCTCCAGCGTGTCGCGGATGTGCTGGTCGCTCAGGTAGCCGATGTCGGAGGCGCCGGCCTTGTGCTGCGGCGGGCGGTAGAGGTCCTTCCGGGACTCCGGCAGCAGGTAGAGGCCGCTGAGGAAGAAGGTCATCGAGGCGTCGTGCTCCCGGGCGAGCCGGCGGAAGCGCCGGAACAGCCCGTTGTCGAGCTCGCCGGCGCCGTCCCAGGAGAAGACCACGAACTGCGGCGGGCGCCGGCCGGGCGGCAGCGCCTCGGGGGGAGCCTGGCCGGGCTGCGGGCCGGTGTCCGAGGTGGAGCCGTCGCCGATCAGGGTGACCGGGGGCTTGGCCGGCTCGGTCGGGACCGTCACGTGGTCCTCGGCCGGGGTGGCCGGCGCCGGGGCCGGAGTGGTCGCCTGCCCGCCGCCCGGGTCGGTCCGGGCCCCGCACCCCGCGGCGAGGGCGGCGGCGCCGGCGGCACCCGCGGCCAGCAGGGTGCGACGGGAGAGGGCGTCCATGGTCACTCCGTTCGTGGGGCGTGCGCGGGGCGGGGCGCGGCAGGCGCGGCGCACGGCCGTCCGGGCGGAACGGGGGTCCGGTCGGACAAGTGCGGTGATAGGCCTGTGAACGGGGTCAGCATGGCATGTGATCGAGATCGGTCAGCGATTCACCACGAATGGTCGGAACTCATCGCTCGAAGGATGCAACCGGGATGGTGTTCCTGAGTGTCCGATGAAGAGATTGTCGTCGTTCCTGAGAGCCGCCAGGTGACCGGAGGGTGGCGGCAAGGTGACGTCTCATCCCTTTGGCCCGGGTTGGATCCCGGTAGGCCCTGCCGATCGGGGGGAGTGAGTACGACCAGCGTATGAATGTGGCATAGGGTCCGATCCTGTTGCATGGTTCTCAGCAAGCTCCCAGGAACCGGCGGCCGGTCCGACGTCAGCAGAGGGGAGCGCCGGTGGGCGCCCAGCAGAGCAGGAGCCCGTGGCCGGGCACCTTGGCGGTCGGTGCCGCGCTCGTGCTGGGCGCGTGGCTGCTGCACGACGGCGGGACCACCGGGCTGCCCCCGGCCCCCGGCACGGGACAGGCCCTCACCGGCTTCGCCCCGGTCTCCGTGGCGCCGCCGCTCGGCCCCTCCCGGCCGACCCGGATCCGCATCCCCGCCGTCCGGCTCGACGCGCCGGTCACCGACCTCGGGCTCGACCGGGACGGCCGCCTCCAGACCCCGCCGGAGGCGGACCCCAACCTCGCCGGCTGGTACCGCGACGGCGCCTCCCCGGGCCAGCGCGGCACCGCCATCATCGCCGGACACGTCGACAACCACCGCGGTCCCGCCGTCTTCTACCATCTGGGCTCGCTGCACCGCGGCGACCGGATCGAGATCCTCCGCGAGGACGGCCGGACCGCCGTCTACCAGCTCTACGCCATCGAAGTGCACGACCGAAAGGACTTCCCGGACGACCGGGTGTACCGTCAGGCCGCCGACGCCCAGCTGCGGGTGATCACCTGTGGCGGCGGATACCGCGAGGACCGCGGCTACGAGGGCAACGTCGTCGCCTACGGCTTCCTGGCCGACACCACCCGCCCGGGGAAGAACGTATGACCACCGCCTCTCTCGCCCTGGCCTGGAACCCGATCGACTGGCCGCTCACCCACGGCCCGATCCCGTACGCCGTCCTGGCGGCCGGCTGGGGTTCCCTGCTGGTCCTCGCCCTGCTGGCGCGCAGCCGTACCTGGTGGCGCCGCCGGCTCCCGGCCGCCCTGCTCACCGCCGCGGCGCTCAGCCTGCTCCTGGACGTCGTCGTCGACGGGTGGTGGCACCCCTTCCCCGAGGGCATCCCCCGCTACGTCACCTGGTGGATCGCCACCGCCCTGCTCGGGCTCAGCCTGGCGGGATTCCGGATGCCCGGCACGGGCCGCCGGCGCAAGCTCCTGGCCGCCGGCGCCGGGGCACTGGTGCTGCTGATGGCCTCCTCCCAGGTCAACCGCGGCTTCGGCCAGTTCCCGACCGGGCGGATCATGCTCGCGCCCTGGCTGTCCAAGACCCAGGAGCTCACCACCGACATGGCCGCCAAGACGCTCAGCCCGCCGCCCGGCAAGGTGCTGGAGGAGGTCTGGGGGGCCCCTCCCGGCCTCCCCGAGAAGGGCACCGTCTCGATCGTGCCGATCCCCGGCACGAAGTCGGGCTTCACCGCCCGCGACGCGTACGTCTACCTGCCGCCGGCCTACCGGGCCACCCCCCGGCCGCTGCTCCCGGTCGTGGTGCTCGTCTCCGGCCAGCCCGGCAACCCGGGGGACTGGGTGCTCGCCGGCCAGGTCAACGAGGCCCTGGACGCCTTCGCCGCCCAGCACAACGGCCTCGCGCCGATCGTGGTGATGCCGGACCAGCTGGGATCGGTCTGGAAGAACACGCTCTGCTTCGACTCCAAGATCGCCAACGTCCAGACCTACCTGTCCAAGGACATCCCGGACTGGGTGGGCACCCACCTCCAGGCGGCCAAGGGCCGGCAGTCCTGGGCGATCGGCGGAGCCTCGATGGGCGGCACCTGCGCGCTGCAGCTCGCGGTCAACGCTCCCGAGGTCTACGGTTCCTTCCTGGACATGGCCGGCCAGCAGGAGCCGACCCTGGGCACCCGCGAACAGACCGTCAAGGAGGCCTTCGACGGTGACGCCTCGAAGTTCGACGCCGTCGACCCGCTGCAGGTGATGGCCCGCAAGCAGTTCCCGGACACCGCCGCCGCGATCGTGGTCGGCCGCACCGACGGGGAGTTCCGCCCGCAGCAGGAGAAGGTCTTCGCGGCGGTCCAGGCCGCCGGGATGAAGGCCAAGTTCGACCTGATGCCGGGCGCCCACGGCTGGGTCATCTTCCGGCCGGGCATCGTCGACCAGCTGCCCTGGCTGGCCCAGCAGACCGGGCTGATCCGGTGATCCGGCTCGGCTCGGCCCCGGTCTCCTCACTGCTCGGCGAACGCGCGCCGCAGTCCTTGCGGGCGCGCGAGCGCGGACACGGGACGGGCGACGAACAGGCGGGCCCGCGGGTCCCCGAGCAGCCGCACGGCGGCCCCGCCGCCCCGGATCCCGGCGCCCCCGCGCCGCGCCGCCCGCAGCGGGTGGCGCGCGCGGCCGCGGGCTTCGGCAACCGGCTGGCCGCCCGGGTCGGCGAGGCCCCGCTGACCCTGGTGCTGCTGGTCGGCCTGTGGGCCGTCGGCGCCGCCACCCGCAGCCTCGGCCACGGTCCGTCCGAGGCCCTGCGGGCCCGGGTCGGCACCGGTGTGCCGACCCTCGGCGAGGGCCGCTGGTGGACGCCGCTCAGCTCGATGTTCTGGTGCTCCGGCGCCGGCTCCTACGTCGCCGCCAGCCTGCTGCTGCTCCTGGTCGTCCCGGCCGCCGAGCGCCGGCTCGGCGCGCTGCGCACCGCCGGCGCGCTGGTCGCCGGACAGCTGGCCGGCACCCTGGCCGGCACCGCGGTGGTCGCGGCCGGCGCACGGCTCGGTGAGCAGTGGACCGCCTCGGTCGTCGACCAGACCGCGGTCGGCCCGACGGCGGGCCTGTTCGCCCTGGCCGGGGTGCTCGGCTACCGGCTCACCGTGCTCTGGCGCCGCCGGCTGCACCTGCTGGTGGTGCTGGTGCCGCTGGTGATGACCCTCTACGTGGGCCACCTGCAGAGCGTCCAGCGCTTCTCCGGCGCGCTGGCCGGCCTGGCCGTCGGCGCGCTGCTCACCCGCCGCCGCCCGCACCTGCGCTCCCACCGCTCCTCGCACACCGAGACCCGGGTGCTGATCGCGCTCTGCCTGGTCGCCGCCGCGCTCGGGCCGATGATCGCCTCGCTGTACGACAACGCGACCGGCCCGTTCAACACCTTCTCGGAGATCTACCTCTCGCACCGGCTCACCCCGGACGAGGTCGCCGACTTCTGCGCCTCCTCGGCGCGCGACTGCGCCCGCGCCCACGCCGTCGAGCGGATCTTCGACACCCCGGCCCGGCTGATGGCCACGCTCTTCCCGGCCCTGCTGCTGGTGCTGGCCGAGGGCCTGCGCCGCGGTCTGCGGCTCGCCTGGCGGATCACCGTCGTCACCGAGCTGCTCTGGACCTTCATGCTGCTCTGGCTGTTCAAGGAGACCGGCACCCGGGCGGGCGGCGTCGTCCAGTACTTCGTCGAGGCGCTGCTGCTGCCGCTGGTCACCGGCGGCCTGCTGCTGGCCACCCGCAAGCGCTTCCCGCTGCGGCTGCCGCGGGCGGTGCTCGGCCGGCTGACCGCCGTGGTCGGCGGCACGCTGCTCGTCGCGGCCGCCGCGTACACCGGGCTGGGCGTGCTGGTCGCCCGGCAGTTCGAGCCGGGCGCGACCTTCCGCGGACTGGTCGCCGGACTGCCGGCCCAGTTCCTGCCGCCCGCCTACAACGACCTGCTCCCCGACTACCCGATCGCGGTCGGGCCGCTCGCGCGCCTCCTGGAGACGTACTGCGGGCTGGCCTTCTGGGTGGTCGCGCTGGTCGCGCTGCTGGTGGCCTTCCGCCGCCCGGTGGTGCACGTCGACGCCGAGGACGCCGCGCGGGCCCGCACCCTGCTCACCGAGCACGGCGGCGGGACGCTCTCCTTCCTCACCACCTGGGACGGCAACCACTACTGGTTCGACGAGGAGGGCCGGGCGGCCGTCGCCTACCGGGTGCTGAACACCGTCGCGCTGACCACCGGCGACCCGTTCGGCGCCCCGGAGGCACGCGCCCGCGCGGTGGCCGGGTTCGCCCGGTACTGCGACGCGCGCGGCTGGACGCCCTGCTTCTACAGCGTCACCCCGGAGACCCGGGCCGCCGCCGGACAGCTCGGCTGGCGCTCGCTGCAGGTCGCCGAGGACACCGTGGTCGCGCTGCCGGACCTCGCCTTCACCGGCCGCAAGTGGCAGGACATCCGCACCGCGCTCAACAAGGCCGGCAAGCAGGGCATCGCCGCCGAGTGGTGGTCGTACCACGAGGCGCCGCTCGCGCTGAAGGAGCAGATCCGCGCCATCTCCGAGGAGTGGGTCTCGGAGAAGGGGCTGCCCGAGATGGGCTTCACCCTCGGCGGCCTGGAGGAGCTGGACGACCCGGCGGTGCGGCTGCTGATCGCCGTCGACGAGGACCGCTCCGTGCACGGGCTGACCAGCTGGATGCCGGTCTACGAGAACGGCGAGGCGGTCGGCTGGACGCTGGACTTCATGCGCCGGCGCTCGGACGGCTTCCGCGGCGTCACCGAGTTCCTGATCGCCTCCGCGGCGCTCGGCTTCAAGCAGGAGGGCGCCCGCTTCCTGTCGCTCTCCGGCGCGCCGCTGGCCCGCTCCGAGAAGGAGCCGCCGACCGGGCTGCAGAAGACCCTGGACTGGCTGGGCCGGGCGCTGGAGCCGGTGTACGGCTTCCGCTCCCTGCTCGCGTTCAAGGCGAAGTTCCAGCCGGAGTACCGGCCGATGTACATGGCCTACCCCGACCCGGCCGCGCTGCCCAGCATCACCCGGGCGATCGGCAAGGCGTACCTGCCCCACCTCACTCCGGCGCAGGGCGTGCGGCTGATGCGGAAGCTCTCGGCGTAGCCGGCCACGGGACCCGCCCGGACGGGCGGTCACCAGCGGCTGCCCGGGCCCCGGTCCCGGGCGGCCGCCGACGTGCGCCCCGCCGGGCCGCTCAGCCGAGCAGCTGGGCCAGGGCGCGGTCGGCGTCCAGGTGCAGGTGCTCCTCGCCCTCGGGGACGACCAGCCGGCTGCGCCACAGGAAGCGCCGCAGGTCGGCGGTGTCGAACTGGACCAGCGCGGTGCCCTCGGGCGCGCGCAGCTCGACCAGGGTGCGCCGGCCGAGCCCCCCGGGCCGGACGTGGACGTCGCCGATGCCGGAGGGCACCTCCAGGCCGCAGGAGAGCAGCCGGCGGGCGAAGACCCAGACGATGTCGGCGGCCCCCTCCCCGGGGCCGTCGGCCGGCTCGTCCAGCGAGAACTCGGAGGGGAAGGCCATCCGGACGGCGAGCGGGTCCTCCGGGAGGTAGGTCAGGGTGACCCGCAGTCGGACGGAGCGGTGGGGGGAGAGGACCAGACGGGCCTGGACGGTCTCTTCGGCGGTGGCGTGCACGGCGGTTCCCTTCTCTGGGTGCGAGGCCGGTGACGGCTGTGGGGTTGGGGCGGCCTCACCCGGAAGAGAGGCGGTCGAGGGGGTTCCGCTTACCGCGTTTTCGCAACTTTCCGACGTGATCCACGTCACATCGATTTCCGGCCGCGTCGGGCGCCGGAAGGCCGGACGTGCGCGCCGCCCGGCCCCGTCGAGGCCGCCCGAACGCCCCCGGGCCCGGTAGGCTGGGCTGGTTGTCCGAACGCCGTCCGACCGCGGGGCGGGGCCGCAAAACCGCCCCTGACCTGCGATGATCCCCCCTCGGAGACCGTGAGTACTGCCGCCGCCTCGATGCCGCTCTTCTCCGACGCCCAGGAGGCGCACGCGCCCGTCCGGACCGTCGGCCATGCCGCGCCGACCTCCTCGCACCACCTGTCCCCGGCCTTCCCCGGCCGCGCCCCCTGGGGCACCGCGGGCAAGCTCCGGGCCTGGCAGCAGGGGGCGCTGGACAAGTACATCGAGAACCAGCCGCGCGACTTCCTCGCCGTCGCGACCCCGGGCGCCGGCAAGACCACCTTCGCGCTGACCCTGGCCTCCTACCTGCTGCACAACCACCTGGTGCAGCAGGTCACCGTGGTCGCGCCGACCGAGCACCTGAAGAAGCAGTGGGCCGAGGCCGCCGCCCGGATAGGCATCCGGCTGGATCCCGCCTACTCGTCCGGGCCGCTCTCCCGGGACTACCACGGCGTCGTGGTCACCTACGCGGGCGTCGGCGTGAACCCGATGCTGCACCGCAACCGGACCGAGGCCCGCAAGACGCTGGTCATCATGGACGAGATCCACCACGCCGGTGACTCGAAGTCCTGGGGCGAGGCCTGCTTCGAGGCCTTCGAGCCGGCCTCCCGGCGGCTGGCGCTGACCGGTACGCCGTTCCGCTCGGACACCAACCCGATCCCGTTCGTCCAGTACGAGGCGGGCGGCGACGGGATCCGCAAGTCGGTCGCCGACTACACCTACGGCTACGGGCACGCGCTCGCCGACCACGTCGTCCGTCCGGTGATCTTCCTCTCCTACAGCGGCAACATGCGCTGGCGCACCAAGTCCGGCGACGAGCTGGAGGCCCGGCTCGGCGAGCCGATGACCAAGGACCTCATCGCCCAGGCCTGGCGCACCGCGCTCTCCCCGCAGGGCGAGTGGATCCCGGCCGTGCTGCAGGCCGCCGACCGCCGGCTCAGCGAGGTCCGCAAGGCGATCCCGGACGCCGGCGGCCTGGTGATCGCCACCGACCAGACGGTGGCCCGCGCCTACGCCAAGATGCTGCGCGAGATCAGCGGCGAGAAGGTCGCCCTGGTCCTCTCCGACGAGGCCGAGGCCTCCCAGCGGATCTCCGACTACGCGGAGGGGACCTCGCGCTGGATGGTCGCGGTCCGCATGGTGTCCGAGGGCGTCGACGTGCCCCGGCTGGCCGTCGGGGTGTACGCGACCTCGATCTCCACCCCGCTGTTCTTCGCCCAGGCCGTCGGGCGCTTCGTGCGCGCCCGCAAGCGCGGCGAGACCGCCTCCGTCTTCCTGCCGACCATCCCGATGCTGCTGGGCTTCGCCAACGAGATGGAGCTCCAGCGCGACCACGTGCTGGACCGGCCGAAGAAGGAGGGCGAGGGCCTCTTCGACGAGGAGGACCGGCTGCTCGCCGAGGCCGAGCGGGCCAACGACGGTCCGGACGGCGCGGGCGGCGAGGAGTTCTCCTACGAGGCGCTGGGCTCCGACGCGGTCTTCGACCGGGTGCTGTACAACGCCATGGAGTTCGGCATGCAGGCGCACCCGGGCAGCGAGGAGGAGGAGGACTACCTCGGCATCCCGGGCCTGCTGGAGCCGGACCAGGTGCAGATGCTGCTGCAGAAGCGCCAGCACCGGCAGATCCAGCGGAGCAAGGGCAAGCCGGCCGAGGAGGCCGACCTGCTGGAGCTGCCGGCCGAGCAGCGGCCGGTCGTGACGCACCAGGAGCTGCGCGAGCTGCGCAAGGAGCTGAACGCGCTGGTGGCCGCCTGGCACCACCGCACCAGCCAGCCGCACGGGACCATCCACAACGATCTGCGCCGGCAGTGCGGCGGTCCGCTGACCGCGCAGGCGACGGCCAATCAACTGAAGGCGCGGATCGCCAAGATCCGGGAGTGGGCGAAGTAACGATCCGTCGGCGGGGCGGGCGGCATGACCATAAAGGTCATATGACGTTCAGGTATACGCGAAGGAATTGTGGAGACATTCGGTCAGATGATCGGCTAGTCTTCCGCGTGCCGCGCTCCCTCCGGGCCGCCGACGCCGCACGCCCCCCGTCCGGGGACGGCCGTCGCAGCTCCCGGTGACTCCGGCCGGCACCTCACCGACCCGGGGAGGCGCGACGCTCCGTCGTGCGCCCGGGCCTGTCTGTCTTTCAAGGAGCACACCGAACGTGTCGTACCAGCAGCCCCACGCCCAGCAGCCCGAGCTCTCCGACAAGTCGAAGGTCGTCGCGGGTGTCCTGCAGATCCTGCTCGGCGGCCTGGGCGTCGGCCGCTTCTACACCGGCCACATCGGCATGGGCATCGCCCAGCTGCTGACCTGCGGCGGCCTCGGTGTCTGGTCGCTGATCGACGGCATCCTGTTCCTCACCAGCAACGACCGCACCGACGCCCAGGGCCGTCTGCTGCGCGGCTGATCCTTGGCCACCTCCGCGAAGGCGCGCCGCCCCGGCCCTCCCGGCCGGGGCGGCTTCGCCGTTCCCGAACGGCTGCGCACCGCGTGGGCGCCGCTCGCGGTACTGGCCGGCGGCGCGGCCGGCTCGGTGTACCTGTGGTCGCGCGACCCCCACCTGCCCGGGCAGGCGCTGCCGTTCTGCCCCTGGCGCAAGGTCACCGGGCTGCAGTGCCCCGGCTGCGGCGGCACCCGGATGGCCTACGACCTGCTGCACGGCGACCTCGCCGCCGCCTGGCACGACAACGCGGCGCTGCTGCTGGCGCTGCCGCTGGTCGCCGCGCTCTACCTGGTGTGGCTGCGGCACGGCCTGGCCGGCCGGCGCTGGCAGCCGCCGCTCGGCCGGCGCGGCACGGCCGTGCTGCTCGGTGCGGCGACGGCCTGGACCGTCCTGCGCAATCTGCTCTGACGCGGCCCGGGGCGGTCCGGCGCTCCGGTTCCCGGTGCGATCCGTTCCGGCACGATCCGTTCCGGTGCCGTCCGGCCGGACCTGGCCCGATCCGTCCGGAACTCGGACTGTGGTCGAACCTGCGAACGCCTGGTCGGGGTGTTCTGTGATGCTTTGACCCGATTCGGTGGAGCATGGGCAATTGATCTTGCCCGAATTTTGGACAAACACTTCCGCCGCCGCAATTACTTCACTACCTTTCCCACACGCTCTCCCGCCGGGCAACCCCCCGCGAGACGGGCGCCGCAGGGCCCCAGGACGTCAAGGACGACTCTCCGCGGCCCGAGCGCGGCCACCCACCTGCGCGCGACACCCGAGTCCCGGACCGGCCTGCCGATCCGCGACCCGCCGCGGAAAGGAATTGCGCGTCGTGACTGCAGAGACCTCCCAGACCCTGGACCGCGGTGTCCGGGTCCTCAAGCTGCTCGCCGACTCGGAACGCGGGCTCACCGTGACCGAGCTGGCGGCCCGCCTGGCCGTCAACCGGACCGTCGTCTACCGGCTGCTGGCCACCCTGGAGCAGCACGGGCTGGTCCGCCGGGACATCGGCGGCCGGGCCCGGGTCGGCCTGGGCGTCCTCCGGCTCGCCCACCGGGTCCACCCACTGCTGCGCGAGGCGGCGCTGCCCGCGCTGCGCAGCCTCGCCGAGGACCTCGGCGCCACCGCCCACCTCACCCTGGTGGACGGCAACGAGGCGCTCGCGGTGGCGGTGGTCGAACCCAGCTGGACCGACTTCCACGTCGCCTACCGGACCGGGCTGCGCCACCCGCTGGGGGAGAGCGCGGCGGGCCGGGCGATCCTGGAGGCCCGGGCCTTCCCGAGCCAGCGCCGGCCGGAGCAGGGCTTCGTCATCACCCGGGCGGAGGAGCAGTCGGGGGCGTCCGGCGCGGCCGCGGCGCTGCTCGGGCTGAGCGGCATCGAGGGCAGCGTCGGCGTGGTGATGCTCAACGGCCTCGTCCCCGAGCGGGTCGGCCCCCGGGTCGTCGAGGCCGCAACCGAGGTCGCCGACGCGCTGCGCTGAGCGCCCGGCGCGGCGGGCGGGGCCGTCCGGGTGGCCGTGTGCGTGCCCGCCGGGCGGCCCGGGTGTGTTTGGATGCCTCTGTGTCCGACACCAAGCTGCCCCCGGCCCTCACCGCTCCCCGGACCCGCGCCCTCGCGCTCTGCGGCGCCCTGGTCACCGCGCTGTTCGGCGTGGCCGCCTTCGTCCCGCTGCCGTACACGCTGACCTTCCCCGGCGTGACCGCGGACACCCTCGGCAGCTACCAGGACCGGCCGGTGCTCACCATCACCGGCGCGCCGGTCCGCAGCACCCAGGGGCAGCTGCGGATGGTGACCATCTCGGCGACCAACCCGGGGGAGCGGAACACCTTCTGGCGCTCGCTGCAGGCCTGGTTCGACCCGGACGAGGCCGTCCGGCCCACCGAGACCGTCTACCCGCAGGGCGACCCGGCCAAGGCGGAGGAGGTCACCGCCCAGCAGATGACGGAGTCCCAGGACGCCGCCACCGCGGCCGCGCTCTCCCACCTCGGGCTGTCGCCCGCCCAGGTGAAGGTGAAGATCGACCTCGGCGACATCGGCGGCCCGAGCGCCGGCCAGATGCTCGCGCTCGGCATCATCGACAAGCTCGCCGGGGACGGCAAGGGCGGCGACCTCACGGGCGGGCTGACCGTCGCGGGGACGGGGACCATCGACGATCAGGGCGTGGTCGGCCCGGTCGGCGGCGTGCCGCTGAAGACCCAGGCGGCGGCCCGGGACGGCGCGACCGTCTTCCTGCTGCCCAAGGACGAGTGCGCGGACGCCAAGGTGAACACGCCCGCGGGGCTGCGGCTGGTGCCGGTCGGCACGCTGACGGAGTCGGTCTCCGCGCTGGAGGCGCTGCGCACCGGCGGGGCCGTCCCGGCCTGCTGAGCCGGTCCGCCGCAGCGGCTCGGGCGCCGGCTACTCGGCGGCGGCCTGGTCGACCAGCGGCAGGATCCGGTACGGCACCGGGTTCTCCAGCGCGATCGCCGTCGAGGAGCGGACGATCCCGTCGAAGCCGACCACCCGGTCGATCACCCGCTGCAGATCGGCGTTCGACCGGGCCACGATCCGCACCATCATGTCGCCGTGCCCGGTGATGGTGTGCAGCTCCAGCACCTCCGGCACCGCCGCCAGGTGCGCGCGCACGTCCGCGCCCTGACCCTGGGAGATCTCCAGGGTCGCGAAGGCCGTCACCGGGTAGCCCAGCGCCGCCGGGTCCACCTCCGGGCCGAAGCCGCCGATCACCCCGCGCGCCTGGAGCCGGTCCAGCCGGGCCTGCACCGTGCCGCGCGCCACCTGGAGCCGGCGCGAGCACTCCAGGACGCCGATCCGCGGCTCCTCGGCGAGCAGCCGGATCAGCCGGCCGTCCAGGACGTCGATCGCGTCGTTGGTGCTTCCGGCGGGCCCGCCCGGAGCGATCGAATGCCCTTGTCCGGTGGGCGAGTTGGACGCTCCGGGGGCGCCCGGGGAGTTGGCGGCGTGGGCGGGGGGCATCGAGGGGTCCGTCCTCCGGTGGGCATTCTGTACAGCGGTGCGCCCGATTCTCCCGCCCCGGAGCACAGCTTGACCAGGAGGAAACGGAACAGTTGCGCGGACGTCGGCTCGGCGCCACCCTCCAGCCACAACCCCGTGCGCCCGTCCCCACCCCGGCGTCCGGGGGAGACCCGTGGTCCCGCACCCCGACCGGGAGAGCCGACATGACCGACACCGCCGCCGAACGCGTGCTGCTCGCCGAGGCCCCGGGCACGGCCGCCCCGGGCGGCGTCGGCCCCGGCAGGTCCGCGCCCGGTGCGGCCCTGCGCGGCGCCGGCGCCGCGGAGGAGATCGGCCTGCTCCCGATGGGCCGCGCCGACGCGGTGGTCTTCGTGGTCGGCGACGCCGAGCGGGCGGCCCGCCGGTACGCGGTCGCGCTCGGGCTGCGCTGCACCGCGTACGCCGGGCCGGAGACGGGCGAGCCGGAGACGGTCTCCTACGTGCTGCGCGCGCCCGGGACCAGATTCGTGCTGACCTCGCTCGTCCAGGTGATCGGCCCGCGCGGCCGGGAGCTGGCCGGGCACCTGGCCCGGCACGGGGACGGGGTGGTCGACCTCGCGGTCGCGGTGCCGGACGTCTGTTACGCGTACGACTACGCCGTCGACCGGGGCGCGGCCTCGCTCGCCGAGCCCTACGAGGTGCGGGACGCGTACGGCACCGTGGTGCTCGCCGCGATCGGGGTGCCCGGCGGGACCAGGCACACCCTGGTCGACCGCTCCCGGTACCGCGGGCCCTACCTGCCGGGCTACGTGCCCTTCGAGCGCTGGTGACCGGCCCGGGTCAGCGGACGACGGTGTCGACCCTCGGGGGGTAGCCGTTCCAGGAGACGATCACCGAGTTGGCCTGGTTGTCCTTGGTGAAGTCCACCCGGAGCCACTGGGGACCGTTCCAGACCTGCATCTGCCATCCCGAGTCCGGGGTGGCCGAGACCAGCGAGGCCCGGTCCGGCTGGAGGTCCAGGGCGACCTTGCCGCCCGGGACGGGATAGCTGTGCACGGAGGACGTGGTGCTGCTGACCGGCGCCGGGCGCTGCGGGGCCGGCGCGGCGGCCGACGGGGTGGCGGGGGCCACGGGCCTGGGCGGGGACGCCGACGCCCGGGCGGTGGACGGCGCCGCGGTCGGCCCGGTGCGGTCGGCCGGCTGCGGCTGGGTCGCCGCGGGCGTCGGCACGGGTCTCGCCCCGTCGGCCGACGCCGGTGAGGGCAGCGGCAGCGCGGTGGGCTGTTCGAAGGCGTCGCCGGTCAGCACGGCGTGCACGCCGAACCAGGACAGCGCCACCGCCGCCCCGGTGGCCGCCGCCCAGGCGCCGAGCTGTACCAGTCCGTTCCGCATCGTGCGCACATCCTGCCGTATCTCCCGGGGGCGCAGGTGGGCGCCCCGGTACTTCCACAGGGAACTTGCACAAGTGCGGGCAGCTCCCCGCAGACCGGTGCCAACCAACCCGAGGTACAGACCATTCGGGGCCGATGGCGTACCGTGCAGCCCCATGGCAACAGTGCTCGTGGTCGAGGACGACCCCTTCGTGCGATCCGCCCTCATCCGCCACCTGACCGACACCGGCCACGCGGTTCGCAGCGTGGGCACGGCACTTGAGGCGCTGCGCGAGGTCGCCCAGGTCGGCTGCGACCTGGTGATCCTGGACCTGGGGCTGCCGGATCTGGACGGCAGCGAGGCGCTCAAGATGATCCGTGGCCTGACCAACGTCCCGGTCATCATCTCCACCGCCCGGGACGACGAGGCCGAGATCGTCCGGCTGCTCAACGACGGGGCCGACGACTACCTGGTGAAACCGTTCTCCGGGGAGCACCTGAGCGCCCGGATGGCCGCCGTGCTGCGCCGGCTCGGCGGCGGGGCGGCCCCGGTGAGCCAGGTGCTCCGGGTCGGCGGGCTGGCCATCGACCTCCAGCGCCGGGAGGCCTCGCTGGACGGACGGGCGCTGGACCTGACCCGCCGTGAGTTCGACCTGCTGGCCTTCCTCGCGGCCCGGCCGGGCGTGGTGGTGCCCCGCAAGGAGATCTTGGCCGAGGTCTGGCGGCAGACCTACGGCGGGGACCAGACCATCGACGTGCACCTGTCCTGGCTGCGCCGCAAGCTCGGTGAGACCGCGTCGAACCCGCGCTACCTGCACACCGTGCGCGGGGTCGGGGTCCGGCTGGAGGCGTCCGGACAGGCCGCCGGGCCCGGGCCCGTTCCCGTGGAGCGCCTGACATGAGGCGGTTGCGGCACTCGCTGCGCTGGGCCCTGATCAAGGCCGCCGTGGCCGGGACCACCATGGTCGCGCTGGCCTTCCTGATCCCGCTCGGCCTGATGGTCCAGCAGACCGCCCGGGACCGGGCGTTCACGGCCGCCGAGCGGCAGGCCGCGGCGCTCGGCCCGGCGCTGGCCATCACCACCAGCGAGGACGCCATCGCCCGGGCGGTGGCCTCGACGGACGCGGGCGCGCAGGGGCGGATGGCGGTGCACCTGCCGCCGCCGGAGGCCGCCGGGGCGGGTTCTGGGGCCGGCTCCGGCACGGGTGCCGCCTCCGGCCCGGCCGGCGCCGCGGGCGGGGTGGCCGCGGCGCCTGGCGGGACGGGGCCGGTCGCGGGCACGCCGGGGGTGGCCGCCGCCGCGGCGGCCACCGGGCCCGCGGCCGGTGCGACCATCGGCGAAGTCCGGGCGCTGGACGCCGATGTGGCCACCGCGGGCGTCCAGGGGCGCTCGTTCACCGTGCAGGTCCCGGGCGGCTTCGCGCTGCTCCAGCCGGTCGCCGTGGACACCGCGCGGACCGCCGTGGTCGAGGTGTTCGTGGCCGACGGCGACCTCACCCGGGGCGTCGCCACCGCCTGGCAGGTGCTCTCCGGGGTCGCGCTCGGGCTGGTCGCCATCTCGGTGCTGGTCGCCGACCGGATGGGCGCCCGGATCGTCGCCTCGGCCCGCCGGCTCGCCGCCGCCGCCCGCTCGCTCGGCTCGGGCAACCTCGCCGTCCGGGTGCCGGTGGACGGCAAGCAGGCCGCCGGCAGCCCCGTGGAGCTGCACGAGGCCGCCCACGCGTTCAACGCGATGGCCGACCGGGTCGTCCAACTGCTCGCCGCCGAACGCGAGCTGGCCGCGGACCTGTCGCACCGGCTGCGCACCCCGCTGACCGTGCTGCGGCTGAACGCCGCCTCGCTCGGCGAGGGCGACGCGGCCGACGCCACCCGGCACGCGGTGTCGCAGCTGGAACGCGAGGTCGACCAGATCATCCGCTCGGCCCGCCGGGCGCCCGAGGACGCGCCCGCCGTCACCGTCGGCTGCGACGCCGCCGAGGTGATCCGGGAGCGGGTCGGCTTCTGGTCCGCGCTCGCCGAGGACGAGGGCCGGCCCTGGCAGCTGGCCGGCGCCGACCGCGAGACGCCCGTCCCGGTCCAGCGCGGCGACCTGGCCGCGGCGGTGGACACGCTGCTCGGCAACGTCTTCCGGCACACCGCGGTCGGCACCGCCTTCTCGGTGGACGTGCTGCCCACCGAGAGCTCGGTGATCGTGCTGGTCGGGGACGCGGGCCCGGGCTTCACCGACCCGCAGGCCGCGCTCAGGCGCGGCGAGGGCCACGGCGGCGAGGGCTCCACCGGCCTCGGGCTGGACATCGTCCGCAAGCTCGCCGAGGCGACCGGCGGCGACCTCGCGCTCGGCGCGTCGGCGGTGCTCGGCGGTGCGGAGATCAGGCTGCGGCTGCGCACCCGGCAGGACGGCACCGCCCCGGAGCGGACCGGCAGACGCCGCGGCCGCGGGTCGCTGTTCCCGCGCTGAACCGGGCTTCCGCGGGCCGGGTGGCGAAAGGTTTCAGCGCTTCGTCCGGGCCCTGGGAGCTCAGGGGGAGGGGTGTGCCGTCTCTTTCTTAAGCGCACCGTAAGGGAGTTCTACCCCTGGCTCAGCAGGCGGTTTCCGGCCATGGCGCACCGTTAGCGTCATCGGCGGCGGTCACCCCCCGACCGCGCACCTGCCAGCCCCGGAGGTAAGCCCCCCATGACGACCCAGCAGCCCCACCGCCGCCAGGGAGGCCGCCGTCGGCGCAGCCGCAAGGGCATGCTGATCGGTGCCTCGGCGGTCGCCGCCGCCCTGGTCGCCGGAGGCGTCGTCGTCCTCGCCTCCTCGGCCAGCGCCGCCTCGCTCGGCGCCGTCTACAGCCGCACCAGCAGCTGGGACTCCGGCTTCACCGGCCAGTACCTGGTCACCAACCCGGACAGCAGCGCCATCGAGGACTGGACGCTCAGCTTCGACCTGCCGGCCGGCGCCAGGATCGACTCGCTCTGGAACGCCACCTTCACCGCGGAGGGCCAGCACATCACCGTCCGGCCGGAGGCGTGGAGCAAGCGGCTGGAGGCCGGCAAGAGCATCGTGGTCGGCTTCGTCGCCCAGGGCTCCGGCGCCGCGCAGTCCGAGCCGGGCAACTGCCTGATCAACAAGGCCTCGTGCAAGCCGGGGGACGGCACCGCGCCCACCCCGTCCGGCCGCCCGACCACCACCGCGACGGCCTCCCCGTCCGCCTCGGCCACGCCCACCGCGGCGCCGACGCCGACCGCCACCGCGACGGCGACCGCCACCGGCGCACCGAGCCCGACCGCCACGGCGACCCCCCGGCCCACCACCCCGGCCCCGACGGCCACCGCGACCGCCACCGCCGTCCCCACCACCCCGGCGCCCACCGCCACCGCGACCGGCACCCCCGCCCCGGCCGGCGGCGCCGGCTTCGCGCCGTACGTCGACACCTCGCTCTACCCGCCCTACGACCTGGTCGCCACCGCCAAGGCCACCGGCGTCAAGGACTTCACCCTGGCCTTCGTCGTCTCCGGCGGCGGCTGCACCCCGAAGTGGGGCGGCGTGAGCGACCTCGCCGCCGACGCGGTGGCCGCCCAGATCGGCGCCCTGCGCGCGATCGGCGGCGACGTCCGGGTCTCCTTCGGCGGCGCCAACGGCACCGAGCTGGCCCTCGCCTGCTCCTCGGCCGCCGACCTCGCCGCCGTCTACCAGAAGACCGTCGACGCCTACGGCCTCACCAAGGTCGACTTCGACGTCGAGGGCGGCGCGATCGCCAACACCGCCGCCAACACCCGCCGGGCCCAGGCCATCGCCCAGCTCCAGAAGAACGCCGCCGCCAAGGGCAAGGCGCTGGACGTCTCCTACACCCTCCCCGCGCTCCCCTCCGGCCTGACCCAGGAGGGCGTCAACCTGGTCGCCGACGCCAAGAACAACGGCGTGGCGATCGGCGCGGTCAACATCATGGCGATGGACTTCGGCGACGGCGTCGCCCCCAACCCGCAGGGCCAGATGGGCAAGTACGCCATCGCCGCGGCCACCGCCACCCAGGCCCAGGTGAAGAGCGTGCTCGGGCTCGACGACGCGGCCGCCTGGCGGAAGGTCGCGGTCACCCCGATGATCGGCGTCAACGACGTCGCCAGCGAGGTCTTCACCGTCGCCGACGCCAAGCAGCTCGCCGACTTCGCGAAGAGCAAGCACCTGGCCTGGCTGGCGATGTGGTCCGGCACCCGCGACAAGGCCTGCGAGGGCGGCGCCAAGGCGTACGCCGACGCCAGCTGCAGCTCGATCGTCCAGCAGCCGCTGGACTTCACCCGGGCCCTGGGCGCCTACACCGGCTGACCCCCGCCCCACCGACCCCGGCCGTCCGTGCCCCGACCGCAGCGGGGCACGGCCGGCCGGCACCACATTCCGGGCGACTACTCAGCGTCACCGGTCCGATCCGGGACGGCCGCGGGGCATCGGGTATCGTCGCTGGTTGGCCGACCGGCGGACGGAGCGAAGAGTGACAGCGGTGCAAGACGAGCGCGGCGCGGTGCCCACCGCTCCGGACCGGGCGCCCGCCCCCCTGTCGGACCGGCTGCGCACCGCCCTCGGCGCACCCCTGCGCGCCCTGCGCGAGGCCCCGCGCCGGCCGCTGCTGGCCGCCTCCGCGGTCGCGTTGTTCTCCCTGCTCGCCTACGCGGTGGTCCGGCACTTCGCCCACACCTCGATGGTGGACATGATCGTCTACCGGGCCGAGGGGGCCGCCGTCGCCCGGGGCGAGGACCTCTACGGGCTGCGCGTCACGCAGTGGGACCTGCCCGCCACCTACCCGCCGTTCGCCGCGATGCTGTTCGTGCCGACGACCTGGTTCCCGATCCCGTTCCTCCGGGTCGCGGTCACGCTCTGCAACCTCGGCCTGCTCGCGCTGCTCACCCACCTGTCGTTCAAGCTGGTCGGCTGGCCGCGCCGGGACCTGCGCGCGATCGGCGTCGTCCTGGTCACCGGCGCCGGCGTCTGGCTCGAACCCGTCTACACCACGCTGCGCTACGGCCAGATCAACCTCGCCCTGGCCTGCCTCATCCTCTGGGACCTCACCCGGCCCGACGCGCGCCGCAGCAAGGGCGTCGCGATCGGCATCGCCGCCGGCATCAAGCTCACCCCCGGCCTGTTCGCGGTCTACCTGCTGCTCACCGGCCGGGTCCGGGCCGCGTTCGTGGCCGGGGCGACCTTCCTCGGCACCTTCCTGATCGGCGCGCTCGTCCTGCCGGACGCCACCTGGGGCTTCTGGACCAAGTACCTCTACGACTCCTCGCGCGTGGGCAAGACCGAGATCGTCGACAACCAGGCGCTCAGCGGCGCCGTCGCCCGGCTGCTGCACACCGCCGAACCGGGTGCCGCCGCCACGCTGGCCTCCGCCGTCGTCGCGGTGGCCGGCCTCGGCGTCGCCGCCTGGGCCGCCCGCAGCTCGCGCTGGCTGTCGCGCTCCGAGGCCTGGGGCGTCTGCTGCGCCGCCGTCACCGCCGTGCTGATCTCGCCGATCAGCTGGACCCACCACTGGGTCTGGTGCGTGCCGCTGCTCGTCCTGCTCGCCTGCGAGGCGGCGGTCGAACGGGCGCGTCCGGCCGCCGTCCGGAAGGTCCGCTGGCGGGCCGCCTTCGCCGCCACGCTGGTCGCCTTCCTGTCCTTCTCGATGTGGCTCGCCAAGCCGCAGGGCGCGCTGGTGCTGGAGCTGTCGCCGCTCCGCCAGATCCCGACCTCGGTCTACCCGCTCGTCGGGATCGCCTTCCTGCTGGCCGCCGCGCTACGCGTGCGCGCCCGGCGCGCGGCCGCCGGCGCGCCGCCTGCGGCGCTGCCCGGCCAGCGCGGCGGCGGGCGGCCGGGCTCCGCGCGCGAGCGTCAGCAGGCCCCCGCGGCCCGCTGAGTCGGCCGGGTCGCCGGGGGCGGGGCGGCGGCTCGCGGGCCTCACGCGAGCAGCGCGGCCAGCGAGCCGTCCATGTCCAGCGCGGCCATCTCGCTGCCCGGCGGCACCAGCCGGTGGGCCCGCTCCAGCCAGGCGGCCACCGCCGGCAGCGGCGCCTCCAGCAGCGCGTCCCCGGCCGGCGAGCTCAGCGCCAGGCAGAGCACGCTGCGCCGGCCCTTGGGGGTCCCGCCGGCCGAAGGCTGGGAGAGGGTCGGCCAGATCCGCACGTCGCCCTGGCCGCACGGCCGGAAGGTGCCCTCCACCAGCAGCTCGCGGGCGAACACCCAGGTCACCGGCGAGCCGGTGTCCAGGTGGAAGGTGATGTGCACGGCGTAGGGGTCGTGGCTGCCGTACGACAGCCGGGCCGGGACGGGGACGCTGTGCTCCGGGGAGAGCACCAGGTTGAGCTCCAGCTCGTGCTCGACCACGCTCGTCGGGCGCTCCATGATCGGATCCTCTCTTCCTGGGGTCGGTACCCGGTTCCGGGCCCTGTGACCTTGGAGAGCGCGGCCCGGGAGCGCTCTTACACGGGTTTCCGGGATTTCTCGGGATTTTCTTGCGGAGATCCGTCGGCGGTGGTGCGGGGAGGGGTGAACGCGGGACGGCGGGCGTGCGGTCGGGCGTACGCGCCGTCTTCCTTACCGCGGGCGGCCTCGGCCTGTCCGGTGATTGGCCAAGTTCGCTCGGCCCACCCGCCGAGGTACTACCCTTTGTGACTGCCCGGCGACTGTCCGCCTCCTCGGCGGCACCTCCGCGGTGGCACCTCCTCGCGCGCCGACGGCGGAGCCGCCCGGGTCGCCCGTGCCGCCGTCGTGCACACCCCCTCGCCGGGCGCGCCGCATCGGCCTGCCAGGAAAGCGAGCCCCCATGACGGACCGGCCCTTCGCCGGCGGCAGCACGGACACGGCCGCCGGCCCTGCGCCGGGCTACTACCCCGACCCCTCCATCCCCGGGTTCGTCCGCTACTGGGGCGGCTCCGCCTGGGTACCGGGCACCAGCCGGCCCGCCCCGGCGGAGGGCGAGGTGCTCGAACCGCCCCGGTACGCGACCCGCCGGCCGGGGGTGGCGGGCGGCGGGGCCGGGGCGGGGCGGCGGGTGCCGCCGCCGGTGGCGGCCGGGTCCTCGGCGGAGCCGGTGGGCGGCCCCGTGGGGGAGCCCGCGGGACGGGCGTCGTCCGGCGGGGACACCGGGCCGGTGTACCTGGACCAGACGGGCGGCGGCGCGTCGTTCACCTTCGCGGTGCCGGAGAACGGGCCGGTGTTCCGCCGCGGCGGGGAGCGGGCGCCCGTCGCGGAGCCGGCGGCCGGGGCGGGCGTCGAGCCGGGGCCGGAGTCGGGGCCGGGGCCGGTGGTGGAGCCGGAGTCGGCCGGGTGGCAGGCGGATCCGTGGGCGCCGCACGGGCGGATGGAGATGGGCCACGGGTCGCGCTGGGTGTCCTGGGGCGTGCTGCCCGGGGCGGCGGAGGAGCCTTCCGCCGGAGCGCCCGTCCCGGAGCGGGCGGGTGTTCCGGAGCCGGCGGGTCCGATGCTCATCCCGGTGATGTCGGCCGCGCCCGCCGTGTCGCCGGCCGCGGAACCGGCCCCGGCCCCGGCGGCGGAGGTCGTCGAGGCCGTGCAGGACGTCGAGGCCGCTCCGCCGGCGCCGTCCGCGCCGTCCCCGGCGCCGTCCGCACCGTCCCCGTCCGCACCGGTCCCTCCGGTTGTCACCCGGCCCGCCGCTGCCGCCACCGCCGTTCGACCGACGCCCGCGACGTCGCGCCGTCGCGCCGGGGCCGCACCGGCGCCCGCGCCACTGCCGGCCGGGCTCGGGCGCCGCCTCGCCGCCCGGCTGGTCGACACCGCCGTGCTGGCCGTGGTCGCCGTCGCCGCGGGCGTCCCGCTCGGCCGCTCGGTCGAGGCCCACCTCCAGCGCAAGCTCGACCAGGCCCGGATGGCCAGCCGCCTCACCCGCCGCCAGATCGACGTCTGGCTGGTCGACGGCACGGTGGTCGGCAAGGCCGCCGTCCTGCTCGGCATCCTGCTCTTCGTGGGCCTGCTCTACGAGGTCCTGCCGACCGCCCGCACCGGCCAGACCTTCGGCAAGCGGCTCGCCCGGATCCGGGTGGTCGCGGCGGCCCGGACACCGGCCGCCGCCGCACCGGTCCGTCCGGGGATCGGCCGCTCCCTGGTCCGGTGGCTGGTCAGGCAGCTCTCGATGCTGCTGGTGGCCGGCCTGCTCTGGCCGCTGTTCGACCGCCCGGCCCGGCGCGGCTGGCACGACCGGGCGGCCGGTACCCGGGTCGTCCGGGTCTGAGGTCCCACCGGCCGCCCCGATCAATGGCTCTGTCGAACAAAACGGACTCAATATCCCAAGTTCGTACAATCCGTGATGTTCTACTCGGGGCATGAGCACCTACGACCCCTCAGGCCCCGAGCCGGAGGGGGGCGGCAAGCCCTCCTTCGGCAAGCAGCCCCCGCAGTCGGGCGGCGGCCCGCCGGAAGGTGCGCCGTCGGACCCGTACGGCACCCCGCCCCCCGCCGGCCCGCCGCCGGCCGGCGGGCCCGGTGCGTACGGCGGCACCTACGGCGGCGCTCCCGCAGGCCCGCCCTACGGCCAGGACCCCTACGGCCGGTCGCCGTACGACCAGCCCCCGCCCGGCCACGGCCCCGCCGGGTACGGCGCGCCCGGCAGCGGACCCGTCCCCGGCATGCCCCCGCTCGGCAGCTGGCCCAACCGGATCCTCGCCCGGGTGATCGACTACCTGCTGGTGCAGGCCGTCGCCCTCCTGCTGGTCCTGCCGTTCGCGAGCCTCTCCGACCGTTCCGGCTCGGCCGGGTCCTTCTGGCTCGCCTGCGCGCTCTACCTCGTCTACGAGGGCGTGATGCTCGGCCGGGACGGGCAGACCCTCGGCAAGAAGGCCATGAAGATCCGGGTCGCCATGCTCGTCGACGGCAACTCCCCGACCCAGTCGGCCGCCTGGACCAGGGCGGCGGTCTTCATCCTGCCCGCCGTGCTCTGCTGCGCCGTGCTCTGGTGGCTCATCGACGGTCTGTTCGGCGTCTTCGACAAGCCGTACCGGCAGTGCATCCACGACAAGGCCGCGAAGACGGTGGTGGTCTCCACCGCCTGAACCGGCGGCCGGGCCCCGGCCTCCTCCACCGACCGGCGTGCGGGGCCCGCACGCCGGTCGGGCGCGTACGGGCGCGCGGACTCGCCCCCGGGGCCGTCCGCCCCGCTCGGTACGGTGGGCCCGACCGCACCACCACCGCTCCGTGCACCTTGGGGGAACCACCGTGCCCATCCCCGCCGACTGGCCCACCACCGAGGCCGAGGCGCTCGCCGAACAGGAACGCCTGCGCCCGCTCGTCCGGCCGACCGGCGCGGACGACGCGACCGGCGCAACCGGCGCGGACGACCGTGCGGAGGGCGCCGGTGATGACCGGCTGATCGCCGGCGTCGACGTCGCCTACGACGACGACCGCGACCTCGTCGTCGCCGCCGCGGTGGTCCTCGACCGGGCCACCCTCGCCGTCGTCGAGGAGGCCACCGCCACCGGACGCATCGCCTTCCCCTACATCCCCGGCCTGCTGGCCTTCCGCGAACTCCCTGCCGTCCTCGACGCCCTCGCCGCCCTGACCCACCGCCCCGGCACCGTCGTCTGCGACGGCTACGGCCTCGCCCATCCGCGCCGCCTCGGCCTCGCCAGCCACCTCGGCGTCCTCACCGGCCTGCGCACCCTCGGCGTCGCCAAGACCCCGTTCACCTTCGACCACCGCGAGCCCGGCCCCGCCCGCGGCGACTCGTCCCCGCTCAGCGACCCGGCCACCGGCGAGGAGGTCGGCCGGGCCCTGCGCACCCGGCCCGGCGTCAAACCCGTCTTCGTCTCGGTCGGCCACCGGATCGGCCTCGCCGAAGCCGTCGAGACCACCCTCGCGCTCACCCCCCGCTACCGCCTCCCCGAAACCACCCGGCACGCCGACTCGCTCTGCCGCCGCGCCCTCGCCGCCGAGAGTCGGGTACCGGACGTGAACTGACGGCACGCCAGGGGGGCGGCCCGTGTGTTAGACATGACTGGCTCACCAGAACCGTCAACGACACACCGGCCGGACGCACGGGGGAGGCGCCGCACGTGGCAACGGGGAACGGAACGGGATCGACCGGCGGATCGGGACGCGGCTACCGCGTCGAGGTCGAGCAGCTGCGCGCCTTCGCCGCCCAAGTGCGGCTGCTGCTGGCCGAGTTCCAGCACCACGCCGACGGCAACGCGACACACGGCCGCAGCGGCATCGGCCCCACGTCGCTCGGTACCTTCGCCGAGGCCACCGACCTGCACGGCCGCTACCAGACCATGCGGGACGGCCTGCGCGACGTCCTCAACCAGCTCCAGGAAGCGGTCGACGAGGCCCAGAAGAAGGCCGAGCTCACCGCCACCAACTACGAGGAGCAGGAGCAGCAGACCAAGTCCAAGCTGAAGCTCGGCGACGACGGCTGGTCCGTGGCCAACCCCTCCGCCACCAGCTACGCGAGCTACGGCTGGACCGTCGCGCAGGCCCAGCACGACGACGGGAAGGGCGTCCGGTGAGCTACACCGACTTCAGCAAGTACAGCCACGCCGAACTCCGCCGGATGGTCCAGACCCTCAACCCCGGCGAGGTGATGGCCGCCGCCGACCCCTGGCGCCGCGCCGCCGACACCCTCAAGGCCATCCGCACCACCCTCACCCGCGCCAGCACCGAAGCCGCCACCTCCTGGGAGGGCAGCACCAGCGACGCCTTCCACAGCCGCATGCTCCACCTCGCCACCACCATCAACACCGCCGCGTCCTACGCCAACGACGCGGCCATCACCCTCAAAGCGATCTCCGAGGCCATCGACAAGGCCAAGGCCGACATGCCCGAGGAACCCAGCGGCTTCGCGCAGCTCAAGGACGCCGTCGGCGACACCTTCTCCTCCCTCTTCGGCGCCGACGACGAGGACGCCCACACCGACCTCGTCAACCAGAAGAAGACCGAAGCCGCCACGGTCCTGCAGACCCTGGCCATGCACTACCGCACCGCTACTCCGATGCTGAAGCCCCCGCAGCCTCCAGGGCCGCCGAAGAATGACTGGAAGGACAGCGACAGCACGGACCTCCCGGCGGATGGCACGGGAGAAAGCGGGTACGCGGCTGTGGGCGGCTTCCTCGGCGGCGTCGGGGTCGGCAACGCCAGTACGGGTACGGCGCCGGTGTCCCGCCCACGGGAAGGAGCGGTGGCGGATCCTCGTGCAGGCGGCGCCGGACGCTCGAACCCCCAGGGGCCAAGCCCGTCGTTCTCGAAGGCACCGTCGACTCCCTCCGACCCCGGTGTCAAGGGCGGGGTGGCCATGCCGCAGCCCAAGGCCACGCCGGTGAGTTTCGGTACCGGGACCGTCGTTGACGGTGCAGCGGTCGTGTCAGCCCCGTCGGCGTCAGGCGGGCAGTCGCCGTCCGGGGGGACCGGTACGTCGATCCTCGGGTCGCAGGGGAACGGCGGAGGCCAGTCCCTTTCCCACAGTCCCTTGTTGCAGCCCGCTGCGCCGCAGGGCAGCCAGGGGGGAGGAACGCCCCACCCGAGCGGGATCCCGCAGCCCTTTGGTTCCGTCGGAGGGCAGGCGCCCGGATCAGGTGCCGGATGGAATGGACAGGCCCGTCCGGAGGCCGTACGCGGCGACCGCTCGGGGTTACCGGGTCGGACCGGAGCTGGCCGCAGTGGTGCGATCTTCGGTGCCGAGGGCGTTCCTGGTGTGAGCGGCGGCGGGACTGCCGGAGGGGGTTCTGGCCGGGGAATGGGCGCCGCCGAGGCCGCAGCCGGTGGCACGGTCGTCGGTGTCGGGGACCGGTCTGGCAAGAGCAACGGTGGCAAGCAGGCTTTCACCGAGGGCGGCTCAGGCCTGGGAGCGCGCGGGCGGATCCGGCCAGAGGCCGGCTCGGGCAGTCCGTTGGCGCAGCCACCCATGGTTCCCCTGGGCAGCGCCGACCGGGGCAAGAGGGACGACGAGAAGAGGAAGGGCCGTCCCGACTACCTCGTCGAGGACGAGGAGACCTGGGCGTCGGACGACCCGGTCAATCCCAACGTGGTGGAATGACGCCCGGACGTCGGGGCCGGCTGGATCGATCGGGTGCCCTGCGGTTCAAAGGGCCGTGGGACAACCTCTGCGCTGAGTGGGGTGGCGGGACTTGAGGAACTGGCGTCTGAGTCGCGGGGCGGCCGTGCTGCTGGCGGGCGGACTTCTGGCGGCGGTGGCTACGGGTCCCGCCCATGCCGACAACGTGCGCGATGCGCAGTGGCCGCTCGCGACGTACCGGGCAGAGTCGGCAATCTGGCCGATCTCCCGGGGCGAAGGCGTCACAGTCGCCGTCATCGACAGCGGGGTCCTAAAGGATCATCAAGACCTGACGGGCCAGGTGCTGGCAGGGGTGGACTTCACCGGTGAGAAGACCGATGGCACGGTGGACACCAACGGCCACGGAACCGGCATGGCGAGCCTTATCGCCGGGCACGGCCATGGGAACGGCGCAGGCATCATGGGGTTGTCTCCAGAGAGCAAGATCCTCCCGATCCGGATCGCGCTGAACGAAGACTCACTCTCGCCGCGGTCGGAGACGGCCATGGCGATCCGCTATGCGGTTGACCACGGTGCGAAGGTCATCAACTTGTCGGTGGGCGGGCCGTCCGGAAGCGACCCCGACGAGCGTGCGGCAGTCAAGTACGCGATGGACAAGGACGTCGTCCTGGTTGCGAGCGCGGGCAACAGCGGTGACAAGGGTGGCTCGGTGGAGTATCCGGCCGCCTTCCCCGGGGTCGTGGCGGTCGGCGCGGTGGACCGGAACGGGCTGATCTGGGGAAAGTCGAGCTTCGGTCCCGAGACCACACTGGCGGCGCCTGGTGCGGAGATCGCTCGGGCGAGCGCCAGTTCCACGAGCGGACATGCCATCGGTAACGGCACATCGAGTGCCACCGCCTACGTCTCCGCCACCGCCGCGCTGATCCGGGCGAAGTACCCGGACCTCTCCGCCGGCCAGGTCATCAACCGGATGATCAAGAGCGCCGCGCCGCCCGCCGACGGCTCGGCGGTGCCGAGCAACCGCTACGGGTACGGGCTGTTGTCGCCGGCGAAGGCGTTGGAGCCGAATCCCGCCGTGGACGGGGGACCGCGGGAGAACCCGCTGGCCGGGCGGGCGGAGGCGCAGCGGGGTGCGACCCCGACGCCGAGCGAGGAGGAGTGGGGGTCGCCCGTGGCGGTGCCGCCGCCGAGCGGGCCGAACCGCGGCGTGCAGTGGGTGCTGGCGGGCACGGCGGGGGTCGCCGGTGTGGTGCTGATCGGGGTCGTGGTGACCGTGCTGCTGGTGGTGCGCGGGCGGCGTCGGCGGGAGCGGGCCGCGGCGGCGGGGTACCAGGGGTATCCGCCGCCGCAGCAGTGGCCGCCGTCTCAGGGGTGAGCGGCGAGCCACTCGGGGCCGAGGGCAGCCATCCGCAGGACGTCGTGGTATTCGCCGGCCCAGTGGTGGGCCTGGCGGGCGCGGCCCTCGTGGTGGAAGCCGGCCTTCTCGTAGGCGCGGGCGGCGCGGGGGTTGTAGGCGTAGACCTCCAGTTCGACCCGGTGGAGGCGGACGGTCGCGAAGGCGTGCCGCAGGAGCAGGAGGGTGGCCTCGGTACCGAGGCCGCGGCCGGTGCTGCCGGGGGTGAGGGCGATCCGGTAGTGGGCGGAGGCGTTGTCGGGGTCGAGGTCGTTGAGGGCGAGTTCGCCGAGGAAGCGGCCGGTGGCCCGGTCCTCGACGGCCAGATCGAGGCGGTCGGGCTGTTCGGGGCGGGTGGTGCACCAGTCGCGGATCTCGTCGTGGGTGAAGGCCCGGCGGGTGCCGGTGAGGCGGTTGGTCTCCTCGTCGGCGGTGAACCGCCACATGGCGTCGGTGTGCCGGGCGGTGAGCGGCACGAGGGTGACGGTGGCACCGGGCAGGGTCGGCTTGTGCGCGAGCGCGCCGGGGTCGAAGGTCGGCATGGCGGTCAGGATGGACCGGAACGCTCCCGTCCCTCCACTGGTTTCGCGGGCCGGCGGGTCACTCGGCCACGGCGAGCTGTTCGCGGTGGCGGGCGGCCGGGCCGGTGAGCTGGTCGGCGACGGCCGCGGCGAGGTCGGCCTGGGCGATCCGTGGGCCGAGGACCTGCGGGCCGCCCGTCCGGTAGCGGCCGGTGCCGGGGGCGGTGCGGTCGAGGTCGAGGGGCGGGGTGACGACGACCCAGTCGAGGGCGGCGGGGGAGTCCCGGAGGAGGTCGAGGGCGGCGGCGTGGCCGAGGGAGAAGGCGCGGTGGGCCGCGGGGAAGGCGGGGTCGTCGTGGAGGGCGACGCCGGGGGCGGTCTCCAGGGTGGTGGCGACGCCGACGTGGACGAGCCGGCGGACGCCGGCCGTGCCGAGGCCGGCGACCAGGGCGCGGACCGCGGCGGGGTAGAAGTCGCCGGAGGGGACGTCGGGGGTGTGGACGGTGCTGACGGCGGCGGCGTGGCCGCGGGCGGCGTCGGCCACGGCGGCGGGGTCGGTGACGTCGCAGCGGACCAGGGCGGTGCCGGGGCCGGCCAGGTCGGCGTGCCGTTCGGGGGCGCGGACGGCGGCGGTGACGGTGAGGCCGCGTCGGCGGGCTTCGGCGACCACGGCGCGGCCGACCTGGCCGCCGGCGCCGAACACGATGACATCGGTGGTGGGGTTCACGGGGTCTCCGTCCGTTCGTCAGGGGTTTTGCCGGGCGGGGGCGCGAGCGCCGCCCGCCGTTGCCGTGACGGTAGAACGGGGGGTGCCGGTTACTTCAACGGTACCGGTGGGCACGCCCGTTCGGTTACCGTCGGGGCATGACGAGGACCGCGCCCGCGCCGCTGCCGCCGGACTTCTTCGATCCGCACTGCCCGGTGCAGCGGATCCCGGTGCTGGGCAGCAGGAAGTGGGCGTGGAAGATCGTGCGCTGCCTGGAGGGCGGCCCGCGCCGGTTCTCGGAGCTGCGGGTGCCGCTGGTGGGGATCACGGCGAAGGTGCTGGCCGAGTCGCTGCGGTCGATGGAGCAGGACGGAGCTGTCAGCCGAACGGAGTACGCGGAGAACCCCCCACGGGTGGAGTACGCGTTGACGCCGCTCGGCCGGACGCTGCTGGGGCCGATGGACGCGGTGTGCGACTGGAGCCGGGCCAACCTGGCCGAGCTGCTCGCGGCCCGCGAGGCCTTCGAGAGCGGCGAGGGCGGCGGGGATGGGGTCGGCGCTGGCAGGATTTCGGCGCCCCCTGGCGCTGACACCGCTGGTGGGAGCGGTGCGGGCCCGGCCATCCTGGGCGCATGACCACTTCCGAGCACCTCAGCGGCACGACCGGCGACGACGCGATCGTCCCCGACACCAAGGACTGGACCTGGGTGCTGGAGCGCCCCTGCGCGGACTGCGGGCTGGACTCCGGCGCGGTCGGCCGGGAGGAGGTGGCCGGGATGGTCCGGGCCAACGCGGCGGGCTGGGCGGGGGTGCTGGCCGGGGATCCGGAGGCGCTGCGCCGCCGTCCGCGTCCGGAGATCTGGTCGGACCTCGAGTACGCGTGCCACGTCCGGGACGTCTTCCGGCTGTTCCACGTCCGGCTGGACCTGATGCTGGCCGAGGACGACCCGCTGTTCCCCAACTGGGACCAGGACGCGACGGCCGTCGCCGAGCGGTACGGGGAGCAGGCGCCGGCCGCGGTGGCGGGGGAGCTGGCGCGGGCCGCGGAGGTGCTGGCGGCGGCGTTCGAGGGGGTGTCGGGCGCGCAGTGGGCGCGTACCGGCAACCGCAGCGACGGGGCGCGCTTCACGGTGGAGTCCTTCGCCCGCTACCTGGTCCACGATCCGGTCCACCACCTGTACGACGTCACGGGTGAGCGGGTCTGAGGGAGCCGGCGGGGGTGGTCACCGGCTCATGGTCGTCCCGGTCGGGGACTCACCAGCCGGAGGCCTCGCGCAGCATGGTGCGGCGGAGCCGCCCGGCCACGCTGGCGGTGTCGGTGCCGATGACGTCGGCGATCTCCGGTGCGGCGAGGCCGACGACGTAGTGCAGGATGGCGAGGTCGTCGTCGGCGGGCCGGCCGGGACGGTCCTGGGCGTCGGGACGTTCCGGGGCGTCGGGGCGGCGGCCGGAGGGCGGGCCGCTCGGCCGGGTGTGGTCGCCGACAGTGTCGCGCAGGATCTGCCAGGCGTGCGCGGTGGGGTTGGAGCTGCCCAGCAACTCGCGCCACTGGACCGCGATTTCGGCGAAGGCCTGGCGGACGGCGAAGGCCGCCCGATCCGGGTCGGGCAGCCAGACCCGGGCATAGCTGAGGTACCGCGGTCGGTGCAGCTCGCAGAACGCCGCGAACTCCAGCGGTACGGCGGGTTCACCGGCCCCTGGCGGCGGCTCGGCGGTGCTGTCTTGACGTTGGGTCATCTCGGCTTCTCGGCAAGTGAGATGGGCTTCTGACGGTCGATCATCTGTGCTCACTCTACGGTAGGCGCTCGGTGCGCTGGGTGACCAATCGGCCGGATTGCCCGGAAGGCGCCGCCGCGCGGCCGGTTCCGGCGGTGGCCGGGCGGAGGGGTGCCGTCGGGCGGTGCGGCGGTGGCGGGATGGCGGGGAGTGGTGCGCAGTGGTGTCAGAGGCGTGGGTGCGGAGCTTCGTGGCCGGTCAGCGGGGTGGCACGGCCGGTGGCGGCGGCCTGGCGGCGCGCCACCGCAGAGGGTGTGATGTGCCACCGTAGGCGGTTCGGCGGTTCTCGTCCACGTCTGCGGCGCGAAGCCGCGCCCGCACCACCGGGCGCACCACCGTTCACGCGCTGGTCGGGCCGCGCCGGACCCCGTTGGGCTGCGGCGATGCCGCGCGCGAGCCCGTGGCGGCGGCCCCCGGGAAGGGGGTGGAGCGGTGGGCCGGCCCCGTCGCACGCATCCCGCGTGCCCGGCCCGTCGACGGTGGATCGCCGTGTACGAGTGGAAAGTTGACGAACGGTCAGGAACTGGTGCGGCGGCCCTCCGCCGAGGCGATCCGGTCGTCCGGCGAGGCGCCCCGGGCGAGCTGGGCGGGGAACGCCTCGACCGCCCGCCGACGGGCGAGTCGCGCGGCCGCCGCAGCCGCGGCCCCTGCGGTCCCGGCCGCCTCCGTGGCGGCGCTCAGCCGCTCCTGCTCGTGCTCCCGCGCCCGGACGTCCGCGGTCCCGTGCTCCGCGGTCGCGTGCTCCACGGCGTCCCGCCCGGCGTCCTGCCGGGTCTTCCGGATCTCCTGGGTCTGCTGGGCCTGTTGGGCCTCCTGTTCCTCACGGGCCGCCTCGTGGACGGCCTCGTGAACGGTGTCGTGGACGGCCTCGTGTGCGGCCTTGGCGGCGGCGCGGAGGCGGGCCGCCCCGGAGCCCCGCCGGGCCCGCCCGTGGGCGGTGCGCGCCGCGTGTTCCTCGGCCGCCTGTCTAGCCGCCAGGTAGGCCTGGACAGCGGCCATCCCGTAGACGGGCTGGATCAGCTGGTGGCCCTTGAAGAAGGGGCGGGCGGGGGCGAATCCGGCGGCGACCACGAGGTCGCGGATCTCGGCTATCTCCGCTTCGCTGCGCGCGGTGAAGCGGACCTCCCAACCCTTCTTGTAGGTATGGCCCTGTGCGCCGCTACGGCGGGCCGGGTCCGGCCGGCGGACGTATCCGGGCAGGCGTCCGAGGCGGAGCTGGGCCGCGCGGAGGCCGGCGGTCTCGTCACGTGACATGTACTAAGGGTAGGCAATCCGGCGGGCTGGAGTGACGCCCGGAGGTGACTTCGCCGTATGTGCTTGATCACGCAGGGTCAGACGGCCTGGTGGTCGATCGATGATGATCGAATATGACAAGCAGCTGATCGCCCATTCCTCCGAATGGGTGAGGGTATGAGGACTTTAGTGCAGCCTGATCCCGGTTTCGCGACGGTTGGGTAACAGTGCGTCAGGCGGCCGCGACTCGCTCCGGGGCGTTGGGGATGGTGTCGGCATGAACTACCGGATTCCCTTGCCGCCGCCGTCCCTGGAGGAACTGGCGCGCCGTCAGCAGAACGTCCTCACCGCCGGCCAGCTGCGCGCCCGCGGTGTGCCGGCCCGGATCATCAGCGAGCACTGCCGCCGCGGCGGCCCCTGGCAGCGGCTGCTGCCCCGGGTCTACCTGCTGCAGTCCGGCGGTCCCTCGCCGGAGCAGCGGATGTGGGCGGCGCTGCTGTACGCGGCGCAGAGCGGCCGGGAAGGAGGCCGGGAGGGCGGCCGCCGCGAGGGCGCGGTGATCACCGGCACGGCCGCGCTCGCGCTGTACGGCTTCGCCGCGGTGCCCCGGCTGCCCGCCGTCACCGGGGTGGACGTGCTGGTGCCCCGCCAGCGGCGGCTGAAGGACGCCGGTGAGGTGCGGATCCGGCGTACCGAGCGGGAGTTGGTGGCCCGCTCGGTGCACGGCCTGGCCTGCGCGCCGGTGGCCCGGGCGGTCGCCGACGCGCTGCGCGAGTGGACGTCCGGCGACCGGGCCGGCGAGTGCGGCGGCGAGCGGGGCGGCGGGGGAGTGGCCGTCCGGCCGGTGCCGGTCCGCGAGGTGCTCTGCGAGGCCGTCCGCCGCCCCGAGCTGCGCTGCCCGGTGCGCGAGCTGGCCACCGAGCTGGCCGAGGCCGGGCTGGTCGCCGACCCCCGGGTGCGGGCCGTGCTGGACGGCCTGCTGGCCGCCGAGCGGGACCGGGTGCGGGAGCGGGTCGGCGAGCTGGCGGACGAGTGGCTGCTGCCCGTTCCGCTGACCGGCCCGGAGCTGCGGATGCGCGGCGGCACCTACGTCGCCGTCCCGGACCTCTACTGGCCGGAGGCGGGCGTCGCGGTCGAGGTCGACCCGGAGCTGCGCTGCGTCAGCGAGGGCGAGGCGGCCTGGGCGCGGGGCGGCCGGCACCGGATGGAGTACCTGGGGGTGCGGGTGGTGCAGGTCTCCGGCGCGCGGCTGGCCGAGGCCCCGGACGCGGTCGGCGCCGAACTGCGCGAGGCGTTCCGGCTGGGCGGGACCGACGTGGTGGAGCTGTTGGTCACCGGGTGGTGAGCGCCCGGGGGTCGGAACGGGAGCCGGAGCCGGAGCCGGCGCGGGTGTTCAGCCCCCGACGACCGGCGTGCCGACCAGCTCCACCCCGGCCGCCCGCAGCTCGTCCAGCGCGGCGGCGGTGGTCGGCGCGGCCACCCCGGCGGTCAGGTCGAGCAGCACCCGGGTGGTGAACCCGGCCCGCACCGCGTCCAGCGCGGTGGCCTTGACGCAGTGGTCGGTGGCGATGCCGACCACGTCCACCTCGGTGACCTCCCGCTCGCGCAGCCACTCGGTCGGTCCGAGGCTGTTCTCGTCGACGCCCTCGAAGCCGCTGTACGCCGCCGTGTAGGCGCCCTTGTCGAAGACCGCCTCGATCGCGCCGGAGGTGACCGACGGGGCGAAGTTGGGGTGGAACCCGACCCCCTCGGTGCCCGCGACGCAGTGCACCGGCCAGCTGTGCACGTAGTCGGGGTCGTCGGAGAAGTGGTCGCCCGGGTCGATGTGGTTGTCGCGGGTGGCGAGGATGTGCCGGTAGCCGGGCGCGGACTCGGCGATGAGGTCGGTGATCGCGGCGGCCACCTCGGCCCCGCCGGCGACGGCCAGGCTGCCGCCCTCGCAGAAGTCGTTCTGCACGTCGACGACGATCAGTGCCCGGTGCATGGCTGGCATTCCTCGGTCTGGTGGGGTCCTGCGGAGGACGGGGGAGCGGACGTGAGGGGGCCTCACGGTCCGTACGGGGGAACTCTACGGTCGACTGTAGGCAGTGGCATCCGGGGGCGGAAGGCCCGGGGCGCTCCCGGCCCTTCCCCCGTCCACGAACCGTCCACGAACCGTCCGTGAACCGCCTGCGGACCGCCTGCGGACCGCCCGCGAACGGTCCGCGCCGCGGACGCGGGCCGTCGCGGCGGCCGGCGGCCTCACACGTGCAGCTCGGTCACCAGCACCGGGTCGCCCTTGGAGAGCTGGGTGGCCGACAGCGGCAGCGCCGCCCGGGCCCGGACGTGCCGCTCGCGCGCGGCCTCCAGCGGCTCCCGGCCGACCACCTCGCCGGCCTTGACCAGCGGCACCTGCACCAGGTGCGGCTCCAGCGCGTCCGGGACCGGCCCGGTGCCGACGACCTCGGCCTCGGCGACGCCGTCCGCGTCGGGCCGCCGGGCCGCCCACTTGCGCCCGCCGATGCTGGTCTTGCCGCCGGCCGCGCGCTTGGCGACCGGGACCATTGGGCCGTCGGGCCCGGCGGCGCGGGCGACCAGCTTGTAGACCATCGCGCAGGTCGGTTCCCCGCTGCCAGTGACCAGGCTGGTGCCGACGCCGTAGCCGTCCACCGGGGCGGCGGCCAGCGCGGCGATCGCGTACTCGTCGAGGTCGGAGGTGACGATGATCCGGGTCCCGGTGGCGCCGAGCTCGTCGAGCTGGCGGCGGACCCGGTGGGCGAGCAGGGTGAGGTCGCCGGAGTCGATCCGGACCGCGCCCAGCTCGGGCCCGGCCACCTCGACGGCGGTGCGCACGGCCTCGCGCAGGTCGAAGGTGTCGACCAGCAGGGTGGTGCCCCGGCCCATCGAGTCGATCTGCGCCCGGAAGGCGTCCCGCTCGCTGTCGTGGACGAGGGTGAAGGCGTGCGCGGCGGTCCCGGTGGTCGGGATGCCGTAGGTGAAGCCGGCCTCCAGGTCGGAGGTGGCGGCGAAGCCGGCCACGTACGCGGCGCGGGCGGCGGCGACGGCGGCCTGCTCGTGGGCGCGCCGGGCGCCCATCTCGATCACCGGGCGGCCGCCGGCCGCCGAGGTCATCCGGGAGGCGGCGGCGGCGATCGCCGAGTCGTGGTTGAGGATCGAGAGGATCACCGTCTCCAGGATCACCGCCTCGGCGAAGCTGCCCTCGACGGTGAGCAGCGGCGAGCCGGGGAAGTAGGCCTCGCCCTCGGGGTAGCCGTGGATGTCGCCGGTGAACCGGTAGTCGGCGAGGAAGCGCAGGGTGTCCTCGTCGACGATCCGCTGGTCGGCGAGCCAGCCGAGCTGGGCGGAGGTGAAGCGGAAGTTCTCCACCGCGTCCAGCACCCGGCCGGTCCCGGCCAGCACGCCGTAGCGCCGCCCGGCGGGCAGCCGGCGGGTGAACACCTCGAAGACGGAGCGGCGGTGCGCCGCCCCGCTGCGCAGGGCGGCCTGCAGCATGGTGAGCTCGTAGCGGTCGGTGAGCAGCGCGGTCGAGCCGGCCGCAAGCACGGAAGTGGCGTCCATGCGGATGATGCTACTACCCCTTAGCGTCAGTGTGACGATTTCTCGGCCGGGGGATCCGTCCAGCGCGTCGCGGCCCCGGGGCGGAATCGCCCGCCGGTCCCCCGGATGGCAGCATGGGGCAGGAGGGGCACGTGGAAGTCACGTGACGGCCGGGTGGGAGCCACCCGGGAACCGAACTGAGCGGCAGGAGGGATCCGGCGGTGAGTGTCGCGCCCGTGGAGATCGAGCGCCCGGAGGTCGAGGGCGTGCCGGTGGCGGAGCCGGACACCCCGTGGGTCGCCATCGTCCACAACGATCCGGTCAATCTGATGAGCTACGTCCAGTACGTCTTCCAGGCCTACTTCGGCTACCCGAAGGAGAAGGCCCGGAAGTTGATGATGGAGGTGCACACCAAGGGCCGGGCGGTGGTCTCCAGCGGCTCGCGCGAGGAGATGGAGCGCGACGTGCAGGCGATGCACGGCTACGGCCTCTGGGCGACCCTGCAGCACGACTGACCGTGCGGCCGGCCGCCCGACCGAGGGTGCGGCCGGCCGTACCGGCGGCCCGGGCGGCCGCGGACCACTGGAACCGACGAGGACGGGCTGACCGATACCGATGGCTGGGTTGTTCGAGAGTGCCGGCGGCGGGGGCGCGGTGCTCGCGCTGGACGAGCTGGAGGCCTCCATCCTGCGCTCGCTGGAAGTGCAGATGCTGGAGCTGATCGGCCCCGGCCCGGGCGGCGACGGGGAGGGGTCCGGCGACCCGCTGGCGGCGCTGTTCGCCGAGGGGCCGACCAAGGCGCCCGACGACCCGGCGCTGGCCCGGCTCTTCCCGGACGCCTACGGGGATCCGGCGGAGCCGGCCGACGCGGAGTCCCGGGAGGCCTCCGGGGAGTTCCGCCGCTACACCGAGCTGGACCTGCGCGCCCGCAAGCGGGATGACGCGCTGCACGTCGTGCGGGCGCTGGACGGCCTGGGCGGGGAGGGCGGCACGGTCAGCCTGGACGGCGCCGCGTGCCGGCGCTGGCTGGGAGCGCTCAACGACCTGCGGCTGACCCTGGGCGTGCGGCTGGAGATCACCGAGGAGGACGAGCAGGGCCTGTACGCCCTGCCGGACACCGACGACCGCAAGCCGCTGGTGATGGCCTACCTGTGGCTCGGCGCCCTGCAGGAGTCGCTGCTGGAGGCGGTCGCCGGCTGAGGCCCGCCGCCGCTCCGGGCACGCGCCCGGAGCGGGTCACCCCCCGTTCGGATCAGGCCCCGACCACTCGTCCGCATGCTGGACGCATGGTCGGGGCCTTTCCGTGCAAAACGGGCGAAACCCTATCGGGGCATGCTCAAATATCGCTCAGATGGACACCGGTATCCGGATCGTGCGTGGTACGACTGCACCTCCCCCCACCCCCACGAGTCCCAGCCGCGAAACCCCATCCAGGACGGTGCAGCATGGCCGAACAGCTCTACGACGAGGTCGTCGACACCCAGCCGGACGAGGAGGGCTACCACCGGGGTCTGGGCAGTCGCCAGATCCAGATGATCGCGATCGGCGGTGCGATCGGCACCGGCCTCTTCCTCGGCGCGGGCACCGCGATCTCGAAGTCCGGCCCCAGCCTGATCCTGTCCTACGCGGTCGCCGGCGTGGTGATCTTCGCGATCATGCGGGCGCTCGGCGAACTGCTCACCTACCGCCCGGTGGCCGGCAGCTTCGCCGAGTACGCGCGGGAGTTCCTCGGCCCCTTCGCCGGCTATGTGACGGGCTGGACGTACTGGCTCTTCTGGGTTGTCACGGGCATGGCGGAAACCACCGCCGCGGCCGTCTACGTGAAGTTCTGGGCGCCCGAGATCCCGCAGTGGCTCTGCGCGCTCTGCTTCCTGGTGCTCCTCTACGGGGCCAACCTGATCTCGGTGAAGATCTTCGGCGAGATCGAGTTCTGGTTCTCCATGGTCAAGGTCACCGCGATCATCGGCATGATCCTGATCGGCATCGGGGTGCTCACCCTCGGGTTCAGCGACGCCGGCGACACCGCCTCGATCACTCACCTCTGGCAGGACGGCGGCTTCTTCCCCAAGGGCATCGGCGCCACCGTGATGACCCTGCAGATCGTCATGTTCGCCTATCTGGGCGTCGAACTCGTCGGCGTCACCGCGGGCGAGAGCGAGAACCCGAAGAAGACCCTCCCGCGGGCCATCAACACCCTGCCGTGGCGGATCGCGCTGTTCTACATCGGCGCCCTGGTCGTCATCCTCTCGCTCGTGCCGTGGACCGAGTTCCAGCCCGGCGTCAGCCCGTTCGTCGCCACCTTCGGCAAGATCGGCATCCCCGCCGCGGCCGGCATCATCAACTTCGTGGTGCTCACCGCCGCGCTCTCCTCCTGCAACTCCGGCATGTACTCCACCGGTCGGATGCTGCGCGACCTCGCCCTGCGCGGCCAGGCCCCCGGGCGGCTCACCCGGCTCAACGGGCACCGCAGCCCCGCCGCCGCGATCACCGCCTCCTCGCTGCTGATGGGCGTCGGCGTGGTGCTCAACTACCTCGTCCCGGCCAAGGCGTTCGAGTACATCACCTCGGTCGCGACCGTCTGCGGCCTGTGGACCTGGGCGATGATCCTCGTCTGCCAGATCCGCTACCGCCGGGCCTGGAAGGGCGGCCACCTGCCGCCGCCCACCTTCAAGGCCCCCGGCGGCGCCTGGAGCAGCTGGGCCGCGCTGGCCTTCCTGGTGCTGGTGGTCGTCCTGATCGCCCTGGACGAGTCCAACCGGATCTCGCTGTACGTCTTCCCGGTCTGGGCCGTGCTGCTGGTCGTCGGCTACCGCGGGCTGCGCCGCCGCGCCCCCGCCGCGGTGCACGCGGTCGCCCACGACCACCTGCACGTGCCGGGCGACGGCGGCACCGGGGCCCGCTGACCGCGCCTCGGACGCCCCGGCGGCCCACCGCCGGGGCGTGGCTATCCTGGCGCCATGCTGACCATCACCCGAGAACTGCGCGACGCGATCGTCGCCCACGCCCGTGCCGACCACCCGGACGAGGCCTGCGGCGTGGTCGCCGGACCGGAGAGCAGCGGCCGCCCCGAGCGGTTCGTCCCGATGCTCAACGCCGCCCGCTCGCCCACCTTCTACGAGTTCGACTCGGGTGACCTGCTCAAGCTCTACCGCGAGATGGACGACAGGGACGAGGAGCCGGTGATCGTCTACCACTCGCACACCGCCACCGAGGCCTACCCCTCGCGCACCGACGTGAGCTACGCCTCCGAGCCGAACGCCCACTACGTCCTGGTCTCGACCGCCGAGGGCAACGGCCCCGAGGACCCGTACCAGTTCCGCTCGTTCCGCATCGTGGACGGCGTGATCACGGAGGAAGACGTCCAGGTCGTCGAGGCCTACCCGGCCTGACCCGCACCCACCTGGGCGAGGCCCGCCGACCGTCCGCGAGCGGTCGGCGGGCCCTTGCGTTTCCGGCCCGTCTCGACATGGGGGACGAACTCATCCGTATCCCGAGACGGGCATGGAGGAGCGGGCCCGGGAATCTATACGATGAGCCCATGCGTTCCGTCGATGTGAGCACCCAGGCCCCGGGCATCCGCCTCGTGGCGCGCCTGCACATCGACCTGTGCCGGCTCGCCGGTGCGATCTGTCCCGGCACGCCGGCGCGCTCGCGCTGAGCCGCCCCGACCGGCCCGCCCGCGGAGACCACCGCCCCGGGCCGCAACGCCCTGCCGCGCCCGCTGCGGCCCACCCACCTCACGACTCGCACAGGAGCGCACCCATGGCCATCGAGGTCCGCATCCCGACCATCCTCCGCACCTACACCGACGGCGCCAAGGCCGTCGAGGGCACCGGCAGCAACCTCGGGGAACTCTTCCACGACCTCGACGCCCGCCACCCGGGCATCGCCGCCCGCCTGCTGGACGGCGGCGAGCTGCGCCGCTTCGTCAACGTCTACCTGAACGACGAGGACGTCCGCTTCCTGGAGGGCATCTCCACCGCGCTCGCCGACGGCGACAGCGTCACCATCCTGCCCGCCGTGGCCGGCGGCGCCCGCTGACCACCCGCCCGCGCCGTCCCGTCCCGCGCACCGTCCGGGACGGGACGGTGCGGGTCCGCCCGTACCGAACCCCACCGCCGCCCGCCGGAGGACCCCTTGCGCTACGACAGCCCGCTCGAAGCCGTCGGCAACACCCCGCTGGTCCGCCTGCCCCGGCTGTCCGCCGCGGTGCCCGGGAACACCGAGGGCCTGGTCACCCTCTGGGCCAAGCTGGAGGACCGCAACCCCACCGGCTCCATCAAGGACCGCCCGGCGCTGCACATGATCGAGCGCGCCGAGGCCGACGGCCGGCTCACCCCCGGCTGCACGATCCTCGAACCCACCAGCGGCAACACCGGGATCTCGCTGGCCATGGCGGCCAAGCTCAAGGGCTACCGGATGGTCTGCGTGATGCCCGAGAACACCAGCGAGGAGCGGCGCGAACTGCTCCGCATGTGGGGCGCCGAGATCATCCCCTCGCCCGCCGCCGGCGGCTCCAACACCGCCGTGCGGATCGCCAAGGAGATCGCCGCCGAGCACCCCGACTGGGTCATGCTCTACCAGTACGGCAACCCCGACAACGCCGGCGCCCACTACACCGGCACCGGCCCCGAGATCCTCGCCGACCTGCCCACCGTCACCCACTTCGTGGCCGGCCTCGGCACCACCGGCACCCTCATGGGCGTCGGCCGCTACCTGCGCGAGAAGGTCCCCGGGGTGCGGATCGTGGCCGCCGAGCCGCGCTACGACGACCTGGTCTACGGCCTGCGCAACCTCGACGAGGGCTTCGTCCCCGAGCTGTACGACGCCGAGGTGCTCACCACCCGCTTCTCGGTCGGCTCCGCCGACGCCGTCCGCCGCACCCGCGAACTCCTCCAGCAGGAGGGCATCTTCGCCGGCGTCTCCACCGGCGCGATCCTGCACGCGGCGATCGGGGTCGGCCGCAAGGCCGCCCAGGCCGGCGAGCGCGCCGACGTCGTCTTCGTGGTCGCCGACGGCGGCTGGAAGTACCTGTCCACCGGCATCTACACCGCCGAGTCCACCGAGGCGGCCGTCGAGGCGCTGCAGGGCCAGCTCTGGGCCTGAGGCGCCCGCGGCCCCGGTCGTGACGGACCGGGGATTTGTCCGGGTCCTGCTCCCGGTTCGTCACGGTACGGCCACGGCGTCCGGTCCGGGGCCGGGGTTCCCGGGCCGTGCGGAAAGGCTGCTCACGAACGTCCCCCCACGCACCCGCGGAGGTGACCCGTGAGCCGCGGCTCCGACCTGTGGTCGTACACCGAGATCGCCCGCCACATCAACGTCCGGCCCGAGACCGTGCGCACCTACCGGCGGCACGGCCTGCTGCCCGAACCGGACCTGGTCGACGCCGGCGGGCACCCCCGCTGGTACCCCGCCACCATCCGCGGCTGGGCCCGGCGGCGCCCCGGCCACCGCTGACGCGCCGTCGCCCCCGCCTCCCCGGCGTTCTGGTGATTCCAGCCACAGCACGGCACGGAGACGGGGGCAAAGTGCCGGTCCGCCCTTACCCTCGACAACACGCGCAGGGCAGCGCCTCCGGCCGGTACTCCCGGCCCGCTGTCATGACCAGCGACAGCCAGGACGTGTCGGGGCGGAGGGGCTCGGATGAAACTGACCGTGGTGGGGTGCTCTGGGAGCTTCCCGTCGGCCGACTCGCCGTGCTCCAGCTACCTGGTGGAGGCCGGCGGCTACCGCGTCGTGCTCGACCTCGGCAACGGCGCGCTCGGCGCCCTGCAGAAGTACGTCTCGATCTACGACGTCGACGCCGTCCTGCTCAGCCACCTGCACGCCGACCACTGCGTCGACCTGTGCGCCTACTGGGTCGCCCGCAACTACCGGGCCGAGGGCTGTCCCGACCCGATGCCCGTCTACGGCCCGGCCGGCACCGCCGCCCGGATGGCCCGCGCCTACGACATGCCCGAGAACCCGGGGATGAAGGAGGTGTTCGAGTTCCGCACCCTCACCCCCGGCCGCTTCGAGCTCGGCCCGCTGCGGATCGACGTCGCCCAGGTCAACCACCCCGTCGACGCCTTCGCCTTCCGGCTCGAACACGGCGGCCGCAGCCTCGTCTACTCCGGCGACACCGGCGAGAGCGCCGATCTCGTCGAGCTCGCCCGGGACACCGACCTCTTCCTGTGCGAGGCCGCCTACCTCGACGGCCGCGACACCTACCGGGCCGTCCACCTCAACGGCCGCGAGGCCGGCGAGCACGCCACCGCGGCCGGCGCCCGCCGGCTGGTCCTCACCCACATCCCGCCGTGGACGGACGCCGAGCTGAACCGGCGGGACGCGGCCGCCGCCTACGCCGGACCGGTCGACATCGCCCGGCCCGGCGCGGTCTACGAGCTCTGACCCGCCCCGCGGACGCCCACCGGGCGAACGCTCACCCCGTGTACGTCAGCCAGTGCCGGTAGCGCTCGTCCGCGCCGGTCACCGCCGCCTCGTACGCCGCGCGCAGCCGCGCGGTCAGCGGACCCGGGGCGGCCGACAGCTCGCGGTCGTCCAGTGAGCGCACCGCCACCACCCCGGCCGCCGTGCCGCACAGGAACACCTCGTCCGCCGCGTACAGGTCCGAGCGCAGCAGTGACTCCACCCGCACCGGCACGCCCAGGTCCCGGGCCAGCGTCAGCACGGTGTCCTGGGTGATCCCCTCCAGGGCGCCCGCGCTCGTCGGGGGCGTGCGCAGCACCCCGTCGCGGACGGCGAACACGTTCTCGCCGGTGCACTCGCTCACCGTGCCGTCCGGGCCGAGCAGCAGCGCCTCGTCGTAGCCCGCGTCGGTCGCCTCCCGGCGGGCCAGCACCGAGTTCAGGTACGGGCCGGTCGCCTTGGCGGCGGGCGGCACCGCGTTCGGGTCGGTCCGCCGCCAGCTGCTCGTCTTCAGCCTGATCCCGCCCTCCGCGTCCGGGAGCTGGGAGTGCCACTCCCAGCTCGCGATCGCCGTGCTGGTCGGCGAGGAGCGCATGTCCAGGCCCATCGCGCCGTAGCCCAGGAAGGCGAAGTGCCGCAGGTAGCAGGAGCGGTGGCCGTTGGCCCGCACCAGCTCGACGGTGGCCTCCGCCAGTTCGGCCGTGCCGTGGGGGAGTTCCATCCGCAGCATGCGCGCGCTGCGGTCCAGCCGGCGCAGGTGCTCGGGCAGCCGGAACACGGCCGGGCCGTCCGCCGTGGCGAACGCCCGGGTGCCCTCCAGCACCCCGGTGCCGTAGTGCAGGCCGTGGGTGAGGACGTGCGTGGTCGCCGTGTGCCAGGGCACCAGCGCGCCGTCCAGCCAGATCGTCGAAGCCTCGGGAAGAGCGGTCATGGGCGCCATCCTGGCCACCGCGGCGCCGCGGGTCAGTACGCGGACGGCTGCCGGAACCGGCCATGGCCGGGAGCGGAAGCGGCCCGTCTCGCAGGGTGGAAACCCCGGGCGGGCGGGCGCGGGGCCTCACTAGGCTGCGCCGATGGAGAGCCCCGCCGACCGGGACGCCACCCGGCTCTACGCCCGCCTGCTCGCCGAACCCGGCCGCCCGCCGGGCGCGCTGCTCCCCGACTGGGACGACCGGCGGCTCGCCGCCGCCACCGCCGAACTGCTCGCCCTCGGCCTGCTCCAACCCGCCGCGGCCGGCCGCTCCCCTGACCCGGCGTCGGACCCGGACCCGGACCCGGCTTCTAACCCTGACCCGGCGTCGGAGCGGGCCGCCGTCTCCGTCGACACCGCCGTCCGGCAGCTGCTGCTCGACGCCGACCGGCAGGTCGCCGACCTGGTCGGCGCCCTGCACCGGGCCCGCCGGGCGGTGGACCGGCTGCACACCGGCTACCTCCCGATCCAGGAGCGGCACCGGTCGGGCACCGCGCTGGAGGTGGTCCGCGGCGCCGGGCGGATCGCCGCCCTGCTGGAGGACGCCGCCCGCGGCGCCCGCACCGAGGCGCTCTCGCTGCGCCCCGGCCAGGACCTCTCCGGCCCCGCCCTGGCGGGCAAGCTCGCCCGGGAGCGCCTCGCCCTCGCGCACGGCGCCGCGCTGCGCACCATCCACCCGGCGGCCGCGCTGCGCCGCCCGGCCGTGCTCGGGCACGTCCGGGAGCTGACCGCGGCCGGGGCGCGGATCCGGGTGGCCCACTCGCTGCCGCTCTGGCTGATCGTGGTGGACGCCCGGCTGGCGATCCTGCCCGCCCCGGGAGCCGGGCCGGGCGGGGACGCCCCGGTCGCGGAGGCGGCCGTGGTGGTGCGCGAGCCGGCCCTGGTCGCGCTGGTGGCCGAACTGTTCGAGTACTTCTGGTCGGCCGCCTGGACGCCCGCCGAACTCCTGCCCGAGGCCGAGGCGATGACGGAGCGGCAGGCCGAGGTGCTCCGGCTGCTGGCGGCCGGCCGGACCGACGCGGCCATCGCCCGCAAGCTGGAGCTGTCCGAGCGCACGGTGCGCCGGCTGGTCGCCGAACTGACCGCCGGCCTGGGGGCGGAGAGCCGCTTCCAGGCCGGCGTGCACGCCGCCCGGCTGGGCCGGGTCTGACCGCCGCCCGCCCGGGGGTCAGTGCCGTCCGGGGACCGGCAGGCCGAGGTGGTCGCGCAGCGTCGTGCCGGAGTACTCGGTGCGGAACACCCCGCGCTCCTGGAGCAGCGGCACCACCCGGTCGACGAAGTCGTCCAGCCCGCCGGGGGTGAGGTGCGGGACGAGGATGAAGCCGTCCGCGGCGTCGCTCTGCACGTGGTGGTCGATCTGGGCGGCGACGCTCGCGGGGGTGCCGATGAAGCTCTGCCGGCCGGTCGCCTCGATCACCAGTTCACGGCTGCTGAGCCCCTTCTCGGCGGCCACCGCGCGCCACTCGGCGGCGACCTTCAGCGGGTCGCCGAGCGAGGTGCGGCCCTGGACGAGGGCGGAGTCGAAGACCGGGTCGACGGCCGGCAGCGGGCCGTCCACGTCGTGGTCGGAGAGGTCGATGCCCCAGACCTGCTCCAGGTAGTTGATCGCGGTGGCCGGGCTCACCTGGGCGCGGCGGATCGCGGCGGCGCGCTCGACGGCCTCCTCCTCGGTGTCGCCCAGCACGTAGGTGACCCCGGGCATGATCTTCAGCTCGTCCGGCTTGCGCCCGTACGCGGCCAGCCGGCGCTTGACGTCGGCGTGGAAGGCCTGTCCGGCGGCCAGGGTGGAGTGCCGGCTGAAGATGACGTCGGCGGTGGCGGCGGCGAACTCGCGGCCCTCGTCGGAGTCGCCGGCCTGGATGACCACCGGGTGGCCCTGCGGCGGCCGGGGCAGCGAGAGGGTGCCCTCGACGTCGAACTGCGGTCCCCGGTGGCGGACCGTCCCGGTGCCCGCCGCGTCCCAGAACTCCCGGGCGAGCGCGACGGTCTCGGCGGCCCGGGTGTAGCGGTCGGCGCGGTCGAGGTAGCCGCCGCGGCGGAAGTTCTCGCCGGTGAAGGCGTCGGAGGAGGTGACCACGTTCCAGGCGGCGCGGCCGCCGGAGAGGTGGTCCAGGGAGGCGAACCGGCGGGCCAGTTCGTAGGGCTCGTTGTAGGTGGCGTTCACGGTCGCGGCCAGCCCGAGGTGGGTGGTGACGGCGGCGAGCGCGCCCAGCACGGTGATCGACTCGGGGCGGCCGACCACGTCCAGGTCGTGGATCCGGCCCTTGACCTCGCGCAGGCGCAGGCCCTCGGCGAGGAAGAAGAAGTCGAAGCGGCCGCGTTCGGCGGTCGCGGCGAGGTGGCGGAAGGACTCGAAGGCGATCTGGCTGCCGGAGGCCGGGTCGCTCCACACCGTGGTGTTGTTGACGCCGGGGAAGTGCGCGGCGAGGTGGATCTGCTTGAGCGGGCGGTCCGTCATCGGGTCACCTCGGCGGTCACGGTGGTCACGGCGGGGGAGGTCGGGGCGGCGATGGTCGCGGCGAGCGCGTAGCGGCTGGCGGGGCGGGCCAGGCCGAGGTGCTCGCGCAGGGTGCGGCCGGTGTAGCCGGCGCGGAACAGTCCGCGCTCGCGCAGCTCCGGCACCACGCGGTCGGCGAGCGCGGTGAGGTCCCGGGTCGGGTCGGCGGGCACCAGGTGGAAGCCGTCGACCCCGCCGCCGCCCTCGGTGACCTCGGTGAGCAGGGCGGATATCGCCGTGTCGTCGGGGAGCGCGGCCGGGATCCGGGCCAGGATCCGCAGCGCCTCGCCGCCGCGCAGCCGCAGTTCGGTGGCGGCGGTGAGCCGGGCGGCCCGGTCGGGGGCGTCGAGCAGGACGACGTCGGCGTAGCGGGCCGCGGTGGCGACCCGGGCGCGGCCGCCGGGGCCGGCGTCCGGCGCGAGGTCGGCGGCGGCGACGGTGACCGCGACGATCGGGCGGCCCTGCGGCGGTCGGGGGGTGGTGGAGGGGCCGCGGACGGAGAAGTACGGGCCCTCGAAGTCGATGTGGTGGAGCTTGGCGCGGTCGACGAACCGGCCGGTGGCGGTGTCGCGGATCTCGGCGTCGTCCTCCCAGCTGTCCCAGAGCCGGGTGGCGACCTCGGCGGCGTCGGCGGCCTCGGCCCAGAGCTCGTCGGCCGGGGCGGTGCCCTTGCGGCCGAAGGCCCGGGCCTCGGCCTCGGTGTCGGAGACGCCGACCAGCCAGCCGGCCCGGCCCTCGCTGACCCAGTCCAGGGTGTTGACCGAGAGGGAGGTGTGGAACGGCTCGGTGTGGGTGGTGGTGACGGTCGGGACCAGGCCGAGGCCGCGGGTGACCGGGGCGAGCCGGGCGAAGGTGGCGAGCGCGTCGAGCCGGCGCGGTTCGGGGGCGTAGGAGTCGTCGAGGGTGACGAAGTCGAGGGCGGCCCGTTCGGCGAGCCGGGCGAGGGTGGTGAAGTGGGCGGCGTCGACGTGGCCGGGGCTGTCGAGGGCGGCGGAAAGATGCAGCTGGCGGGGCATGGGCGGCCTTGACTTTCCTGGGAGGGAAGCGGTGCGGGCGGCGGTCGCGGACCGGCCCGCGGCCCCGGGGGACGGGGACGGGCGAGCGGGTGCGCGCGGGTACGGGCCGGCCCGGTCCGGGGACCGGCGGGCGCGGGTTACGGGGTGGGGCGGAGGCCGGGGCGCGCGGCGGGGACGTCAGCCGGGCGGCGGCGGGGGAACGCTCGGGTCAGCCGCGACACGCCGCGGACCACACGCGACCGAAGTCGATGTGGCTGCGGGTCACCAGCGGACGGGGGGCGTTCACGGCTTCAGTTGACCAGCGGGTCCGCGGGTTCGTCAACCACCGTCTCAGCGGACGGCCGCCGCGGCGGACACCCGGGCGGGCCTGCCGGGCACGCGGAACGGCCCCGCCCCGCCACCCGGGGGAGCGGGTGGCGGGGCGGGGCCGTGAGCGGCGTGCGGTGGTTCCGGGGGTCAGGCCTTGGTGACGTCCTCGATCTCCTCGTCGTCCTCGCGACCCGGGGTCTTGAGGTCGAACTTCACGATCGCGAAGCGGAAGAGGAAGTAGTACAGGGCGGCGAACGCCAGGCCGAGCGGGATGATCATCCACGGGTCGGTGGCCTTGCTCCAGGCGAGCAGGTAGTCGATCAGACCGCCGGAGAAGGTGAAGCCGTCGTGCACGCCGAGCGCCCAGGTCACGGCCATCGAGACGGCGGTGAGGACGGCGTGGATCACGTACAGCAGCGGGGCGATGAAGACGAAGGAGAACTCGATCGGCTCGGTGACACCGGTCACGAAGGAGGTCAGCGCCAGCGACAGCATCATGCCGGTGACGGCCTTGCGGCGGTGCGGCTTGGCGGTGTGGGCGATGGCGAAGGCGGCGGCCGGCAGGGCGAACATCATGATCGGGAAGAAGCCCGACATGAACTGCCCGGCGGTCGGGTCGCCGGCGAAGAAGCGGGTCAGGTCGCCGTGCACGACGGTGCCGTCGGCCTTGGTGAAGTCACCGGTCTGGAACCAGGCGTAGGAGTTCACGAACTGGTGCATGCCGACCGGCAGCAGACCGCGGTTGACCAGGCCGAAGGCGCCGGCACCGACCGCGCCGGCCCCGATCAGGGTGTCGTTCAGGCTCTTGATCGCGTCGCCGATGGGGCCCCAGGTCAGGGCGAACAGGACGCCGACGGCGGTGCCGACGAAGGCCATGATGATCGGGACGAGACGGCGGCCGTTGAAGAAGCCGAGCCAGTCGACCAGCTTGGTGCGGTGGTACTTCTGCCACAGCACGGCGCTGAGCAGACCGATCACGATGCCGCCGAGGACGCCGGGGTTCTGGTAGGTCGCGGGGACCCACTTGCCGTCGGCGATGTGGCCCTCGGTGATCGGGAACGCGGTCAGCACGTTCTTGTAGACCAGGAAGCCGACCAGCGCGGCGAGGGCGGTCGAGCCGTCGGCCTTCTTGGCGAAGCCGATGGCGATGCCGACCGCGAAGAGCAGCGGCAGGTTGTCGAAGACGCCGTTGCCGGCGGTGGCGAAGACCGCCGCGACCTTGTTCCAGCCGAGGCCGTCCTTGCCGAAGACGTCGTCCTGGCCCAGACGCATCAGCAGACCGGCGGCCGGGAGGACGGCGATGGGCAGCTGGAGGCTGCGGCCGATCTTCTGCAGACCCTGGAGCAGGTTCTGGCCGAACTTCTTGGCGGGACTGGGTGTGGCCGGAGCCGTGGCGGGCGCCGGTGCCTGCGCTGACTGACTCATGGGGGTGGGTTCCTAACGGCAAGGGCGGGTCGGTCGGGGGGAGGGTGCACAGGGGGCCGAACCGCGAACTGGTCTACACCACACGTGGTGTAGACCAGTTTTGTAGCACGGGGAGAGGAGGCGGGGAACCCTTGAAAGCGCCGCAGCTGGGAAGCGCTATGAAATCGAAACCTACTTGTGGATCAGCGATCTTGATTACCCGCCGTGATTGGCATTTTGGCTATTTGCGCAACAAAAAGCCGGGGCGGCCCGATGCTCCACGGCAGGTCACCGGCCGGTCACCGACGGCCCGTCCGCGCCGGGCCGGCGGGTGTTCGCGCCGGGACCATCGGCCCGGCCCGGATATGCCGAAGGCCCTCGGACCGGTGGTCCGGGGGCCTTTTCGGATTCTGCGCGGTGACGCTCGGTTTATGCCTTGGTCACGTCCTCGACCTCGCTCTCGGCCTCGCGCCCCGGGGTTTTCAGGTCGAATTTCACGATGATGAAGCGGAAGAGGGCGTAGTAGACGGCGGCGAAGCAGAGGCCGATGGGAATGATCAGCCACGGCTTGGTGGCCAGGCCCCAGTTGATCACGTAGTCGATCAGGCCGGCCGAGAAGCTGAAGCCGTCGTGCACCCCGAGCGCCCAGGTGACGGCCATCGACGCGCCGGTCAGCAGGGCGTGCACGCCGTACAGCGCGGGGGCGATGTAGGCGAAGGAGTACTCGATCGGCTCGGTGACGCCGGTCACGAAGGAGGTCAGGCCGACCGAGAGCATCAGGCCGTAGATCTCCTTGCGCCGGTGCGGCTTCGCCGAGTGGGCGATCGCCAGCGCGGCGGCCGGCAGCGCGAACATCATGATCGGGAAGAAGCCCGACTGGAACTGCCCGGCGGTCGGGTCGCCCGCCAGGAAGCGCGGGATGTCGCCGTGCACGACCATGCCGTCGGGCTTGGTGTACTCGCCGAACTGGAACCAGACGAAGGTGTTCAGCAGCTGGTGCATGCCGATCAGCAGCAGGGCGCGGTTGGCCACGCCGAAGATGCCCGCGCCGCCCGAGCCCAGGTCGACGAGGTTCTGGCTGAAGGTGGTGAGGACGCGGCCGATCGGCGGCCACACCCAGACCGCGACCACGGCGAGCACCATGCCGACCAGGGCGGTGATCATCGGCACCAGCCGGCGGCCGTTGAAGAAGCCCAGCCAGTCGACCAGCTTGGTGCGGTGGAAGCGCACCCAGAGCCAGGCCGACATCAGGCCGAGCAGGATGCCGCCCAGCACGCCGGGGTTCTGGTAGACCGCGGCGGCCGCCTTCGCCGAGGTGTAGTCCACGCACTGGTCGCTCACCAGGATGGTCGGCGGCTTGCAGTCCTCCGGGAAGGCGTGCAGCACCCGGTAGTAGACGAGGAAGCCGACCACGGCGGCCAGCGCCGTCGACCCGTCGGCCTTCTTCGCCATGCCGATCGCGACGCCGACGCAGAACAGCATGGGCAGGCCGAACGAGGAGTCCAGCAGCGCGCCGCCCGCCGCGGCGAAGACCTTGGCCACGTCGTTCCAGCCCAGGCCGTCCTTGCCGAAGACGTCGGGCTGCCCGAGCCGGTTGAGGATGCCGGCGGCCGGGAGCACCGCGACCGGGAGCTGGAGCGAGCGGCCCATCTTCTGGAGGCCGCCGTAGAAGGTGTGCCACCACGTGGTCCGCGGTGCTGTCGCGCCTGCCGAACTCATCCTTCGCCCTCCGAGTGCAGTGGCCGGCCGGTGGCCCCCGCCGGGAACCCGCGGGCGGGGCGGGGCGGGGCGGGGTCGGGCGGGGGCCGGGAACACCCGGGTCGCTTCCTGCGTTCCTCGGAGTACACATATATTGGTGTAGACCACTTTTGGGACGCAGGCCGCGCGCCGGGAGACGGCCCCACTGCTCGTCATCCTCGGACGTCGATCCGGGGTCTGCGCGCCGGAATGGGCCAAAAGTGGACTAACGTGGCATATCGGTTCGGCTCGGGTCATGCTGGTCGCGCTGCTCCGGCAGCACGCCACGGCACGACCGACCACTGACCCCGCGTCACCGACCGAGGTCACCGCGCAGGACGGCACCCGGCAGAGCAGCCGACGGGCCGAGACAGAGGGAGAGAGCAATGGCCAGCAAGGCTGAGAAGATCGTCGCCGGTCTGGGCGGCATCGACAACATCGAAGAGGTCGAGGGCTGCATCACCCGCCTGCGCACCGAGGTCAAGGACGCCTCCCTGGTCAACGAGGCCGCGCTGAAGGCCGCCGGCGCCCACGGCGTCGTGAAGATGGGTACCGCGATCCAGGTCGTCATCGGCACCGACGCCGACCCGATCGCCGCCGACATCGAGGACATGATGTGAGCTGAGCCCGCCGGCTCGCGCACACCCGGCCCGCCGACCCCTCCCCGGGGCGGCGGGCCGTGGCACGTCCGGGCACCGGGCGCGGCCCGTCCGGGCAGACCCGGACGCCTCGGGACGCCTCGGGGCGTACCCGGAGCACCCGCCGAAACCGACTACGCTCGGTGCCTATGTCACGCATCGACGGCCGCACCCCCGACCAGCTCCGCCCCGTCAGCATCGAACGGGGCTGGAGCAAGCACGCCGAAGGCTCCGTCCTCATCTCCTACGGCGACACCAAGGTGCTGTGCACCGCCAGCGTCACCGAGGGTGTCCCGCGCTGGCGCAAGGGCAGCGGCGAGGGCTGGGTCACCGCCGAGTACTCCATGCTCCCGCGCGCCACCAACACCCGCGGCGACCGCGAATCCGTCAAGGGCCGCCTCGGCGGCCGCACCCACGAGATCAGCCGGCTCATCGGCCGCTCGCTGCGCGCCGTGGTCGACCACCGCGCCCTCGCCGAGAACACCATCGTCCTCGACTGCGACGTCCTCCAGGCCGACGGCGGCACCCGCACCGCCGCCATCACCGGCGCCTACGTCGCGCTCGTCGACGCCGTCAACTGGGCCCGCGAGCGCAAGCTGCTGCGCGCCAAGGGCAAGCCGATCACCGGCGGGGTCAGCGCCGTCAGCGTCGGCATCATCGACGGCGTCCCGATGCTCGACCTCCAGTACGAGGAGGACGTCCGCGCCGAGACCGACATGAACATCGTCTGCACCGCCGACGGCCGCTTCGTCGAGGTCCAGGGCACCGCCGAGGGCGCCCCCTTCGACCGCGCGCTGCTCGACCGGCTGCTGGACCTGGGCACCCTCGGCTGCGCCGAGCTCGACGAGGTCCAGCGCAAGGCCCTCGGCGAGCTGGAGGGCTGACCCCGGGGGCCCGCTCCTCACCCCCTGAGGTACCGGTTCCGCTTCGGTTTCCGGAAAACCCCGGGTGCCGGGCCCGGCCGCTGTACAGGCCGGGCCCGATGCCCGTACGGTTCCCGCAGCACCCGTTTGCGGGAACCGCGCACCCCTCAGCGCGCGTCCTTCCCTTCCGGATACCGCGCACCCAGGAGGACCGGATGCCCCAGAACATCGCCCGCCCCACCATGCTCGCCGTGGCCGGCCTGATCGCCATCCTCCCGCTCAGCGCGGTCAGTTGCTCCGCCGCCCAGAAGGCGATCGACTGCGGCAACACCGCCGTCAAGATCACCGGCGACATCAACGAGGTCAGCAACGCCTACAGCAACGCGAGCAACGACGCGGCCGCCGCCGGGCAGGCGCTGCAGAAGCTGAAGAACGACCTCGACCAGCTGGGCAAGAACTCCAAGGACACCGACGTCGCCAAGGCGATCACCGACCTCGGCACCCAGGTCGACAAGGTCCAGCAGGCGGTCAACAACAAGCAGGTGCCGGACTTCAAGCCGCTCGGCGACGCCGCCTCGAACCTCACCAAGGTCTGCACCGGCTGACGCGGGATCACACCGTTTGCTCGGTTTAGGGTGGTTCCATGACCACTCGACTCATCCTCGCCACCCGCAACCAGCACAAGGTCGCCGAACTGCGCGACATCCTCGGCGACGCCGGCCTGGACGTCGAGCTGGTCGGGGCCGACGCCTACCCGGAGATCCCGGACGTCCCCGAGACCGGCGTCACCTTCGCCGAGAACGCCCTGCTCAAGGCGCACGCGCTGGCCCGCGCCACCGGCCTGCCGGCCGTCGCCGACGACTCCGGCCTCTGCGTGGACGTCCTGAACGGCGCCCCCGGCATCTTCTCCGCCCGCTGGGCCGGCAAGCACGGCGACGACCGCGCCAACCTCGACCTCCTGCTCGCCCAGCTCTCCGACATCGGGGCCGAGCACCGCGGCGCCCACTTCTTCTGCGCCGCCGCCCTCGCCCTGCCCGACGGCACCGAGCGGGTCGTCGAGGGCCGGCTGCTCGGCACCCTGCGCACCGCCCCGGCGGGCGACGGCGGCTTCGGCTACGACCCGATCCTCCAGCCCCTCGGCGGGACCCGCACCTGCGCCGAGCTCACCCCCGCCGAGAAGAACGCCATCAGCCACCGCGGTCAGGCCTTCCGCGCCCTCGCCCCGGTCGTGAAGGACCTGATCGGCTGAGCCCCGCCCACCGCGGACGACCGAAGGCCCGCTCGGAGATCACTCCGGGCGGGCCTTCGGTTCTTAGGCTGGTGCGGCCTGAGGGACTCGAACCCTCACGGGATTTCTCCCATGGGCACCTAAAACCCAGGCGTCTACCTATTCCGCCAAGGCCGCATGGCCTTCAGTCTAGGGGGTTGCCCGAGGTGTGGATACGTCATTTCCCCGGTTGGTGCGGTCCGTGGCGGGCGCCGGCCGAGGGGGGTCGGATGACCGTCGACAACCAGCCGTTCGACCGGGGATGTTGGGGAATGGATTACCAATTGGTACAGACCTATTGACCTATGTGGTTCAGACCACATAGCTTCAGCGCCAATCTGCTTTCCCCCACGTGCGTGCTCCCCCACAGGCACGCGCCGACACTCTGCCCGGAGGACCGAGTGTTGATCCGATCCACGGCGGAGCGGCGTCCCACCGCTGCCCGTCGTTCCACGAGCCCGGCGGCCCGCGCCGGCCTGGCCTCGGTGGCAGCGGCCGCGATGGCCGGCCTGCTGGTGGCCACGCTGGGCGCGGCGCCCTCCCAGGCGTCCGCCACCGTCGACAACGCCGCCTGTCGCCCCGACGGCCTCTACGCCACGCCGGGCGTCGACGTCCCGTACTGCAGCGTCTACGACACCAACGGCCGCGAGAAGATGGGCGCGGACCACCAGCGCCGCATCATCGGCTACTTCACCGGCTGGCGCACCGGCAAGGACGGCACCCCGCCGTACCTGGTCAGCGACATCCCGTGGGACAAGGTCACCCACCTCAACTACGCGTTCGGCCACGTCGGTTCCGACAACAAGCTGTCCGTCGGCACCGACAACGACAAGAACGAGGCCACCGGGATCTCCTTCCCCGGCGTGCCCGGCGCCGAGCTCGACCCGTCGCTGCCCTACAAGGGCCACTTCAACCTGCTGACGAAGTACAAGAAGCAGTACCCGAACGTCAAGACGATGATCTCGGTGGGCGGTTGGACCGAGACCGGCGGGTTCTTCGGGGACGACGGCAAGCGCGTCAACTCCGGCGGCTTCTACTCGATGACCGTCAACCCGGACGGCAGCGTCAACCAGGCGGGCATCGACACCTTCGCCACCTCGGCCGTCGACTTCATCAAGAAGTACGGCTTCAACGGCGTCGACGTCGACTACGAGTACCCGACCTCGATGAAGGACGCGGGCAACCCGCTGGACTGGCAGCTCGCCAACAGCAAGCGCGGCTCGCTGGCCAAGGGCTACGCCGCGCTGATGAAGACGCTGCGCGAGAAGCTGGACCGGGCCGGCGCCGCCGACGGCAAGCACTACCTGCTGTCGGTCGCGGCCCCGTCGTCCGGCTACCTGCTGCGCGGCATGGAGACGTTCCAGATCGCGCAGTACCTGGACTACGTCAACATCATGTCGTACGACCTGCACGGCGCCTGGAACAAGTACGTCGGCCCGAACGCCTCGCTGTTCGACGACGGCAAGGACGGCGAGCTGGCGTCGGCCAACGTCTACGGCACCGGCCAGTACGGCGGCATCGGCTACCTGAACGCCGACTGGTCGTACCACTACTTCCGCGGCGCGATGCCCGGCGGCCGGATCAACGTCGGCCTGCCGTACTACACCCGCGGTTTCAAGAACGTCCAGGGCGGCACCAACGGCCTCTGGGGCACCGCCTCCGCGACCACCTGCCCGGTCGGCTCCGGCCTGACCGCGTGCGGTGACGGCGCGGTCGGCATCGACAACATCTGGAACGACAAGGACGACGCGGGCAAGGAGTCCCCGGCCGGGTCGAACCCGATGTGGCACGCCAAGAACCTGGAGAAGGGCATCGTGCCCGACTACCTCTCCAAGTACGGCGTGACCGACACCGCCCTGCAGGGCAGCTACGTCCGCAACTACAGCTCCACCCTGGTGGCGCCGTGGCTGTGGAACGACACCAAGAAGGTCTTCCTGTCCACCGAGGACGAGCAGTCGGTCGGCGCCAAGGCCGACTACATCGTCAACCAGGGCGCCGGCGGCGCGATGATCTGGGAGCTCGCGGGCGACTACAAGTGGGACGCCACCGCCAACGGCGGCAAGGGCCAGTACGTGCCCGGCAACACGCTGACCTCGCTGATGTACGACAAGTTCAAGGCGTCCTCGCCGTACGGCGCGATCCGCTCGACGACCGCGCTGCCGCAGCAGACCCTGCCGGTCGACGTGTCGTTCACCAACTTCGCGCTGGGTGACTCGAACTACCCGATCAACCCGAAGATCCACATCGTCAACAACTCGACGCTGACCCTGCCGGGCGGCACCGAGTTCCAGTTCGACTACAGCAACTCGGCCCCGGGCAACGCCAAGGACCAGTCCGGCTTCGGCCTGACCGTGATCAAGCAGGACCACACCGGCACCGGCAACGTGGGCGGCCTCAAGGGCACCTACAACCGGGTCTCGGTGAAGCTGCCGGGCTGGCAGTCGCTCGCGCCGGGCGCGTCGATCGACATGGACTTCGTCTACTACCTGCCGGTGTCCACCCCGTCCAACTGGACGGTCAACGTGGGCGGCACGCTGTACGGCCTCAAGGGCGACCTGACCCGCGGCGCGGTGGACGGCGGCACGACCCCGCCGACCACGCCGCCGACGACCCCGCCCACCACCCCGCCGACGACGCCTCCCACGACGCCGCCGACCACCCCGCCCACGACGCCTCCCACGACGCCGCCGACCACGCCGGCCGGCTGCGCGGGTGCGCCGAGCTGGGACGCGGGCACCACCTACGGCACCCCGACCAAGGTCTCCTGGAAGGGCCACTACTACCAGAACAAGTGGTGGACCAAGGGCGACGACCCGAGCGCCAGCGGCGCCTGGGGTGTCTGGAGCGACCTCGGCAGCTGCTGATGACAGCGCTCGCCTGAGGTGAGAGACGGCGGTGGCGGTGCACCCGGTCGGGGGGTGCGCCGCCACCGCTGCTTCGTGTCCCGCGCCTACTTCTCGATGTCGGCGCGCATCGTGGCGAACAGGGCGGCCGCCTCGGCCGGGGTGGTCCTCGGGAACAGCGCGACGCCGGCCGTGGAGGCGTCGGACCAGCCGCAGACGACGTCGGTGGTGGGCGCCTGCGGCAGCATCAGGCACTCCAGCGAGCCGCCGAGCGGGCCGGCCGCGAACGGGGCGGCGGTGGTCGGCTCGCCGGTGGAGCCGTTCCGCAGGGCGTAGTCGATCATGCCGCGCCAGAGGTGCTCGCGGCGCTTGGCCGGGTCCTCGGGGACGTTGTCGACGGCGATCAGCAGGATCCGGCGGCCGGAGGTCTGGCCGGGGCGGTCGAAGTTGGCGAGCACCATGTGCATGTTGTCGCGCATCTCGCCCGGGTCGACGGCGACGTCGGAGACCGCGTCCCGGCCGATGGTCTTCGCCAGCCCGCCGGCGGTCCTGGCCTCGACCACCTGGCGCTTGCCGGCCGGTGCGGCGGCGGTCGGCTGGGCGGTCGCGGCGGGGGCCGTGGTGGCAGCGGTGGTGGCGGTCGCGGTCGGAGCCGCGGTGGCGGCCGTGGTCGCGCCGGCCGGCGGCGGTGCGGCGGTGTCGTCGTTCTCCGGTCCGCAGGCGGTCAGCGCGAGCGCCGCGACGATCGCGCCGGCGACGGCGACACGGGCGGTGGACACGGATCTGGCACTCTGCACGGCTCTACTCCTGTGGCAAGGGCGGAACCCGGGGAACCGGCCCCCGGTGAGCAGAACGCTAGGGGGTACCGGTCGCCCGCCGACAGGTTCCGGGCAGAGCGCGGACAGCACCGGGACACGGCGGTGACGAAGCGTCACGCGCCGCCGCCGTGTCCGGACGGTGCGTCAGGCCGTCTCGACCTTGAGGTCGCGCAGCAGCTTGGCCACGTGGCCGGTCGCCTTGACGTTGTAGAGCGCGTGCTCGACCCTGCCCTGCTCGTCCACGATCACGGTGGACCGGATCACGCCGGTGACGGTCTTGCCGTACAGCTTCTTCTCGCCGAACGCGCCGTAGGCCTCCAGCACCTTCTTCTCCGGGTCGGAGAGCAGGGTGACCTTGAGGTCCTCGGCCTCGCGGAACCGGCCGAGCTTCTCCGGCTTGTCCGGCGAGATGCCGATGACGTCGTACCCGGCGCCGGAGAAGACCTCCAGGTTGTCGGTGAAGTCGCAGGCCTGCTTGGTGCAGCCGGGGGTGAGCGCGGCCGGGTAGAAGTAGACGATCACCTTGCGGCCGAGGTGGCCGGCGAGGGACACCTCGTTGCCGTCGGCGTCGGGCAGGGTGAAGGCGGGCGCGGTGTCGCCGGGCTGGAGACGCTCACTCACGGGATTTCTCCTGGTGCTGGACGGGCGGTCGTACCACGGCAAACTTACCTCCGATGGTGGGTGGGGCCGCGCGGCCCCGCGTGCTAGCTGACACACTGGGTCAGTCGCACAGGACGAACATCGTGAATGGGGTGGCCCGAGTGGGCGAGGCGAGCAGTACGGACAAGTCGGCGCGGACGACCGCCCAGATCGAGGCGGACATCTCCCGGACCCGCACCCAGCTGGCGGCGACGCTGGACGAGCTCGCCGTGCGCGTGCACCCGACCACCGTCTCCGCCCAGGTGAAGGCGAAGGCCGTGGCCGCCGTCGAGGAGAAGGCCGGCCGGGCGTACGTGGCCGCGAGCGGCCTGGTCGAGCAGGCCCGCGCGCAGTTCGTGGACGAGAAGGGGCAGCCGCGCAAGGAGCGGATCGTCCCGGCCGCGCTGGTCGGCGTCGGCCTGGTGCTGCTGGTCGCCTCGGCGCGCAGGCGCCGCAAGGGCTGAGCCGCGACCGCACCTCCCGGGCCGGGCACCCGCTGCCCGGCCCGTGCGCGTTCCGCCCGCTGGGCGGACCGGCGTCACACACCGAGCCCGGGGGCGGTACCTTCGGGACCGTGAGTACGAACGACGAACCGACCAAGCAGTCCCTCCCCGCCGAGGCCGACCTGCCGCGTCACGACCGGCTGGGCGAGAAGCTCCCGATCAAGATGCTGCACGACCGCGTGCTGGTGAAGACCGAGGCCGGCGAGGGCGAGCGCCGCTCGACCGGCGGCATCCTGATTCCGGCCACCGCGGAGATCTCCAAGCGCTGCGCCTGGGCCGAGGCGGTCGCCGTCGGCCAGAGCGTGCGCTCGGTGGAGCCCGGCGACCGGGTGCTGTACGACCCCGAGGACAAGCTGGAGGTCGAGGTCCGCGGCGCCACCTACGTGCTGCTGCGCGAGCGCGACCTGCACGCCGTGGCCGCGATGCGCTTCGGCGACACCGAGGGCTCGACGGGCCTCTACCTGTAGTCGAACCGGACCCTTCCGGTGGGCCGCCGTGCCGTGGGCGCGGCGGCCCACCGGTGTCTCCGGGGGCCGGTGCCGGAGGGCCCGGCGGCGCCGGGGCACCACGCGGGGATGGAGGAGCTGGGGGACGTCCCGCGGCGCCGGGTGTTCCCGCTCTTCATCCTGTCGCCCGACGTCTGACGGAGCGGCGCCCTAGGATCCGTCCCATGGTGATCAACGGGGCGGTCGCGATCGACGACGGGCAGCGGCGGGCGCGGTTGGGGCGGCGACTGCTGCTGGCGCCGTCCGCGCGGGCGGCGCGGGCGGAGGAGGTGGCCGACGCGGTCGTCGGGCTGCACGCCAGCGATGCCGCGACGGTGTACCTGTCGGCGTGCGCGCGGCTGGGCGAGCCGTCCGCGGCCGAGGTGGAGCGGGCGCTGTACGAGGACGTCTCGCTGGTGAAGCTGCTGTCGATGCGGCGGACGATCTTCGCGGTGACCGAGGAGTTCGCGCCGTACGTGAGCGCGGCGGCGGCGCGGCAGATCGCGGCCAAGGAGCGGGCGACGCTGCTGAAGCACCTCGCGGAGTTCGCCGAGGGGTGGAGCGGGGCGCGGCTGGCGGAGACCGAGCGGGCGGTGCTGGCGGCGCTGGCGGTGCGCGGCGAGGCGACCACGGCCGAGCTGGGCGCGGACGTACCGGCGCTGCGCGAGACGATGCTGATGTCGGCGGGCAAGCCCTACGAGGCGAAGCAGAGCGTGGGGAGCCGGCTGCTGCGGCTGCTGGCCTCGGACGGGCACGTGCGGCGCTGCCGGCCGCGCGGCTCGTGGCTGAGCAGCAGCTATCCGTGGGCGCTGGTGCCGCCATGGCCGGACGTCCCGGTGCGGGAGGCCAAGGCGGAGGTGGTGCGGCGCTGGCTGGCGCGGTACGGGCCGGGCACCGTCGAGGACGTGAAGTGGTGGACCGGCTGGACGCTGGGGGACGTCCGCAGGGCGCTCGCCGACGCGGGCGCGGTGGAGGCGGCGCTGGACGGCGGGGCGGCGGGTCTGGTGCTGCCGGGGGACGAGGGGCCGGTGGCGGAGCCGGAGCCGTGGGCGGCGCTGCTGCCGGCGCTGGATCCGGCGGTGATGGGCTGGCGGGGCCGGGACTGGTACCTGCGGCCCGAGGACGTGCCGGCGCTGTTCGACCGGGCGGGGAACGCGGGGCCGACGGTGTGGTGGTGCGGCCGGGTGGTCGGCGGCTGGGCGCAGCGGGCGGACGGCGAGGTGGTGTGGCGGCTGTTCGGGGACGCCGGGGCCGAGGCGCGGGCGGCGGTCGCGGAGGAGGCGCGGCGGTTGGCGCTCTGGCTGGGGGCGGTCCGGGTGACGCCGCGGTTCCGGACACCGCTGGAGCGCGAGCTGGTGGCCTGAGAGACCCTCAGGGCACGCCTCAGGCCGGCGGCGGGGTGCCGGGCTGGGCGGTCGCCGGGGGCTTGGTGGCGGGCGGCTGGACCGGGGTGCGGGTCGGGTCCGGGGTCCTGCCGGGGGCGGTGGTCGGCGGGCCGGGGGTGGGCCGGTCGGCGGTGGGCCGGGTGCTGGGGGTGGGCTGCGGCGGCGCGGGTTCCTGCGGGGTGGGCGCCACGGGGCCGGTCGGCTCGGGGGCGGTGGTGGTGCGGCCGGGTTCCGGCGCCGGGACGGTGGGCTGCCGGGGGACGGCCGGGGCGGCCGGGGCGGCCGGGGCCGCAGGGGCCTGCACGGTGCCGTCCGGGGCGGGGGAGGGGGCGGCGGGGGTGGCGCTCGCGGAGGCCGGGGCGGTGGTGGCCGGGGTGCCGACCGGGCCGCCGCCGGCGGGCCGGCCGTTGCCCTCGGCGGGTTCGAGATCGAAGGACTGGACGGCGGTGCCCTCCAGGACGTCGCCCATGTAGGCGGTCCAGATCCGGGTGGGGAAGGCGCCGCCGTTGATCCGGGCGTAGCCGGCGGTGCCGGCCAGCGGTTCCTTGGCGTGGGTCTTCGGGTTCTCCCGGAAGAGGCCGACGGTGGTGGCGAGTTCGGGGGTGTAGCCGGCGAACCAGGCGGAGAGGTTGGCGTCGGTGGTGCCGGTCTTGCCGGCGGCGGGCCGGCCGAGGCCCAGGGCGGCGGCGCCGGTGCCGCGGGGGCTGATGACCTCGCGCAGGACGTCGGTGACGGCGTCGGCGGTGCCCCGGTCGAGGGCGGCGGCGGCCTCGTGTCCGGGCAGGTCCGGTGCGTCGACGGGGCCGGTGCCGGGGGTGATGCGTTCCAGCCCGGCCACCGACCAGGGGCGGTGGGCCCCGCCGTGGTTGGCGAGGGCGGCGTAGACGGCGGCCAGGTCGAGGGCGCTGGGGGTGGCGGTGCCGAGGGTCATCGAGGTGTTGGCCGGGTCCATGCCGGAGACGTCGGCGGGGATGCCGAGCCGGAGGGCGGTCTCCCGGACGTGGTCGAGCCCGGCGTCCACGCCGAGCTGCGCGTACACCGAGTTGACGGACTTGACCATGGCCTGGCGCAGGGTGACCGGGCCGTAGTCGATGTCGTCCTCGTTGGGCGGCGCGTACGGGGTGGGGCCGTCGGTGACGGGGCGTTCGCTGGTGCCGTCGTAGCGGGTCTCGGTGGTGATCGGGCGGCCGTCGCCGCTGCTGTGGTTGGAGGTGAGGGCGGCGGCGAGGTCGACGGGCTTGAAGGTGGAGCCGATCTGGTTGTCCTGGCGCAGCGCGTCGTTGTAGGGCTGCTGGGCGTAGTCGGGGCCGCCGTGGACGGCGACGACGCGGCCGGTGGCGGGTTCGACGGAGGCGCCGGCGACCCGGACGTCGGTGTCGGTGTCGGGCCGCGCGGCGGGGTCGAGTTCCTCGGTGAGCTCGTCGTGGACGGCGCGGGTGAAGGCGTCCTGCTTCCGCTGGTCGAAGGTGGTGGTGATGCGCCAGCCGCCGGCCTTGAGGGTGGCGCTGTCGAGGATGCCGCTGCCGACCAGGTAGTCGTCGGCGACGCCGACCAGGTAGCCGGCCTGGCCGGCCAGGCCGGTGGCGGGCTGCGGGTCGATCGGGTCGGGGAAGGCGAGGGCGGCGCGTTCGGTGGCGCCGAGGAAGCCGAGCTGGACCATGCCGTCGAGGGTGTAGTGCCACCGGGCGACGGCCCGTTCGCGGTTGGCGGGGGTGGCGGTCTTCACGTCGTAGGCGCTGGGGGCCTGGAGCAGGGCGGCGAGGTAGGCGCTCTGCGGGAGGGTCAGTTCGGAGACGTCGACGCCGTAGTAGGCGCGGGCGGCGCTCTGGATGCCGTAGGCGCCGCGGCCGAAGTAGCTGGTGTTGAGGTAGCCGGCGAGGATCTCGTCCTTGTCGCGCCGCTGGTCGACCTTGAGGGCGATGAGGAGTTCGCGGCCCTTGCGCTCGATGGTCCGGCTCTGGGTGAGGTAGTAGTTCTTGACGTACTGCTGGGTGATGGTGGAGCCGCCCTGCATGCCCTGGCCGGTCAGGCTGTTCCAGCCGGCCCGGACCATGCCCTTCAGGTCGATGCCGCGGTTCTGGTAGAAGGTGCGGTCCTCGGCGGAGACGACGGCCTGCCGGGTGCTGATCGGGACCTTGTCGATGGTGACGTCGGTGCGGTTGACGGCGCCGGTGCGGGCGATCTCGGTGACGCCGTCGGCGTAGAGGTAGATGTTGCTCTGGGCGACCGCCTGGGCGTTGGGGTCGGGCAGCGGCACGACGACGTAGAGCACGGCGAAGGCGCCGACGGCGAGCAGCAGCGCGGTGAGGACGGCGCCGAGGAGGACCCGCCAGGTGGGCAGCAGCCGTCGCCGGAGCGGCAGGGCGCGGCGCGCCTCGCGGCGGGCGGCCCGTCTGGCCTGGCGGCTGGTGCGCAGGGTCATGCGGAGATTATGTGCTATTTGACCGTGGATCAGGGTCGGCACGGCTCCGGTCGGGTGGTGGGAAAACCGGGTGCGGGCGGGGATCCGCCGCAGTACGGTGAAAGGTGCACACCACATAGCGCAGCCACTTCGGGCTCGGCCCGTCGAGCTCCGCCCGCCCGGCCCGGGACCCCCGGGGAGGGGACGGTCGGGGCCGGTCCGGCATGCGCACACGCGGACAGGGTCTCCCTGTGCCGCCATTTGTCGATAAGGAGACAATATGCAGAAGCTTGGGCCGTTGCAGGCCGAGCTCCGTCCCCCCGATCCCGGCGGCGCGCGCGCCGCCCTGCGCCTCTACGCCGCCGTCGTCGGCGGCGCCTTCCGCCGCTTCTCCACCTACCGGGCCGCCACCCTGGCCGGCGCCTTCACCAACACCGTCTTCGGCTTCATCCTCGCCTACACCTTCCTCGCCCTCTGGCGGGCCCGCCCCGGCCTCGGCGGCTACGACGAGAGCGCCGCCGTCACCTACATCTGGATCAGCCAGGCCCTGCTGATGACGGTGGCCGTGATGGGCGGCGGCTTCCAGGACGACGTCCAGGAGCGGTTCCGCAGCGGCGACATCGCCATCGACCTCTACCGCCCGGTGGACTTCCAGGGCTGGTGGCTGGCCACCGACCTCGGCCGGGCCGCCTTCGACCTGTTCGCCCGGGGCGTGCCGCCCGTGCTGGTCGGCGCCCTGGCCTTCCGCACCAGGATGCCCGAACACCCTCTGACCTGGGTGTTCTTCCTGCTGTCGGTGCTGCTCGCGGTGGTGGTCAGCTACGGTGTGCGGTTCCTCGTCTCGCTCACCGGCTTCTGGCTGCACGACACGGAGGGGGTGCGGACCCTGGTGGTGATGCTGTCGATCTTCCTCTCCGGGATGCTGCTGCCGCTCGCGCTCTTCCCCGGCTGGCTCGGCGAACTCGCCCCGGTGCTGCCCTGGGCGGCGCTGGTGAAGGTGCCGACCGACGTCTTCCTGGAGCGCGTCACCGGCACCGGGCTGCTCGGCGCGCTGGCCTTCCAGCTGGCCTGGGCGCTGGTGCTGCTCGCGGCGGGGCGGCTGGTCCAGCTGCTCGCCACCCGCAAGGTGGTGGTCCAGGGTGGCTGAGCTGCTCGCTTCCCGCGAACCGCTGGCTCCCCGGGAGCCGCTGGCCGCCCGGACGGCGTGGGCGCTGCGCTCCTGGTGGCTCACCGCCGCCATGTGGACCAGGGCGCTGATGTCCTACCGGGCGTCGTTCGCCCTGATGACCTTCGCCAACGTGGTCATCACCTTCCTCGACTTCGTCGTGATCATCTTGATGTTCCAGCACACCGACAGCCTCGGCGACTGGGACCTGCCCGAACTCGGCTTCCTCTACGGCACCTCCGCCTTCGCCCTCGGCACGGCCAACCTGTTCGTCGGCTCCATCGACGCCCTCGGCGAGCGGATCCGCAGCGGCACCCTGGACACCATGCTGGTGCGGCCGGCGCCCGCGCTCGCCCAGGTCTGCGCCGAGCGGTTCTCGCTGCGCCGGATCGGACGGCCCGCGCAGGCGGTGGCCGTGCTGGGCTGGTCGCTGTTCGTGCTGGACGTCCACTGGACCTGGGACCGGGTGCTGCTGGTTCCCGTGCTGCTGCTCTGCGGCAGCCTCATCTTCGCGGCGGTCTTCATCGCCTTCGCCAGCCTGCAGTTCTGGTGGGGCGAGTCCGGGCAACTGCACCACTCCTTCACCTACGGCGGCGCGACCGTGCTGCAGTACCCGCCGACCGTGTTCGCCAAGGAGCTGGTCGCGGGTGTCGTCTTCGGCGTGCCGCTGGCCTTCGTCAACTGGCTGCCCGCGCTGAGGATCCTCGACAAGCCCGACCCGCTGGGCCTGCCCGCCGCCTTCCAGTTCGCCTCGCCGCTGGCCGCCGTCCTCGCGCTGTCCGCCGCCGGACTGGTCTGGCGCGCCGGACTGCGCGCCTACCGCGGCGCCGGCAGCTGACCCTCCTTTCCCACCGTTCTGAGGAAGACCCATGGCACTGATCGAACTCGACGACGTCCGCCGCACCTTCACCGTCCGCACCAAGGCCGGCCGGCTGAAGCGGGAGAAGCGCGAGGTGCGCGCCGTCGACGGACTGACCTTCACCGTCCGGGCCGGCGAGTGCGTCGGCTACATCGGCCCCAACGGCGCCGGCAAGTCCACCACCATCAAGATGCTCACCGGAATCCTCGTCCCCACCTCCGGACGGCTGCGCGTGGCCGGCGTCGACCCGGCCCGCGAACGGGTGGCGCTGGCCCGCCGGATCGGCGTCGTCTTCGGACAGCGCACCACCCTCTGGTGGGACCTCCCGCTGCGCGACTCCTACGAACTCGCCCGCCGGCTCTACCGGATCCCCGACCACCGATATCGCGCCAACCTGGAACGCTGCGTCGAGCTGCTCGACCTCGGCGCGCTGCTCGACACGCCCGTGCGCCAGCTCTCGCTCGGCCAGCGGATGCGCGGCGACCTCGCCGCCGCCCTGCTGCACGACCCCGCCGTGCTCTACCTGGACGAGCCGACCATCGGCCTGGACGTGGTCAGCAAGGGCAAGGTGCGCGAGTTCCTGCGCGAGGTCAACCGCGACCAGGGCACCACGGTGCTGCTCACCACGCACGACCTCACCGACATCGAGCAGCTCTGCGACCGGGTCATGGTGATCGACCACGGCCGGGTCGTCTACGACGGCGGTCTCGACGGCCTGCACGCGGTCGGCGACAGCGAGCGGACCCTGGTCGTCGACCTGGCCGAGGAGCGCCCGCCGATCGAGGTGCCCGGCGCGCGGGTGGTCCGGGTCGAGGGCCCGCGCCAGTGGCTGGCCTTCCCCGCCGAGCAGAGCGCCGCGCCGGTGGTGGCGGCCGTCGCGGCCCGCTACCCCCTGGTCGACCTCTCGGTGCGCGAGCCCGCCATCGAGGACGTGATCGCCCGGATGTACGCGGAGGTCGCCATCGGCTGAGCGTTCGACCGGGACGCGGGTGTCCGGAGCCGCTCGCTCGTGCGGGTGGCGGACGTGACCCCGTGCCGCGCTGCCTAGTTGACCGTTGCATCGCCCGGCGCACGCCGCCCCGCCCCGTTCCGCGGGCGGCGTGCGCCGGGCACCGTCCCGGCCGACCCGCGCACCGGAGGGCAGCGCCCGATGACCGTACCCGATGTGACCGTGGTGATCGCGGTCTACAACACCATGTCGTACCTGACCGCCTGCCTGGACTCCCTGGTCCGGCAGAGCATCGGGCACGCCCGCATGGAGGTGGTCGCGGTCGACGACGGCTCCACGGACGGCGGCGGCGCGCTGCTGGACACCTACGCGGCCCGCCACCCCGGGCTGTTCCGGGTGGTCCACCAGGCCAACTCCGGCGGCCCGGCCGCCCCGACCAACCGCGGCCTGGCGCTGGCCCGCGGCCGGTACGTGCTCTTCCTCGGCGCCGACGACTGGCTCGGCGACGAGGCGCTGGAGCGGATGGTGGGCTCCGCCGACGCCTGGGACTCCGACGTGCTGATCCCCAAGCAGGTCGGGGTGAACGGGCGGTTGGTCCCGCAGGGCATCTTCGACACCACCGCGGCCTCGGTCGGCTTCGAGGACTCTGCGCTGGCCTGGGCGCTCGCCGACACCAAGCTGTTCCGGCTGGACCTGATCCGGCGGCACGACCTGGCCCGCGAGGAGGAGCTGAAGGTCTACTCCGACCAGCCCTTCACCCTCGCGGCCTGCCTGCGGGCCCGCCGGATCTCGGTGCTCGCCGACTACGACCACTACTTCCTGGTGCTGCGCGAGGACCGCGGCAACGTCACCCAGCGGGCCGGGGCGCTGGACCGGATCCGGGGCGTCGCGGCGGTGCAGCGGGTGGCCGCCGAGCTGGCCGCGCCCGGCGGGCAGCTGGACGCGATCAAGGCGCGGCACTTCGGGTGGGAGGTGCCGCAACTGCTGCGGGCCGACTTCCTGGCGCTCGACGCGCGGCTGCGCGAGGAGGTCTGCGCCGGGGTCGGCGAGCTCGTCCGGCGGTTCGCGGCGCACGAGGTGTACCACCGGCTCGCGGCGGCGGACCGGGTCCGGCTGGAGCTGGCCGCCGGCGGCAAGTACGACGCGCTGTGCGAGCTGATCGCCCACGATGCGGAGCACGGCGCGCCGCCGGTGGTGACCGAGGACGGGGCGGACGGGGTGCGGCGGCGGTACGCGGGGTACCCCGCGTTCCGGGACGGGGCGGTGGGGCTGGCGGACGAGCTGTTCCTGCTGGGGGAGGAGGCGGCGCCCGTGCCGTCCGGGGCGGTCGAGCCCGCGTCGGCGGGGGCGGCGGTGGCGCCCACGCTGGTGCAGCAGCTGTGGCGAGGCGTGGTGCCCGTCCAGGTGCGCCGCAGGCTGCGCCGCTATCCGGCCTGGCGCCGGCTGGCGAACGCGGTGGCCCGCTCCGGTTCCGGCACGGGCTCCGGCACCGGTTCTGGCTCCGGCATCGGCTCCGGCTCCGGCACGGGCTCCGGCACCGGTGCCGCCGCGAACGGGGGCCGCCGGTGAACCCGCTCGCCGTCCGGCCGCCCGCCGACCGCCCGCTCGACATCTGCGTGGTGGGCCTCGGCAAGCTCGGCCTGCCGCTCGCCGTCCAGTTCGCCGCCATGGGCCACCGGGTGACCGGCGCCGACGTCGCCCCGCCGGTCGTCGAGTCCGTCAACGGGGGCCGGCCCCCGTTCCCCCGGGAGGCGGGCTTGGACGAGGCGCTCAAGCGGGTGGTCGCCGACGGGCGGCTGCGCGCCACCACCGACACCGCGGCGGCCGTCGCCGGGGCCGAGGCCGTCGTCCTGGTCGTCCCGCTGGTCACCACCGCCGACGGCACGCCCGACTTCACCCTGCTCGACGCCGCCACCGACGCCGTCGCGGCCGGGCTGCGCCGGGGCACGCTGGTCAGCTACGAGACCACCCTGCCGGTCGGCGTCACCCGGGGCCGCTGGGCGCCGCGGCTGGCGGCCGGCTCCGGCCTCGCCCCCGGGCGGGACTTCGCGCTGGTCTTCAGCCCCGAACGGGTCCGCACCGGCCGGGTCTTCGCCGACCTGCGCCGGTACCCCAAGCTGGTCGGCGGGATCGACCCGGCCTCCACCCGGCGCGGCGCCGAGTTCTACCGGGCCGTGCTGGACTTCGACCCGCGCCCCGAGCTGGCCGCACTGGGCCGGCCCAACGGCGTCTGGGAGCTGGAGTCCGCCGAGGCCGCCGAGTTCGCCAAGCTCGCCGAGACCACCTACCGGGACGTCAACATCGCGCTGGCCAACCAGTTCGCCCGGTACGCGGACCGGATCGGGGTGGACTTCGCGGCCGTCGCGGACGCCTGCAACTCGCAGCCGTTCAGCCACCTGCACCGGCCGGGCATCGCCGTCGGAGGCCACTGCATCCCGGTCTACCCGCGGCTCTACCTGTGGAACGACCCCTCGGCGACGGTGGTCCGCGCGGCCCGGTCGGCCAACCTGGAGATGCCGGCGTACGCGGTCGGGGTGCTGGACGGCGCGCTGGACGGCGGACTCGCCGGGCAGGGCGTGCTGGTGCTGGGGGCCTCGTACCGGGGCGGGGTCAAGGAGACCGCCTACTCGGGGGTGTTCCCGCTGGTCGAGGCGCTGCGGACGGCGGGGGCGCGGCCGTACGTGGCCGACCCGCTCTACCCGGCCGGGGAGCTGAGGGCGCTCGGCCTGCCCGCGTACGGCGGCGAGCCGGTGGCGGCGGCGGTGCTCCAGGCGGACCACCCGGAGTACCGGGAGCTGGCGCCCGCCGACCTGCCGGGCGTCCGGGTGCTGCTGGACGGGCGGCGGTGCACCGATCCGGCCCGGTGGGCGGGCGCGGACGGGGTGCGCCGGATCGTGCTCGGGGGCGCGTGACGCCGCGTCCGCGCGGGTTCCCCGCCTCCGGGAACGGGCCGCGCGGGCGGGCACGACAGCGGACCGGCGCGCGACAACCGGGCGCGCCGTCCGTTCACGCCGGGCAGCGGGCAGACTTGCGGGGTGAGCGACGAAGCCTTCAGCGGGACCGGCCCCGGGATGCGGTTCACCGCGGCCGACGAGGAGAAGAGACGCGGCGTCCGCCGGATGAAGACCATCGCGACGGGCCTGCTGGCCCTCGCGACCCTGGTCTTCGCCCTGGCCACCTGGGCGAAGGCGGCCGGCGCCGGTGCCTGGGCGGGCTATCTGGCCGCCGCCGCCGAGGCCGGCATGGTCGGCGCGCTGGCCGACTGGTTCGCGGTGACCGCGCTGTTCCGCCGCCCCTTCGGCCTGCCCATCCCGCACACCGCGATCATCCCGACCAAGAAGGACGCCTTCGGCCGTTCGCTGGGGGACTTCGTCGGCGAGAACTTCCTCTCCGGCCAGGTGGTGCGCGGCCGGCTCGCCGCGCTCGGCATCGCCCGGCGGCTCGGCGAGTGGCTGGCCGCGCCCGGCAGCGCCGAGCGGGTCACCAAGGAGGCCTCGGCGGCGCTGCGCGGGGTGCTCGCGGTGCTGCGCGACGACGACGTGCAGGCGGTGGTCGCCGAGGCGGTCACCCGCCGGGCCGCCGCCACCTCGGTCGCCGAGCCGGCCGGCCGGATGCTCGGCAAGGTGGTCGCGGACGGCGGCCACCACGGGGTGGTCGACCTGATCACCGTCCGGGCGCACGTCTGGCTCACCGAGAACCACGCCGAGGTGGTCCAGCGGGTCACCCAGAAGACCCCCGGTTGGACCCCGAAGTTCATCGACCACCAAGTCGGCGAGCGGGTCTACAAGGAGCTGATGCGGTTCGTCACCGACATACGGGACGACCGGGAGCACCCGGCGCGCGGTGCGATCGACAAGTTCCTCGCCGACTTCGCCACCGAGCTGCAGACCGACCCGGAGACCATCGCCCGGGTCGAGCGGGCCAAGGGCGAACTGCTCGCCCGGCCCGAGGTGCAGGACCTCATCGCCTCCACCTGGGCCGCCGTCCGCTCGCTGGTGCTGAACGCCGCCGAGGACGAGGAGAGCGAGCTGCGCCGGCGCATCCGCGAGGGCGTGCACGGCTTCGGCGCGCGCCTGGCCACCGACGCCAAGCTCCAGGCCAAGGTCGACGGCTGGCTCCAGGACGCCGCCCAGTACCTGGTGGACACCTACCGGGCCGAGATCACCTCGCTGATCTCCGAGACGGTGGCGGGCTGGGACGCCGAGGACGCCTCGCGCAAGATCGAGGCCAACGTCGGCCGGGACCTCCAGTTCATCCGGATCAACGGCACCGTGGTCGGCGCGCTGGCCGGTCTGCTGATCCACACCGCGGCCGTCGCCCTCGGCGGCTGAGCCCGGTCTGCTTATCCTTGCGAACACCGCTCGAAACGCGCGTAGAACCCAGAGAAGGGCACCCCCGTGGTCCAGCCGGACGGAAGTCGGATCGGAACCCCCAGCGCCAGCACCCCCGCGGCCCCCGCGGACCGCTCCATCGAGGCGTTCATCGCCGCGATGCCCAAGGCGGAACTGCACGTCCACCACGTCGGGTCGGCCTCGCCGCGCGTGGTGGCCGAGCTGGCCGCCCGCCACCAGGGCCGGGCCAGGGTGCCCGCCGACCCGCAGGCCCTCGCCGAGTACTTCACCTTCACCGACTTCGCGCACTTCATCGAGGTCTACCTGAGCGTCGTGGACCTGGTCCGCGACGCCGAGGACGTCCGCGCCCTGACCTACGGCGTCGCCGAGGACATGGCCCGGCAGAACATCCGCTACGCCGAGCTGACCGTCACCCCCTACTCCTCGGTCAGCCGGGGCATCCCGGACGTCGCCTTCATGGAGGCCATCGAGGACGCCCGGCTGCGCGCCGAGAAGGACCTCGGGGTGGTGCTCCGCTGGTGCTTCGACATCCCCGGGGAGGCCGGACTGGCGGCCGCCGAGGAGACCGCCCGGCTCGCCGTCGACCTCGCCCCCGAGGGCCTGGTCAGCTTCGGCCTCGGCGGCCCGGAGATCGGCGTCCCGCGCCCGCAGTTCAAGCCCTACTTCGACCGGGCCCGGGCGGCCGGCCTGCGCAGCGTCCCGCACGCGGGCGAGACCACCGGGCCGGAGACGGTCTGGGACGCGCTGCGGGTGCTCGGCGCCGAGCGCATCGGCCACGGCACCCGGGCGGTCGACGACCCGGCGCTGCTCGACCACCTGGGCGAGCACCGGATCCCGCTGGAGGTCTGCCCGACCTCCAACATCGCCACCCGCGCGGTGGAGCGGATCGAGGACCACCCGATCAAGCGGATGGTCGACGCCGGGCTGCTGGTGACCGTCAACAGCGACGACCCGCCGATGTTCGGCACAGACCTCAACACCGAGTACGCGGTGGCGGCCCGGCTGCTCGGCCTGGACGAGGCCGGGGTGGCCGCGCTGGCGAAGAACGCGGTCGAGGCGTCCTTCCTCGACGCGCCGGGCAAGGCCCGGCTGGCGGGCGAGATCGACGCCCACCTGGCGCGGTGGCGCCAGGTCTGAGCCGCGCTTCCGCGCGCCTCCGGGCCCCGTCGGCGGATGCCGGCGGGGCCTTCGGCGTCCATGGTGCCGCTCACTCGTTCGAGTGGCGCCATGTTGTGGTGCCAAAAAGGCTCGACATGGCGCCATCGGTGTGCCATCCTCTAGCCATGGATCTCACGCCGTACGTCGACAACCTCCGGCACGAGCTCGCGGTGGCCGCGGGCGCGGGCGGGGACGAGGCCCGCGCCCTGGCCGAGCGCCTGACCCTGCCCCTGGAATCGGCCGCCCGGCTCACGCTGCTGAACGCGCTCTCCGATGCCATGGGGGAGGTGACGCGGGAGCTGGCGCCGGGCTCGGTGGACGTCCGGCTGCGCGGGCTGGAGCCGGAGTTCGTGGTCCAGGTGCCGCCGGGCGCGGACGCGTTCCACGACGTGGAGCCGGGTGGCCCCGCGATGGCGCCACCGGCGCCGTCCGTGGCGCCATCCGTCGCTCCGTCCGCCGTGCCGTCCGGTGCCGGAGAGCCGGCCGACGACGGCAACACCGCCCGGATCAACTTCCGGCTGCCCGCCCACCTCAAGGCCCGGGTCGAGGAGGCCGCCGGGCTGGAGGGCCTCTCGGTCAACGCCTGGCTGGTCCGGGCCGTCGCCGCCGCGCTGGACCCGGGCGCGCCCGCCCGGTCCGAGCCGCGGCCCCGGCGCGGCCTCGGCCAGGGCTTCACGGGCTGGGTCCGCTAGTCCGTCCGCTCACCGCACCATCCATCCGCCTACTCTCACCTTCTTCCACCTGCGGAAACGCACGGCAGAGCCACGAGGACGGGACAGTCATGCCTTCTTTCGACACCCCCAACCCGATCAGCGCCACCCTGGAGTTCGACATCGGCTCGGTGCGGATCGCCGCGTCCAAGCGCACCGACACGGTGGTCGAGGTGCGCCCGACCGACCCGGGCGCCGAGCTGGACGTGCGGCTCGCCGAGCAGACCAGGATCACCTGCGCCAATGGCGTCCTGGTGGTCAAGGCCCCGAAGAAGCGCTCGATCTTCGGCCGGACGGGGTCCATCGACGTCACCGTCGAGCTTCCGGCCGGCTCGGAGGTCCGGGGTGACGCGCCGATGGGCGACTTCCTGCTGGAGGGCGTCTTCGGCGACTGCCGGCTGAAGACCTCGGTCGGCCGGATCCAGGTCGACGAGGCGGCCACCGTCCGGCTGCGGACCGACCACGGGGACGTCCGGCTGGGGCGGGCCGACGGCGACGCCGAGGCGTCGGCCTCCGGGCGGATCGAACTCGGCACCGTCGCCGGTTCGGTGACGGTCAAGAACCTCAACGGCGAGACCGTCGTCGGGGAGGTCGGCGGGGAGCTGCGCGCCAACTCCTCCAACGGCTCCATCACCGTCGGCATCGCGCAGGCGGGGGTCGACGCCAAGTCCGCCCACGGCAGCATCCGGATCGGCGAGGTGGTCCGCGGCCGCACCGTCCTGCAGACCTCCGTCGGGGACCTGGAGGTCGGCATCCGGGAGGGCACCGCCGCCTGGCTGGACGTGCACACCAAGGTCGGCGGCGTCCGCTCCGCGCTGGAGGCCTCGGACGCGCCGGGCGGGTCGGGGGAGACGGTCGAGGTGCGGGCCCGGACGCAGCTCGGAGACGTCGTGATCCGGCGCGCCTGACGGCCGTCGGCACGACCGGCCGTCCGGGGTCGGCGGCCGCCGGGACGGGCGGCGGCCGCGGACCCCGGATGCGCCCGAACGGGGGCCGGCGGGGGCTAGCGGGGGAGTCGGAGGGCCAGGCCGTCGAGGATGACGTTCAGGCCGTAGGCGAACTTCTGGTGCCGCAGGGCGGCCGGGTCCGTGACGGCACTGGCCACCGCGTCGGCGAAGGCCTCGGAGAGGAACTCGTGCCCGGCCACCGCCTCCCGGGCGGAGGGCATCAGGCGGGCGATGAACTCGGCCTCGGTCTGGCCGCTCCGCATGACGGTGGTGAGGAAGGCGGCCTCGGTGGTGCTCATCCCGAGCACGTAGGAGAGCACGGTGTCGATGGCCCGTGACGGCTCCGGGAAGCCGGCGGCCGAGAACAGCGCGGCCATCCGCTCGGAGACGGTGACCAGGTTGGGGCCCAGGTAGACGAGCCCGGCCTGGCCGATGACGGACCCCAGCCAGCGGTGGCGCAGCGTGGTGGCCCGGAAGGCCTCGCAGGTCGCGATGATGTCGGCCCGCCAGTCGGAGGCGCGCGGGTCCGGGACGGGGATCTCGCCGAAGACCTCGTCCAGCGCGAGCTCGATCAGCTCGTCCTTGGTGGCGACGTGCCGGTAGAGGGAGGTCGCGCCGGCGTGCAGGCGGGCGCCCAGCTTGCGCATCGAGAGCGCCTCGACCCCGTCGGAGTCGAGCATGGCGATCGCCTCGCGGACGATCGCGCCCCGGTTGAGCGCGGGCTGTTCGGGCTCGCGCTGCCGGCGGGCCCACACGGACGGGATCGGATTCGTCTCGGCGGCCATCGGCCGGTCCTCCCTTGCTGGAATCGGCTCAGGACATCCCTGCGTACACCGTTCGCAGGAAGCGTACAGGAAACAGGATTGCGCACACTGTTCCTCGCTGCGTACAGTGTGCGCATCGACGGAACAGCGTACGCAGCGTCGTACTTCGGAGGGGAAGAAATCATGGAAGGCCGTAACCCGCGGCGCTGGTGGATCCTGATCGTGCTGTGCCTCAGCACGCTCGTCCTGGTGGTCGACAGCATGGCGCTCACCGTGGCGGTGCCGTCGATGACGGAGGACCTGAAGGCCACCGCACAGGACACGCAGTGGATCCTCGACTCCTACATCCTGGTCTTCGCCGGCCTGCTGCTGACCTCCGGAAGCCTCGGCGACCGGTTCGGCCGGCGGAAGATCATGATCCTCGGCCTGCTGCTCTTCGGAGCGGCCTCGCTGGCGGCGACGGTCTGCACCGACCCCGGTGAGGTCATCGCGAGCCGGGTGGCGATGGGCGTCGGCGGCGCGCTGATCATGCCCTCGACCCTGTCGATCCTCATCACCGTCTTCGAGGAGGACGAGCGGGGCAAGGCCATGGCGGCCTGGGGCTCGGTCTCGATGCTCGGCCTGGTCGGCAGCCCGGTGCTCGGCGGCGTGCTGATCGACCACTTCTCCTGGCACTCGATCTTCTTCATCAACGTGCCGGTGGTGGTGCTGGCGATCACCGCCGCGCTGGTCCTGATGCCCGAGTCCAAGGGCCCGTGGCAGAAGCCGGACCCGCTGGGCGCGGTCCTCTCGGCGGTCGGCATGACCGCGTTGATCTGGTGGATCATCGAGATCCCGAAGCACGGCGCGTTCGGCGGCAACTCGCTGATCTCCCTGGTGGCGGCGGTCCTCGCGCTCGGCGGCTTCGTGGTCTGGCAGAACGTGGCGGCGGAGCCGATGGTCCCGCTGGCGCTGTTCAAGAAGCGCAACTTCAGCGGCGGCTCGCTCTCGCTGACCCTGGTCCAGATCGGCAACGGCGGCCTGCTGCTGGTGCTCACCCAGTACCTGCAGTTCGTGCTGGACTACTCGCCGCTCAAGGCGGGCCTGGCCTTCGTGCCGATGGCGGTCGCCGCGCTGATCGGCAACGGCGCCGGCGCCGGGCTGACGGCCAAGATCGGATTCCGGCCGCTGGTGCTGGTCGGCATGGGGCTGATGGCCGGTTCGTTCGTCCTGCTCAGCACGGTCGACGCGGACACCGGCTTCACCGTCCCGGCGGTGGCGCTGGCCCTGCTCGGCCTGGGCGCCGGCCTCGCGATGCCGGCCGCGGTCGGCGCGCTGATGGGGGAGATCCCGCCGGAGAAGGCGGGCGTCGGCTCGGCCCTGAACGACACCATCCAGCAGGCGGGCACCGCGCTCGGCATCGCGATCCTCGGCTCGCTGCTGGCCAGCGGCTACGCCGACGAGATGCCGGCCGGCTCCTCCGAGCAGGCCAAGGCGTCGATCCTCGGCGCGCTGACCGAGGCCGGTGCCAAGGGCGACGCGGGCCTGGCCCACGAGGCCCGGGAGGCGTTCACCTCGGCGATGTCCACCACCCTCACGTTCAGCGCGGCGGGCGTCGTGGCGGCGGCCCTGCTGGCGGCGGTGGTGCTGCGGAACAAGAAGGTGGGCGGCGCGCAGGCCCCGGAGGCGCCGAAGGAGGACGTCGCCGAGCTGGCGGTGTGACAGCGCCGTTGTGACAGCGCCGTTGTGGTAGCGCTGTGGTGACAGCGGCGGGAGACCGCGACGAAGGCCGGCACCCCGGGGAGGGGGCCGGCCTTCGGGCGTCGGCGCGGGCGCCGGGCGCGGCTACAGGACGACGTAGTCCGCCTTGTCGTTCCAGTTGCCGCCGTACGGGTAGCCGAGGCTGGTGAAGTCGTAGCAGTTGCCGTTCCACAGGTAGACCGAGGGGTCCGGCTGCAGGGTGCGGTCGTCGTAGACCGTCAGGTCGCCGCTGGAGCGGAACACGCAGGCGGAGCTGGCCATGTCGCGGAACGACCAGTCGGAGAGGTACTTGGTGCCCGGCTGCGACCAGCGGAGCAGGGAGCCGGAGTAGTTGGTGTGCTCCCAGAGGCAGGCCCAGCCGGAGCCGCAGTCGGAGGTCGCCTGCGGGGACAGCACGACGCCGGAGGCCGCGGCCGGTGCGGCCTTCGCGGCCTTCGTGGCCTGGGCGAGCGCCGGGTCGATGGTGGCGAGCGCCTTGTCGGCCTCGGCGACGCTGTCGTGGCAGTAGACGGCGCCGCCGGTCACCTCGGTGCAGACGCGGGCGCCGTCCCAGCCCTTGGCCAGGTCGATCTGCCGGCCCTTGTAGGTGGCGATCACCGGCTTGGACGGCGTTGCCTTCGTCGAGCCGGCGGCCTGCTGGGCGTCGGCGGACGGAGCCGTCGGCGCGGGTGTCGCCGTGGCCGCCGGGGCCGCCAGCGCGAGCGCGCCGGCGGCCGCGGTGACGACGGCGAGCATGCGGAAGGAACGCACGGTCAAGTTCTCCCCTGATGAGTCGTGGCAGGACTGTGCTGCCACGACCCAACGCCGGATCGGCCGATCGCACAATAGTTCCGACGAGGACCGGTCAATGGCTGGCCGAATTGGCTCAGTGGCTTGATTCCGCGGCCTCCCCGGGAGCCGCCTTCCCGGGAGCCGCCTCGCCGGGGGCGTCGACGATGCCCTGGGCGAGGACGGCGGTGGACTCCACGTCGTCCCCGACCTTGCCCCACGCGCTGTCCCGGACCAGGACGGTGCGGGTGCCGAGCAGTCGCAGGGTCGCCCGGTCGAAGATCCACTCGAAGCGCCGGCCGTCGTTCACCCGGGCCACCGCCACCCCGTGCCGCCCGGCGGCGTCGACCGCGTCGTCCATGGCCACCACCCCGGGGATCCGGGCGGCGGCGCGGTAGAGCGCCGAGCCCACCTGGGGCGGGACGACCGAGTCGCGCAGGATGTCGCCGATGGCGATGAAGGCCTCGTGGTCCGCGCCGGCGGTCGACGCCGAACCGGAACCGTGGTTCGGCCGGGCGTCGGCGTAGACCAGTTTCAGCAGGGCGTCGGGGTCGGTCGGCAGGGTGGACAGCAGGCGGTAGGTCGGGGAGTTCAGCGAGCCGCGGTCGACGGCGGGGAGCCGGGCCTCGGCGCCGTCGCGGCGCTGGAGACCGGCGCGACCGCCGTCCACGGCGGTCCAGCGCTCGGTGGTGGCGGTGGTGGCGGTGGGTGCCATGGCGCCGTCGGAGGCCTCGGACAGGGTGGTGGTGTGGGCGACCGTCCTGAGGTAGGTGAACTGGCTGTCCTGGGCGGGGACCTGCGGCTGCCCGTAGGCGACCTTGGCGATCCGGTCGAGGAGTTCGACGGAGGCGGCGGTGGCGGGGGTCGGCGGGTCCTGCGTGGAGGAGGCGTCCGGCGTGAGGGTGACGGCGGTGACGGCGGCGGCCGTGGCGACGGCGGCCACGACGACCAGGCCGCGCCAGCGGGCGGTGAGGGCGGTGAGGGAGGAGAAGGAGCGGGGCCGGCCGAACTCGGCGAGCAGCACGTCACGGCGGGCGGCCAGCTGGGAGGGGGAGGGCTCCGGGTGGGGTGGCGGGGGGAGCAGCCGGGCGAGTTCACGGCGCTCGCTGTGTTCGTTCCACTCGGAGTGGTCGGTGCGTGTGTTGCTCATGGCCGCCTTTCCTGGTGGTGGCCCACGGACTGATGGCTGATGGCGAGGCCGGCGGGAGCGGAGGAGGCGCAGGGAGGCCGGCGTGGTGCGGGCGGATCCTCGGCGTCGACGATCCGGCGGAGCTTGTCCCGGACCCGCGAGAGCCGGGAGCGGACGGTGCCGACGGGTATGCCCAGGGCCTGGGCGGCCTCGGCGTAGCCGAGCCCGGACCAGACGACGAGCGTGAAGACCTCCCGCTCCGGGCCGCCGAGCTGGTCGAGCGCGCGGACGGCGGCCGCGGCCGTGCTGGCGTCGGTGATCCGGCTGACCACTTCGTCGGCGAAGTCGGGGATCGGATCGCGGCGGGGGAGCCGGGACATCGCGTCCCGGTGCCGGCGCGCGGTGCGGGCGGTGTTGCGGAGCACGTTGGTGGCGATGGCCAGCAGCCAGGCGCGGGGGTGCAGGACCTCGTCGCGGAGCTTCCTGCGGAGCCGCCAGGCTTCGAGGAAGGTGAGGGAGACGATGTCGTCCGCGAGGTCGCGGTCCCCGGTGGATCTGTACGCGTGCGCGAAGACCGTGCGAGCGTGCTGATCGTAGAGCTCGGCGAAGAGCTGCCGCTCGCCGGCCTGCGTCTGCTTACTGGACAAGGAGGACTCCACGCAGAACTGGTGTCCGCAAGGCGGGGGTGGTTCCAAAGAAGTTTGAGGAGGGGCGGGAGAGGAAGAGGAGAAGGCCGGCGCTGAGGGTGGGATGATATTCGGTCACAAGAATTGCCGGATGCGGTGAGTTGGGGGTGGCGCGGGTGCGCCGGTGGGTGTGGTGGGCCGCGGCCGCGGTCTGCGCGGCGGTGGGGATCGGCCTGGTGGCGGTCGCGGTGCTGGGGGGTCTGGACAGCGCGGACAAGATCGCGAGCGTGACTGGTGCCGTCGTCGCGCTGGTCGGCGTTCCGCTGACCCTGCTCGGACTGCGGCGGTCTGCCGGGTCTGCCGCTCCGGACGGGAACGTGCGGGAGGTGCGGGTGCGGGCCGCGCAGGGCGGCATCGCCGCGGCCGGCAGCATCACCGCCGGCGGTTCTGCTCCCGGGGGCGGCGCCGTGGACGGGGTCGACAAGCGTGAGGTGCGCGCCACCGGGCCCGGTTCGATCGCCGCGGGCGGGGACATCGTCGGCATCGACCTGAACGGGCGGCGCTCGTGACCCGTGAACTACCGTGGAAGAAGCCGCGTACCGGGAAGCCGATCACCAGCAGGGAGGTCGCGGCCTCCGGCGAGGGCGCGGTCGGCGCAGGTGGTGACATCGCCCATTCCGCACTCGGTGAGCAGAGCCGTGTCGAGCACACCGAGTTGCGGGCCGACAGCGGCGGCAGCAGGGGAAGGATCCACCAGGCGGGCCGGGACCTCCACTACCACGAGCACCACCACGCACCGACGCCTTCTCCTGCACAGTCGGCGCCGGCGGCGTTGGCTCCTCCTCCGGCCGTCCCGGCGGGTTTCACCGGTCGGACCGAGGAGATGGACGGCCTCCTCGATCTGCTGCACCCCGCTGCCGGCTCCGACGACGCGTCGGCGGATCCCGTGGTGGTGGCGTCGGTGCTGGGGATGGGCGGGATGGGCAAGACCACCCTCGCCCTCGCGGTTGCCAGAGAGGCGATCGGGCGTGGCCTGTTCACCGGCGTGCTGTTCCTGGACCTGCACGGCTACGACGACACCACCCTCGACGCCGACCAGGCGCTCGATGCCGCCCTGCGCGCGCTGGGAACCGACCCCGAGCGGATTCCGCCGGGGGCCGACCAACGCGCGGCCCTCTACCGAATCCAGCTGGCCGCGCGGGCGCAGATCGGGGAACGCGTCCTCGTCCTCGCGGACAACGCCAATGCCTTCGAACAGGTCCAGCACCTTGTCCCCGGTGCCGGTCCCCACCGGCTCCTTGTCACCTCCCGTGACGACTTCACTGCCGCTCTCGGCGCCCGGTTGGTGGACCTGGACGTCCTGGACCCCGAGCAGTCGGTCGCTCTCATGGCCACCGCCCTGCGCCGCACCTTGCCCAAGGACCGGCGGATCGCCGATGAGCCCGACGGCGCCGCCAGGGTCGCCAAGCTGTGCGGCCACTTGCCCCTCGCCCTGCAGATCGCTGCCGCCCAGTTGGTTGCCGAGCGCGGCCTCAAACTGAGTCGACTCGCCGACGACATGCAGGACCTGGGTGAGCGCCTCGATGTCCTGGAGGACGGGCCGCGGGCCGTTCGCACTGTGCTGGAACGCTCCTACCAGCGGCTGTCTCTACCCCACGCCGAGTTGTTCCGCCTTCTCGCAGTCAACCCGGGACCGGACTTGGCCACCGAGACCGCCGCCGCGGTTACCAGCGTCAGCAAGCTCAAGGACGTCCGGGCCCGACTCGTCGCACTGTCCAGGGCCAGCCTGATTCGCCAGGACCCCGACACCGAGCGCTGGCACATGCACGACCTGGTGCGCGCCTACGCCGGCGAACAAGCGGCCCGACACCCCGTCCATGCCGCCGCAGCTCTGCAGCGACTTCTGGACCACTACGCCTTCACCACCCACGAGGCAGAGGCGCGTATGAATCCGGTCGAACACAAAATCGGCGTGGGAAAGCAATTCAATGGCCGGGCCGAGGCGCTGGCATGGCTGGACGTCGAGCGCGCCAACCTCGTCGCTTCTGTCCATGCCGCCTACACGGCTGGTCACCACGAAGCTGCCCGGCATCTCACTTCCCACCTCGGCTCCTACCTCAACCTGCGCCGCCGACTCGAAGACCATCTGGACATCGCGAGAATCGCCCTGGATGCAGCGCGCGACAGCCACACCCCTGCCGGGGAGGCCACCGCCTGGAACGAACTGGGCATCGCACTGCGGGCTTTGCGGCGGTTCGACGAGGCTGAAGCGGCTCACCGCACCGCCCTCACCCAGCACCAGCGTCTCGGCAACCATCACAACCAAGCCGTTGCCTGGAACAACCTGGGCAGCACACTGTGGGCTTTGCGGCGGTTCGACGAGGCTGAGGCAGCTCACCGCACCGCCCTCACCCAGTACCAGGAACTCGGCGACCACAACAGGGAAGCCATCGCCTGGAACGAGATCGGCCGCACACTGCAGGCTTTGCGGCGGTTCGACGAGGCTGAGGCGGCTCACCGCACCGCCCTCACCCAGCATCAGAAACTGGGAGACCGCCACGGCGAAGCCATCGCCTGGAGCAGCCTCGGCCGCACACTGCGGGATCTGCGGCGGTTCGACGAGGCTGAGGCGGCTCACCGCACCGCCCTCACCCAGTACCAGGAACTCGGCGACCACCACAACGAAGCCATCGCCTGGAACAACCTGGGCAGCACACTGTGGGCTTTGCGGCGGTTCGACGAGGCTGAGGCGGCTCACCGCACCGCCCTCACCCAGTACCAGGAACTCGGCGACCACAACAGGGAAGCCATCGCCTGGAGCAGCCTCGGCCGCACACTGCGGGATCTGCGGCGGTTCGACGAGGCTGAGGCAGCTCACCGCACCGCCCTCACCCAGTACCAGGAACTCGGCGACCACCACGGCGAAGCCGTCGCCTTGAGTGGCCTGGGCGGCACACTGCGGGATCTGCGGCGGTTCGACGAGGCTGAGGCGGCTCACCGTGCCGCCCTCGTCCAATTCCAGGAACTTGGCGATCATTACGACGAAGCCATTGCTTGGAACAACCTCGGCACCGCCCTGCGGATTCGAGGGAAGATGGTTGAGGCGATTGACGCTGGTGAGCGGGCCATCGGCTTGTTTGAGAGCCTGGACGACGGACGTCGGCTGGGGGAGGCCTCTGACGAACTCGCCGACACCCTCCTCGCCGCCCACCGGCCCGCTGCTGAGGTGCGGGCCATGCGAGAGGTCTCGGCGGCGGCATATCGGGCATGCGGCGCCGTGGAGGAAGCCGAGGAGGCGTTGAGCAAGGCCGACGAGTAGTCGTGCTGTCGGCACGAGCGGGGCAGCGGCTGCTGCATCTGGGTCGCGCCCTTCGCGGTTCGGCGAAGGGCGCGGTTGGGGGATGCGTGTCAGGTGTTGAATTCGCCGTTCTGGATGCCGGCCACGAGGTCGCGCCATTCCTTGATGGTCAGCTGGGCTATGGACAAGGGCTGAAGGCTACTCCGGACATAGACGGTGTCATTGGTGATGGCCACCTCCGGGCAGTTGGTGGAGTCGGCGCACGCAGACGGCCGGGTCCAGACCAGCGGTTCCATGACTCAGATTCCCTTCTTGATGCGGTTGATCAGATCGCGTGAATGCTTCGGAGAGAGTGATCGCTCGATCATTCGGTCTATGATCTTCCGATAGTTGTCCACCTGGTTGCGTTCATGGAGAAACACCGGGCCGCCGACCGCGTCGAGTTGGACGGTGTCGAGCCGCGGGACCGGTCCCTTTGCGTGGACGATTGCTTGCCCTGCGCCTTTGAAGCCATCCGCCTCGAAGGTGACGACATGGACGGTCACGTGCGGCAGTTGGGTGAACTCCAGAATCTTCTCAAGCTGCCTTCGACTGACTTCGGGCCCGCCGAAGCGCATTCTGAGAGCTGCTTCATGGACCACGGCCGTGTAGGGATGGACGCCCTGCTCCATGAGGATCTCCGAGCGACGCAGTCGGTTCTCCACGCGCGATTCCAAGAGCCTTGGCCTCAGTGGCGGATAGGCCTCCTGGAAGACCGCCCTGCTGTACTCCTCGGTCTGCATCGCCCCAGGCGGGTGGCAGATCTGGTAGGTCATCATGCCTTGGGCGAAGAACTCAAGCTCCGAAGTGTCAAGGAAGCCGGCGGGGACGGACCCTCGATACTCCTCCCACCATCCCCTGTGTCGCTCGCCGGCCATCCGCGCGAGCGCATCGATGTAGTCGGCATCGCTCTCTTCGTACTCGGCGGCGAGGGCCCGAACACGATCTGGCGTGACGGGATAGTAGCCCTTCTCGATCTGCGTGATCTTTGTTCTGTCGAGGCCGAACAGGGCAGCGGCTTGAGCAGTCGTGCGGCTGGCGCTGTCGCGCATCTTCCGCAGTTCGATACCGACCCGTTCCTGCCTGACCGTCGGGGTGGTTCGTGGTGGCATGCCCTCAAGCATCCACCTTGATTCATCGGCGGGTCCAGCAGCACCTCTATCGAGTGACAAAGGTGGGAAGAGTGCCCGCACATGTGCCACCTCTGCTCTACAGTCTGTGATGCACCGCTCACCGGACGGATCGTCATCAACGTCCCTCACTCGGGCAGTTGGCGCCCTCATGCCTCCATCCGGTGCGCCCCACCTGCACCGCTGGGAGTGTCCCCATGTGTAACCGCAACACCCCCTCCCTCACCGTCGCCCGCGAGGCCCTCCGCTCCTCCATGGACCACGCCGGCTTCCCGCCCGACGCCATCGCGGACGCCGAACTCGCCCTCGTCGAACTCATCGTCAACGCCTGGCGACACGGCCGAACGGCCGCGCCCGTCGTCGTGGTCCTCATCGCCGACCGGACGCTCCGCGTCTCGGTCGCCGACGACTCCTCCGACCTCCCCGCCCCCTGCGCCCCCGCCGAACTCGCCGAATCCGGCCGGGGCCTCCAGCTCGTCCAGGGCCTCACCCACCGCTGGGGCGCCGACCCGCAGAAGCGCGGCAAGCTGGTCTGGTTCGAGCTCGACGCCGCCGCGTGACCGCGCTCGGTCTCCTGGCCCTCATCATCACGGCAGCCGTCGTCGGCGCCGTCTGCCGGCTCCGCTCGGACTCCCTCCGCGATCGCCACCGCGACCGTGACCACCACATACCCGAGTAGGCCCGGGGCGCGCGACCGACCTGACCGGCTGCCCGGTCGGCCAGGTCGGACGCCAGTGCCGTGGACGTTGCCCCGCCATCGCCGCCGCAGGGGCGGGCAGGGGCGGCGAGGACCCCGGCCCGATCATCGTCCCGGTGCCGAACTGCCGCCGTCCATCTGCCGATCGGCGGGTCGCCGCTCCTCCTGTGAGCGCAGCCCTGGCTCCGGTGATCACCCTGGTGCTACGGTCCCGCCGTGGAAAGCGCCGCGAAGTACGCCATCCCAGCCGTCGCCCTGGCGTTCCTGCTCGTATTCGCGGCCTTCTTCGGCCTCCAGGCTCTCCTCACCCCCCACCCGCCGCCGAGCGTGGTCGGTCAGTGGCGGGTGGGCCAGGGGCCCAGCAGCACCCGCCTGGAACTGGTGGACGGCGGGCGGCTCGGTCCTTCCGTGATACCGGCCTCCGTCTGCCGGGAGGATTCGACCTCGCCGGCGATCGACGACCTCTGGGAGATCACGAACGGCACTTGGGAGGCTTCCAGGGAGACGGATGCCGGATACCAGGTGCACATCGACTTCGTCGGTCCGACGAAGTGTCACATCATGCTGGCAAACACGGTCCAGAAGGGCGGAAAGCACACCCTCCGGTACGGCCGTCTCGCCACCGAGTGGACGCTAGTGCGGCCCTGACCCGCCGTCCGGCACCCAGTTGCCGTGCAGGCCGAGCGGCACCCGGGCTGGCAGGTGGATGCGGGCGACCGGCTCGCCGGTGAAGTCCTGGGCGGCGAGGATCACCAGGTCGGCCGCGCCGCGCTCCGGATCGTGGACGTAGGCCATCACGTACCCGTCGTCCTCCGCGACCGGGTTCTCGGCGGCCACGAACACCCCCTCGCCGACGGCCCCGAAGCGCCCGAACTCGTGCGCCTCGGTGGTGCCGCGCAGCAGGTCGTGCTTCAGCAGCGCGCTGCTGAAGCCCTCGTCCGGGCGGTTGTCCTCCGGCCCGGCGGGCGGCGCGTACAGCTCGACGGCGGCGGCGTAGCCGTACCGGTACGGCTGCCCGGTGTACCGGGGGTTGAGCCGGGGGAACTCCTGGACGCGGTCGTCGAGGCGTTCCTCCCGCACCCGGCCGGCCGTGAGGTCGACCGTCCAGCGGTCCAGGGTGGGGCGGCTGGTGCCGAAGTCCCGGATCGCGAAGCCCTCGGGGTGGCGGACGAGGTCCACGACGACCTCCGCCCCGCTCTGGTGGGCGTTGAGGGTGTGGCCGACGAGGCCCGGCGCGACCTCGAACCACCGCACCGCGCCGCCCTCCCGGGGCATCACGCCCACCCGGGCCTGGTGGCTGTCGTCCCAGGTGAACGGCACGCCGGTGCCCAGGTGCGCGGCGCTGAAGACCACGGGCGCGTCGTAGAGGATCACGTGGTCCTCGGTCAGCGCGAAGTCGTGCATGTACGGGCTGCCCGGCGTGGGGACGGTCGTGACGCGGCGGACGGCGCCGGTCGCGTCCATCACGATGTGCTGGACGGCCTCGGCGCCGTACCGGAAGGCCACCGAGTGCAGTTCACGGCTCCGTGGGTCGAACACGGAGTGCGCGTTGGCGGTGTAGCCCTCGGGTGTCCCGCCGAGGTCGCAGGGGCCCACCGTGTCCAGCTCGTACGTCAGCTCGTACGGCTTCAGCCCGCCCTCGATGAGCGCGAAGGTGCGGCCGTCCAGCCCGGCGACCTGCACGTTGGGGGCGAAGTCCAGGCGCTCGTCGACGGGGGCGCCGCGGCGCGGCTCACCGAGCCGGTCGGCGACGGAGGCGGAGCGGACCCAGCGGTTGCGGTACCACTCGGCGCGGCCGTCGCGGATGCGGACGCCGTGCACCATGCCCTCGCCGAGGGTCCAGATGTGCGCGGCCGGGTCCTCGACGCCGAGCGGGTTGGGGCCGATGCGCAGGTACCGGCCGCTGAGGTGGGCGGGTATCCGGCCGGTGACGGGGAGGTCGTGGGCGGTGACCTCCTCGGTGACGGGGGCGAAGCCGCCCGACAGGTAGCGGTTGGCGCGTGCGGGGGCGGTCATGCGGTCGGTCCTCCGTCCGGCCGGTGGTCACGGGCGAGGAAGGCCCGGCCGACCGCCGCCATCAGCGTGGTGAAGCGCTGGTCGGCCGTGTCGGGAGGGAAGTGGCCGGCGAGTTCGAGGCTGACCGCGCCGTGTGCGGCGGCCCAGAGCAGCTTGGAGATCTCGTGCGGGTCGCCGGGGCGGAAGACGCCGGTCGCGATGCACGCTTCGACGGCGGCCACGGACGCGTCGAAGGCGGTCTCGGCGGAGGCGAGGGATTCGGCGTTCGGCCGGTAGCCGGGAATGGCCTGTTCGAACATGACGCGGTAGTAGGCGGGTTCGGCCAGGGCGTGCTGCCGGTAGGCGGCGCCGAGGTCGTTGAGGCGGGCCAGCGGGTCGGCGGTGAGCGGGGTGCGCTCCTGGGCGCGGCGCAACCGGGCGAACCCTTCCCGGTACAGGGCTTCGGCGAGCCCTTCCTTGGCGCCGAACATGGTGTAGAGCACCTTCGTCGACGTGCCGATCTCGGTGGCGACCCGCCGCATGGTCAGTGCGGCGGGGCCGTCGGCGATGAGGAGGCCGATCGCGCAGTCGAGGACGGCGGCGCGGGCCGATTCCTGGCCGCGCTGTAACGCGTCCTGGTAGATCGTGTTCATGGGTAACACCGTAACCTGATGGAAACGTTGTTACCAGCCTTAGCTGAAAAGGAATATGAATGATCGTCGGATTGAGGCCCGGGGTCGGCGCGAGTCCGGCGCCGACCCCGGTGGTCATCAGCGCGCGGCGGCCGCCCCGCTCGCGCCCCGCAGGGCCGACAGTCCGGCCGTCGCGTCCGCGACCGCCCCCGCCGGGGCCGAGGAGCCGCACAGCGTCTTGGCCGCCACGTTGACGACCGCCGTGTCGATCCCCGACGGGTCCGTGCCCTCGTACGGGTTGTACGACAGCGCCACCTGCCGCTTCCCGTCCGCCGTGCCGAACAGCAGGGTGCCCCAGCCCGGCAGGCCGCCGTCGTGGCCCCACAGCGGGCCGCAGCCGAAGTCGGCCTGGGCCACGCCGAGTCCGTAGAACGAGTGGCCCGAGCCGGTCGGCACCGTCCGCTTCAGCTCGGCCTGCTCGGCCGGCCGGAGCAGCTTGCCGCCGAACAGGGCGGCGTGGAAGCGGTTGAGGTCGGCGGCGGTGGAGATGCCGTTGCCCGCCGCGTCGGCGACGGTCGTGTTCAGCCGGGTGATGTCCGCCGGCCCCTCCGCCAGCTTGGCGTACGCGTGGGTGTGCGGGCCGCGCACGCCGGTCCCGGAGCCGGGGAACGTCGTGTCGTCGAGGTGCAGCGGCCGGACGATGCGCCGCTCGACCTCGCTCTGCCAGCTCTTCCCGGTCAGCTTCCGGATCAGCATTCCGGCGAGGACGTAGTTGGTGTTCGAGTAGTGCCAGCCCTGTCCCGGCGCGAAGTAGGGCGGGTGCGCGACGCCGACCGCGACCAGCTGCTCCGGCCGGTAGTCCTGCCAGCGGCTCGACCCGTGGACCCAGTCGCGCAGGCTCGCCTCGTCCCTGTAGAAGAACTGGGGGTCCTCCAGGTAGTCGAACAACCCGCTGGTGTGGTTGAGCAGGTGGCGCACGCTGATCGCGCCGCCGTTCGGGACGAGGCCCGGCAGGTAGCGCTCCACCGGGTCGTCCAGCCGCAGCTTGCGCTCGGCGACCAGTTGGAGCACGACCGTCGACACGAACGGCTTGGTGACGCTGCCGATCCGGAACCGGCCGTCCGGCCTGACCGGCTGCCCGGTGGCCAGGTCGGACGTGCCGGCCGCGCCCCGCCAGACCCGTCGGCCGTTCTGCCGGACCTCGGCGAACGCGGCCGTCGAGGAGCCGTCCGCGATGAACGCCTGCAGCTCCGCCTGGGCGTCGCCACCGCGCGGGCGGGCCTCGGCCCCGAACGCCTCGGACGTCCCGGCCGGTGCGGCGGCCATCGCCGCCGCCGGGGCGAGCGTGACGATGCTCGCCCCGGCCAGTGCGGCGGCGGCCAGCCGGATCCCCAACCGGCCGCGCCCGCGCGGTGCTCGGGTCTGAAGGAACGCCATGGTGATTCATCCTCCCCGTGGCCCGGACCTCGGGCCCTTCGCCCCTCAGACTCGCACCCGCCCCGCCCGTGCCGCGTCGTCCTCCGGACCGGCGTCGGCGGCCCCCGCTGATCCGCCGGAGGTATTCCGGGACCCGGCCGAACGGCGGGGTCGGCGCGTCGGCCGATCGGCTTCGCAGGGGTTGACGGCAAGCCCTGCCCGCCGTCCCGGCCGGATTTGCTCAACGCAGGATCGTCAGCGGCGCGTTCGCCGTGGTGTCACCCTTCGCGGCCGCGGTACCGGTGCCGCACGACGCCTTGAGGATGAAGGCGTTCAGCGTGGTGAAGGTCTCCTCGGTCTCCGCCCCCTGCGAGAGGTTGAAGGAGAGCGAGAACTGCCGTGCGCCGTCCTTCGACCCGAGCCACACCGTGTTGTACCCGGGGAGCCCGCCGGTGTGGCCCCAGACCTCGCCGCACGGCAGGTCGTACCGGATCAGGCCCAGCCCGTAGTGCGCGCCGATCATCGGCGCCGGGACGGCCGTCGTCATCTCCGCGAGCCGGGCCGGCGACAGCAGCCTGCCGCCGAACAGGGCGGCGTGGAAGCGGTTGAGGTCGGCGCTGGTGGAGATGCCGTTGCCGGCCGCGTCGCCGAAGCTGGGGCTCAGCCGGGTGATGTCCGCCAGGCCCTCCGGCAGTTTGACGTACCCGTGGGCGTGCGGGCCCGGCACGGCTGTCCGGGAGCTCGGGAACGTGGTCTCGTCCAGGTGCAGCGGCTTGACGATCCGCCGGTCCACCTCGCTCTGCCAGGCGTGTCCGGTGACCTTGCGGATGACCTCGCCGAGGAGGACGTAGTTGGTGTTCGAGTAGTGCCAGCCCTGCCCCGGCGCGAAGTACGGGGTCCCCTGCGCGCCCACCTCGATCAGCTGCGACGGACTCCAGGTGATCCAGCGGCCCGCGGCGAGGTAGGAGCGCAGGCTGGCCTCGTCGTGGAAGAGGAAGCGCGGGTCGTCCAGGTAGTCGTACAGGCCGCTGGTGTGGTTGAGCAGTTGGCGCACGCTGATCGCGCCGCCGTTCGGCACGACGCCCGGGAGGTACCGCTCGACCGGGTCGTCCAGCCGGATCCTCCCCTCGTCGACGAGTTGGAGCACGACCGTGGACACGAAGGTCTTGGTGACGCTGCCGATCCGGAACCGGCCGTCGGCGCGCACCGGTCGCTGCGAGTCGATGTCGGTGACGCCGGCGGAGCCCCGCCAGGTCCGGCGGCCGTTCTCGCGCGCCTCGCCGAGCGCGGCCGTCGAGGCTCCGTGTTCGACGACGGCGCGCAGCTCGGGGTCGAGGTCGACGCGCGTGGCGGCGTCGGCCGACACGGAGGCCGGCCCACTGCTGCCGTCGGCCGCCACCGCCACCGTCGGGGCGAGTGCGACGACGGTGGCGCCGGCCAGCGCGAGGGCGGCGAGCCGCCTGGCGCGTCGGCCGGTCCGGATGCCGGAGGTGGTGCGGGTGACGTTCATGGTGATCCCTCCCCGGGGCCCGAACTCCGGTCCCCTCCAACCACGTTCGCACCCGCCGCACCCGGTCGCGTCAGCCTCCGGGACCAGCCCCGTCGGCCCTCGGGGGTAGTGCACGACCCGGTCGAACGGTGGGGTGGCCGACCGGTGAAATCGGCATCGCCGGGGTTGACGGCGGGCGTTCCCCGACACTCGTCCGGTCGCGCATGGCGGGTCTCAACGAAGCTCTGCGAACGATGAGTTCACGCCCGCGCTCGTCGTTGCGGCGGCCTGCGGTCCGCAGGAGGCCGTCCGGACGAAGGCGTTCATCGCGGCGTGGGTGCCGGGGCTCTCCACACCGGCCACATCGTTGAAGGAGAGCGCGAACTGCCGGGTGCCGTCCTTCGATCCGAGCCACACCGTGCTGTACCCGGGGACGCCGCCGGTGTGGCCCCAGACCTCGCCGCACGGGAGGTCGTAGCGGATGAGTCCCAGCCCGTAGTGCGCGTCGAGGTCGGTGGCGGGGACGACCGTCGTCATCTCGGCGAAGCGCGCGGGCGACAGCAGCGCGCCGCCGAACAGGGCGGCGTGGAAGCGGTTGAGATCGGCGGTGGTGGAGATCCCGTTGCCCGCCGCGTCACCGACGGTCGGGTTGATCAGCGTGATGTCCACCGGGCCCTCCGGCAGTCGGGCGTATCCGTGGGCGTGCGGGCCGGGGACGCCCGGCGAGGAGCCCGGGAACACGGTGTCCTTCAGCCGCAGCGGCTCGACGATCCGCCGTTCCACCTCGCGCTGCCAGCGGTGCCCGGTGACCTTGCGGACGACCTCGCCGACGAGGATGTAGTTGGTGTTGGAGTAGTGCCAGCCCCGGCCGGGCGGGAAGTGCGGTGGCCGGCCGACGCCCGCCTCGATCAGCTCGGCCGGACGGTAGTCCTGCCAGCGGCGTCCGGCGAGGAAGGTGCGCAGGCTCTCCTCGCCCTTGAAGAGGAAGCGCGGGTCGTCCAGGTAGTCGTCCAGGCCGCTGGTGTGGTTGAGCAGGTGGCGCAGGGTGATGGCGCCGCCGTTCGGGACGACGCCCGGCAGGTGGCGCTCGACCGGGTCGTCCAGCCGGAGCTTTCCCTCGTCGACGAGTTGGAGCACGACGGTGGAGACGAAGGTCTTGGTGACGCTGCCGATCCGGAACCGGCCGTCCGCGCGTGCGGGGCGCCGCGAGTCGAGGTCGGTGACGCCGGCGGAGTCCCGCCAGGTCCGGCGGCCGTTCTCGCGGGTCTCGGCGAGCGCGGCCGTGGTGGCGCCGGGTTCGACGACGGCCCGCAGTTCGGGGCTCAGGTCGACCCGCGTGGCGGCGTCGGACGCCACGGTGGTCGAACTGCTGCCGTCGGCCGCCACCGCCGCCGCCGGGGTGAGTGCGACGACGGTGGCGGCGGCCAGCGCGAGGGCGGCGAGCCGCCGGGCGCGTCGGCCGCTCCGGGTGGCGGAGGTGGTGCGGGTGACGTTCATGGTGATCCCTCCCCGGGGCCCGAACTCCGGGACCCGGCAACCACGTTCGCACCCGTGAAAGCCGGTCGCGTCACCCCTCGGGATCAGCCCCGGCGTCCCCGAGGGGACGACGCCGCCCGGCCGAACGGCGGGGGCGGTGCGACCGGCGCCATCGGGGTTGACGGCGTCTCCCGGAGGGGCGTCGCCGCCGTGGCGGGCTCAGGTGCCGACGCCGTCGGCACCGGCGGCGAAGCCCTCGTGCGGGCCGTCATCGGACCGGGCGACGGTCCCGCGGACGTGCGACGGCGCGCCACCCCTCGGGGCGGCGCGCCGTCCGGAGGCGGGCCCGGTGCCCGCTCAGCGCAGGCGGGAGGAGGACAGGATCGACGCCAGGTGCGCGACCACCATCCCCCAGGTGATCACGGTGATCGCGGCGACCGTCGCCTGCGTCGGGTCGGTGTTGCCGACCACCGCGTCCACGACCGCCGCCGCCAGCAGCACCAGCGAGGCCTCGATCCCGTTGGTCACCCGGTGGATCTTGAACACGGACGCCAGCCGGCGCGCCGTCGCGATGCCCTGCGACCGCGGCTGCGTCGACTCCTCGTCCGCCGGCGCCATCCCGCTGCGCGCCCGCGCCACGTCCACCAGGTCGGTCGACGCCTTCAGCAGCACCACGCCCAGCGCGGCCGCCAGGCCCACCGACACCCACAGCTCCGAGCCGCCCCGGGCCGCCCGGACACCCGCGCCGATCATCAGCGCGGCGTCCGCCAGGTAGGCGCCGAGCCGGTCGACGTACACCCCGGCCATGCTGAACTGCCGCTTCCAGCGGGCCACCTCGCCGTCGACGCAGTCGAACAGCAGGAAGCCCTGCATCAGTACCACCGCCAGCACCGCGCCCGGCAGCCCCGGGATCAGCAGCGCCGCCCCGGCGCCCACCCCGCAGACCACCATCACCCAGGTCAGCGTGTTGGGCGAGACCGAGGTCCGCACCAACTGGCGGGTGACCCGCAGCGACACGGCGCGCATGTAGAGCCGACCCGCCCAGTGCTCCCCGTTGCGGCTCGCCAGCTTCGCCTGCGGCTGGCAGACCTCCCGCAACTCGGCCAACGCCGGAGCAGCGACCGCCATGATCCGACCCTTCCCTTCGCCTGTGTGATCTCACCTGTGTGAGCGTCCGGCCGACCGGCCCAAACGATCACACAGGCTAGAGGAGTCCCGGCACGCGCTCCGACCCGGGCGTCACACCAGCGCCACTCCCGCGGGCTCCGGCGCGCCGTCCCGGTACAGCCAGGCCCGCTCGACGGCGGACCAGGTGGTGGTGGTCAGCAGGTAGACCCCGGCCGCGAGCGGCACGAGGGCGGCGAACAGCACCGTGCCGAAGGACAGGTACGGCAGGAGCGCCAACCCGGGCTGCGGCGGGGTGCCACCCACGGCGGCCTGTGCGGCCTGCGCGCGCCGGGCCCGCCGGAAGCCGGCGTACGCCACCGCCGCCAGGCCCGCGTACAGCACGGCGAACACCGCCCACTGCCCCGCGCCCTGCGCCTGGCCCACGTGCAGGCCGAGCGGGGTGGCGGCCAGGGTGTGGCCGAGCAGGTCGTTCGGCGTGGTGAACAGCCGGTACATCACCGAGAAGAACGGGATCTGCACCAGCATCGGCAGGCACCCCGCGAACGGCGAGGCCTTCTCCTCCCGGTAGAGCTCGGCGAGAGCCGCCTGGAGCTTCTCCGGGCGGCCCTTGTGGGTGCGGTTCAGCTCGGCGACCCGCGGCGCCAGCCGGGCGCGCGACTTCTCGCCGCGCGCCGCCGCCCGCGCCAGCGGGTGCAGCGCCAGCCGGACGCAGACGGTGAACAGGACGATCGCGAGCGCGGTCGGGACGACGTGCGCGAGCGCGGCGACGACGTCGTGGGCCAGGCCGACGGCCGGGTCGAGGACAGCGAAAACGGACATGACGGGGCGAGCCCTCCGGGGTCTCGGGGTACGAGTGGTCGGCGGAGGACGGCCGCGCTGTGCGGCGTTCCGGGAAGGACTGCTACCGGGACTACGCGGCCGCCGGGGCCGCCCCCGGCGCCCTGGGACGCCGTCGGCCCCGGGCGTCCGGATCGCGCTGCGGCAGGAACGCCGTCCGGAACGCGCGCCTGCGCAGCATCCCGTCCCGCACGTTCGCCGGTGCCCGCGCCCCCAGCAGCCGCGCGACGACCAGCGCCCCCGCGACCGCCCCGGTCACCAGCACCACGGCGGCCGCGGCCGCCACCGAGGTCAGCGACCCGCCGCCCTCGGCGAGCCACTCCCCGCCACTCAGCACCCGGAGCATCCCGAGCAGCATCGCGACCAGCGCCACGTCCCTGCCCTCCTGCTGCGCTCCGGATCCTGTGCCTGCACAGCGGGAAGACGATCGGGCCCCCGCCCCGGTTCCCGGTTCAGGGCGTCCGGATGGCCCTGACCCACATCTGGCTGCCCCCGTCCGGCCGTCCTCGGGCGGTCGATTCCGACGATTGCCGCGCGAGGTGTAGCCGCTGGTGCTACGCGGGGCTACCTTGGGAGGATGAAGACGATTACCCAGCGGGAGTTCCGGAACAACTCCGCCGCGGTGATGGACGCCGTGGAGGCGGGGGAGACCTTCCACATCACCAGGAACGGGGTCGAGGTCGCCGAGCTGCGGCCGGTGGCGGGACGGCGCCGGCTCACGGCGGAGGAACTGGTGGCGCGGCACGTGAAGCTGCCGCGCGTGGACTACCAGCAGCTGCGCAAGGAGGCCGAGGAGTACTTCGGGCCGGAGGAACTGGTCGGGGACGAGGGCGGCGACCCGTTCGAGCGGCCGCGTGGCTGAGCGGCGACGGGCCTCCCGGCGGCGGCCCGCCGGGGTGCTGGACACCTGCGTCTACATCGACCTGGCGCTGCTCAGCCCGGCCGACCTGCCGGCCGTGCCGGAGCTGACCGCGATCACCTTCGCCGAGCTGCAGCAGGGCGTCTCCATGGCCCGCGACCCGATCAGCCGGGCGGCCCGGATGGAGGTGCTGGGCGCCGCGATGGCGGACTTCGAGCCGCTGCCCTTCGACGCGGCCGCCGCAGCCCGCTACGGCACCCTGGTGACCCTGACCATCGCCGCCGGCCGCCAGCCGCGCCCGCGCCGGATCGATCTGATGATCGCCGCGATCGCTTCCGCGCACGGCCTGCCGCTGTACACGCGCAACGTCGCGGACTTCAAGGGGCTGGGCTCGGCCGTGGAGGTCATCGGGGTCTGACCCCGCTCAGCCGCCCGCGGCCGTGACGGCCGCCGCGCCGTCCCGCTCGACGCGGTCGGCGAGTGCGGCGGCGGCGAGCGCGGCGGGCCGTTCGTCGCGCTCGCGCCGCACGACCACGTGCTTCCCGTCCGGCCTCACGGCGGCGACGACGGCCCAGCGGGGTCCGTCGGACAGCCGGAGCAGCAGGCGGCGGACGATGTGGTGGAGCCCCAGCACAAGGCCGGCGGCGGCGACGATCACGATGCCCAGCCCGTCGCCGACCTGCCCGTGGGTGACGCTCCCGCGGAACGCCCTCCGCACGGGCCGGTACCGGCCGAGCCAGACCACCGCGATCCGCACCGGCTCCCCGCCGTCCGGGGCGGCGACCTCCGCGAACGTGTGCCGCTCACCCCGCCCGCCGCGCGCCCAGGCCGCCCGCAGGGCGGCTGCGCGGTCGGCCCGCGCACGCTCCTCCCGCGCCGTGTCGGCCGCCGCCGCCCGCCGCTCGAACTCGGCGGTCCACTCCCGCTCCCGTCGCCGCTGCTCCTCCCGGACGGCGCGCTCGTCGACGGAGTCGGTCATCGGTCGCTCCCCGGGGCGGTGAGGTCGGCGAGGTCGGTGGCGCCCTCGCGTTCGATGCGGTCGGCGAGGGCGGCCGCGGCGATCAGGGCCGGCCTGCGGCGGCGGGTGCGGTGGACGGCGACGGCGGTGCCCTCGGCGGTGGCCAGGACGGCGAAGTGCGGACGGCCGGTCAGCTCGTTGAACAGCCAGCGGCCGACGACGAACAGGAGGAAGCCGAGAACGGCGACCATCGCGAGCACGGCGCCGATGCCCGAGGCGTCGGAGGCGAGGCCCGAGGCCTCGATACCCGGGCCGCTGCGGCGGCGCTTCGGCTTCGGGACGGCGCCGGGGACGTCGAGCCGGACGACGGAGAGGCCGACCGTCCGGCCGTCCGGGCCGGCCACCGCGACGTGGCCGGTGTAGGGGACGTTCTCGCCCCGGGCCCAGCTGCGGCGCTGCAGTGCCATCATGCGCGACCCGGGGCGGTATCCGGTGGGTGCGGCGCCGTCGGTCATCGGTCGCCCCCCGGGGCGGCGAGGGCGGTGGTGCCCTCGCGTTCGATGCGGTCGGCGAGGGCGGCCGCGGCGATCAGGGCCTGCTTGCGGCGGCGGGTGCGGTGGACGGCGACCGGGGCGCCGTCGGCGGTGGCCAGGACGGCGTAGTGCGGACGGCCGGTCAGCTCGATGTGGAGCCAGCGGAGCGCGAGGCCCAGGAGCATCAGGGCGCCGACGAGCTCCGACAGCAGGACAAGGAGCCCCATGAGGTGGACGGCGACGAGGTTGCGGGACGCGCGCCTGTCGAGGTTCCCGTCGCCGGGCAGGCCGGCGCCGATCCAGACGACCCGCAGACCCACCGGCCGGCCGTCCGGGGTGGTCACCGTGACGGGTGTCCAGTGGACGTTCTCGCCCCGGGCCCAGCTGCGGCGTTGCAGCGCGACCGCGTCGGCCTTGGCCCGCCGCCGCTGCTCCGCACTGTCCGTCAGGCCCTGTTGATACCGCTCCCCCCAGGTCTGCATGGGATGCAGCGTAGGCGAACGGGCGAGCGGAACGGCAGGGCGGCGGGCCGAGTTCAGCGGAGTTCAGGAGCCCGGTGAAGGGCGGGGACACGGCGTTCCGCCGGAAGGGACGGGCGGTACGCGCGGGCGCGGGGGCGGGCCGGACCCGCCCCCGCGCCGGGGTGCTCAGCCCCGGTCGGCCGGGTCCAGCCGGACCGTGCTGCCGGTGGCGGCGGAGGCGCGGGCGGCCTCCAGGACGGTGAGGACGGCGACGGCGTCGCGCGGGTCGACCGGGGGCGGGGTGCCGGGGTCGGCCAGGGCGGCGGCGACTCCGGCGTAGAAGGCGGGGTAGTCGCCGGAGTCGGTGGGCACGGTGACCGTCGACTCGTCGGTGCCGAGCACGCCGTCGCGGGCCGGGTCCTCGGCGCCCCAGGGGGTCGCGGCGTCGGGGCGCAGGCCGGAGCGCAGGGCGGCCTCCTGCGGGTCCATGCCGGACTTGACGTACCCGGCGGTGTCGCCGAGGACCCGCAGGTGCGGGCCGACGAGCGGGGCGAGGGCACTGGTCCACAGGTGGGAGCGGGTGCCGTTGGCGTGGGTGAGGGCGAGGAAGGCGTCGTCGTCGACCACCGCGCCGTCGCGCCGGACGTCGATCTCGGCGTACACCGTCTCGACCGGCCCGAAGAGCGTGAGCGCCTGGTCGACGAGGTGGCTGCCCAGGTCGTAGAGGGTGCCGCCGACCTCGGCCGGGTCGGCGAGCTCGCGCCAGCCGGGCTTGGGCTTGGGGCGGAAGCGCTCGAAGCGGGACTCGAAGCGGTGCACCCGGCCGAGCGCGCCCTCGCGGACCAGTCGGGCGGCGGTGAGGAAGTCGCCGTCCCAGCGGCGGTTCTGGAAGACGGTGAGCAGGGTGCCGCTCGCCTCCGCGAGCGCGCAGAGCTCGGCCGCCTCGGCGGCGGTCCCGGCCAGTGGCTTGTCGACCACGGTGGCCAGCCCGGCGGCCAGGGCGGCGCGGGCGAGCGGGGCGTGGGTGCGGTTGGGGGAGGCGATGACGACCAGGTCGAGCGCCTCCGGATCGGCGAGCAGCTGCTCGGGCGTGTCGACGGCGCGCGCCCCGGGGTGCTCGCGCCGCAGCTGCTCCCGGCGCTCCGGGTTGGCGGTGACCACGGCGTCCAGCCGGAGCCCGGGGGTGGTGGCGATGAGCGGGGCGTGGAAGGCGGAGCCGGCCAGCCCGTAGCCGATCAGACCGACGCGGAAGGGCGGGTGGGTTCCGGAGGGGGCGGCCGGGGCTCGGTGCGCGGAGGTCGTCATGCGTCCTACTCAACCACGGCGCGTCCGGTTGGCCCCGGTTTCGGCGTCGGCCCCCGGCGGCGGCCTTCGGGCGTCGGCGCGGGGGGGGGCGGGTCCCCGCGCCGGGACGCGCGGGAGCGGAAGCGTGCCGCCGCCGCGGTGGGGGACGCGGCGGCGTGGCGTTCACGGTAGCCGGACCGGGCCGTGCTGCCGAGGGGTGCCGCCGCCGTTAGGGGCGTCTTAAGGAGCCCTTGAGGAGGGCATGACGACGGGCCCGGGTCCGGGGTCCTCCCCGCACGGAGGACCCCCGGTGCGCCGGTGCGCCGGCGCGTCAGATCAGGTCGACCAGGTCGGCGATCGACTCGACGACCCGGGTCGGCCGGTAGGGGAAGCGCTCCACGTCCTCCGCCTGGGTCAGGCCGGTGAGGACGAGGAAGGTCGACATGCCCGCCTCCATGCCGGAGACGATGTCGGTGTCCATGCGGTCGCCGATCATCGCGCTGTTCTCGGAGTGCGCGCCGATGGCGTTCAGCCCGGCCCGCATCATCAGCGGGTTGGGCTTGCCGACGAAGTACGGCTCCACCCCGGTGGCCTTGGTGATGAGGGCGGCCACCGCCCCGGTGGCCGGGAGCGCGCCCTCGGCGGACGGTCCGGTCTCGTCGGGGTTGGTGGCGATGAACCGGGCGCCCGCGTCGATGAGCCGGACGGCCTTGGTCATCGCCTCGAAGGAGTAGGTCCGCGTCTCGCCGAGGATCACGAAGTCGGGGTCGGTGTCGGTGAGGACGTAGCCGACGTCGTGCAGCGCCGTGGTCAGGCCGGCCTCGCCGATGACGTAGGCGGTGCCGCCGGGCCGCTGGTCCTCCAGGAACTTGGCGGTGGCCAGCGCCGAGGTCCAGATGTGCTCGACGGGGACGTCGAGCCCCATCCGGGCCAGCCGGGCGTGCAGGTCGCGCTGGGTGTAGATCGAGTTGTTCGTGAGGACCAGGAACGGCTTGCCGGAGTCGCGCAGCCGCTTCAGGAAGGTGTCGGCCCCGGGGATCGGCACGCCCTCGTGGATGAGGACGCCGTCCATGTCGGTCAGCCAGGAATCGATCGGCTTGCGCTCTCGCTCTGCCACGTCGGTGTCTCCTACGTCTTGCGATGGTTCTGAACGATCTCGTGCATCGCTCCGGACCGGACACCGGTGGCCGGCCGGGCGCCGCTCGGCTGCCCCAACGTGGACCAGCGTAGTCGTCCCTCCCCGCGCCTCCCAGAGCCCGCCCACAGCCCGGACCGGCCCCCGGCCCGGGAGGAACCACCGTCACCGGCGGGCCGTCGGGGACCGGTCGGCCGATGGCCCGGTGTCCGGTCCGGCGTCTGTCCGGTCCGGCGTCGCGGGCCCCGCCGGGTTGCTCTAGCCTCGGGGCTGCTGTTGCGGGCCCCGGTCCCGGCCGACGGTCGGGAGCGGGGCCCGTTCGCTGTGGGCGTCGGGGAGGACGGAATGGGCGGCGCGGGGGAGTTGGCGGGGGAGAAGCGGGTCACCTGGGCGGAGTTGTACTTCGACCTGGTGTTCGTGTTCGCGATCACCCAGGTGTCGGGGCTGCTGCACCACCACCACGACGGGATAGGGGTCGTCCGGGCGCTGGTGGTGTTCGTGCCGGTGTACTGGTGCTGGGTGGGGACGACCGTGCAGGCGAACATCCGGGACGTGGACACCGCGCGGGACCGGCTCGGGATCCTGTCGGTCGGGCTGACCGGGTTGGTCATGGCGCTCGCGGTGCCCGGGGCGTGGGAGGGACGGGGGGTGCTGCTCGGGGCCGCGTACTGGGCGGCGCGGATCGTGCTGCTGCTCCTGCTGGTGCGGATCCCGGGGGTGTGGCGCGGGCCGTACGGGGTGGGGGTGCTGGTCAGCGGGCCGCTGCTGGTGGCGGGCGGGCTGCTGCCGGAGGGGCCGCGGGTCGTCCTGTGGGGGCTGGCGGCGCTCTGCGACCTGTCCGCTCCGGTGGTGTTCCGCAGGCGGCTGGCGAACGTCGCGTACCACCCGGCGCACATGCCGGAACGGTTCGCCCTGTTCCTGCTGGTCGCGCTCGGCGAGTCGATCGTCGGGATCGGCGCCACCGCGGCGGCGGCCCGCCTCGACGCGGCCGAACTCCTCGCTGTCACCGCCGCGTTCACCATCTCCGCCGGGCTCTGGTGGCAGTACTTCGTCTACGCCGCCGACGCCATGCGCCACGCCGTCGAGGTCGCCGACTCGCGCCGGGACGTCGTGCGGCGGGTCTTCCAGTACGGGCACCTGGCGCTGGTCGCCGGAGTGATCGCGGTGGCGGTCGGGTTCGGGGAGACGGTGGCCGATCCGCGCCGGGCGCTCGGCGCAGGGTCGGTGGCGCTGCTGTACGGGGGGTGCGGGCTGTACCTGCTGACCTTCGGCTACACCCGCTGGATGATGTTCCGCTCGGTCGCGACGACCCGGATCGGGGCGGCGGCGGTGGTGCTGGCGCTCGCGCCGCTGATGGTGCGGTGGCCGGCGATCACCGCGCTGGTGTCGCTCGCGGTGGTGCTGGTGGCGCTGAACGTGGTCGAGCACCTGCGGGTGGCGAGGGCGGCGGCCCGTGAGCTGGGCGTTGAGCCGGTTGTCGGTGGGTCTGTGTAGCGTTCGGGGTGAAAGAGGGCGTACGGCGCGAGCGGCGCGATACGCCCGCGGGTCGGGGCGGTGCCGCGGTGAGCGGCCGCCCGGTGGGAGGTAGAGGTCGTCGTGACGGACACGGTCGAGGCGGGGACGGTCGAGGCGAACGTGGGCGAGGCGCAAGCGGGTACCGGGCTGGAGCTGCCGGAGTCCTGGCGGGGGGTGCTGGGCGCCGAGACGGAGAAGCCGTACTTCGCCGAGCTGGCGTCCTTCGTGGCGGCCCAGCGCTCGGAGCACCAGGTGTTCCCGCCGAGCGGGCAGGAGTTCTCCGCGCTGGAGGCCACCCCGTACGAGAAGGTCCGGGTGCTCGTCCTCGGCCAGGACCCGTACCACGACGACGGCCAGGCGCACGGCATGAGCTTCTCGGTGCTGCCCGGCACCAAGACCCCGCCGTCGCTGCGCAACATCTTCAAGGAGCTGGACGCCGACCTCGGCATCCAGGCGCCGGACAACGGCTACCTGATGCACTGGGCCGAGCAGGGCGTGCTGCTGCTCAACGCGGTGCTCACGGTGCGCGCGCACGAGGCCAACTCGCACAAGGCCAAGGGCTGGGAGAAGTTCACCGACGCGGTGATCAAGGCGGTGAGCGCGCGCGAGGAGCCGGTGGTCTTCGTGCTCTGGGGCAACTACGCCAAGAAGAAGCTGCCGCTGATCGACACCGAGAAGCACGTGGTGGTCCAGGGCGCGCACCCGTCCCCGCTGTCCGCCAAGCTGTTCTTCGGCAGCCGGCCGTTCTCGCAGATCAACACCGCGCTGGACGGCTTCGGGGTCGACCCGATCGACTGGCGGATCCCGGACCTCAAGCAGGCCTGAGCCGCGGTGCCCCCTCGACCGGCCTGACGGAGCGTCTGCCGTGGGGCGAGCGCCCGCCGTTCACCTGGAGGTGGACGGCGGGCGGTGCTCCGGTGTGCGAAGCTGGGGGCCGGACCGGGGCGGGGGAGGGGCGTAGGTGCGCCGAGTAGGGCGAGGGGCGGGGTTCCGGCTGGCTGTGGGGGTGGCCCTGCTGGGACTGGTGGCGGGTGTCACGGGCTGCTCGGGGGGAAGTACCGGGAAGAGCGCAGGCGGCGCGCAGACCGCGCCCGGTGGTGGGAGTCCGAGCGGGACGCCGACCGCGCAGGCCGGCGCCGGCACGCTGCCGCAGCTTCCGGGCCAGACCTTCTACGTCTCCGACCAGACCTCCGTCGCCCGCCAGGCGGCCGCCCTGCGCGGCCAGGGCCGTACGGCCGAGGCCGACACCCTGCAACGGATCGCCGCCCAGCCGTCCTCCCAGTGGCTCGGCGACCAGGCGGCCCGGGGCATCGCCGACCAGGTCAGCCGCCGTGCCGCCGAGGCCGACCGCACGCCGGTCTTCGTCGCGTACAACATCCCGCACCGGGACTGCGGCCTCTACTCGGCCGGCGGGGCGGCCGACGCCGGCGCGTACCGGGCCTGGATCACCGGCCTGGCGGAGGCGATCGGCGACCGCCGGGCCTGGGTGGTGCTGGAGCCGGACGCGGTCGCGCACACCCTGGACACCTGCGGGGTCAAGGGCGACGCCGCCGCCGAGCGGTACGGCCTGCTGGCCTTCGCCGTCCAGGAGTTGAAGAAGCGCCCGCAGGTGCGGGTCTACCTGGACGCGGGCAACCCCGGGTGGACGCAGGACTTGCCGGCGCTGGCCGAGGCCCTGCGCAAGTCGGGGATCGCGGCGGCCGACGGCTTCGCGGTGAACGTCTCCAACTTCTTCACCACCGACCGCAACGAGGCGTTCGGCGCGCAGCTGTCCGCCCTGCTGGACGGCAAGCACTTCGTCGTCGACACCAGCCGCAACGGCAACGGCCCGCTGGACGCCGGGGCGTGGTGCAACCCGCCCGGCCGGGCCCTCGGCGCGCCGCCCACGACCGGGACCGGCCGGCCCGGCGTCGACGCCTACCTCTGGATCAAGAACCCCGGTGAGTCGGACGGCGAGTGCGGCCGCGGCGAGCCGCGCGCCGGCGAGTTCTGGCTCCCGTACGCGCTGGGGCTGGCGACGGCGGCCGGCGGCACCGGGGCCGCGGGGTAGCGGGCCTCTCCGCTCAGGGGGTGACCTGGATCCAGCGGGCCTCCGAGGGGGTGCCGGCGGCGTCCGTGACGAAGAGCATGTACCAGCCGGGCGGCAGCAGGTTCGGGTTGGCGGGCAGGGTGAGCGCGAGGCCGTCCGCCGTGCGCGCGGTGATGTCCAGGGCCACCGAGCGCTGCTCGACGTCCGTGGCGTGGGTGACCGAGCTCGGCCGGACCAGTTTGGCGGTGGCGATGCCGCCCGGCGCCGGAGCGGTCACCTGGACGGTGCCGCCGAGCTTGGCGGCGGCCGGGGCGCCGGTGAGCCGCGGCCGCTCGCCGTGGAACAGGTAGGCCGGGCTGTAGATCTCGATCCGCTGCTCGAAGGTGCCCGGCTCGGTGTTCGCCCTGTCGTTGAAGAGCGGGTCGGAGCCGAGCACCGCCACCCGGCCGTCGGGCAGCAGCAGGGCCTCGGCGTGGTAGTTCCGGCCGACGGCCGGCTCGGCGGCGGTGGTGAAGGTGTTGGTGTCCGGGTGGTAGGTCTGCGCCTTGAGCAGGTCACTGCGGTGCTTGCCCCGGTAGTCGCGTGAGCCGCCGGTGGTGAAGACGGTGTCGTCGGGCAGGATCACGCTGTTGAGGTACCGGGTGCCGCCGGCCGGCAGGTCGGGGCCCGGGGTGAACGCGGGCCGTTCGGCGGCGAGGTCGGCGATGTCCGTGCGGGCGGTGGAGAGCGGGGACTCGCCGACGCCCCCGCCGCCGAGCACCATCACCTTCTGCGCCTGCGCGGGCGGCAGCAGGACGGAGGAGGACGTCTCGGTGAGCTCGGGGTCGCGCAGGCCGGGGACGGGGTGGAAGCTGTTGTCGGCGAGGTCCCAGAGCCCGGGCGCGCGGCCCTTGTCGGCGGGGCCGTAGCCGGCGTTCGAGCCGGAGTAGAAGAGCTTGCCGGACCCGGTGAGGAAGATCGACGGGTAGGTCGGGAAGTAGCGGTCGGGGGCCTTGGACCAGGTCTTGCGGGCCGGGTCGTAGATCTCGTTGTCGTTGCCGCTGAGGATCTGGCCGGTGTCGTCCAGCCCGGAGACGGTGACCACCCGGCCGTCGCCCAGACCGGTCAGCGTCGGGTACCAGCGGGCGTAGGCCATGTCGGTGACCTGCTCGTACAGCTCGGTGTCCGGGTTGAACTCGAAGGCGGCGCGGATGCCCTGGTAGTCCTGCTTCTCCAGGGTCATCCGGTCGGCCGTGCCGTAGACGTTCCGGGCGTCGGCGCCGGTCAGGCCCTTGACCGTGTACTGGGCGGGGGAGTCCAGCACCGAGCCCGGGCCGGGGGCCACCGCCTCGGCGAACACCCTGGTCTCGCCGGCCGTGACGACGGTCGCGGCGCCGGCCCCGGTCTTGGTCGCGGCGGGGACGGTGACGTCGTCGGTGGAGACGTACTCGCGGCCGTCGGGCGCGCGGAAGACGGTGCCCCGGGGGAGGCTGCGGGCGGTGTCCGGGTCCTCGTTGCGGATCCGCATGGTGCCGGCGGCCTTCTTCACCGCGCCGTCCAGCGCCTCGTAGCGGCGGGTGCCCCCGGCCACCAGCATTCGGCCGTCGGGCAGCGCGGTGTGGCCGCCGCAGAACATGTCGGCGGGGGTGGGGACGTTCTTGTAGGTGTTGGCGACCGGGTCCCAGAGCAGGCTGCGGAAGGTGCCGGCGTCGAAGTTCTTCTGGTTGTTGCCGGAGCCGGCGATGATCAGGACCTTGCCGGTGCGCAGCAGGGCGGCGTGGATGGCGTTGATCCGGAACTCGGCGGGGAGGACCAGGGTCTGCCAGTGGCCGTACTCCGCCTTGTAGGCGGGGCGGTTGATCGCGTAGTGGTGGTACTGGTCGGTGGCGAAGCCGAGGACGGCGGGTGCGTTCATCCCGGCCACGGTGAGGGCGACGGTGCTGCCGAGGGCGAAGCGCCGGGTGCGGCCGGTGTGGCGGATCTTCACGGTGGTTCGTCATCCCCTCGTGGCGGGTGTGGCTTCGGGTTCGGAGGCGGTTTCGGGTTCGGGCTCGGGCTCGGGCTCGGGCTCGACTGCGGGCGTGGAGCCGGGCTCCGGCGCGGGCGCGGGCCCGGGTGCGGGAGCCGGGGTGGCGGTCGCGCCCGCCGGGGTGAGGGTGAGGGTGAGGGTCGAGACGGGCCGGGCCCGGCGGCGGCGCACGGCGTCCGCGGCGAGCAGCAGCATCGGCAGCAGGCTCAGGAGGAGGGCCAGGCAGGCCCAGGTGCGCATGGCGACGTGGTCGTGGCCGGTACGGAAGGAGGCCGCGACGGCGCCGCCGAACACCACCGCCCAGAACAGGTGGAACCGGAAGGTGGAGACCCGGTCGGGGCTGGTCGACGCGCCCTTCGGCGTCACCACGAAGCGGCTGCGGATCCGCAGGAGGGCTTGGAGGAGCGACGCCGCGTAGACCGGACCGCACAGCGCGGACATCACCATGCCCGCCACGCCCGAGGAGCCCGCCGGCTCGTGCGGGCTCACGTTGTGCTTGCGGTTCCAGGTGTAGAGCAGCAGCTGCAGCACGGCCGCGTCGCTGTAGAGCGCCATCCAGAGCTCGGACGACACATGGACGCCCGAGGCGCCGAACCCCAGGTAGAGCACGCTGGACACCCCGCCGAGCAGCCAGGTCAGCGCCGCCATCGGGTAGAAGGAGACGAGCAGCGTGTAGTTCAGCAGCCGCCCCGGCGACAGCCCCCACGCCACCCGCCAGAACTGGGTCAGCAGCGTCTCGTAGGTGCCCCGGCTCCAGCGCAGCTGCTGCGAGAAGAAGTCCGTCCAGGACGACGGTCCCTCGCCGACCGCCAGCACGTCCGGCGTGTAGACCGACTTCCAGCGCGCGCCGGTGGCCGGGTTGCGGCTCCGGTGGAACTCCAGACCGGTGGCCATGTCCTCGGTGACCGAGTCGTACAGCCCGCCGATCGAGCGCAGCGCCTCCAGCCGGACGGCGTTGTTGGTCCCGACGAACATCGGTGCGCCGTAGCGGTTCCCGGCCCGCTGGACCAGGGCGTGGAAGAGGTACTGCTGGCTCTCCGAGAACTTGGTGACCACCGAACCCGAGCTGCGGTAGTTCCCGTACACCTGCGGGCCGACCACGAAGGCCACATCCGGGTCGCGGAAGTAGCCGAGCATGCGCTCGCAGAACTCGGGCAGCGGCACGTGGTCGGTGTCCACCGAGATCCAGAAGTCGTAGTCCGCGCCGTACGCCTGGAGCCAGCTGTTGTAGTTGCCGTGCTTGGTCCGGGCACGGAACCGGCCCTTGGGCGTGTTCCACTGCGGGATGTCGTCCCGGCTGAAGTGGCGCACGCCCAGCCGGTCGCAGAGATCGCGCATGGCGGGATCGTTCCCCTCGTCCAACAGCCAGACCTGGTAGGGCCCGTCGTGCCGGACGGCCAGCGCGGCGGTGAGCGTCGCGCGGACCATCTCGGGCGGTTCCTTGCCCGGGACGAGGGTGGTGAGGAACGCGACCCGGGTGCCGCGTTCGGGCGTCACCGGGACCGGGTCGCGGGCGGCGAGCGTCGCGTGCACGTTGGAGACGACGTTGACCAGCCGGAACGCCTCGACCACGGCGATGATCCCGATCATCACCTTGTCGCCGACCAGCAGCCAGGTGTCGGTCTCGCCGGGCCGGACCGGCCAGTGGCCCGGCTGGAGCAGCCAGACCAGCAGCACGCCTTCGACCAGGGGCGCGGCCAGCAGGAGCAGCGCGGCCCGGATGCGGTGCGGTTCGCGGCGCAGCAGGCTGCGGTACTGCACCCGGTACGGCTCGTCCGGCGCGGGGTCCTCGACCGCGCGGCCGGCGAGGCGGCTGAAGTAGGCGTAGTCGTAGGGGGCTTCGGGAACGGCGATCGGCTCCGGCACGGCGGCCGGGGCGGACGGATCCGTGCCCTTCGCCCGACGCGACAGCGGCCCGGTCATGTGCGCTCCCCCCGTGGCCGGCCGCGCGGACCCGCCTTTCGTGCGTGCTCCGACCAGGGGTGTGCGACCTGATGCGCCGCACAGCCGCACGGCGGCGGACCGGTCCCCCGGAGCCCTGCCTCCGCTGCCGGGCCGCTGTCCGGCGAACCGTTCCGCTTCCGGTGGTTCGGCATTCCGGCGGTCCGGTGGCTTTCGGTGATCCCTGGCCGTCAATCGTTGGAACGTGCGCGATCGAGGGTGGTGCGCGGTGGCGGAACGGCGTCGGAAAGCGGGATCCCCGTGGCGGTCCCGGACTCCCTTCCGGGGCGCCGGGATCCCCGGGCTTCCCCAACTGTCGCGGAGGGGAAGCCTGATTGCAACCGGTCCGAAAGATGATCAGGGAGGAGATCGGTGAATCCGGTGATTCCCGGCCAATCGGGGGCGTGTCGGTGTTATAGGGGGTGAATCGCGTTTCGACACCTCCGGATTGTTCGAATGTGTGTGTGGTTCAGTGGGTGTGTCGTACTGGCGGCGCCGCCCGGGCCGACAGCGGCGGCAGCAGGGCGGCACCGGTCGCCGCCCGCACCTCGTCGACGGTGACTCCGGGCGCCGTCTCGACCAGCCGCAGCCCCTCCGGCGCCACGTCGATCACCGCGAGTTCGGTGACGATCCGGTCCACAACGCCCCGGCCGGTGGCGGGAAGTGAGAGCCGCTCGACGATCTTCGGTGAACCGTCCCGCGCCGTGTGCTCCATCACGACGATCAGCCGCCGGGCGCCGTGCACCAGGTCCATGGCGCCGCCCATGCCCTTGACGGTCTTGCCCGGGATCATCCAGTTGGCGAGGTCCCCGGTGGCCGAGACCTGCATCGCGCCGAGCACCGAGACATCGATCCGACCCGCCCGGACCATGCCGAAGGAGGACGTGGAGTCGAAGGTCGAGGCCCCGGCGGTGAGCGTGACGGTCTCCTTCCCGGCGTTGATCAGGTCGGGGTGCTCGTCCCCCTCCACCGGGAACGGGCCGACGCCCAGGATGCCGTTCTCGGAGTGCAGCACCACGTGCACGCCGGCCGGGAGGTGATCGGGGATCAGTGTGGGCAGTCCGATGCCCAGGTTGACGTACTGGCCGTCGCGCAGTTCGCGCGCCGCCCGGGCCGCGAGCGCGTTCCGGGCGGTGGAGCCCGCGGCGTCCTCGGGGGCCGCGGCGCGGACGGTGCGCCGTTCGATCCGCCGGTCCTGCGGGTCGGCGGCGACGACCCGGTCGACGTACACCCCCGGCAGGTGGACGGCGTCCGGGGCCAACTCGCCCGGCTCGACGATCCGGTCCGCCTCGACGACGGTGATCCGCCCGGCCGTCGCGCAGAGCGGATTGAAGTTCCGGGCCGCGGCGTGGAACACGCAGTTGCCGTGGCGGTCCGCGACCTCGGCGCGGACCAGGGCGAAGTCCGCCGTGATGGCCTCCTCCAGGAGGTGGCGACGCCCGCCGAACTCCCGGACCTCCTTGGGCGGCGAGGCCACCGCGACCGATCCGTCCGCCGCGTACCGCCACGGCAGTCCGCCCTCCTCGACCTGGGTGCCGACCCCGGCGGGAGTGAAGAACGCGGGGATCCCCGCGCCACCGGCCCGCAGCCGCTCGGCGAGCGTGCCCTGCGGGGTCAGCTCCACCTCCAGTTCGCCGGAGAGGTACTGCCGCGCGAACTCCTTGTTCTCCCCGACGTAGGAGGAGGTCATCCGGGCGATCCGCCCGGCCCGCAGGAGCAGCCCCAGCCCCCAGTCGTCCACCCCGCAGTTGTTCGACACCACCCGCAGCCCGGTGGTGTCGGTGGCCGCGAGCGCGCCGATCAGCGTGCTGGGGATGCCGCAGAGGCCGAAGCCGCCGACGGCGAGCACCGCGCCGTCGGGGATGTCGCCGACCGCGTCGGCGGCGGAGTCCAGGACCTTGTCCAAGGTGTCACCTCGTGAGGGGGATCGGGAGGGGAAGGGGGGAGGGGTGGGATGCGGGGGGTGTGGTGCGTGGTCCGCCGTACCCACCGTCACGTCGGCCGGCCCTGCGTGGCCATGTCGGCCGCCGCCACGCTCTGCCGGAGAGGCATGGCGTACGGCCACACCGGGGCACCGCCGGGCCGCCGTCCGGCGGGCGGTATGGAGCCGGCCGCCACAGCGGCGCGGTCTGATGCATCGGCCGGACACATGTCGCTGCCCGTACGCCCCGTCTACGGTTCCGGCATCCACCTCGACAGCACCGCCCTCGGGAGCCGGTCATCATGCACAGCTCGACAGTTCCCACCACGACCCCCTCCGGTGTCCGATCCGGAGCCCGCTCCGCGCGCGGGCTCGCCGCGGTTGCGGCCTGTGTCCTCCTCGTGGCCGGCGCCACCGCCTCCGGTCCCCGGCACTGACATCGACGCAGCCGGAAGCCGCTCAGGAGGGCCCGAACGGGCTGGAATCGCTCGAACAGGTGAATCGATCACAAATCGCTCGACAATCCCGCACCGAGGGCTACGATCGTGGCCGATCGCTCTGCTGATCCTGTTCCTTGTCGCCCCATACAGTGCGCTTCCCGCCCCGGGACTGCTCGCCGGCCCGCTCGGCAGCCCCGGGAGCCTCCCACTCATCGCCCCGTGCCTGTTCTACGGGGCCCTCGCCTCCGGGTACGGCCTTCGGCCCGGCCGTACCGGACTGCTGCCCTTCGGCCGCGCGCTGCTTCGCGACCGGCCTCCGCACCACCGACCTCGCCAGGCCGAAGCTCCGGCTGCCGTTCGCGACGGCGGCCGCCTTCGGCGCCGCCCGCACCGTCGCGCCGGCCCTTGCTGCTCGGCCCGGTCGGCCTCCGCGTCACCGGCACCGGCTCCTCCACGGCCACCCCGGCCTTCGCACCGGCCGGTTCGATTCTCGTCCGGCGCGATCCCGGCGGGCCGACCGCCGGCCGCCCCCGGGGCATCGAGAACACCACCGACCTCTCCTGGATCGCCTCCGCCCCCGCCCCCCACCCGGCCCCGGCCCTCGCCGCCCTCGGGCCTCTTCGCCGCCGTGGTCCATGTGCTGCCGGGCGGCCCGGCCAGGCCGTCCGCCCGGATCCGTGCCGCCCGCTCCACCCGTTCGGCCCGGGTCGCCGGCCGGACCGCCGTTCCGCCCAGTGCCCGCCCTCCCAGGAGGTAGTCCCGCGTGAGCCAGTCCGAGAGCCCGTCGACACACCGGGCGACCGATCGATCCGCCCAGCCCGCTCCGCCGCCCGAGCCGCCCGAGCCGTCCGGGGTCCCCGGTGGGCTGGCGGCCCCGGAACGGCTGGGCGTCCCGGTCCCCGGCGGGGAGCTGTCCGTGCTCCGCTGGCCCGCCACTGTGCCCGGCGCCCCGACCGTCGTGGCCGTGCACGGCATCACCGCCAACGGCCTCGCCTGGTTCGAGGTCGCCCGCCGCCTCGCCGGGCGGGCCACCCTGCTCGCACCCGACCTGCGCGGGCGCGGTGACAGCCGCGACCTCGGCGGGCCCTACGGACTCGCCCGCCACGCCGACGACGTGGCGGCCCTGATCGCCGGACTCGGTCTGGGGCCGACCGTCGTGACCGGCCACTCCATGGGCGCGTGGGTGACGGCCCTGGCGGCCGTCCGCCACCCCGACCTGGTCGGTCGGGTGGTGCTGGTCGACGGCGGGGTCACCTTCCCGCTGCCCGAGGGCGTGAGCGAGGACGACGCCCTGGCCACCGTGCTCGGGCCGGCGCTGGCCCGGCTGTCGATGACCTTCCCCGACCGGCAGGCGTACCGCGAGTTCTGGCAGCGGCACCCGGCCTTCGCCGCCGACTGGTCCGCGGAGATCGACGCGTACACCCAGCGCGATCTCGTCGGCGACGAACCCGAGCTGCGCTCCTCCTGCGTGCTGGCGGCGGTCGAGACCGACGGGTCACAGGTCCTGCTGGACCAGGAAGCGGCCACCGCCGTGCACCGGCTGCCCTGCCCGGGCGAGCTGATCTGGGCGGAGCGCGGTCTGCTCGACGAGCCGCAGGGCCTCTACGACGAGAAGCGGCTCGCCGCCGTCGGGCTGGACCGCGCCCACCCGGTCCTGGCGTCGACGGTGCCGGACACCAACCACTACTCGATCCTCTGGGGTCGCGCGGGGGCCGAGGCGGTGGTCCGCGCCCTGCTCGGCACGGCCTCCGGCGGCCCCGCCGACGCGTAGCCGCCGCGACGGGTCAGCCGGCCGCGCCCAGGAAGGACTCCCAGCCGCCGGCCGGCGCCTGTCCGACGTTGAGGGTGCGCAGCTTGCGGAGGGTGGACTGGTCCTGGACCTCCAGCCACTCGACGAGCTGCTTGAAGGAGACCAGCCGGACCTCGGGCTTGCCGGCGATGGTCTTGAGCGTCTCCTCGACGGCGTCCATGTAGATGCCGCCGTTCCACTGCTCGAAGTGGTTGCCGATGAAGAACGGCGCGCGGTTGCCGTTGTAGGCGCGGTCGAACCCGGCCAGGTAGGCGTCCCGCGCCTGGGTGCGCCAGTCGTTGTACTTGGCCGGGTCCCCCTTGGTACTGCCCGCGGACTGGTTGGCCAGGACGTTGTAGTCCATGGAGAGCACCTGGAAGGTGTGCCCGGGGAAGGGGATGCTCTGCAACTGGAGGTCCCAGATCTTGCCGTCCTGCACCTTCTGCGGCCAGATCTGCAGGCCGCCCGAGGAGCTGGCGTCGTACTTCCACCCCAGGTTGGCGATGGTCGGCAGCAGGGCCTTCTGCCCCTCCAGGCAGGGGGTGCGGCCGCCGATCAGCTCCTTCTTGTAGTCGAAGGGGAGCGGGTCGACGTCGGTGAAGCCGGTGTTCGTCCGCCACTGGGTCACGAAGCCGACGGCCTGGTCTATCTCGCTCTGCCAGTCCTCGGGGGTCCACTTGTTGACGCCGTTGCCGTCCGAGCGGGTCGAGCAGAAGTGGCCGTTGAAGTGGGTGCCTATCTCATGGCCGGCCGACCAGGCCTGGCTGATCAGCTTGAGGGTGGCCTTCACCGCGCCGTCCGACAGATAGGGGATGTCGGAGGCGCCGACCGCGTGCTTCGGCGGGTGGTAGAGGTCGGCCTTGCCCTTGGGGAGGGCGTAGATGCCGGAGAGGAAGAAGGTCATCGAGGCCTTGTGCTCCTCGGCGAGCTTGAGGAACCGGGGGAACTGGCCGTCCTCGGTGCCGCCGGCGCCGTCCCAGGAGAAGACCACGAACTGCGGCGGCCGCTCGCCCGGCTTGAGCTTCTCCGGCTTGGGCTGGTTCGGCTGGGGGCCGGTGTCGGAGGTCGAGCCGTCCCCGATCGGCGTGCCCTTGGCCGGGGCCGTGGCGGAGGACCCGGCGGCCGGTCCGGAACTCCCGGTGCCGGTCGTGGGGGCAGGGGCGGAGCCCGAGGCGGACCCGGTGGGATCGGTCGATCCCGAGCCGCCACCGGAACAGGCCGCCACCGCTCCGAGAGCCGCAGTCGCGGCGGTGGCTGTGAGCACGGTCCTGCGCGAGATGCCGGCCATCGTCTCCCCTGCTGCCCGGACCGGTGAGGCCGCAACTCAGGCCGTGCCAGTCATATCGGACAATTGATTGATTATCCGTCGTTAGCATGTCATGCGAACGCGGGGGTCACCAAGGGGCCCGAGGTCCGCCGGTACTGAACACGCCGGGCACACCTGTACGGGATGCGAAGAAATGTCTTCTGTTGCCGTCCTGTGACGCTTCGCCCGTTTCGCGGGGGGCGTTTCGAGGGCGCCGGCGTTGTGGCGTCAGCCGAGGGAGACGCGGCGGCTGCGGCAGGCGACCCGTGCGATGGCGGTGCTCACCACGGTGGCGGCCGTGCAGGAGACCGCGAGGCTCAGCCAGGCGGTGTCGAACCAGTGGCTGTTGAGCCAGCCCAGGGTCACGATGTAGGCCGCCCAGATCAGCGCGGCCAGGGCCGACCACCGCAGGAAGCGGTGCGGATGGGCGGGGGAGTGGCCGATGGCCAGGTCGAGGATGGTCCGCCCGGCCGGTACGAAGCGGGCGATCACCACCATGGCCGCCGCCGCCCGGGTGGTGCGCCCGTCCAGGGCCTGCTGGACCCGTGCCACGCTGGCCGCCAGCTTCGGGCGGTGTTCCAGGCGCCGGTTGACCATCGGCGCACCGCGGCGCGCGAGCTGGAGCAGCAGCAGGTCGCCGAGGAAGGAGGCCGTGGCCACCCCGAGCCCGAGGAGCACGGGGGCGCCGTCTATCTGCGCCGTCTTGAGCACCGCGAGTATGACGAGGGTCCCGCTGGGCAGGAACGGGAGGAAGGCATCGCCGAGCACGGCGCAGAGCGCCAGGCCGCAGATCCATGAGGATCCGACCAGTGCCGCGATGTCCATGCCCTTACTCCCTCCAGGCTGCCCGGGGGAGCAGTGGTTGCAAGGGACAACGCTAGCGCCTCGACTATTCATGCCATGAAGCACCCCGGTCATGCGGTGGGTGCGGGTGGCGTATCTCACATCCGCTCCGGCCCGTTCGGGACGCGGCACACCCCGGCGCCGGGCGGACCATGGCACGAGCCCCCGGGGCGGGGTGCCGCTCCGAGGGCTCGCGGGGATCGGTCGGCGCTGGTCCAGCCCGACGATCTTGCTGGTGGTGCGGATCCGGTTGGGTGATCCGCCTGAGCCCTAGCCTGCCGGATGGCGACGGCCGGCCGCGAGCCCCCGGGCTGGCGACTTCCCGCGCTGGCGTGAAGTCGCCACGGGTGTTCGTCCGCTGGCTCTGCGTCAGCCTCTCCACCCGGGGCCGGAGTCGCAGGAGGCCCGCGGGAACGTCACCGGGCGGCCGGCGGAGGCCGGTCGGCGGGCGCCCTCGGGAGGGTCCGGCCGGACCGCCGGCCGGGGAACAAGGCGACCCGGGGGCGGGGTTGACCAGTGTCGGCACCGGCTGCGGCACCGACCGCCACCGGTGGGCAGCGCCGGTGCACCGCACCGGCGGACGGTACCCGACCACGGCCAGGAGGACGGACGGCATGACGACCGAGGACAGTCAGGAGAGCCGGCGGGAGAACGGGTCCGGCCCGCACTCCGCGGACGCGATCCGGGGCACCTCCCGGGGAACGGCGCCCGCCCCGCTGTCGATTCTCGACCTGGCCACCGTCGGGGTCGGCCACACGCCCGCGCAGGCGCTCGCCGCGACCACCACGCTGGCCCGCAGTGCCGAACAGTGGGGCTACCACCGCTTCTGGGTGGCCGAGCACCACGGCATGCCCGGCGTCGCCAGCTCCACGCCCGCCGTCCTGCTGGCCCACCTCGGGGCCCACACCAGCACCCTGCGCCTCGGGTCCGGCGGCGTGATGCTGCCCAACCACGCCCCGCTGGCGATCGCCGAGCAGTTCGGCCTGCTGGAGTCGCTCCACCCAGGACGGATCGACCTCGGCCTCGGCCGCGCCCCCGGCACCGACCAGGCCACCGCCCGGGCCCTGCGCCGGGGCCTCGGCGAGGGCGCCGACGACTTCCCCCGGCAGCTCGCCGAGCTGACCCACTTCCTCGACGGCAGCTTCCCCGCAGGGCACCCGTACGAGCGGCTCACCGCCGTCCCGAAGGGGGAGGGGCGGCCGCCGGTCTGGCTGCTCGGCTCCTCCGGATTCAGCGCCCAGCTGGCCGGCCGGCTCGGCCTGCCGTTCGCCTTCGCCCACCACTTCAGCAGCGCGAACACCCTTCCGGCGCTCGACCTCTACCGCTCGGAGTTCCGCCCCTCGGCCGTCCTCGACGAGCCCTACGCGCTGATCGGGGTGAGCGCGGTCGCGGCCGAGGACAAGGCCTCCGCCCGCCGCCTCGCCCGCTCCGCCGGGCTCAGCATGCTGCGGCTGCGCCGGGGCGACCCGGGCCCGATCCCCACCCCCGAGGAGGCCGAGGCCTACCCGTACAGCCCGGTGGAGGCGGACTTCATCGACGACTGGCTGGGCAATGTCGTCCTGGGTGCCCCGGGAGAGGTGGCCGACGGGCTGGAGGCGCTCCGCAAGCGGACCGGGGTGGACGAGCTGATGGTGACCTCGCACATCCACGGCCACGAGGCGCGGCTGCGGTCCTACGGGCTGATCGCCGAGGCGTACGGCCTGACCGGGGACCGGACCGCGACCGCCTGAGGGAGGTCGGGACCGGGGCCGGGACGCCCCTGGGTCAACGCTCGCCCGGGGTGTCCCGCCGGTCCCGGTTCTCCACGCCCGCCCGGTCCGCCCGGTCATCCCGCTCGTCCCGGCCGTCGCGGAGTATCGCCGCGACCAGCTCCGCCTCGCCGGGGCGGGCGAAGTACCAGCCCTGGGCGGTGTCGCAGCCGGTGAGCCGCAGCCGTTCGGCCTGCGCGGCGCTCTCGATGCCCTCGGCGGTCACGGTCAGGCCGAGCGTGTGGGCCAGCTGCACCATCGCGCCGACGATCTGCTCGTCGGCGTCGCTCCGCCGTGAGCGGACCTCGGGCAGCTCCGGCCGGCCGCCGGCCGGCGCCGGGTCGCGGAATCCTTCGATGAAGGTGCCGTCCAGCTTCAGCACGTGCACCGGGAGCCGGGAGAGGTAGGCCAGGTTCGAGTAGCCCGTCCCGAAGTCGTCGATCGCGATCCGCACACCCATGTCGGCGAGTGCCTGGAGCGCCTGGAGCGGGCGTCCACCGGGGCCGAGCAGCGCGCTCTCGGTGATCTCCAGCTGCAGCAGCCGCGCCGGCAGGCCGGTGCGGTCGAGGGCCTGGGCGACATCGGCGACCACGTCGGAGTCCCAGATCTGGCGGGCGGCCAGGTTGACGCTCACGAAGGTCTCGGTCTCGGGGAACTCGGTGAGCCAGCGGTACGCCTGGCGGCAGGACTCCTCCAGCACCCACTTGCCGAGCGGCACGATCGCCCCGGACTCCTCGGCGAGCGGGATGAAGCGGTCCGGCGAGAGCGTCCCGTAGCGGGGGTGGCGCCAGCGGACCAGCGCCTCGGCGCCGTGCACCGCGCCGTCGGCCAGGCCGACCAGCGGCTGGTACTCGATGGTGAACTCGCCGCGCTCCAGCGCCGGGCGCAGCGCGGTGGCGAGCAGTTGGCGGGTCAGCTGGTGGGCGCCCCGGTCGGGGTCGTAGAGGGTCCAGCGGGCCCGGCCGTCGGCCTTGGACCAGTACAGGGTGGCGTCGGCGTCCTTGACCAGGTCGGTGGGGGTGGTCTCGTGCACGGAGCGTTCGACGACGCCGACGCTGGCGGTGACCACCAGCCGGTGGCCGGCCACGTCGAACGGGCGCTCCAGGGCGTCGAGGATCCGGGCGGCCAGGTCGGTGAGCTGGTCGCTGCCGCTGCTGTCGGTCACCAGGACGGCGAACTCGTCACCGCCCATCCGCGCGACGAGTTGGGCGCCGTGCGCGGAGAAGCCGCGCCGCAGCCGGGTCGCGACGGCGATCAGCAGCTGGTCGCCGATGTGGTGGCCGAGGGCCTCGTTGATCGCGGCGAACCCGTCGAGGTCCAGGTAGCAGACGCCGACCCGGGGCCCGCCGCCCCCTGCCGCGCCCCCGACCCTGACCCCTGTCCCGGTCCCGTCGGCCGCGACGCCGGAGCCGTCGGCGGTTCCGGCGCTCCCGGTGCTCCCGGCGACCGGCCCTGTCGCCCGGTCGGGGGTGAGGCAGGCGGCGTCGAGGCGTTCGAAGAAGTACGTCCGGTTGGGCAGCCGGGTCAGCGGGTCGTGGAGGGCCTGGTACTCCAGGCGGTCGCCCAGCCGGCGCTGCTCGGTGATGTCCTCGACCAGGGCGAGCGTGTACAGCGGGTTGCCCTCGGCGTCCCGGATCAGCGAGACGGTCACCTTGCTCCAGACCGTCCGCCCCGCGCGGTGCTTGAGCTGCTTCTCGACCCGGAGCCGGTCGTGCTCGCCGTGGACGAGTGCGGGGAACAGCCGGCGCGGCATGCCCTCGGGGTCGACGATCTCGTGGAGGTGGGTCCGCACCAGCTCGTCGACGGTGCGGCCGGTCAACGCGGCGAAGGCGGGGTTGACCTCGATGATCCGGTCCTCGGGGTCGATGAGGGCCATGCCGATGGCGGCGTCGGAGAAGGCGGCCCGCAGTCGGGACTCGCTGGCCCGCAGGGCGGCCAGCTGCCGGCCGTGCTCCTCGGCCCCCGGCCGGCCGTTCGCACCGTCGCCGTCCGGCTCGTGGTGGGTGCCGTCACCGAGCGGCGCCGAACAGGTGGGGCAGCGGAGGGCGGTGTCGTCGACCGGGCCCTCCCGGGGGTCGGCCAGGGCGGCTCGGGCCGTGCCGTTGGCCGGGGCGGGGTGGAGGGCGGGCGGCAGGAGGCGGCGTGGCCGCGGGTCCTCGTGCCGCACGCCTGGGTGGTGTGCGTCGGCCCCCTCGTTCTGGCCCGGCACGGCATGCTCCCGTCCGCTGCTGACGCTTGACGCTGGTCCGGCCGGTCACCCGACTTCGGCGGCCGGCTCCGCACTCTGCCGGACTCGCGGAGACGGGACCCCGGTGCGGGACGCTCGGGACGGAGCGACCGGGTGGGAGCCCGCCTGAGGAACCGTGAGGAACAGGGCGCTGCGGCCGATCATAGGACGCGATGGCAACGCGCGGTGACCGCCGCCAGGGTGATTCGTCTGGTTTGGGGGCGAGTGTGGCGATACATGCGGACGCCCCTGGTGCACATCACATGATGTGCACCAGGGGCGTGTGCTCCGGGAGCGCGCCCTCGGGGCCCGGTTCGGCGCCGACCGCGCGCCGACCGCGCGCCGCGCCCGGACCGGGGCCGTGGACGGGACGCCCGGGAAGGTCAGCCGGCCAGGTTGGCCGTGAGGGTGATGGTGGTGCCGGTCAGGGCCTGGCTCACCGGGCAGTTCGCCTTGGCGTCCTCGGCGGCCTTCACGAAGCCGGCCTCGTCCAGCCCGGGCACCTCGCCGGTGACCGTGAGGTGGATGCCGGTGATACCGGTGCCCGGCTGGAAGGTCACATCGGCCTGGGTGTCGAGCTTGGTGGGCGGGGTGCCCGCGCCGGTCAGGCCGTGCGAGAGGGCCATCGAGAAGCAGGCGGAGTGCGCGGCCGCGATGAGCTCCTCCGGGCTGGTCTTGCCGTTCGGGGCCTCGGCGCGGGCCGGCCACGAGACCGGGTACTCGCCGATGCCGGACGACGCGAACGTCACCTGGCCCTTGCCGTCGACCAGGTTGCCTTCCCACGCGGTGCGGGCGGTGCGGGTGGTTGCCACGATCGGTACCTCCATCACTGAGGAACTGCTGACTCGTCACGTCCGGTCATGCCGCGCCCAGCCTACGTGCAGGTCGGGGGCGTGCCACAAGTAGCGCACCGGTCCGTCGCGTCCGAAAATCCCCCGGCCGCCCCAGCGGTCCGGGTCGTCCGTGGACGGACCCCGGCAGCTCGGAGCGCGGCCCCGAGGTCGGTCCGTGTGCCGTCCGTATCGTGGACGGTTAGGCCGAATGGTGCGGGCCGGTGCCGGGCGCCCTGTTAGATTGGCCCGGGCCCGGGCCCGGCCGCCGCGCGGTCGGGCGCACCACCGAGAGAGCCGCGGAGCCGCCCCGATGACGGACCACCCCACGACCCCCGACGCCGGACTGCCCGAGGGGGTCGACGACGCCGTGCGGGCCGAGCTGACCAGCCTGCGCGAGAGCATCGACAACATCGACGCCGCGGTGGTCCACATGCTGGCCGAGCGCTTCAAGGCCACCCAGCGGGTCGGCCGGCTCAAGGCCGAGCACAGGCTCCCGCCCGCCGACCACGCCCGGGAGCGCACCCAGATCAAGCGCCTGCGGGAGCTGGCCGCCGGGGCGCACCTGGACCCGGTGTTCGCGGAGAAGTTCCTCAACTTCATCATCGCTGAGGTGATCAGGCACCATGAGGCCATCGCCTCCGAGCCGCTGACCAGCGGGGCGAGTCGTCAGTCCGAGGACTGAAACCCCGAAACCATGATCATCTGGGGGATATTCGGGAGATCATTTACTGAGCCTCCCAGAGTCGGTCCCAGCGCAACGCCTCCATCGTCCGCTCGTACCGCCGCTGAAACGCCGCGAGCCGGTGCCGACGCATGGACGGCGTTGGGTGCTGGTACACGCCCTTGATTCCAGGGTACTTGTGCCCGGCCTGCTCATGCTGAAGCAGCGGGTGCACGTCCTCCTCGGCCTGCCAGGTGTCATGGGTGTGCCGGAGCCGCCGCATTGTCAGCCCGGGGTGGAGAGGCTCCCACTCCTCGCAGGCCGGCCGTCCGCGCCCGGGCGGCCGGGCAGGACGGCCGTCGGCCGCCGGGCGGATGATCTCGTACCACGCGTTCCGCCACCACCACTTGCCCTTGGCCGTGGTGAAGACGTATGGGTAGGGCCTGGAGTCCAGGTGCTGCTGGAGGAGGTCTGCGAGGAAGGGGGGCAGGTCGATGTCTCGGGCCGACTGCGGGTTCTTCAGCGGCTCGATGCCGCGGAAGGAGGTCCGCTTGCCTGTCTCCGGGTCGCGCTTGGCGTACTCGGCCAGGGCGCCGATCTCGGCGTCGATCCGGATGATCGGGCACGTGAAGATGCCCCCCTCCTCGTCGGCCTCGGCCCGAGTCAGCATGGCGTTGTCGCGGTGGAGCCCGGTGAGCTCTTCCCAGCGGGGGCCGGCGAACGCCACGGTGAGCACGTGCAGGCCGTAGAGCGGGCCGAGTCGCCGCGTGAGCCGCAGGACGGACTCCGTGGTCGCATACGGCGCCACCGGCGGCTTCGGCTTCACAGGAGCCGCGCGGACGCCACGCCGCGCCGCTGAGGCGGCGTCCACGCCTGTCAGGCGCCGGTTGTACAGGTGGTTGATCGGGATCCGTCGAGCGTCCACGGCGCCGGTGAGGATCCGCGAGAGCAGACCGACCGCGTCCCGGATCGTGCTCTCCGCCACCGCGCCGGCCAGTCCGCGGGCCCAGGCCTCGACCTCGAACCAGGTGAACGCGATCAGCGCCGTTTCCCGCCAACGGGGGAGGATGTGGGATTCCAGGAGGTTCCACCGATTGTCGGTGGTTCGGCCGCGAGGAGACTGCGCCTGGAGCCATTCCAGCGCCCATTCTCCGAAGCGGACTCGGCCCAGCTTCGGATCGATCCACGTGCCGGCACGGATGGCCGCTTCCTGCTCCTGGCCGTATTCGAGCGCGGTCGTTTTGGTTGGGAAGCCCGGTTCGCTGTCCCAGCTACCATCGGGCTTTTTGAAACGTGCCCGCCAAGTGGCTTTTCCCTTTTTTCCCTTGGCCTGGCTTACGCGCTTCTCTGCATACGCCACAGCGTTCCCCTCTCGTCGTCTGGCCGGCGGGGCCAATCATGACGATAGGGCCCCGCCGTGCCGGACGGGTGGCGCTGTGCGAACGGCCGGGCCCCGGTGATCAGCGGGTTTCCGGAGGGCCGTCCAGCCTCCGGGCCAGCAAGAAAGCCTGCTCCTCCGAGTAGACGTTCTCGTCCAGCCAGATGGTTGGCTCGGTGTCGCCGCTCCTTTCGACGTAGACGTCTCCGCCGTAGGGCATCTCCGGTACGAGCATGATCCGCATGAGGCAGCCCCTGTGCACCTGTGATGGGTGACCCCCCACTCAGGTAAACGGAATCCAATCACACGGTCGGGTGTAGGCAAAGAGGATTTAAGAACCTGATTCGTCATCAGAAAAAATCTGTCGGGCTGCCCGTTGGAGCTGACTCCACTTCCGCAGATCTTCCCGCATCCGCTCCGTGCTGGCCGACGGTCTGGTGGCGCCTCGCTTGAGGATCAGGACGGCCACCGAGTCGGGGTCGTCCGGCGCCAGATCGATCACGTCGCCATCAACGACCTGCCCGCCGAGCAGCGCCAGCCGGACCCGCTCGGACAGCCCGTCCAGGGCGGTGTCGAGCGCTGGAGTCTCGCCCGGCGGGGCGTGTGCGCCAACCTCGGCGCGGGCGGGTTCACCGCCGGCGAGTACCGCCTCCACGCTCTCCGCAGTCCATCCGACTCGTCGGGCGAGCGCGCGGTGGTTCGAGGTGACCTTGCCGTACTCGTGTCCCCTCTCGATCTTCTGGACGGTTGCCCGAGCGAGATCCAACTCGCTGGCCATCTCGCCCTGCGTCAGGCCGGCGGTCTTTCGGGCTGCGGCGAGCATGCGCCCCAGCCGAACCCAGTCTCTGTCCATGGTGCTCATGATGCACCACCCTCCATGCAACCAACGAGGCCCGATCCGGCCTTTTGGCCTGCGTTAAGGCTCACATTGGGTTGCACGGGGCGTGCGCGTGGTAAGTCGCGCCCCTTGAGCTGCCTACAAGGTGAGCTTGTGCGGTGATCGCGATGTAGTCATCTGAGTGCCAAAAAGCTTGCAACGTAGGCCTACCTGTGATTCTGTTCTCTCGTGACACCGAATGGCACGGCGATCAGGGTCATCCGCCAGGCTTGCAATGTGAGCCTGCGTCAGCTTGCGGCGCGCGCTGGTCTCGACCGCTCCTTCATCTCGCGCGTCGAGCGCGGCAAGTCGGGGGCGAGCGAGACCAGCCTCCGCGACATAGCGGCAGCGCTGGACGTCCCCGTAGCGGCCATCAACCGAGAGGAGATGTCGTGAGCACGCTTGTGAAGGCGATCAAGAGCCCGGCCAGGACGAAGTCCAAGGCCGACCCGAAGGCCGAGGCGGGCGCCGTAGCGCCCCTGACCGAGGCGGCGGTCCGCCACTACACCGCCGACGAGATCGAGCAGCTCCGCCTCCTGCCCTGCACCGCGCGCTGGCTGAAAAAGGAGGCGTACGCCCGCCGGGTCCCCTTCACCGGCGTCGCCGGGAAGCTCACCTGGCGCCTCGACCAGATCCTCGCCATCAGCCAGATGTTCGACTCCGCGCCGATCGGTACCCGACGCACGGCCTGACGCGTCGCTGCAGATCCTCGCCATCAGCCCGGAAGAGAGCTCCGTTGACCAGCACCACCCTGCGCGACGCCGCTCGCGACCTCCACAACGCCGGCCTGTGCGTCCTGCCTGTCAAGGCGGACGGCAGCAAGGCGGCTGCGGTCAGCAGCTGGACGCCGTACAAGACGCACCGATCCACCCCGGAGGAGCACGACCGCTGGTTCGCCCCCGGCCGCACCGTCGGCATCGCCGTCGTCTACGGCGGCGTGTCCGGCGGAGTCGAGATGATCGAGTTCGAGGGCCTCGCCGTCCGCGAGGGAGTCCTCGACGAGGTCACCGAGGTCATGGAGGCTTCCGGTCTCGGTGACATCTGGGCCGCGATCCGAACGGGCTGGGCAACCGAGTCGCCGTCCGGCGGCGTGCACTACCGGGTTCGCGTCGAGGGCGCTCCGGTCCCCCCGAACACCAAGTTGGCCCAACGCCCGGCGCGCGAGGACGAGTACACCCCGGAGGAGCGTCAGCGTCTCGCGGAGAGGCCGAACAGCCGGATCCTGCGCGTGCTCATCGAGACGCGAGGCGAGGGCGGGTACGGACTCACCGAGCCCTCCGGCGGCACCGTCCACGCCACCGGCCGGCCGTATGTCCGGATCGCCGGAGGGCCGAGCACCATTCCAGTCCTGGACGCAGACACCATGGGCGCCGTCCGCGAGGTCTGCCGGATGATGGACCGGGTGCCCCGGCCGGAGGCGCCTCGGACGGCACCGCGCCCGGCACCGCCCAGGTCCGACGGCACGATGCGGCCCGGTGACGACTTCGAGGCGCGTGCTGACTGGACTGACATCCTCCGCGGCATCTTCCGCCCTCTGCACACCCGCGGCTCCGAGACCTACTGGGGGTGGGATGACGGCGTCGGCGGTGTGAAGGCGACGACCGGTCGCGATGAACAGGACCGGCTCTTCGTCTTCACCACCGGCTCAGAGTTCCTGGCCGAGGTGCCGTACAGCAAGTTCGGCGCCTATGCCCTGCTGCACCACGGCGGCGACCACAAGGCAGCCGCCAAGGAGTTGGCTCGTCAGAACTACGGAAGTCGCCGCCCTGTGGCGGCCGGTGTCCCGCGCCCGACGCCTGGCGCCGAACAGCCGGGCGCCGCCGAGACGCCAGCCGCCGAGCAGGGCGGCCAGGCCGCGGCGGCCGAAGCGAGCGGCAGGGAGGGGTTCGACTACAGCTCGTTCGACCTTCCCGCCTCGGTGCGCACGCCTTTCGACTACCGGGTCACCGACCGTGGGGTCGAGGTGCTCAGCACCAGCGGCGAGAACTGGCTCCGCGTGACGTTCGCACCGTTGGTCATCACCGCCACCTTCGAGGACCCCGAAGGCGACCAGTACGTGGAGCTGTCCTGGATCGACCGAAGCCTGGGTCGGCCCCGACACATCTCCCGCATCGTCAGCCGCGAGACCGCGAAGCGGGGGCGGAAGCTGATCGAAACGCTGGGTTCGGCCGGACTTCCTGCCGTTGAAGGGGACGCGCGCGCCGTCGAGAAGTGGCTCGCTGAGTTCGAGTCCGCCAACGTTGGGCGCATCCCGTCCGAGCAACTGGCGCGCTGGTTGGGCTGGCAGGACGACGGCACCTTCGTCTCGTCGCCTCAGGACGGCATCAAGGTGGACACGCCCTTCGAGGAGCAGCGAGGCCCGGCACGTGCTCACGCGCGGAAGGGAAAGCTGGATGGCTGGCGAGACACCATTGGCCAGCTCGCCCCGTTCCCCGTGCCGCGCGTCGCAGTAGCTGCCGCTCTCGCCGCGCCGTTGCTCAAGCCGCTCGGGCTGAACAGTTTCACCCTGGACATCTCCAGCCGGTCGACGAAGGGGAAGACGACCGCACTCCAGTGCGCGCTGTCGGTGTGGGCGGACCCTTCCGAGCATGCGTCAGCGATGTCCAACTGGCGCACCACGCTGTACGCGATCGAGAAGCGGTTGAACCTGGTTCGCGGGATCCTCACCGTCTTCGACGAGACGATGGCCGTGACCGACGACAGCCTCATCGACGAGGTGCTGTACCAGCTCCCGATGAACCACGGGAAGGCCCGTAGCGGCGGTGCGTTCGGAAACATGCTGCCGTGGGAGACCATCCTCCTGTCATCCGGCGAACGGCCGGCACTTTCCTTCACCACCAGCCAGGGCGCGGCAGCTCGCATTCTCGGAACCACCGTCGCTCCGTTCGGCGACGACGGCGGGGCGGCCGCGGCGGCGGCCCGAGAAGGCGTGCTCGCCAACCACGGTCATGCGGGGCCGGAGTTCATCCAGTACATCCTCAGCGGCCTGGCCCAGCCGAACGGCCAGGACAAACTGAAGGAGCACCACCGCCGCCTGGTGGACGAGTTCCGCGGCGGTGGAGACATGACGAACCGGCGCGCGCCAATGGTTGCTGTCCTGGCGCTCGCCGAAACCCTAGCCTGCGGCATCGGGCTGCTGCCCTACGAGCCGCTGACCCATGACCTATGGCGCGGTCTGTTCACCGCCCACAACCCCACCGACAACCGGCCCGAGATGGCGCTGGACGTCCTCCGGGAGTACGTCGCCGGGCACTCCCATGAGCTGTACAGCGCCTCGCGCGCGGCCATGGGGGATCGGCCGCCGTACACCGGTTGGCTGGGCGCCCTGTCGGTGGACAAAGCTGGGGTGACGGAGGTCGCGCTGCTCCCCGAACGCGTCCGCAGGGTCCTAGCCGAGGCCGGCTACTCGCTCGATGCGGTCGTCGGGAGTTGGGTGGACGCGCAGTACCTGAAGACTCTGAAGAGCCAGCGCCCGGCGCACCTGGTGCCCCGCCGCTTCGACGGCGCACGGGCCAAGTGCCTCGCCTTCACCCCCGAGGGCATCGCCTTCGGAGACCAGGCCGAGGAGCAGTGACCACCCTCCTCTGGGGTGGTACGCACGGGGTGCGTACCACCCCAGGCCCCGAGTTTCCCCAGGTCAAAGGCCCCTCAAGGGCCTCATGCGGGGCGGTACGCGGTCGCCAGGAAATGGCACCCCTCAGGCGTGTGCGTGCGTGTGTGCGCGTGCGTGCGTGCCTGCGCACATCGACCCCTCTGTTGTTCTGCGTACCTGCATACCAGTCTCTCCAGGGAGACAAGAAAGAGCAGGTCAGAGGGCCTATTGCCCCGGTACGCAGCCGGTACGCAGCCGGTACGCACTGCGTACCGCATCCCTGCTCGTCTCCACTCGAATCGAGGTGTTCCATGCTCTTTGCCCTCCGCCCGTACCAGCGCGAGGCCATCTCCAGGCTCATCGACGGCTGGCAGGCCGCTGGCCCGACCCGGCTCGCCGTCGTCCTGCCGACCGGTGCCGGGAAGACGGTCGTCCTGTCCCACCTGATCAGCCGCATGCACCAGCAGACCGGCCGCCGGGCCTTGGTCATCGCGCACCGCGAGGAGCTCATCCAGCAGGCCGCCGCGAAGCTCCGCGCCATCGCCCCACACCTGACGGTCGGCATCGTCAAGGCCGGCCGGAACGAGCACCGCGGCGTGGACGTGATCGTCGCGAGCGTCCAGACCCTGGCCGTGCGCAAGCGGCGGGCCGCGATCACCGGCGTCGGCCTGGTCGTCGTCGACGAGTGCCACCACGCCGCCGCCGACTCCTACGTCGAGGTCCTCGACCACTTCGGCGCCTGGTCGGGCGTGCCGGTCGCCGGGTTCACCGCCACCATGACCCGCACCGACGGAGGCCTCGCCGACATCTGGCAGGACATCGTGTTCCAGCTCGACATCCTCGACCTGATGGCCGACGGCCACCTCGTCGACGTCCGCGGCAAGCGCGTCACCGTCGGCGGCCTCGACCTCGACAAGGTCAAGACCCGGGCCGGCGACCTCCAGGACAGCCAGCTCGGCCAGGCCCTGGAGGACTCCGGCGCCGCCCGGGTCGTCGCCGACGCCTACGCCGAGCACGCCGCCGACCGGCCCGGGGTGGTTTTCACCCCGACCGTCGCCACCGCCCACGGCATGGCCGAGGCCCTCACCGCCGCCGGTATCACCGCGGCCGCCGTCTGGGGCGACATGCCCCGCGAGGACCGGACCGCCGTCCTCGACCGGTACAAGGCCGGTGACGTCCAGGTCCTCACCAACTGCATGGTGTTGACCGAGGGGTTCGACGCGCCGTGGGCGTCCTGCGCGGTAATCGCCCGGCCCACCAAGTCGGCGGGCCTGTACGTCCAGATGGTTGGCCGCGTGCTCCGTCCGTCGCCCGGCAAGACGGATGCCCTGGTCCTCGACGTGATGGGCAGCTCGACCCGGCACAAGCTCGCGTCCATCGTCGACCTCACCGGCCGGGACGTCGGCGCGCTGCGCGAGAACCAGTCGCTCGCCGAGGCCGCAGCCGAGCCCGCCGAGCCCGAGCCTACGAAGCCCGGGGCCGGGGCCGCGTTCGCGGTCGGCTGGGAGGACGTCGACCTGTTCCACCACTCGCGGGTGCGCTGGCTCCGGACCGGCGGCGGCATCTGGTTCATCCCGGCCGGCCGCTCGCTCTACTTCCTCGTGCCGAGCGCGGCCGGCCTCTACCGGATCCGCCGCTGGTCCGAGGACGGCGGTGTCCAGCCCCCGAGCCTCGACCACGACTTCACCCAGGCCGACGCGATGCGGTGGGCCGAGATCGGCGCCCGCAGCCGCGAGGGCCGCGCTCTGGCGCTGCGCGACTCCGCCTGGCGGGCCCGCCCGGCTTCCCCGAAGCAGCTGCAGCTGTGCCGCTACCGGCGGGTGCGGGTCAGCCCCGGCTGGACCGCCGGCGACGTCTCCGACGCGCTCGACATCGCCCAGGCGACCGCGCTGCTCGACCCGTGGGTCCGGGCGGCCGCCGCCGTCGCCGCCTGACTTGGGCGGGCCCACCCCTAGTAGGCCCGCCCGGCTTCCATCCAACCACCCAGAGAGGAGAACCCCGGTGACCACGACCGCTCCCGGATCGGCGCGCGCCGCGTCCCCGTTGCCGTTGAACGTCGACGACCAGGTCCTGCCCTGCCGCACCACCGACCCGGACCTGTGGAACTCGCCGGTCCACGCCGAGCAGCTGCGCGCTGCGGACCTCTGCCACGACTGCCCGCACATGCTCGCGTGCCGGTCCTGGGCGCGGGCCACCGGCCAGGCCGGGGTCTGCGGCGGGGAGACCCAGGCCGAACGCCGACGCGCCCTCCGGGCGAGCGCCGCTGGGGCCGCCGCATGAACACCGTCCCGCCGAACGCCGACCAGCTCGACCACCTGCTCGGCACCGCCGACCGACGCCGTCTCACCGTGGAAGAGGCCGCGCTCCTCCGCGCGGGCGTTCGCCACCTGGCGGCCCAGCTCACCGCGGCCGAAGCCGCCGTCGAGACGAACCGCGAGATCGCCCACGTCCTGCGAGCCGCGCTCGACCGCGTGACCGCCCTCGCGGACCGATGGGACAACGCGCTCGCCACCGACAAGCCCCACGCCCGAGCCCTCCGCGACACCCTCGCCGCCCGCACCCCGACCCCCCTGGAGCCCCGCATGCCCGGCATCTACGACGACGGCGACACCTACGGCCCGTCGACCGCCGCCCGCGCCACCCTCTCCGCTGCCGCCATCAGCCGACAGCTCCGGCAGGCCGGCTTCACCCGCTCCGTGTCCACGGGCGACGGCTCCGGTACCTGCACCCGCGGCTTCATCTCGCTGCAGGACAGCCCGTGGCGGGTCGAGGTCTGCGTGCGTCCCCAGAGCCGAGCCGACCTCCAGGCCCAGACCGACCGGCACGAGGCCGCGCTGCGGTCCCTGGGCTACGTCACCGAGCAGCACCGTGCGCAGTACACCGGCGCGCCGCTGTTCATCCGCACCACCAAGGCCGCGGGGGAGGGCCGGTGACCACCCCGTCCGACCTCCGCGAGCGCATCGCCCAGGCGATCCGCGACGCCGCCTACGACTGCCCCGGCGGCTGTGACCTCACCGAGGCCGAGTGCGACGCCCGGCACCCGATTCAGGTCTCCGCACTCCGGCACGGCGTGGTCGCGTCGGTGTACGGCGAGCCCGACGCCCTGGCCGCTTCCGTGCTGGCCGTCGTCGAGCCCGAGCTGGCCGTCCGCGACGAGGAGATCGCGCGGCTCCGCACCGAGATCCGCCTCCAGGGCGACGCGCTTCTCCGGTGCCGCACGCTGCTGGCCTCCGCCGCTGGCATCGTCCTGGCCGCCCGCACCACGACCAGCTGACGTCCGACCGGCCGCCCGCACCCCGCGGGCGGCCCCCAACCCACCGAGGACCCCATGACCACCATGACCATGGACCAGGCCGAGCAGTACATCGACCAGGTCGACGACGCCCTCACCGCCTGCGGCCTCCGCCCCACCGACGTCGACATCCGCGACTGCGACGAGCTCGCCGAGGACGGCATCACCACCGTCCCCAGCGCCGTCCTCACCTGGCGGCCCGAGCACCCGCTCGTCGACGTCGAGACCCACCCGCACGGCCTGCTCGTCGCCTGGTCCACAGAGACCGGGTGGCAGCACGCCAGCCTCCGCGAGAACGGCAGCAACGAGCAGTTGGCGAGCCTCGGCTGCGGCGGCACCCTCGGCGCGCCCGGCCAGGTCGCCCTCCGCATCGGCTACGTGGCCCAGGGCCTGCCGCTGCCGCCCGCCAACTGACCGACGAGCCGGCCTGCCGCCCCACACCGGGCGGCAGGCCAGTCCCCGCTCCACCAGCCACGCTCCGGAGGTACCCGTGGACATCTGCCTCTCCTGTGCCGCCCCGACGCAGCGCAGCGCCACCCTGTGTCAGACGTGCACCGCTCGGACCGACGACCATCTGCGCGAGCTGCCGGCCTTGTACGAGGTCCTGGCGGACTGGCTGCGACCGTCGGCACAGGCCTCCACTGCGGTGGGAACCCGCAGTGCCAGTCCGGACGCCCCGCTCCCAGTGTCGGAGGAGGTGCTGGACATCCGGGGCCCGGGCGGCATGGTCACCGTGCTGGAGCAGTGGCGGCAGGCCTGGTGTGAGGACGCCGACGTGCGGTGGCCGGAGCCCTTCGGCGATTACCGGGGGCGCCTGCTCCGGGCGGTGCGCGCGCTGCGCGAGCAGCTGCCTGCGATGGCGGAGTGGTGGCCCGCGGCCGGCGAGTTCGCGGCCGAGGTGCGGGCGCACCATGCGGCCGCGCTCAGCATCGTGGACCCGCGGGGGCGTACGGTGCGCGCCGGCACCTGCACAGCCGAGGTCGACGGCGAGGTGTGCGGGGCGGTCCTGAGGGCTACGCCCGGGGTGCCGGAGATCCGGTGCCCGTGGTGCTCGACGTCCTACCCGCCGTCGGCGTGGCTCGACCTGGCCGCAGCGGCTTAGCCCTCGGACTTGGCCGGCCGGGACGGCAGCTGGTCGGTCTCGTGGGTGAGCCAGCGCAAGAAGCCGACCAGGTGGGCGTTCATGTCCGAGCCGACCTCGGCAACCGCGGCCTTGGCCTTCTCGTAGAGCTCCGGCTCAGGCCTGAACGCCTTGGCGGGGTTCTTGTGGACGGACGGCATGCGGAAATCCTCTCACGGTGGCTTGCCACCGGTCCATAGCCGCGCATACAGTGGTGGCTAGCCACCCTAGGGTGGCAAAACGAACGGCCTTGCCTTGGCGCGCCAACGCCTAGGCAAGGCCTCACCGGACCCCTTGCACTACCAAGGAGACCAGCTGTGATCAATGCTCCCACGCTGTCGGCCGAGCCGCCGCCCGCCCCCCGCCAGCAGTTCGAGGACTTCTACCGGGCCCACTCCCGGCAGATCACCTCGCACATCGCGGCGCACCTCTACCGCACCGACCGGCACCTTGCCGAGGACCTCACCAGCGAGACGTTTCTGTCCCTGTGGCGGAAGATGACCGCGGGCCTGGCCGTCGAGAACCCCCGCGCGCTGCTCCAGCTGCTGGCCGATCGGGCCATCATCGACCACTTCCGGCGCGCCAGCAGCCACGAGCGGGTCACCGACTTCGCCGCGACGCGCATCAGCGCCGTCCCCGCGCCGGCCTCCGCCGCGCCGCACCTCGGCGCGCTGCTGGCCGAGGTCGAGCAGGCCGAGCAGACCCTCACCGAGGCGTGCACCGCCTACAAGACGATGACCCAGCGGTACGCCGCCGCGTGCGGCGCGCTCGCGAGCGCGACGGACCCCGAGGTGATCACCCTGGCGAAGATCCGCCGCGACCGGACCGCGCTCCTGCGCCAGGCCGCGCTCGCCGCCGCCCGGGCCCGCGCCGAGTGGAACGCCGAGGCCACGCTCGCCGCCACCGAGCCGCTGCCCCAGCGCGACCCCGGCAAGACGCTGCGCCGCACCCCGGCCACCGTTGGCCGGCCCAAGCCCACCCCGGCCCGGACGGCGGCCGCCGCGTGAACCTCGACGACCACCGCGCCGCCTACCAGGCCGGGCACGACGTGGCCGGCCAGCTCCTCGCGCTCCTCATGCCCCTGCCGACCGGGATCACGGTCAACTGCCCGGCGTGGTCGCCCTACGAGCCGACGATCGACGTGCGCCTCCACCGGGACCTGCCGGGCCTGGAGGCCTGGGCCGCGGCCCTCGGCGCCGAGCTCACCTCCAGCCGGCACGGCAACGGGCGCACTCACTGGAGCCTGACCACCGAGGTCAACGGCATCCCGGTGGAGTGCTGGACGCTCCTCGACCCGCCGGACGCCGGCGAGTGAGCGCGCCGTGCCCGTGCGGCTGCGGCGGCAACTGGCGCAAGCACACGCCGATCCGCTGATGTAACGCCCCCGGCGGAAGTGCCAGCGCCCGTGCGCGCCGCGGTCACCGCCCCCTCTCACCGCCCGGGGCCGAGGTGCAGACACCCCTCGGCCCCGGGCCACCACACCACCATTCCTGGAGCCACCGTGCCCATCCTGACCCGCACCGTCCTGTGCGAGCGCCCCATCACCTGGACTGCCCCCGACGGCACCGTCCGCACCGACACCGAGGCCTACCCCGTCCAGGTCCCCCGGGACTGGCGCCGCGGCGGACTCGCCGCCGCCACCACCGGCACCGCCGTCCTCCTGGCCGTCGCCGTCGCCTGGTCCACCGCCTCCATCGGCGACCTCCTCGTCGGCGCCGCGAACCCCGTCATCGCCTACGGCGCGGCCGTCGCGTTCGACTCCGCGTGGATCATCTGCATGATCCTGGAGTGGCTCGCCCGCGACGACCCGGACAAGGCCCGAGCGCCCCGGACGTTCGGCTGGGTCGCCCTGGTCGTCGCGATGGCCGCCGTCTGCGTCCACGGCTGGCTGTCCGCCGCCGAGCACGCCTTCGCCACCGGCATCATCGGCGCTGGCGTCTCGGCGATCGCCAAGACCGTGTGGAGCCTGGTCATCGCCCACACCGCGAAGCCGCTGTCGCCCATGGCCCAGGCCTGGGTTCGAGAGCGCCGCGAGAGCGCCGACGCCGAGCTTCTCGACGCGCGCCTGGACGTCGAGCTGCTGCGCTCCCGCGCCCGGGCCGCCGCCTACCGCGCGGCCTACACCGCCGCGCCGGCCATCGAGCCCGTGCCGGACCCGGACAGGCCGTCCGGACAGCCCGCGCCTGTCTCGCCGACCGTCCGCTCCGCCGTCCGCGCCGCGCTGGAGGTCAGCCCGGGCGCCTGGCCCGAGGACATCGTCGAGCAGCTCGCCCGCATCGGCATCGAGACCGACGCGGACACGGTCCGCCTGCTGTCCGGACAGCACCCGGACAGCCAGGACAGCAGCTCAGGGGACGTGCTGGCGCTCGTCCCCCACCGCCCGGACGACACCATCACGGACACCGTCCGCGCCGCTGTCCGGACCCACGGGGACAACGTCGACGCTGTCCTGTCCGCTGTCCGCCGCGTCCACGGCCCCGACGTGAAACGCGACACCGTCCGCCGACTCGTCGACCGCGTCGCCAGCTGACGGCCGCACCGAGACCTGGAGCTGACATGGGGATCATCCTCCTCACCCTCTTCGGCACGGCCGACGCCGGCATCCTCCTCTGGGGTATCCGCGAGCTCGCCCGGCGGTGGTCCCGATGACCATGCCGCACGACGAGACCGGCGACGAACCGTCCCTCTACGCCGCCTCCGAGCCCGGCGCGTTGCTCGCCCTGCCCGCGTCGACCGCCGCCGACCACGACCCGGCCCCGTCCTGGTGGTCGGACCTGGTCACCCAGGCGATGGCCAGCGCCGCGCCCGGCCCGGCCGACGGTGACGACCTGGACGTCGTCCTGGAAGGCATCGTCATCCCCGCCCCGACGCCCCCGCCCACTCCGGCCGCGACACCGTCCCAGGTCATCCTGGGCCAGGCCGTGAAGCCCGTCCCGGCCCCGGCGGCTCCGACCGCTCCGCCGGTCAGCCCGACGCGGCGCCCAGTTCCGCCGGTTCCTCCGGCGCCGCCCGTTCCGCCGCGTCCGACGCAGGCCCCAGCCGCCGGTGGCAGTGGCGGCGGCTCGGGCGCGGTGCCGCCCGCCTCGGCCCCGGCCGACACCGAGCCGGACGGCCAGGAGCCCGAGGACGTCACCCCGCCCGCATGGTGGACCCGGTCGGCCCGCCTCGCGGCCGCCGACCGCGTCGCCTGGGAGATCGGCGGCGACCACGCGGCCACGGCCCGCACCCGGGTCTCGCGCCTGTTCGACCTGCCCGAGGATGGCGCCGAGCCGCAGAGGAAGCCGACCAGGGCCGAGCGGACCCGAACCCGCGACGCCGCCGGCGCCGAGCGCGCCCGCCGCTTCCGCCGCTGGTCCGCGCTGACCGTCCTGTCCGCGACCATCGGCGCCGAGGTGCACCTGCCGCAGGCCTTCGGCGCGGTGATCTCCGGCGCCTGGGACGCGGGCGGGCAGTGGATGGGGACCGGCGCCGCCGGCTTCCTCATCTTCGTGAGCTGGTCCGTCGACTGGTACCTGCGCGGCGGCACCCGCCCCGAGGGCGCGACCCGGATCGGCGACATCCGCCGCGGCCGCCTGCCGGTCCTCGCCGTCGTCCGCGTCCCCTTTGCCTCCGCGCTCCTCGCCGGTCTGGGCGCCGACGGCCTCCTCACCGCCATGAACCTCAGCGTCCACCAGCTCTTCAGCTAGCCCCCGCACCGCCGCACCATCACCCCAAACCACCCCAAACCCAAGGGAGTTCCACCATGGACGGGATCATCGCCCTCGGCACCGGCGGCGCGGCCGTCGTCGGCAGCTTCACCCTCCTCGTCGGCGTCCGGGGCAACAACAAGATCAAGATTGACAAGGAGCACGTGCCCTACTGGGCGTACGGCATCGGGCTCGTGTCCGCCGGCGCGGGGACCGCGTTCGACAACCTGGGCACCATCGGCGCCCAGTTCAACCAGGCCTTCCAGCAGGCGAACGGCTTGGGCGAGTGGAAGGCCGGCGCGACCGCTGCGGTGCTCACCGTCTGCGTGTTCGGCCTCAAGGCCCGCCCCTGGAAGGACGCCCTGTTCGGCGCCATCGCCCCCAGCGTCTTCGCCGCGGCCAACGGCCTGTGGATGCTCCCGGTCACCCTGCCCACCGGCCTGCTGAAGTCGCTGGTGGGTGCCTGATGCTTCGGCAGGCCATCACCAACGCGGCCGTTCCGGTCCGAGCTGTCATCGCCGGCAGCCCGGTCCTGGCGGGCCGCCTCTGGGCCCCCGCCTCCACCCGCCTCGACAAGGCCACCGGTGAGCGCGAGGCGATCGCCACCGCGCTCGCCACCGCCCGCGCCGCCGAGCTGGCGAAGCTGACCGACGAGAAGGCGATCGCCAAGGCCAAGGCCGCCCACGCCCAGGCCGACAAGGCCGACCGCGCCGAGAAGCGCGGCCGGGTCGCCGACGTCCTCGGCGGCGGCGCCCTGGTCGCCGTCGTCGCCGGTCCCGTCTCCTGGCAGCTCATCGGCCCGTGGGTTCCGATGGCCACCTGGTCCTGCATCGGCCTGTGGTGCGTCGGCGCCATGATGCACGCCCCCGACCCCGGCGCCCCCGCGGCTGAAGAGAAGGCCGGCGACCCGGCCGCCCCGCCGACGGCCGCGCCCGAGCCGGATGACGCCGACGAATGGATCCAGGACTCGCCCGACGAGGCCGTGCTCTGGGCCCTCATCCGCCACACCGCCAGCCTCACCCGGCAGGGCACCGGCGCGCACCTCCAGGCGGTCCTCGACGAGGCCCGCAAGAGGGGCGAGATGACCGACTGGAAGGTCGCCGATCTGACCGAGGAACTGGCCTCCTACGGGGTGCCCGTGGTGGAGGGCAAGAAGCTCACCGTCGACGGCCGCAACCGCAACCGAATGGCGGTCCTCCTGGAGGCTCTCCCCGAGGCCGACCCGGCGCCCTTCCCGGCCATCGTCCAGTCGGCCGCCGCGAGCGCCGCGTGACACCCTCCCCGACCGGCCCCGCGCCCCACCCCCCGGGGCGCCGGTAGACCGGTAGGAACCGCAGGTCAGAACCCACCTACCGCCGTGCCTACCGGCCCCCTACCGCCGCGCCTACCGACCCCGCCTACCGTTCGAGAGGAACCGCCATGACAGGCCGCTGGCCCGACAAGCCCGTCCCGGAGTTCACCACCGAAGAGCTGTGCGTCGCGATCCAGCAGCACCAGGACGACCCCGACCCCGCAACCCAGAGCATCGTCCTCAGCTGTGTCCGGGAGTGGGAGCGCCGCCGTAACCTCCGGCAGAGCTGACCCGTCCCACCGAGCCTCCGCCAGTACTCGCTGGCGGGGGTTCGGCCATTCCCGCACACTGGCCAGATGGAGTACCTGTCCCTGCCCCCCGGGCTCCTGACCACCAGCCTCGCTGCCCGCGCCGCCGGCGTCGCCCCCGCCACCATCCGCGACTGGGTCCGCCGAGGCATCCTCACCCGATCCGGCGGCACCCCGAAGCGCCCCATCTACCGCGTCGCCGACGTCCAAGCCGCCCGTCGCGCGGCCAAGCCGACCCGGCCCGGCCAGCGGAGTGCTTGACAAGATCAACCGGGCGCGCCACGATTCGAACGGCGCCGCATGCCCAGACGCACGCGGACCACAGACACCGAGGGCCCCACGGCAGCCGCCGCGGGGCCCTCCGTCATGCCTGGAGGAGACGCCAGTGACGACCACCCCCAAGCCCGTCGCCGACCGAGCCGCAGCGCCGAGCGTCCCGGCAGGCGTCCCCGACAAGGTGACCCGCCAGCAGGTGTGCGACGCGCTCCGATCGCTAGGCCTGCCCGCCGACGCGATCACCGAGGTCCACATCGACATGGACCTCATCAGCATGACCGTCGTGGTGCGCACCCCGACCGGCAACATCTGGGCCAAGGACACGGGCCGGGCGCTGACCGCCGCGGCCTACGTCGACGTCGTCGAGGACCCGCGCCCGGAGCGCCCGGCCACCGGCGGCACTCCGAACGCCGCCAGGAGCGGGATCCGCCTGTCGGTCACGGACCCCGGGGCCGACGCCTTCAAGCGCCTGTTCCTCAACAGCATCGCCCCCGACCACGCTGCTGAGGAGTAGCGCGATGCCCATCCCCGGTGGACTGCAGAGCGTCAGCGTGGCCCTGCCCGGTGCACTGCGGGCCGATGGGTCGGTGCGGCGCGGCAGCATCACGTTCGAGCCCGAGCCCGCAGTCGTCACCGCGGCCCAGGCCGGGGCCCTGTTCGCCGGCGCCGTCACCGTCGCCTACGACGGGGCGAGCAGCCCCGGCCCGGTGACGCTGCTCGCCGTCGACTCCACCGATATCCAGCCGACCGGCTGGACGTATCGCGTCACCGAGCACTGGCACGACGCCCCCGGCCGCAGCTACCCGATCAGCCTGCCCGCCTCGGCGCCCACGGTGAAGCTGGCCGAGCTCGCCCCGACCACGCCCGCCTCCGGCGAGTACACCGTCATCACCGGGCCCCGCGGGCTCCAGGGCGAACCCGGACCGCAGGGCGCACAGGGGCCGCAGGGCAACCAGGGCGTCCAGGGCGCGCCCGGGCCGCAGGGCGTTCAGGGGATGAAGGGTGACCAGGGCGCGCAGGGGCTGCAGGGTGTCCAGGGTGCGCAGGGTCCGAAGGGCGCGGACGGCTGGGGCACTCAGGCGACCTACGACGCGCTCGCTGCCCGCGTGTCCGCCGTCGAGGCGGGGTTCACCACCGTCAACGGGTTCATCACGGACGCGCTCAACCGGGTGGCCGGCCTGGAGTCGAGGATGACGGCGGTGGAGGCCCGGGTCGCCGAGCTGGAGAACCCGTAGCCCCCTAGGCCCGGAACACCCCCCACCCCCCTCTGCACCCCACCCCCTCCCCGGGAGGAGGCACCCCCCTGTGGCCGGAGCCAACCGCCACCGCAAGGGCCGCCCCTACCGGCGGGCCCGCGCGCAGATGTTCGCGATCTATGGCGACCGTTGCCACCTGTGCGGGCACCCGGGGGCGGGCGAAGCGGACCACCTCGGCCCGGTCTCGCTGCACCCCGATCAGCCGGTCGACCCGCACCTCATGCGGCCAGCGCACGGCGCGCTCTCGCCGTGCCCGACGTGTGGCCGGCACTGCAACCAGGAGCGAGGGGCAGGCCCGGTCACGCGGCCGCTCACGACCTCGGAGCCGTGGTGACGAGCGAGCGGGCCGACCGGTCGCCAGCTTTTTAGCCCGGGGCGGCCGGGAGGCCCCGCGCCCATTCCCCCGTCTCTCTCCCCGCGATTTCGAGCCGAGGTGATCATGAGTGGCGACGTGGTCGGAGCCGTCGCGTCGGGTGACCGGCGGGCCGCCCTGGAGGCGGTGCGCGACAAGCTGGCCGCCGAGCTGGCCGAGTCCTCGGGGCCGGTGGTCGCCCAGCTGTCGAAGGAGTTGAGGGCCACGATCGCCGAGCTGGAGTCCCTGCCAGGCGGACGGGAGGTGAGCCCCGTTGACGACCTCTCCGCGCGACGTGCGGCTCGGCGAGCAGACGCCCAGGGTCGCGGTCTACCCGCCGGCGGCGAGCAGCGCGGCCCCTGAGTTCATCGACCTCGCCGCGTCGGCTGGCCTGATCCTCGACCCCTGGCAGCAGTTCGTGCTGACGCACGGCCTGGGCGAGCGGGAGGACGGCACCTGGGCATCGTTCAAGAACTCGGTGTGGGTGCCCCGGCAGAACGGCAAGGGCGGCGTGATCGAGGCGCTGGAGCTGGGCTGGCTGTTCCTCACGAAGGAGCGGCTGATCCTGCACAGCGCGCACGAGTACAAGACCGCGCAGGAGGGGTTCCTGCGGATCAAGGAGCTGGTGCAGAACACGCCGGACCTGGACCGCCGGGTGAACCGGTACTGGCAGGCGAACGGCGAGCAGGGCATCGAGCTCACGAGATCGGCGGGCGGCGGGCGGCTGCGGTTCCTCGCCCGCTCCCAGGGGTCGGGCCGCGGCTTCTCCGGCGACAAGAACGTGATGGACGAGGCCCAGGCGATCACGGCCGAGCAGATGGCCGCCCAGCTGCCGACGATGGCCGCGCGGCCGGACCCGCAGCTGTGGTTCTTCGGCACGCCGCCGCTGACCGCCGACGCGTGGTGCTACGGGCTGCGCGAGGACGGCGCGGCCGGGTCGGACCCGCGGATGATGCATATGGACTGGGGCACCGACCTGGACCCGACCGACCCGGAGCACCGCCGGGCCGCGGCCCGGGACGTCGACCTCTGGTACCGGTGCAACCCGTCCATGGGCCGGCGCATGAGCGAGGAGTTCGTCCGGGGCGAGTCCCTGCCGTCGGGCCTCGGCGAGAAGTTCATGGTCGAGCGCCTGGGCGCGTGGCTGCCGCGCATCACGGACGGCGCCACGGGCCCGCTGGACCCGGAGGACTGGGAGGCCCTGGCCGACCCGGACAGCCGACGGTCAGGCGACGTCGCGTTCGCCGTCGACGTCACCCCGTCCCGGGACTGGGCGTCGATCGCCGCGTACGGGCTGCGCGAGGACGGCCTCGGCCACGTCGAGGTCATCGACCGCCGCGCCGGAACGGACTGGCTGGTCGAGCGCCTGGTGCAGCTGCGCGATCGCCACCGGCCGGTGGCGATCGGCCTTGACGCGAAGGGCCCGGCCGGGTCGCTGCTGGTCGAGCTGAGCAAGCGCGGCATCGAGGCGCCCGACGACCCGGAGCGCCCCGAGCGCGGGCAGCTGGCCCTGCCTCTGGCCCAGGACGTCTCCGCCGGCTGCGGGCAGCTGGTCGACGCCGTGAAGCAGGGCACCCTGCGGCACATCGGCCAGGAGCCGGTGATGGCCGCGATCCGCGGCGCCAAGACGAGGCCGCTGGGCGACGCGTGGGCGTGGGCCCGCCGGGTGAGCACCGTGGACATCTCCCCGCTGGTGGCCGCGACTCTCGCCCGGTGGGCGTTCGAGTCGCGCGCCCACCTGGTGCACGACGACTACGAGGTACTCGACTCCGTGTTCTGAGAGGGGGCGTGATGCGCACCATCGTGACGACCCTGCTCGACGTGCTCGGCCTGCTGCTGCTCGCCGCAGGAGCGGCGGCCGCCGCGTGGCTGCTGGTCGGCTGGGCGTGCCTGGCCGTGGCCGGCGCCGTGGTCCTGGCCGGTTCCTGGCTCGCCGCCCGCTGGCCCGACGGGGGTGGCGGCGCGTGAGCCTGTTCCACCGCCGCTCCGCGCCGGGCCCGAGCGCCGAGCAGCTGGTCCCGCCCCGGCCGGGCGCCGGGCGGGGCACTGCCCGGGTGACGAACGAGACGGCGCTGCGGCACTCCGCGGTGTGGGCGTGCCTGCGCCTGCGGGCCAACATGATCGGCAGCATGCCGGTCGACCTCTACCGCAAGGTCGACGGCATCCAGGTCGAGGTCACCAAGCCCCCGGTGCTGGTCACCCCCGGCGGCGAGAAGGTCGACATGCAGGAGTGGCTGTACTCCAGCCAGTTCGACCTCGACCGGGCGGGCAACGCCTTCGGGCTGATCACCGCACGGGACGGCCTGGGGTTCCCGGCCCGCATCGACCTCGTCCCGCTCGGCGAGGTCAGCGTGAAGGGCAGCGGCGGCGAGATCGCGACGTACCGAATCGGCGGCACCGAGTACGACCCGGCCGAGGTCTGGCACGAGCGGCAGTACACCGTCGCCGGGTTCCCGCTCGGTCTCTCGCCGGTCGCCTACGCGGCGTGGTCGATCGCCGAGTACCTGTCCATCCAGGACTTCGCCCTCGACTGGTTCGGCACCGGCGGCATGCCGGCCGCGATGCTGAAGAACACCGCGAAGGCGATCTCCCCGCAGCAGGCCGCCGAGGTCAAGTCGAGGTTCAAGGCCGCCACCGCGAACCGCGACCTGTTCGTCGCCGGCGCGGACTGGGAGTACCGGATGATCCAGGCCGAGCAGGCCGGGTCCGCCTGGGTGGAGGCCAAGCAGTTCGGCATCGCGGACGTCGCCCGGTTCTTCGACTGCCCCGGCGACCTCATCGACGCGGCCGTCGGCGGCACCTCGCTGACCTACGCCAACATCTCCCAGCGCAACCTCCAGTTCCTCATCATGAACCTGGGCCCGGCCGTGGTCCGGCGCGAGGCCGCGCTGAGCCGCCTCTCCTCCCGGCCCCGGTTCGTGAAGCTCAACACGGACTCGCTGCTGCGCATGGACCCGGCCACCCGCTCGCAGACGATGCGCACCCAGGTCGAGGCCCGGATCCTCGCCCCGTCGGAGGCCCGCGCGCTGCTGGACCGGCAGCCGTTCACCGAGGCCCAGTACGCCGAGTTCGACCGGCTGTTCGGCAGCCGCAACCCGCCGCCCGCCCAGGCGCCCGCGCCTGCCGCTCCGCCCGGAGGTACCCCATGAACCCGCAGACACTGCGGGCCGCCGCCGCCCAGTCCCGCGCCCAGGCCGGCCTCGCCCAGCGCGGAACGCCGCGCGACCGCCCCGAGGCCGCCGACGTCCGCTTCACCTCCCAGCTGCGCGCCAAGAAGACCGTGCGCGACGACGGCCTGGAGTACTTCCAGGTCGAGGGCTACGCCTCGGTGTACGAGCGCGGCTACGAGATGTGGGACTGGTACGGGCCCTACACCGAGGTCGTCTCGCTCGGCGCCGCCGAGAAGACGCTGGCCGCGAACCCCGAGGTGGTGTTCCGGTTCAACCACGCCGGCACCCCGATGGCCGGCACCCGCAACGGGCGGCTCGAACTCTGGGAGGACAGCCAGGGCCTGGGGCAGCGCGCGTTCCTCAACCCCAAGCGCTCGGACGTGCAGCTGCTCGTCCAGGCCATTGAGGACGACGACGTGCGCGAACAATCGTTTCAGTTCCGCATCACCCGCGGCGTCTGGTCGCCGGACTACACCGAGTACCGGATCGAGGAGTTCGACCTGGACCGCGGCGACGTCGGCCCCGTCACGTTCGGTGCCAACCCCCACACCAGCGTGGCAGCCCGCTCCGGGGAGTTCCTCGCGTCCATCCCGACCCTGCCGCCGCTGGTCGCCCGCGAGGCCTACACCCTGCTCTCCCAGCGCCCCGACCTCGCCGCAGCCCGCACCCAGCCCGCGCCCGCCGGCCTGCCGCCCGCCCCCGCGCCGGGCCCGGCTCCGGCCGCCGTGCCGCAGGGCCGGTCGCTGTCCCTGCTGACCACCCAGCTCCTCGTCGCCAAGGCCGAGGACTGACCGGCCCCTTGACCATCCCGCCGTCCGGCAGATCGCCCGGAGGCACCGGCCCGCGCACCGGCAGATCGCCCGGCCCGCGGCCGCCCACACCCACACCCGATCTGACCGAAGGACACCACCATGCCCGTCATCGACGATCTCATCGCCGGCATCGAGGTCGAGCTGGAGGCCGCACAGAAGCGCGGCACCAAGGCCGTCAAGGAGGTCGAGCTGATCCTGGCCAAGGCCGGCCAGGAGGGCCGCTCCAACCTCACCCCGGAGGAGGACGAGCGCGTCACCCAGTGCTTCGCCGCCCGCGACCAGGCCAAGGCCGACGCCGCCGGCATCGAGGTGAAGCTGGCCAACGCCCGCAAGGTCAAGGCCGACGAACAGGAGCGCGCCGAGGCCCAGCGCAACGTCCAGCCCACCCAGACCCGCAAGCCGGCCTACGACCAGGTCGCCCGCGTCGGCGCCGAGGAGCGCACCTACCGCCGCGACCAGGACCCCTACGGCAAGGGGTTCCTCATGGACATCAGCAGGCAGTTCATGTTCCAGGACGTCGAGGCGAGCGCCCGCCTGGCCCAGCACATGCGCGAGGAGCGCGTCGAGCGCGCCCAGTACCTCCAGCGCGCGGTCGGCACCGGCAACTTCGCAGGCCTGACCGTCCCGCAGTACCTCACCGACCTCTACGCCCCGGCCACCGCCGCGCTGCGGCCCTTCGCCGACATCTGCAACACCCACCCGCTCCCCGAGCAGGGCATGTCGGTGACCATCTCCCGGATCACCACCGCCTCCTCGGCCGCCCTCCAGGCGAACCAGAACGACGCGGTGTCCGAGACGAACATGGACGACACCGAGCTGACCATCCCGGTGCAGACCGCCTCCGGCCAGCAGACCGTCTCCCGCCAGGCCATCGACCGCGGGACCGGCATCGAGGACGTCACCCTCCAGGACCTGTTCAACCGGGTCGCCACCACCCTCGACAACACGCTCATCAACCAGGCCACCACCGGCCTGTCCGCCATGGCCGCCGCCACGACCTACACCGACGCCTCGCCCACCGGCGCCGAGCTGTACCCGAAGATCCTCGGCGCGGCCGCCGGCGTCGAGGCGGCGCTGCTCGCCATGGGCAAGCCGACCCACGCGGTGATGAACTCCCGCCGCTGGTACTGGCTGACCAGCCAGATGTCCTCGACCTGGCCGATGGTCAACTGGACCAACCTGCCGGTCCAGGCGGCCGGGACCGCGAACGCGGCCAGCTCCTACGGCTCCGGCCCGCGCGGCGTCCTGCCCTGCGGCCTGGAGGTGATCGTCGACAACAACGTCGCGACCAACCTCGGCGCCGGCACCAACGAGGACGAGCTGTACGTCGTCCCCGCGAGCGAGTGCCACCTGTGGGAGGACCCGAACGCGCCGCTGTTCATCCGCGCCGAGCAGCCCAAGGCCGCCAACCTCGGCGTCCTGCTGGTCGCCTACTCCTACTTCGCCTACACCTTCGGCCGCTACACCGGTGGCACGCAGAAGGTCTCCGGCACCGGCCTGGTCACCCCCACCTTCTGATCCCCCGGCGGGCGGGCCCCCCCCGCCCCGCCCCCCCCCCCCCCCCGGGAACCCCCCAGGGCCCCCCCCCCCGCCGCCCCCACCCCCCCCCCGCCCCCCCCCCCCCCCCCCCCCCCCCCGCCGC
>NZ_JBHJUI010000012.1:0-96053 GCF_042268405.1 Kitasatospora sp. NPDC056184 | reverse complement strand
GTCTGGTTTATTTTTATAATCCACCGCCCCCGGCCTGGACACCCCCACCTTCTGACCCCCGGGGGGCGGGGCCCCGCCGGCCCGGCCGCCCCGCCCAGACAGGAACCGACCATGGCCCAGCGCCCCGTCCTCGCCGACCTCGCCCTCGCCCCCGCCGCCCGCACCGCCTCGGTCACCAGCGGCCCGGTCGCCGCCGCCGGTCAGGCCACCACCGTGCTGCTCGGCGTCCACTGCACCGCCGCCACCGGCACCACCCCCACCCTCGACGTCGCCCTGGAGGAGTCCGCCGACGGCGCCACCTGGACCGCCGTGGCGGGCAGCGCCGCCGCGCAGCTCACCGCCGCCGGAAACCGGACCGCGTTCGCGACGGTCGCCAAGAACTTCGTCCGGGTCGCCGCCACGATCGGCGGCACCACCCCCAGCTTCACCTTCTCCGCCGCCGTCCACGTCCTGCCGAACTGAGGAGCCCCCGCCATGACCGACGACCGGATGATCGCCGCCCTGCGCCGCGAGCGCGACGGCTACGAGCGCCGGGGCCTGGACGACCGCGTCGCCCAGGTCGACGAGCAGCTCATCCAGCTCGGCTACGAGCCCGACGCCGAGCCCCTCACCCCGCCCGCTGCCGACGGCCAGGCCCCCGCCGGCCGCACCGCCGACAGCGGCCAGCAGACCGCCGCCCAGCCCGGCCCCGCCGACAGCGCCCCGGCGCCCGCCGAGGCCAAGCGCGGCCGCGGCGGCGCCCGCTCCGGCGCGGGCGGCGGCAGTGCGAGGGACTGACCGTGGCCCACGAGTACGCCGACCTCGCCACGGTCAAGGCCATGCTGAACCTCGCGGACGGCGACCCGACCTCGGACACGCTGCTCACCCAGGCCCTCGGCGCCGCGAGCCGCGGTATCGAGAGGCTCACCGGCCGCCGGTTCTGGCTCGACCCGGCACCGGTCCAGCGCGTCTACAGCCTCACCGGGCGCGTGGCCGCCGGCGCCGACGGCGACCGCCTGGTCGTCGACGACATCGGCGCCCTCGACGGCCTGGTCGTCGAGACCGGCAGCGGCGCCACCTGGAGCCCGGTCACCGGCTACCTCACCGCGCCCGACAACGCGCACCTCGACGGGGCCCCGGTCACCTCCCTCGTCCTGCCCGCCGGGCGCTGGGGAGGGCACAGCACCCGCGTGCGGGTCACCGCCCGCTTCGGCTGGCCCGCCGTCCCCGACGAGGTCGCCCAGGCCACCCAGATCCAGGCCCTGCGCCTGTACCGGCGCAAGGACTCCCCGGACGGTGTCACGGGCTCCGCCGAGTGGGGCGTCGTGCGCCTGTCCCGCGTGGACCCGGACGTCGCCGCGCTGGTCGAGCGCCTCCAACTGCCCGGGATGGGCTGACCCGAGAGGAGCGCCCGATGCAGATCGCCCCGGTCCGCGCGGCCATCGCCGACGCCGCGCGCACCGTCACCCTCCCGGTCGGCACCCGCAAGCTCACCGCCACCGGCTACACCCCCGACAGCATCGCCGAGCCGCACTTCTTTACGGCCGAGGTGAACGTCGACTTCGACAAGACCATGGGGCGCGGGGTCGACGAGCTGGAGATCACCTGCCGTGTCCTTGTCGGCCGCGCTGACGACCGCGCCGCACAGCAGCTGCTCGACGCCCTGCTGTCCGGGGCCGGCCCGGCCGCGCTGAAGGCCGCGATCGAGGCGGCCCGCGGCGGACCCGGTGAGCCCGCCCTCGGCGGCCTGGCGCACGACCTGAGGGTCGAGCGCGTCCAGGGCTACCGCTGGTACGAGCACGCCGGCGTCCAGTACGTCGGCGCCGAGATGATCGTCCGCGTCATCGGCGACGGGAGGACCTGATGGCACACCAAGTGCTCACCGACGTGCGCCTGTTCACGGGCGGCGTCGACCTCACCAGCGCCTCCAACAAGGTGGAATTGTCCAGCGAGGTGGAGGAGAAGGACAGGACGACCTACGGCAGCGGCGGGTGGAAGCGGGTGCAGGGCGGCCTCGGTTCCAGCAAGGTCAGCGCCGAAGGTCTGTGGGAGGCCGGCGATCCGGGCCTCATCGATGACGCCGCCTGGGCCCAGCTCGGCGGCGTCGGCCCCTGGACGATCTGCCCGCACCTCGCGACCGTCGGGTCCCTCGCCTACCTCACCCAGGCGCTGCGCGCCGACTACACCCTCGGCGGCAGCGTGGGCGACCTCGCGCCCTGGAGCAGCAGCGGGTCCGGCAGCGGGCTGACCGCGCGCGGGCAGATCGCCCACCCGCCCGGCACCGCCCGCTCCAGCGCCGGCGCCGGCACCGCGCTCCAGCTCGGCGCCGTCCCGGACGGCCGCGCCCTCTACGCCGCGCTGCACGTCCTCTCGGCGGCCGGCACCACCCCGTCCCTCACCGTCCGCATCGAGTCCGACGACACCAGCGGCTTCACCGACCCGACCGTCCGGGCGACGTTCGGCGCCGCGACCGGCCTCGGCGGCCAGGCGCTCGCCGTGCAGGGCCCGGTCACCGACACCTGGTGGCGCGTCGCCTGGACGGTGGCCGGCACCACCCCGAGCTTCACCTTCGTCGCCGCCCTCGGCCTCGCCTGAGAAGGAGCCCCGTCATGCCCACCATGGTCCTCACCGGCGTCCACCTGAGCCTCGCTGGCAACGTCCTCAACGAGCACACGAAGAAGTGCGAGGTCGCGGTCGAGGTCGAGGAGAAGGACGTCACCACGTACATCTCGAACGGCTGGAAGCTCGTGATCGGCGGCCTCAAGAGCGGGAACCTCGGCCTGGAGTTCCTCAACGACTTCGCCGCCACCAAGCTGGACTCGATCATGTGGCCGCTACTCGGAACGGTCGTGCCGTTCGAGGTCCGCCCCACCCAGGCCGCCGTCAGCACCTCCAACCCGAAGTACACGGGCGACGTGCTGGTGAAGGAGTGGCAGCCGATCTCCGGCAGCGTCGGCGACGAGGCGAGCGTCGGCGTGAGCTACCCGACCTCGGGCGCGGTCATCCGCGCCACCGCCTGATGGCCGGCCGCAACCCGGTCGACGTCAGCGTCTCCCTGGAGGGGTTCGACTCTCTCTCGGCCGCACTGCGCGCCGAGGAGGACGGCAAGCAGCTGCGCAAGGAGCTCGCGAAGGGCATGCGCGAGGCGCTCAAGCCCGCTGCCGTCCAGGCCAAGTCCGGGATCATGTCGATGTCCGCGAGCATGTCGGAGTCGCCTGCGCTGCGCAGTGCGATCGCCAAGCGGATCAAGCCCGAGGTGAAGCTGGGCGGCCGCTGGTCCGGCGCCCGCGTCAAGGCCCGCAAGACCCCCGGCATCCGCGGCTTCGCCCAGGCCGCCAAGCGCACCCAGGCCGCGGGCGGCTGGCGTGTGCAGATCTTCGGCCGCGGCACCTGGCGCACGCAGCAGGGCAAGACGGACTGGTTCGACCGGGCCATGGACCCCGGCAGCGGCCGGTACCGCCAGGCCGTCCACGACGCGATGGAAGAGATGGCCCGGCGGATCGCCGACCGGGCCCGATAGGAGACACCCACCCATGTACCTGGTGTATCACCCGGCTGGTCAGGACGAGCCGACCCGCTGGAAGTACGACCCGAACAAGCTCATGTCGCCGGAGCAGGAGCTGCTGGAGAAGCTGACCGGCCTGACCTACGCCGAGGTGACCAAGGGCGTCATCAAGGGCAGCGCACTGTGTCGGCGCGCGCTGCTGTTCGTCTACTTGAAGCGCTCGCACCCCACCATGCGGTTTGCCGATGTGTCGTTCGCCTGGGACGAGGTGCGCACCGAGTTCTCCCGCGCCGAGCTGGAGCAGATGCGCGACGACTACGACGAGAAGATGCCGGCGGGCGACGAGAAGACGGCGACCCTCGCGCAGATGGCCGAGGAGATCGCCGGCGCCTACGAGGAGCCCTCCGAGGGAAAAGCACCGCCGCCGGTCGCCGACTGAGGCGACTCGGCGACGCCGCACACCTGCTCGGTGTCCGCCCCTGGGAGTGGCAGCTGCTCACCGTCGAGGAGGCGGAGCAGCTGCACGACTGGCTCGACGGCTACGAGAAGCAGATCGACGAGGCCAACCAGGCCGCGGCCAGGAGGAGGTGATCTGTGGCTAGCGACACCTCGCTCGTCTTCAACCTGGTGGCGAAGGACCAGGCGTCGGAGACGCTCGGGCGGATGAAGGAGAAGCTGTCCACGGCGGCGGCCGGTATCTCCGCGGGCGTCGCTGGGGCGCTCGGCGTCGGTGTCGCCGAGGCTCTCGACATGTCCGCCGCCAGCAGTCGGCTGACCGCGCAACTCGGCGTCGGGGTCGAGCGCGCCGCCGAGCTGTCCAAGACGAGCGCGGCCATCTACCAGAAGGCGTGGGGCGAGAGCGCGTCCGACGTCAACGAGGCCATCAAGGGCGTCGTCCAGAACATCGGCGGCGACGCCGCGACCACCGGCCTGGAGAAGATCACCACCAAGGCGCTCGCGCTGTCCAAGACGTTCGACGTCGACGTCGCCGGAAGCACTGCGGCGGCCGGGCAGTTCCTACGCACCGGCCTGGCCAAGGACGCGGACGAAGCGTTCGACATCATCACCAAGGCGATGCAGTCTGGCGTCGACAAGTCCGGCGACCTGATCGACACCGTCGGCGAGTACTCGACGCAGTTCCGCCAGCTCGGCCTCGACGGACACGCAGCCGCCGGCTTGCTCGCCCAGGGCCTCAAGGCCGGCGCCCGCGACGCGGACGTGGTCGCCGACAGCTTGAAGGAGTTCACGCTCATCGCCCAGGCCGGTGACAAGGCCACGGCGGAGGCGTTCGCGAAGATCGGCCTGTCCGGCAAGGAGATGCAGCGCGTCTTCGTCACCGGCGGGCCGGCCGCCGCCACCGCCCTGGACCAGGTATTCGATCGGCTGCGCGCGATGAAGGACCCCGTCGAGCGGAACAACACCGCGCTCGCGCTGTTCGGGACGAAGAGCGAGGACGTCCAGAAGGCGTTGCTGGCACTTGACCCGTCCTCGGCGAAGGCCGCCCTGGGCGAGGTCGCCGGGGCCGCCGACCAGATGGCCAAGACCCTCAGCAGCGATCCGGCCGCCGCGCTTGAGCGGTTCAAGCGCGAGGCCATGGTGCGCTTGGCGGAGGTCGGCGCCACGCTGATCGCCTTCGGGCAGCAGCACTCCGCCTGGCTGCAGCCGGTCGCCATCACCCTCGGGGTGATCGCCGGTGCGATCCTCCTCGTCCAGGGCGCCACGATGGCCTGGTCCGCGGCACAGGCGATCTGGACCGGCATCCAGACCGCGGCGACCGTGGCCCAGTGGGCGTGGAACGTCGCCCTGTCCGCCAACCCGATCGGGTTGATCATCATCGCGGTCGTCGCCCTGGTCGCCGCCGTCGTCCTCCTCTGGCAGCGCAGCGAGACGTTCCGCGACATCGTCACCAGTTGCTGGCAGGTGGTCTGGTCCGGGATCAAGTTCGTCTGGGACTGGGTCGCGCAGAACTGGCCGTTGCTGCTCGCGCTCCTGACCGGCCCGATCGGCATGGCCGTCCTCGTCATCACCCGCAACTGGGACTCGATCAAGTCGGGTGCGAGCGCCGTGTTCGACTACATCACCAGCCTGCCCGGCAAGATCGGTGCCGGGTTCGCCACCCTCGGTGAGATCTTGACCGCCCCGTTCCGGTGGGGCTTCAACCAGATCGCCAGCCTCTGGAACCGCTCGGTCGGCAAGCTGTCGTTCATGATGCCGGACTGGGTGCCCGGCGTCGGCGGTAACGGCTTCTCGATGCCCAGGATCCCGATGCTCGCCTCCGGCGGCCACATCACCGGCGCGGGCAGCGTGCTGGTCGGCGAGGCCGGACCCGAGATCCTCGACCTGCCCGGCGGTGCCACCGTCACTCCGCTCTCCCGCGCCGCCGCCGGCGGCGGCACCGTGCGCGTCGTCCTGGACGTCACCGGCGCCGACACCGAACTGCGCCGGCTGCTGCGGAACATGGTCCGGGTCACCGGCGGTGGCTCGGCACAGAAGGCCTTCACCTAGGAAGGAGGGCACCGTGGGCTTCCCTGCTACGCCCCTGTCCGTCCAGGTCCAGCTCCTCCTCGGCGGCACCTGGACGGACGTCACCGCGCGCACCTACCTGCGCGACCCGATCTCGATCGAACGCGGCCGCCACGACGAGGGATCCCGCATCGACCCCGGCCAGGCCACGCTCACGCTCGACAACCGCGACGGCCGCTTCAGCCCCCGCAACCCGATGGGCCCGTACTACGGGCTCATCGGCCGCAACACCCCGGTCAGGATCGCCGTCAACGACCCCGCCGTCCCCACCTACCTCGCGCTGCCGAGCACCGGCAGCTACGCCTCCACCCCCGACACCGCCGCCCTCGACATCACCGGCGACCTCGACGTCCGGGTGGATTTCACCCTGACCACCCCGCAGTCCGGCGCCTTCGCCGAGCTCGCCGGCAAGTACACCCAGGCGGGCAACCAAAGGTCTTGGCAGCTCTCCCTCTACAACAACGACCTGCCGTCCTTCCGGTGGAGCACCGACGGCACGGCCTTCGTGGACCGCTTCGCGACCGCCGCACTGCCCATTCCCGTGAGCGGCCGGATCGCTCTGCGCGTCGCCCTCGACGTCGACAACGGCGCCGGCGGGTGGACCTTGAAGTTCTGGAGCGGCCCGACGATCACCGGCCCCTGGACGCCGGTCGGCGACCCCATCACCGGCGCGGGCACGACCAGCGTCTACGCCTCGACCTCGCCGCTGACCATCGGCGACAACCCCGGCCAGACCACCCCGCCCTTGTTGGGCCGCGTCCACGCCCTCCAACTGCGCGACAGCGCGGGCACGCTGGTCGCCGCACCCGACTTCACCACGCTGACGCCCGGCATCACCGCCTTCACGGACCCGGCCGGCCGGCCCTGGACCCTCCAGGGCGCGGCCTCGATCCCGCCCCGCAGCAGTGTGCGGTTCGTCGGAGAGGTGTCCGCGTGGCCGCCGCGGCGCGACGTCACCGGCGCCGACGCCTGGGTCCAGGCCCAGGCCGCCGGCATCAAACGCAGGCTCGGGCAGGGGTCGGATCCGCTCGCCTCCAGCCTGCGCCGCTCGATCATGTCCGGCTCGCCGGTGGCCTACTGGCCGTGCGAGGACACCCGAGGCTCCACTCAGGCCTACTCCCCGGTGCCCGGATGCGAGCCCCTGCGCGCTGCCGGCGGCGTGGAGTTCGCGGCCGGAGGCGGCCCGACCGGCTCGCTGGCGCTGCCGCGCGTCCCGACAGGCGCCACCCTCGCCGCCGCGATCCCGCCCACCCCCGCCCTGCCCGGCGGCTGGCAGGTGGAGATGGTTTACGACCTCGCCACGCTGCCTCCGGCCGGGACCTATCCGCAGCTCCTCCAGATCGCCAGCACTGGAACCGTCGTCCTGTGGACCATCTCGATCGCGGCCGACGTCGTCGCCGTCCGCGGCTACGACGCGCTCGGCGCGTTCGTCACCAACACCGGCTCGCCGCCGGGCGCCGACGCCAGCGGGGGCTGGGCCCGGCTGCGCCTGGAGGTCCGCGAGAGCGGCGGCACCGTCAACTGGGCCCTGTACTGGTTCATCATCGGCAGCGCTACCTTCGGGACGACCTTCGGCTCCCACGCGGGCACGGCCGGACGGCCGGTCGCTGTCGACACCCGGATCGGCCCGGGGATCACCGACCTCCAGGTCGGGCACCTGAGCGTTCTGGCGATCGACGCCGACGTCTACTCCCACGCGGACAATGGGTTCGAGGGGGACCGGGGGTCGCAGCGGATCGAGCGGTTGTGCGCCGAGGAGGGCGTGCCGCTCGTCAGCCTGGCCGCCGTCCCGCCGCAGGTCGCGCTCGGCCCGCAGCAGGCCGGCACCCTGCTCGACCTCCTGGAGGAGGCGGGCGAGGTGGACGGCGGCCTGCTCGGTGAGGCCCGGGACGCTGCGGCCCTGCACTACCGGCCCGGCCACCAGCTCTACAACCAGACCCCCTCGTTGGTACTCGACTTCGCCGCCGGAGACATCGCCCCGCCCCTGGAGCCGGCCGACGACGACCAGGCCGTCCGCAACGACATCGAAGTGAGACGGCGCGGCGGCTCGGCGGCCCGGGCCACCCTCGCCAGCGGCCCGCTGTCCGTCCAGGCCCCGCCCGCCGGGCTCGGCCGCTACTCCGAGACGCCCGAGCTCAACTTGTACCGGGACACCCAGCTCGCCGACCTCGCATCCTGGAGGCTGCACCTCGGCACCTGGGACGCCGCCCGCTACCCGCGGGTGACCGTCGACCTCGCCGCCGCGCCGCACCTCATCGCGGCGGCCACCGCGGTGGACGTCGGCGACCTGATCCGGCTTGTCGGCCTCCCGATGACCGACGGCCCGGGCAGCGTGGACCTGCTGGTGCAGGGCTACAGCGAGACGCTCGGCTCCTACGACTGGGAGTTGGAGTTCAACACCGCCCCGGCCGGGCCCTGGGCGGTCGGCCTCCTCGACGACGTCGTCCTCGGCCGGGCCGACACCGCCGGTAGCACCCTCGCCGCTGCGGCGACGGCCACCGCCACCACCCTCCAGATCGCCACCAGCACCGGCCCCCTGTGGTCCACCGCCCCGGGCGACTACCCGCTCGACCTCGACATCGGCGGAGAGCGGGTCACCGTCACCGCCATGACCGGCACCTCCAGCCCGCAGGCCGCCACCGTCACCCGCGCCGCCAACGGCGTCACCAAGGCACAGAGCGCCGGGACGCGGGTCCGGCTCTGGCAGCCCGCCACCCTCGCCCTGTAGGAGACCCCCGTGAGCACGTACCCGCCCTGGGCGGCCGGCCAGCGCATCACCGCCGCAGGCCTGCGCGCAGGCCTGCCCGACTGGGTCAGCAAGAGCGCCGACGAGATCGTCACCTCCTCCTCGACACTCCAGCTCGACGACCACCTCACGCTGCCCGTCGAGGCCGGCGCCACCTACACCGTCCACAGCCAGCTGTTCGTCAGCGCCGGCGACTCGGCCGCGGACATCAAGATCGGCTGGTCGTTCCCGGCCGGCGGGACGCTGCACTTCGGCGGGACCGGCGCGCACACGGGTGCGCTCACCGGCAGCACGTCCGGTGACGCCGAGTTCTTCGGGATCCGCAACGCGCAGCCGAACGGCGGGGGCGGCACCTCGTTGGCCTTCGGCATCTCCAGCGGCCTCAACACGTGGATCAGGCTGGAGGCCATCCTGATCACCACGGCCGCCGGTGCGCTGACGCTCATGTGGGCACAGAACTCGCCCTCCGGCACCGCCACCCGCGTCATGTCCGGCAGCTGGCTGGAGCTGCGCCGCCGCGCCTGACCGCACCCCACCACCCCGCCCCCGCGCCGCCCAGGCCCGGGGGCTTTCCCATGCCTGGAGGCAACTTCATGAAGTTCGTCAGCCGCGCCGAGTGGGGCGCACGCCCGCCCCGCAACGGGCACCCCGCGGTGCCCGCCAACCAGGGCGTCAAGGTCCACTACCTGGGCGCCCCGTACAGCGCGGGCGAGCACGGCACCTGCGCCGCCTACATGCGCAAGGTCCAGAACAGCCACATGGACGGCAACGGCTGGTCGGACTTCGCGTACAACCTCGCCGTCTGCGAGCACGGGTACGTCTTCGAGGGCCGCGGCCGCAACGCGCAGAACGCGGCGAACGGCACCACCACCCTCAACCGCACCCACTTCGCCGTCCTCGCCTTCGTCGGCGACAGCGGCCACACCAGCCCGACCGCCGAGCAGACCGCCGGCCTGCGGGACGCCATCGCCTACCTGCGCGCCCACGGCGCCGGCCGGGAGATCCGCGGCCACCGCGACGGCTACGCCACGGACTGCCCGGGCGGTCCGCTCTACCAGCTGGTCACCTCCGGCGCGCTGGAGCCGGACGCGGCCGGGCCGCCGCCGGGCCCGGCGCCCGAGCAGCCCGCCGAGACGCCGATCCCGGCCCGCTACCGGGTCACCATCAACGGCCTGGAGTACGGATACGGCGCGCACGGGCCCCAGGTCACCGCAGTCGGCGAGGCCCTCGTCCGGCAGGGCTACGGCACGCACTACAGCGTGGGCCCGGGCCCGGACTGGTCGGACGCGGACACCCTCAACTACGCCTCGTACCAGCGCTCCCTCGGCTACGTCGGCGGCGACGCGGACGGCGTCCCGGGCGAGGTCACCCTGCAGCTTCTGCTCGGCCGGCTCCCCGGCCAGCCCGAGGTGTCGCTGGCGCACGTCGTCGCCGCGGCCCGCACCGACCCCGGCGCCGCCCAGGGCCACCAGACCTACGGCGCCGAGGCCCTGGCCGTCGAGCAGGCCCTCGCCGACGAGGGGCACCTGGAGCAGCAGTGGGTGGACGGCTCGTTCGGCACCCGCACCGTCGCCGCCTACGCCGCGTACCAGCGCTCCCTCGGCTACGTCGGCACCGACGCCGACGGCATCCCCGGCCGCCGCAGCCTGGAGCGGCTCGCCACCGGCCGCTTCACCGTCACCGACTGACTGGAGATCACCATGATCCGCATCCGCCTGCCCCGCTACGCCCGCGACCTCGCCGAGCGCACCGCCGCCACCTACGCGGAGTCCGTCATCGGTCTGCTGCTCGTCGGCGGCATCACCGGCCTGTCGAGCCTCCAGGCCGCCGCCGTCGGCGGGATCCCCGCCGGCCTCGCCCTCATCAAGGGGGCCCTGGGCCGGTACCTCGGCCACCCGGAGACCGCCTCGCTGCTGCCCGCCCGGTCCGACCCGGCGAGCCGCCAGTGACCGTCCCGACCCCTGGAGCCGACCCGCCTACGGACCCGCAGGCCGCGCTCACCGCGCTCGCCGTCGGCCTGGCCGCGCTACGGGGTGACGTGGGCGCCGGCCTGGCAGGGATCAGGGGGGATGTGGGCACCGGATTCGCCGAGGTCCGCGGCGTCCTGGACGTCCTACGGCAGTCCGACAGCCACACTTCGCAGACCATCGCCGACCACAGCACGCAGATCGCCGACCACGACCGCCGGATCGCCCAGGGCGAGCGCGAACGCGCGGCCGCCGAGGAGGTCCGCCAGTCCGACCGCCGCCGACTCCAGCAGATCATCGGCCTCGTCGGGCTGGCTGGTACGGCCCTGACCATCGCCGCCACGCTCATCTCCCTCAGCGCCCGCTGAACCACCACGCCCCCCGCCCGGCCACGTGCCGGACGGGGGGCGCTTCGTCGTACCCGGGGTCAGACCGTAGGGCAGATGTGCGTGCGCACCGCGGCGAGGATCTGGGCGCTCTTCTCCGGTCCGAAGCCCTGCGGATGTCCCGCGCTGGTGAAGCGCTGGGCAGCCAGGGCGACGAGCTTCGCCTGGTCGGTCGGGTGCTCGGCGACCGACCTGCACTGGTCCCGACCGCGGCTGACCGCCCTGTCCGCTTTACCGTCCACGATCTCCGGATCGATCGCGGTGAGGGCCGCGATGTACTTGGCCTCGGTGGCCGCGTCCGGCTTCGGCGGGATGGCCACGCCAGCACCGGTCGCCGTCGGCGGGGCCGCGGTCGTCCCGGCGGACGCCGGCGTCTGGGTGGTCGGCGCGGCCTCCGGCGCAGCGGCGGCGGGCGGCGCCGAGCTCGCGGCCGCCGAGGTCGGCGCGGTCGAGGCCTTCGCGCCAGTGCTCGCCGAACTGGAGCAGGCAGTCAGTCCGGCGGCGAGCAGGGCAGCCGCGGCGAGGGCGAGGCCGGTGGTACGGGTGCGCATGGTCCCCCCAGGTGGTGGTGTGGTGAGGGGACCATACCGGCGCGCGGGCGCCGTGGGAGCACGTACCGGTGAAGAGGAATCACCTCCCGCGCCCCCGCTTCCTGGGTTCCGGCCCGGACGGGGACCACGGCGGGCCATCATGGCGGACATGACCACCATCGGGATCGCCCAGCGCGAGGGCACCGCCGGCCCCATCGCCGACGCCGCCGCCACCTACACCTCCGATGCCACCGGCCACACCGCCGTCGCCCTGGTCGACGGCATGGGCCACGACCCGGACATCGTGCGTCTGGCGCCGATGCTCGCCGAGACGGCCGCCCGGGTGGGGGCCGCTCGCGGACCGCTCGCTGGCCTGCTGTCGGCGGGGCTGCTGGTGAACGACCCGGGCCCGGACGGCGTCGGGGTCCTGGCGGTGGTGCGTGAGGACGGCAGCGCGCAGGTGGTCTGGGCGGGCGACTGCCGGGCGTACCGCTGGGTCGACGGCGAGCTGCAGCAGTTGACGACCGACCACAACCTCGCGGCGTACCTGACCCGGGCGGCGCGCGGGGCGGGCGAGGTGCCGGTCGCCGCGCTGGCCGACTACGTGGGCGTGACGCTCGGCCTGGCCGTACCGGCGACGGCCCCCTTCGTCGGGGTGCCCGCCGGCGGGACACTGATCCTTACCTCGGACGGCGTGCACGACCAGGTGCCGGCCGACCTCATCGAGGAGCTCGTCCGCAAGCACGCGTCCGACCCGCAGGCCCTGGCCGATGCGCTGGTGGCTGCCGCCTCGTCGACCCCGGAAGGCTACCGCGACGACGCCACCGCCGTGGTTGTGGCGGCGGTGGCCAGCCCGGCGGTTCCGGACGTCGATGAGGCACCGCTGCACGTGGCCATGCAGCTCGGCCGGATGGCGGCCACCGTGCGGGATCTCCCGCCTGGCGTACGGGGTCGGGTCGAGCAGGCCATCGAGCAGGCCATGCAGACCGGGGCGGGCGAGGCAGCGTCCGTGTGCGCCCTGCTGGACACCTTGCTGGACGAGCTGGTCGCGGCAACCCGCAGCGCGTAGCCGGGCCCTACGCCGCGGCGTGCAGCCTACGACGAGGCACCGACACAGCAGGTCAGCGGCTCACGCGGCGACGGTCAGGACCCGGGCGCGCTCGGCGAAGTCGGCGACGAGCCGGTTCTGCCCGTAGGGCTGCATGCGCTGCTGGAGGTCGCTGATGGCCTCGATGGTCCGGCTGCTCTTGACCTGCCCCGCGAGGGCGAGCGTCCGGAGGCCGGCGGCGTGTGCCTGCTCCAGGTCGCCGCGCTGGAGGTGGGATGCCGCGAGAGCCGCCTGCGAGAGGGCCCCGCGGCGGGCCCGCTGCTGGGCGCGGGCGTGATCGATGCTGCGGCGGGCGTGCTCGGCCGCGCCGGCGTGGTCGCCGGTGTCCCGCAGGGTCATGGCGTGCTCGCCGTGCAGGTAGGCGGGGTCGATGAAGAGCGCCCACTCCGGCTCGCGCTCGTGGTCGATCGTCTCGGCGGCGGTCTCGGACTGGGCGACGGCCCGGGTGGCGGCAGTCTTGTCGCCCATCACGGCGAGCGCCCGGGCCTCCAGGGCCCAGAGGTCGGCGAGGGCGGCGGCGGAGGTGCCGCGGAGCCCCTGCCGACCGGACTGGGCGAGGCGCAGGCCTTCCTCGGGGTGGCCGAGGAGAGTGGCCTGGTCAGCCATACCGGCGAGGACGTGGGCGCCGAGCGGGACGTTCTGCGATTCCTCAGCGAGGCGGAGGGACTGGATGAGGTAGCGCTGGGCGGTGCCGTGCTCGCCGGAGTCGTAGGCCATCCAGCCGAGGAGGTAGGTCTGCTCGGCGGCGGCCTCGCAGAGTGCGCGGCGGACGTCGTCCGGCTGCGGGCGCCGCAGCAGCGGGTAGACGTGGACGTTCATGTACTGGGCGAGGAGGAGCCGGCCGCTGCCTCCACCTTGGAAGATGTCCATGCGCTGGAACGCGCCGAACATGTTGCGCACGGCCGTGACGTCCTCCAGACGGACGCGGGGCCCGGGTTCGGGTTCCTGGTCGAGGACGTTGAGGAGCCAGTCCCGGGAGGGCCCGGTGGCGGCGACGGCGGCGAAGGGCGCGGCGGCGAGGAAACGGCGACGGTCCACGTCTGCTCTCCCGAGGTCGGAGACGGTCTCCACCGTAACGACCCAGCTGCGGTTGTACAGCAGCGAGCGGTCCTCGGCCGGGCTCTCGCCGAGTCCGAGTTCGTACGATGTGACCCGGTATCCGACGGCGTCTGAGATGACGTCGGCGATGATCCCCGGGATCGGTCGGCGCGGCTTGTTGCCCTTGAGCCAGCGCCGAACGGCGGTCGCGTCGGGTGCTACCTGCGGGTGTCCGGCCTGCTGAGCTGCGGCTTTGATTCGCCGCGCGAGCTCGCCGTTACTCAGGCCCGCCCGGGCCAGCCACTCGGCGAGCCGGGCGTTCGGCTCCCTCTTCGTCTGCATGTCCCTGTCCTACCCTCGTCTGCCACCTCGCGCAGAAGTGCCACCCTGTGCCACCCCCCAGGGGCTCACCATCAGGTGATCACAGGTCGACTCTTGGTGGTGATGGTAGACCCAGCAACCCAGGAGGGGGCCCGTGTTGGCAGCAGCCGAACACCCGTTACGCGAGCTGTCCGCGTGGACGTGGATCGACTCCACGCCGGACGGCCTGGTGAGCATGGTGCTCATCACCCCGGCCGCCGACGGGCCTCCTGGCCTGGGGGCGCTCGCGGAGCGAGTCGGCCTGCGACAGCCGAGCGAACCGCTGCCCAGCCCCGGCCTGCGCCTGGTCCTGCACGACGGCTACGCGATGGTGATCCTGCCCCAGGCGGAGACCGCCCTCCGCATCCCCGCCGACACCGGCTGGGCCGACTTCGTCCGCCGCAGTGGCACCGTCATCGTCATCCTGGGCGAGCAGGCCCTGGCCGCCGGAGCCACCCGGGCCGACGTCGACCGGTACCTGCTCGACGCCGTCATGCCCGGCCGCATCTGGCTGGGCAAGACCCGCCTCGCGGCGGACTACGCGTCCGCCCAGGTCCGCGGCGAGACGTGCATCATCTGCGGCCGCGCCGGCAGAGACCTCACGCCGGTCGGCTACGCCTACACCCCTACTACCGGCGCCCCGCTGGGCTGGCCCGTCGCCGCCCACCCGGGCCCGTGCCCCACCGCCCCCGAGGAGAAGTCGTGACCGACCACACCATCGCGTCCCCCGAGGAGCCGGAGGCCGAGGAGGGGACGGGCGGGTACTGCCAGGCCTGCGGCGACTACGGGTACGGCGTCTACGCCGGCATGCGCACCGCCCTCACCGACTGGATCACCAGGCACAAGGGCTGCACCGCGGCGACCGCCGGGAAACCGGCGAAGACGGGTCGAGAGCCGGGCGACGTGTGGGCCTGACGACTCCCTGGCTGGCGGCCGCCGGACGCCGGCCAGGGCCTACCGCAGGCGCACTCGCCACCGGTCCGCGGGCAGCACCATGGCCGCGGTCTCGATGGGGTGCCCGGCAGAGGTGTATCGGGTGCGCTCGATGAGCCAGGCCGCCATGCCGCCGGGCAGACCGAGGTGCTCACCTTCTGCTGATGTGAGGTGGTGCAGTCCGACCTCGGCCTCGACGCGCGCCCACCGCTCCTGTCGGGCGCCGGCCCACCAGGTGGTGACGAGGTGGCTCGGTCTCAGGTCAGGGTCGAGGAGCTCCTCGCGGTGCCAGCGGAGCCGGGTGCGCTCGGTGACGTGGAGTCGGGCGGCGAGGTCCGCGCCAGCGCGCTGGCTGCCGGTGGCTCCCTCGCCGCGGGGGTGGGGCCAGGCTCCGTCGACATCGAGGAGTGTGCGCACAGCAGGAGGATGCGCCACCCAGAGGCGGGTGCGAGACCGTCCTTCGAGAACTCCAGCCTGCCGGAGGCCTGCCATGCCGCGGCGAGCCTCGGCGATCGAGACACCAAGTTCGCTCGCTAAGTCAGCCTGCGAGGGTAGTCGGTGCCCGGGCGCCCACTCACCGCTGACGATCCGTCGACGGATCTCGGCGGCTACGCGCTGGTAGGGCGCGGGCTCCATCGGCCCCCTCGGTCACTACGTGGTCTGACCGCTTCACCGTAGAGACCCGCTCTGATCTGCGTTAACGCAGATCTGGACAGCTCGCACCCTCCCGGTCATGATCGAGCGGGAAGTGATCCATCGCTCAAACCGAACACGCATGCGAAACTTGGCGCGACCGAGGTTCGCGTGCGTAGCTCGCGCTCAGCCGGAGGGGCGATCTTCCCCGCGAACTGCATCGGGACAGGTGAATCGACCCCCCACTATCCCGATGCCGAAGGGCCCCCGCATGCCTCGGCAGGCGGGGGCCTTTTCGTGCGCTGACCTGCGGAGCTATCAAGATCATTTGGGAGATAATTTGGGGATGATCTTGGGAACTTCGGAGCTACTCAAGCTGTAGGCAAAGTGCTCTTAAAGCACACCGCGCACTCTTCGGAGGCCGCTTGTGTGGTCTGACCAGCAGGGATGGCGGGGTTGTCGCTGGTCAGTGCCGCCCCCAGCGGAGCATCAAAAGCTCCTCAACTTCATCATCGCCGAGGTCATCCGCCACCACGAGGCCATCGCGAGCGACGCCGTGACCGGCGGGAACGCCTCCGCCTGACGGCGCGGCCGGCCGGGCCGGGAGCCCCCGGGGGAGCCGCGCCCGGGCCGCCGGGATGTCTGGCGGGGGTAAACGCCCGATTTCGCCTCGATCCCCGGTTGGCGTAGCGTGCAGGTTCCCCCGCAGCCGGAGAGTGGAGCAGCGACGATGGCGGTGAACCTGCCCGATACGCACGGCGGCGAGGCCGAGGCAGCGCCCGCCCCGGTCGGGGGCCGGGCCGAGGCGCGGCGGGCGCGCCGCGCCGCCGAGGGGCGCCGGAGCAGGTCGCCGAAGGACCGCCGGTCCGGCCGGCGGCCGCGGCCATGGTGGATCGAGATCCCGGCGATGGCGGCGGTCGGCCTGGTGGTCGCGCTGCTGATCAAGACCTGTTTCTTCCAGGTGTTCACCATCCCCTCCGGTTCGATGGAGAACACCCTGCGGGTCGGCGACCGGGTCGGCGTGAACAAGCTCGCCCCGCTGACCGGGTGGAAGCCCGAGCAGGGCCAGCCGGTGGTGTTCAAGGACCCCGGGGACTGGCTGCCGCCGCAGCCGAACGACGGCAACCCCGTGACCAGCGCGCTGGGCTCGGTGCTCTCCTTCGTCGGCCTGGTGCCGCCCAAGGACGACAACTACCTGGTCAAGCGGGTCATCGCGACCGGCGGGCAGACCGTGCAGTGCTCGGGCAGCACGCTGACCGTCGACGGCGCCAAGCTCGACGAGCCCTACCTGCACCCCGGGGACGACTCCTGTGCCGGGCTGGACTTCGGTCCGGTGACGGTGCCGCAGGGCTACGTCTGGGTCGAGGGCGACCACCGCAGCGACTCCGCGGACTCGCGCTACCACCAGCGCGGCCCCGGTGGCGGGGCCGTGCCGGTGGACAACGTGGTCGGCCCGGTGTCGGCCGTCGTGTGGCCGCTCGGCCACCTCGACTGGTTCGGCTGGGTCGGCCGCTGATCCCCGCCGGGACGACCGCTCCCCGCCCCGGGCAGCCCGGCTAGCGCCGGTCCCGCTCCCCGCCGCGGCGGCCCTCGGCCTCGGCCGCCCGGGCGAGCCGCTCGCCGAGCGCCGTCGCCCCGGCCGGCACCGTGCCCGCCCCGGTGCCCGTGCCCGGCGTCGCGCCCGCCCCCGTCCGCGCGTCCGACGTCTCCGTCCCCGACGCCCCCGTCCCGGCGGCCTGCGCCCGGTCCGGTTCGGCCGCCTCGGCGGGCTTGCCGGCCTGGGCGGCGAACGCCCCGGCCAGCACCAGCAGACCGCCGGCCATCTGCGGCAGGCCCAGGTGCTCGCCCAGCAGGACCCAGGCCAGCACGGTGGCCACGACGGCCTCCAGGTTGGCCACCACCCCGGCGACCGGCGGTGACAGGTGCTGGACGGCGACGACACCGGTCAGATAGGCGAGCACGGTCGCGACCAGGACCATCCAGGCCGCCGGGAGCAGCGCGGGCAGGCTGTGCCCGTTCATCACCACGTCCCCGCCGAGCTTGCCCCAGTCCGCCTGCCAGGGGCGGGTCAGGGCGGTGAGCACGAGGGAGCCGATCAGCAGGCCGTAGGCGCTGACGGCGATCGGGTCGACCGGGCGCTCGCCCCGGCTGCCGGCGTCGGCGAGCACGAAGTAGCCGACCTGGCAGCAGGCCGCTCCCAGGGCGAACAGGACGCCGAGCGCGTCGAAGCTCAGCCCGTTCCAGGCCTCGACCACGCAGGCGAGCCCGGCGACGGCGACCCCCGCGCCGATCGCCGAGCCCCGGCTGATCGGCCGGCGCTGGACGAACCGCACGTAGCCGATGAGCAGCGGCGGGCCGAGGTACTCGATGAGCAGGGCGACGCCGACCGGGATCCGGGAGATCGCCGCGAAGTAGCAGGCCTGGACGCCGGCGACGGCGAGCAGGCCGAAGCCGATCAGCAGGCCGGGCCGCCGCAGGACGGCCTCGCGGTGGCGGTAGGCCAGCGGCAGCAGCACGACGGCGGCGCCGGTGACCCGGAGCCAGACCACGTGGAGGGGGGAGAGCCCGGCCTCGATCAGTGGTTTGGCCGCGGTGCCGGAGCCGCCGAAGGCGAACGCCGAGACGAGGGCGAGGGTGAGACCGAGGGTCCGGCCGGGAGAGCGGCCGAGCAGGGGGTTGGAGCTGTGCACCGACGAATTGTGACAGTCTTACCGGTTTTCGGTAAGGGGTCATTCCGTCATTCGGTCCTGCCCGGTGCCGTGGGCGAACGCCCGCTACCCGCCCGATCCGGTCCCGCCGCCGGCGTCCGTCCCGCTGCCGGTGCCGGATCCCGAACCCGAGCCGGAACCGCCGGACCCGGACCCCGAGCCGCTGCCCCCGGTCGCCGGCGGTGCCGTGGTCGGAGCGGTGGTGGGGCCGGTGCTCGGCCCCGGCCTGGTCGGCTTGCCGCTCGGCTGCGGGGTGGCCGGCTGGGTCGGCGCGGTGCCCCCACCGCCGGAGCCGGAGCCGGAGCCCGAGCCGCCGGAGCCGGACCCGCCGGACCCCGAACCCGAGCCGGTGCCGCCGGAGGACTGCGGAGTGGTGGGGTCGGCCGACGGCGGGGTGGACGGCGCCGAGCCCGCGCCGCCGCCCGAACCGGAACCGCCCTGGGGCGACGCACCGCCGGACGGCGTCGCCGACCCGTCGGGGGTGGACGGCGGAGTGCTCGAAGAACCGGACGAGGTGCCCGGGCCCGAGGAGCCCGAGCCGCCGCGCGCGTCCTCCGCGCCCGCGGGGGCGGGGAAGTCGCTGACCGGCTGGCCCTTGAGGGCGGCCTTCATGTAGCTGGTCCAGATCTGCGCGGGGAACTGGCCGCCCGCCGCGCCGTCGATCCCGCCGGTGCCGCTCAGGCTGACCTGGGCGCCGGTGCCCGGGTCCTGCCCGAACAGCGCGACCGAGGTGACCAGCTCCGGGGTGTACCCGATGAACCAGACCGACTTCTGGTCGTCCGTCGTACCGGTCTTGCCCGCCGCGGGCCGGCCCAGCGCCTTCGCGCGCCAGCCGGTGCCGCCCTGGTCGCTGACCACGCCCTGGAGCATCGCCGTGACCTCGCGCGCGGTCTGCTCGCTGATCGCCTGGGTGGCCTTGTGCGCGGGCAGCGCGACCGGCTCGCCCTCGTGGTTCACCTCCTGCACCAGCCACGGGGTGATCTGCTTGCCGCCGTTGTCCAGCGTGGCGTACACGCCCGCGAGGTCGAGCACGCTCGGCGTGGCGGTGCCCAGCGGGATCGACGGCACCGGGTCCAGCCCGGGGGTGTTGCTGGGCAGGCCGAGCGCGATCGCGGTCTCCCGCACCTTGGCCAGCCCGGTGTCCTGGGCGAGCTGGGCGAAGGCCGAGTTCACCGACCAGTCGGTGGCCTGCTGCAGGGTGATCTGGCCGTAGCTCTTGTCGCCCTCGTTCGGCGGCGCGTACGGGGTGCCCTTGCCGCCGCGGACCTTGCGGCCGCTGGTGCCGTCGTAGACGGTGCGCGGGGTGATGGTCTGGCCGGACTGCGTCTTGGCGTCGTTCTCCAGCGCCGCGGCCAGCGCGATCGCCTTGAACGTCGAGCCCGCCTGGTAGTCCCGCCGGGTCGCGTTGTCGACGTAGTGCTTGGTGTAGTCGACGCCGCCGTACAGGGCGACCACGGCACCGGTCTTCGGGTCCACCGAGACGGCGCCGGGCTGGGCGGCGGCGTCCTTCTTCCGCTTCTCCGGGTTCAGGGTGTCGTGCAGCTGGGCCTGGACGGCGCCCTCCAGGGCCTGCTGACGGGCCGGATCGACGGTCAGCTTGATCGTGTAGCCGCCCCTGGCCAGCTCCGACTCGCTGATGATCTGGTTGCCGGTGAGGTACTCGGTCGCGGCGTTGACCAGGTAGCCGGCCTGGCCGGAGAGCCCGAGCTGCGCCTGCGGGTCCTTGACCTCGGGGAAGGTGGTGGCGGCCCGCTCCTCGGCGGAGAGCCAGCCCTCCTTCACCATGCCGTCGAGCACGTAGTTCCAGCGGTTGACGGCGTTCTGCTTGCCCGCCGGGGTGGCGGTGGCCACGTCGTAGGCGCTCGGGGCGTTCAGCAGCGCGGCCAGGTAGGCGCCCTGGGCGGCGTTGAGCTCGGAGGCGTCGACGCCGAAGTACTGCTGCGCGGCGGCCTGGATGCCGTACGCGCCGCGCCCGTAGTAGGACGTGTTGAGGTAGCTGGAGAGGATCTCGTCCTTGCCCTCGGTGGCGTCCACCTTGATCGCTATGAAGAGTTCCTTCACCTTGCGGGTGAGCGACTGCTTCTGGCTCAGGTACGTGTTCTTCACGTACTGCTGGGTGATCGTGGAGCCGCCCTGGGTGCCCTCGCCCTTGGCGGTGTTGACGGCGGCGCGGACCAGGCCGGGTATGTTGACGGCGCCCTCGTGGTAGAAGTTGCGGTCCTCGGCGGCCAGCGTGGCGTGCTGGGCGGCGGGGGAGACCTTGTCCAGCCCGACGTTCTGCCGGTTGGTCTGGCCGGTCCGGGCGATCACCGAGCCGTCCTGGTAGAGCCAGGTGTTGCTCTGCGCGGTCGCGGCGGCGTGCGCGTCGGGCACCTTCACCAGGGCGATGCCGAGGGCGAAGAGGCCGACCCCGAGCAGCAGCGCGGTCGCGAAGCCGGCCAGGGTCATCCGCCAGGTGGGGATCAGTCTGCGCCAGCCGGTGCGGCGGGGTCTGCGGGGGCGGCGGACCTTGGGTTTCCGGGTGCGCGGCGCGCCGCTCAGGGCGATACGGGGCAAAGCGGCGGCCTTTCCTGCGGGCGGGCGGCTGCGCGGCGGCACGACGCAGGGGGCGTGCCGGCTTCGCGCAGACGGGATCGTCGGCGGTCGGGGACCTTTGTCCCTTTTCCGGTTTACAGCCCAGAACGCGCCGAAGGTACCGGTTGGCTCCACGGCGGCGGGAAGCGAGACCGACATCACACACAAATCGGACGTCAATGGGCAGCGAAAAGCCGGAGAGCCCCTCGTTGTGAAACGAGAGGCTCCCCGGTGTCGGTGCGCCGCCAGGGACTCGAACCCCGGACCCGCTGATTAAGAGTCAGCTGCTCTAACCAACTGAGCTAGCGGCGCCTGCTGACGGGGAAAACAATACACGCTTCCGGGGGGTGCCTCGCACCACCGGCGGAGCCACCGGGGCCGGGCTGTCCGTTTCCGACCGGTTGGGGTGGGGTTTACCGCCGGTTAGGGTGGATTAGTGCCCAGCTCCCACCCCGGTCGGCGGAACGCTCGGCTCATCCCCGCCCCCGCCCCCGCCGCAGGCGACGGCGCCACCCGTGCCGCCGTCGCCGCCTTGCTGCTGCTCAGCGCGGTCGCGTACACCGCGTGGGTCCTGGAAGTGGTGCTCAGCACCGGGCTCGACCCGGTCCAGGCGTACCTCAGCGAGCTGGCGGCCGAGGACCAGCCGCTGGGCGGCCTCTTCCGGGCCACCGACCTGGTCGCCGGACTCGCGGTGCTGGCGGCCGCCGTCCTCGCCCTCGCCGCGTTCCACGGTCCGGGCCGGGAGCGCGCCGGGTCCGGCGGCGGGCGGCCCTGGGCGGTGACCGGATGGGCCGCGCTCGCCCTGTTCGGCGCGGCCACCGCCGCCGACTCGCGGCTGCCGCTGAGCTGCGCGCCCACCAGCGACGAGATGTGCGCCGCGCGCGAGACCGCCGGCCTCGTCCCCGCCACCCACACCGCCCACGCGGTGACCAGCAGCCTGGCCGTGCTCGGCGCGCTCGGCGGGCTGACCGCGCTCACCGTCGCCGCCCGGCGCCACGGCTGGTGGCCGCCGGTGCGCCGGTACGGGCCGTGGCTGCTGGGCGCCGAACTGCTCGCCACCGGGTGGAGCCTCGGTGCGATCGCCGCCTTCGAGGCGGGCCGCGGCACCTGGGCGCTGGGCGCCGGCCAGCGGCTCCAGGTGCTGCTCGTCGCGCTCTGGCTGGCCCTGCTCGCGGCCGCCCTGCGCCCGGGCGCGAACCCCGGTGCGAATCCCGGCGCCGGTCCCGGGGGGAGCCGCTCCGCCCTCCCGGCCCCTGCCGGCGCCGCCGCCGACGGCCCCCGGCCCGACCGGCGGGACCCGGTATGACCGGCGCGCACCCGCACCGCGAGCACGGCGCCGACGCGGTCTTCCTGCGGATCGACGGCACCCCCCTGCACGCGCGCGTCGAAGGACGGGGCCCGGTGTGCCTGCTCACCGGGGGGCTGGGCAGCAGCTGGTTCGACTGGGACCTCGTCGTCCCCTTCCTCACCCCCTACCGCACCGTGGTCCGCTTCGACCGGCCCGGCTACGGCCTGAGCGCGCCCGAGCCGGCCGACCGGCCGCTGCCGACCGCCGCCGGCGAGGCGCACCGGATCCGGGCCGTCCTGGACGCGCTCGCCCTGCCCGGGCCGTGCACGGTGGCCGGACACTCGCTCGCCGCGTTCCACGTCGAGGCCTTCGCCCGGCTGTACCCGGCACGGACGGCCGGGCTGGTCCTGCTGGACGGCAGCGTCGAACCCGAGCCGCGCCCGCTCCCGGCCCCCGGCCTGCGCGACCTCGCGGCGCGCGCCGCCGCCGGGGCGGCCACCGCCGCCGCCGTGCCGTACCTGCTCGGGCCCGCCGTGCGTCGGCTGGCCGCCCGGGCCACCACGGTGCGGCGCGAGGACCTCGCCCCGGCGCCGCTGGTCCGGCGCTGCTACCGGACCAGGCGCTCCCTGCGGGCGCTGCTCCGGGAGAACACCCGCTACCTGGACATGGCCGCCGAACTGGCCGGACTGCGCGGCACCGCACCCTTGCCGGCGGGCCTGCCGGTCACCGTGCTCGCCGCCGACGACGGCCTGCGCGGCCGGCGGACCGAGGAGTGGCTGGCCGCCCAGCGGGGGCTGGCCGCGCTGCTCGGAGCCGAGTACCGCAGCACCGCCCCGGCCGGGCACCTGCTGATGTTCGACCGCCCGGACGCGGTGGCCTCGGCGGTGCTGGACACGGCCCGCTGACCGGGCGGGCGGCTCCAGGCCCCGCCCCTGTCCTCGCCCGCCTCAGCCTCCGCCCCCGTCGGAGTTGTCCGCCGAGATCACCCGATGGACGGCCTGGGCGATCGGCAGGTTCCGGGCCGCCCGCCGCGCGGAGTCCCGGAGCGCGGCGCGCTCCCGGCCGGGATAGACCCGGCGGTCCATCCGGCCCGCCCAGAGCAGGCCCGCCAGCTGCCGGTCCCGCTCGCCGGCCGCGGCGGACTCCGGATCGGCCCCCGCCCCGGTCCGGGTCAGGGTCGCCGCGATCCGGTCGGCGATCTCCTGCCCGGCCGAGGCCCGCACCGGCAGCAGGGCGCGGTACGGAACCAGGAGCAGTCGGCGGCGTTCGACGGTCATCGCGCCCTGCACGACGAGCCGCTCCCGGTAGTACCGGACCGTCGCGCTACGCGGGATGTGCCGGACGGCGGCGTCCAGCCCCGGTCGGCGCCCCTTGCCGGCCCGCCCCAGCCGGGCGAGCACGGCCGCGCCGATCCCGTCGTGCGCCCCGAGCGGCTGGAACCCGGTGATCCGCCGGCCCTCGACGGTGATCGCCCCGGTGAGCAGCAGCTCCGCGAGCACGGCGCCGGCGATCATCCGCTGGAACGAGGCCGACGAGCCCCGCAGCAGCCCGCGGGCCGGGTCGGTGCAGAGCAGGACCAGCTCCTCCGCGAGCGGACGCCCCCCGGACGGACCGGACGGACCGGACGGACCCGACGGGCCGGGCGGCTCGGGCGGTTCGAGGGGAGCCAAGGCGACAACACCTCTGACGCGACGAGTGGGCGGAGGTCCACGTTCCCGTCCCGGTGCCGGGGAAACGCCGAAGGGCCCCCTCGCTGCTGCGAGAGGACCCTTCGACCGTCGGTGCGCCGCCAGGGACTCGAACCCCGGACCCGCTGATTAAGAGTCAGCTGCTCTAACCAACTGAGCTAGCGGCGCCTGCTGACCTGGAAGACATTACACGCCGTCCGGCCGATCCGCCGAATCGGCACCATCCGGTGACCCAGGGTGACCGGCGGGCGGGTTCGGTCAGCCCTCCGGGAAGTGGCAGGCGGCCCGGTGGTCGGTGCTCACCGGACCGGCGGCGGCGGGCGCGAGCGGCGGCGCCTCGGTCGCGCAGCGGTCGCGTGCCGTCGCGTCGAGCCGGGGGTGGACGGGGCAGCGGGCCCGGAACGGGCAGCCGGTGCGGCGGACGGTGGGGGAGGGCGGGTCGCCGGCCAGCAGGACGCGGGTGCGGGCGCGCTCGGCGGCCGGGTCCGGCAGCGGGACGGCGGAGAGCAGCGCCCGGGTGTAGGGGTGCCGTGGGCGCTCGAAGACGGCGGACACCTCGCCCTGCTCGACCGTCCGCCCCAGGTACATCACGCTGACCCGGTCGGCGAGGTGCCGGATCACCGAGAGGTCGTGCGAGACGAAGAGGTAGGACAGGCCCAGTTCCGCCTTGAGCGACTGCAGCAGGTTGAGCACCCCGGCCTGGATCGAGACGTCCAGGGCGGAGACCGGCTCGTCGAGCACCAGCAGCCGGGGCCGGACGGCCAGCGCGCGGGCGATCGAGATCCGCTGCCGCTGCCCGCCGGAGAACTGGTGCGGATAGCGGACGGCGTGCGCCGGGTCGAGGCCGACCTGGCGCAGGAGTTCGGGCACCCGGCGGGCGATCTCGTCCTTCGCGGCCCGCTGGGCGCGCAGCGGTTCGGCGACGATGTCGCCGACCGGCATCCGGGGATCGAGGCTCGCCATCGGGTCCTGGAAGACGATCTGCAGCCGGGACCGCATCCGGTGGGCCTCGGCGCGGGAGAGCCCGGCGGTGTCCCGGCCGAGCAGCTCGATCCGGCCGGACTCGGGGGCGGCCAGCCGCAGCAGTTCGAACAGGGTGGTCGACTTGCCGGAGCCGGACTCGCCGACCAGGCCGAGCGTCTCGCCCTCCCGGATCGACAGCTCGACGCCGTCCACCGCGTGGACCGAGCCGATCCGGCGCTTGAAGACGGTGCCCTTGAGCAGCGGGAAGGTCTTGGTGAGCCCGGTGACCTCCAGGACCGCCGGACGCTGCTCCCGGGGGAGCGGCGGGTCGGCCGCTGCCGGGAGCTCCGGCACGGGGTACACCGCACCGGGCGCGGGCCGCCGTTCGGCCAGCTCGTCGGCCCGGACGCAGGCGGCCAGGTGACCGTCGCCGGCCAGCGGCGGTTCCGCCGTGCGGCAGCGGTCCTCGGCGAGCGGGCAGCGGGCGGCGAACGGGCAGCCGGCCGGCAGCCCGGCCATCGGCGCGGGCGTGCCGGGGATCGGGACCAGCGGTCCGCGCCGTCCGTCCAGCCGGGGGACGGCGCCGATCAGGCCGAGCGTGTACGGGTGGCGCGGCGCGGCGAACAGCTCGTCGACGCCGGCCGTCTCGACGACCCTCCCCGCGTACATCACGGCGACCCGGTCGGCCATCCCGGCGATCACCCCGAGGTCGTGGCTGACCAGGACGAGCGCGGCGCCGGTCTCCCGGCGGGCGGTGCGCAGGACGTCGAGCACCTGCGCCTGGATGGTGACGTCCAGGGCGGTGGTGGGTTCGTCGGCGAGCAGCACGTCGGGGTCGTTGGCGACGGCCATGGCGATCATGGCGCGCTGGCGCATGCCGCCGGAGAACTCGTGCGGGAAGCTGTCCAGGGCGCGGTCGGGGGCCGGGATGCCGACCAGGTCGAGCAGGTCGGCGGCCCGCTTGCGGGCGGCGGTCCGGTCGAGGCCGGCCCGGTGGACGCGCAGCGCCTCGACGAGCTGGTCGCCGATCCGGTAGACGGGGGTGAAGGCGGACAGCGGGTCCTGGAAGACCATGGCGATCCGCCGGCCGCGGACGGCGGCCAGTTCGCGTCCGGGCAGGCCGACCAGCTCCCGGCCGTCCAGCCGGACCGAGCCGCGGACCCGGGCGGTGCCGGGCAGCAGTCCGAGGACGGCCAGCGCGGTGACGGACTTGCCGGAGCCGGACTCGCCGACGATGCCGAGGGTCTCGCCGCGGCGCAGGGCGAGGTCGACGCCGCGCACGGCGGGGACGGGGGCGGTGCCGCGCGGGCCGGTGAAGTCGACCCGCAGGTCGCGCACGTGCAGCAGCGGTGTGCCGGCGGGGGTGGTCGCGGTGGTGGTCTCGGCGGTGCTGGTCACGCGCGGGTCCTCTTCTTCGGGGCGCGGTCACGGGCGCCGTCACGGTCACGGGCGCCGTCACGGTCGCGCCCGCGGGCGCGGCGGGGCCGCCGGGCGGCCTCGGCGGTGGGGTCGAGGGCGTCGCGCAGGCCGTCGCCGATCAGGTTGACGGCCAGGACGAAGAGCACCAGCAGCCCGGCGGCGAAGTAGAACAGCCAGGGGAAGACCGGCGCCTCGCTGGTGCCGGCGGCGAGCAGGGTGCCGAGCGAGACGTCCGGCGCCTTGACGCCGAAGCCGAAGTAGGAGAGCGCGGTCTCGCTCATCACGGCGCCGCCGACCGCGATGGTGGCGTCGATGATGAGGAAGGAGGCGACGTTCGGCAGCACGTGCCGGGTGATGATCCGCAGCGGGTGGACGCCCATGAACTGCGCGGCCCGGACGAACTCCCGCTCGCGCAGCGAGATCGTCATCGAGCGGACCACCCGGGCGGTGATCATCCAGTTGAACAGCGCCAGCAGCAGGACGAAGGCGAGCCAGCCGGAGCCCTTCAGCCGGGGCGAGACGATCGTGATGATCAGGAAGCTGGGGAAGACCAGCATCAGGTCGACCAGGAAGGTCAGCAGCCGGTCGGTCCAGCCGCCGAAGTAGCCGGCGCAGGCGCCCACCAGGGAGGCCAGCACGGTTGAGAACAGCGCCACCAGCAGGCCGATGACCAGCGACTTCTGCAGGCCGCGCAGGGTCTGGGCGAAGACGTCCTGGCCGATCCCGTTGGTGCCGAACCAGTGGGTGGTGGAGGGGGGTTGGCGCAGCGCCCCGTAGTCGGGCGCGGCGTAGTCCCAGGGGATGAGGTAGGGGCCGCCGAAGGCGAGCAGGAACAGCAGCAGGACGACGACGGCGCCGGCCACCGCCCCGCGGGCGGCGAGCAGCCGGGCGAGGACGATCCGCCCCCGGCCGACCGGCCCCGGCGCGGACCCGACGGGAGAGCCGGACCCGACGGGGTCGGCCGGCTCGGCGGGTCCGGTTATCGCGGCGGTCACGGGCTCTCCTCCTCGGGTCAGGACCGCACGCGCGGATCGAGCGCGGCGTGCAGGGTGTCGGCGAGGAAACCGGAGGCGAGCACCACGACCGCCGCGAACAGGTTGACCGCGACGACCGCGTTGACGTCCTGCTCGTTGACGGACTGGATGAACCACTCGCCCATGCCGTGCCAGCCGAAGATGGTCTCGGTGAAGGCGGCACCGGTGAAGATGCCGAGGAAGCTGTAGGCGAACATCGTCGACATCGGGATGACCGCCGTCCGCAGCCCGTGCTTGACCAGCGCCCGGCCCCGGGTGAGGCCCTTGGCCTCGGCGGTGCGCAGGTAGTCGGAGCCGAGTACGTCGAGCATGGTGCCGCGCTGGTAGCGGCTGTAGGTGGCGAGGCCGCCGAGCGCCAGCGAGAGGGTGGGCAGCAGCAGGTGCAGCGCCCAGTCGGCGAGGTGCGCGCCGAGGCCGCCGGCGAGTCCGGGCGTCTCGTAGCCGGTGAAGGGGACGACCTCGTGGCCGACGGCGTCCTTGGCGGCGATGGCGCCGTTCTTGAGGAAGAGCGCGACCAGGAAGACCGGGGTGGAGAGCAGGACGAAGGACAGCACGGTCAGCAGCCGGTCGGAGAGCCGGTACTGGCGCACCGCGCTCCACGCCCCGGCGGCGACGCCGAGCACCATGCCGAGCAGGCTGCCGACCAGCAGCAGCCGCAGCGAGACCCAGACCCGGCGGCGGAAGTCGTCCATCACGGGGGTGTCGTGGATGGTGCGGCCGAGGTCGCCGTGCAGCAGCAGGCCGCCGGCCCAGCGGCCGAACCGCTGGACGACCGGGGTGCGGTCGTTCAGGTTGAGGTCGGTGAGCTGGCGCTCGACCGAGGCGGCGGCCGGGCGCGGCACCTTGGCCTCGAAGTAGGCGCGCGGCTGCAGGGCGGCGCCGGCCAGCGCGTACGCCAGGAAGACGGCGGCGACCAGCAGGACGGCGTAGTAGGCGAGCCGCTTGGTCAGGTAGCGGAGCATCAACGGCCGCCCGGGGTGGGGGCGGTGCCGACGCGTCTGGTGGGCATCGGAGGGTGGCCTTCGGGTCGGGGGCGAGGGTGCGGGAGCGGCTCGCCGGAGGGGCCTCGCCGCAGGGGCGGGGAGTCCGTGCGAGGGGCGGCCGGCCGTGGTTCTTGACCGTGGTCAGGAAAACGCAGGTCAGAGTGTGGCACCGGAGCGCGGCCGCGGTGTTGCGGCGGTGTTGCACCCCGTTTCGTTTGGAACAGGTGTCAACTCGGCCCCCTGGTACTCGTTCTGATCGGCTGTTACGTTCGGTCCCCGGCACCGACTTGGCTGCCCACGCTCAAGCCTCGCCACACCTCGCGACGCTCACCTCTCACCACTCGCCGGACATCACGGGGGGACCCTCATGGACGCTTCCGCCACGCCCGCGCGCCGACTCGGCCGCGCCGCCGCCCTCGCCCTCGCCGTCGCCCTGGCGGCGGCCGCGTGCAGCTCGGGCGGCGGTGGTTCGGCGGACACGGCGGTCAAGAGCGAGGCGCCCGGGCAGGGGTCCATCGACATCAACGCCAAGCCGCTGGACCAGGTCCGCGACGGCGGCGAGGTCCGCTTCCCGCTCTACCAGTGGATCACCCAGTGGAACCCGTTCCAGGTGGACGGCCGCTACGGCGACGCGGTCGACATCATGCGCACGCTGGAGCCGAGCCTGTTCACCACCGACGGGACCGGCACCTTCAAGCCGGCCGCGGACTACCTGCTGGACGCCAAGGTCACCTCCGCCTCGCCGCAGGTGATCACCTACAAGCTGAACCCGAAGGCCAAGTGGTCGGACGGCAAGCCGCTGAGCTACCTCGACTTCAAGGCCGACTGGGAGGCCACCAACGGCAAGAAGGACGGCTACAACATCGCCGACTCGGCCGGCTACGAGCTGATCTCCGCCGTGGAGCAGGGCGCCGACCCGGCCGAGGTCAAGGTGACCTTCTCCGAGCCGTACGCCGACTGGCAGAACCTGTTCCGCCCGCTGATCCCGGCGGCCGGGATCGCCACCGCCGACGACTTCAACAAGGGCTGGGTGGAGAAGATCCCGATCACCGCCGGTCCGCTGAAGATCGGCACCGCCGACAAGACCGCGCAGACCCTCACGCTCGTCCCCGACCCGAACTGGTGGGGCGCCAAGCCGAAGGCGGAGCGGATCACCTTCCGGGTGATGGCGCAGTCGGCGACCACCCAGGCCTTCCTCAACAACGAGATCGACTTCGCCGCCGCGGGCACCGCCACCGCGTACGGCCAGCTCAAGGACGCCAAGGACGCGGTGATCCGGTCCGCCAGCCCGTGGGACGAGGTGCACATCTCCTTCGGCGGCGGTGGTCCGCTGGCGGACGTGAAGGTCCGCCAGGCGCTCGGCAGGGCGCTGGACCGGGGCGCGCTCGTCAAGATCGCCAACAACGGTGTGCCGGTGGAGTTCAAGCCGCTCGGCAACCACATCTTCATGCCCAACCAGACCGGCTACCGGGACAACTCCGGCGAGTGGGCGACGTTCGACCTGGCCGCCGCGAAGAAGCTGCTGGACGAGGCGGGCTGGAAGGAGGCCGGCAGCGGCCAGCCCCGCACCAAGGACGGCCAGGCGCTGACCCTGCACTGGGTGCTCAACGAGTCCGCCCCGCAGGCCCAGGTCGACCTCGCCACCGCGGCCCAGGCGATGTGGCTGGCGGCCGGCGTCAAGGTGGAGGTCGACAAGGTCGCGGCCAACGACTTCTTCACCAAGTACGTCAACCCCGGCAAGTGGGACATCGCCAGCTGGCGCAACACCGACTCGTTCCCGCTCTCCAGCAGCCTGACCAACTTCCGCCTGCCGCAGGGCGACAACGTCTTCGGCAACTACTCCAAGCTGGGCAGCGAGGAGATCGACGGGCTGCTGAAGAAGGCGGCGGGCACGATCGACCCGGTGGAGGCCGCGAAGCTCTACAACCAGGCGGACGCCCGGATCTGGGAGCTCGGCCACACCTACGAGCTGTACCAGCGGCCGACCGTGGTGGCGGCCCGCAAGGGGCTCGCCAACTACGGCGCGTTCGGGCTGGCGAGCACGGACTACACCAAGGTCGGCTGGGAGAAGTAACCGGGGCCGGGGACGGGAGCGGGGCCGGCGGGGCGGCCCCCGGCGGCCGGGCGGGCGCACGGCGGGCACTGGCGAGCAGCGCGGTGATCACGAGGCGGGTGGTGCGGACAGCGGAAGGCCGGCGTCGCCGCCCCCGCTGTCCTGCCACCCGTCTTGACCTTCCGCGATGCCCGCAGGCCGCCCGTGCCGCAGGGCTCGTCCCCGGGCCCCGTTCGCTTCGAACCGGGGACGAATCTAGCGGGGCGGTCCGGGCCGTCGCGCCGTACGGCGCGGGCGCGCCCGGAAACCCGCCGTGCTGTCACCCGGTTCGCGCACCGGGCCGTCAACTCTCGCTGACGTCAGGGCATATTGCGACACAACGGATCAATTGTCGCACCCGAGGGCGTCATCGGGCACTCCCGGACGATTCCCGGTGCGCTGTGGTGCGTGCGCGGTGCCCGGCGCGCTGCCAGGATGCGGCGGATACCGCCCGCCCGTCCGGAGCCCGGAGACCGTCCATGAGCAGCGACTCCACCGCATCCCCCCGCCCGCACCCCGCCGACCCGCGCCCGGTGCGCCGGATGGTCCCGCGCAGCCGGGACGAGCCGCACCGGGTCGCCACCCCGCTGGAGCTCTTCTTCGACCTCTGCTTCGTGGTCGCCGTCGGCCAGGCCGGCCGGGAGCTGGCCCACGACCTCGCGGGCGGCCACTGGGGCGACGGCCTGACCGGCTACCTCTTCGCCTTCTTCGCGATCTGGTGGGCCTGGATGAACTTCACCTGGTTCGCCTCCGCCTACGACTGCGACGACGTCCCGTACCGGATCACCACCCTGGTCCAGATCGCCGGCGTGCTGGTCCTCGCGGCCGGGGTGCCGCGGCTCTTCGCCGACCAGGACATCGTGCTGGTGGTGCTCGGCTACGTGGTGATGCGGCTGGCCATGGTCACCCAGTGGCTGCGCGCGGCGGCCGCCGAGGAGGGGCTCGCCCGCACGGTGGCGCTGCGCTACGCCGTCGGGATCACGCTCTGCCAGATCGGCTGGGGCCTGGTGCTGCTGCTGCCGCACGACGTCCGATCGCTGGTGATCCCGCTCGGGATCCTGGCCGAGGTGGCCGTGCCGGCGATCGCCGAACTGCGGCTGCGGACCCCCTGGCACCCGCACCACATCGCCGAGCGGTACGGCCTGTTCACGCTGATCGTGCTCGGCGAGACGGTGGCGGCGGCGACCGTCGCGGTGCAGTCCGCGGTGGACGAGCACGAGGGGCTGGGCCGCCTGTTGCCCGTCGCGGGCGGCGGTCTGCTGATCTGCTTCTCGGCCTGGTGGATCTACTTCGCCCGGCCGGTCCACGAGCACCTGCGGTCCAGCCGCCAGGCCTTCCTCTGGGGGTACGGCCACTACCTGGTGTTCGGCTCGGCGGCGGCGATCGGCTCCGGGCTGGAGGTGGCGGTCGAATCGGCCGTGCACAAGGCGCACATCTCCGAGACGGCCGCCACCGCGACGGTGACCGTGCCCACCGCGCTCTACCTGTTCACCGTCTGGGCGCTGCACGCCAGGCACGCCAAGACCGGCGCGGCTCAGCTGTCGGTGCTGCCGGTGGCCTCGGTGGTGGTGCTCGCCTGCACCGCGGCGGGCGGCTCCGGCGTCCTCGCGGCGGGCCTGGTGACGGCGGCCGCGGTGGCGGTCGGGGTGGCGCTGCACACGAGGGAGCGCTGAGCGGGGGCGGGCGGACGGCGCTGCCCCGAGCCCTCCCGCGGCTGCCCGTCACGGGGGTGCTCCTCGGTCCGGCCGGCGGCCCCGTTCGGCGGGCCCGGCCCGTTCGGTCCGCCGGTTCCGGTGCGGACCGGACCGCGCAGCGCCGAGCCGTTGGGGGACGAGCCGTTGGGCGTCGCCCCGTGGAGCCCCGAGCCGTTCGACCCCGGCCCGCGGAGCGCCGCCCCGTTGAACACCGGTCCGTGCGCCCGGAGCGGGTCCAGCGGCGGCGGCCCCAGCAGGGCCCGCAGCACCTCATCGTGCCCGGCGAGCCAGGACCGGTACACCGGGCTGGCCTGGGCGAGGTCCAGATAGGCGGCCTGCAGCTCCTCGTACAGCGCCTCGCGGCCCGGCGGGCCGAGCGCCCGCGGCCGCCAGACCAGCAGCAGCCGCACGGCCAGCGGGTCGCCGTGCAGCCGGCGCACGACGGTGCCCGGTCCGGGCAGCGAGGTCGGCTGACAGGGGCGGACCGCCTCCCCGGAGGCGACCAGTTCGGCGGCGGTGGCGTTGTCCCGCACCTGCACCACCCGGGGGTTGAGCCCGGCGGCGCGGAACACCCGGCGCATCGCGGCGTACTCGTGGTCGGCGGTCGGGTCCACCATCCAGGTGTCCTCGGCGAGCTCGGCCAGCCGGACCACCGGCCGGGCGGCCGCCGGATGGCCGGCCGCGAGCGCGACGAACTGCGGCTCGCGGGCGAGCAGCACCCGGTGCTCGGCGTCCGGGGGCAGCCGCAGCGGGAAGCCCTCGCTCTCGTGCACGAAGGCGACGTCCAACTGGTCGGCGGCGATCATCCGGAGCAGGGCGTTGGCCGAGATGTCGATCTGGATGGTGGTGTCGGTCTCCGGCAGCCGGTCGTGCAGCCGGCGCAGCCAGGCGGCCACCGCCCGGCTGCCGACGCTGCCGATCCGCAGTCGCCGGGCCCGCTCGCCACCGGCCGCCTCCCGCGCCTCCTGGCGGGCGGCGGCCACCAACGCCGCCATCTCGGCGATCACCGGCCTGGCCCGGGACAGCACGGAGTGGCCGAGCGCGGTGGGCCGGCTGCCGGTCTGCTCCCGGGTGAACAGCGTGCCGCCGACGGCCCGTTCGATGCGGTGCAGCTGGGTGGTGAGCGACGGCTGGGTCATGCCGAGCCGCAGCGCTGCCTTGCGGAGGCTTCCGGTGTCGGCGATCGCGCACAGCACCCGCAGGTGTCTCACGTCGAGCTCCACATCGGGGAGCGTAACGGTCGAAACGGGCTGACGCCAGGGACATGACAGGCAGTCGGGTCGGACGGTGCGCCGACGGCGCTCCGACCGCCGGGATCCACCGGCCCGACGGTCGGGCGGATCCCGGGACCGGCCGCCGGACCGGCCGCCGGGTGGCGCGGTGATTGCCCCGGGCTATCGCCGGTTGACATCATCCGCCGGGCCGCCGGCCTGGCCGAAGCTCTGGGGGCAGCAAGCATTCATCCGATGCCCCGCGGCCCGGCCCCCACCGGGCGCGGCGCACTCGCGAATCGGAGCCCCCACATGAACCGTGTCTCGCGCACGCTCTCCGTCGCGCTCGGACTGGTCCTGGCCGCGGGAACGGCCGCCCTGCCGACCGCCGCCACCGCCGCCCCGGTGAGCGCCCCCGACGCCGGCACCGTCGGGCACTACACCCCGGGCACCGCCGCGAAGGGCGCGGGCAAGGCGGACGACCGGGCGTTCTTCGAGGCCGTCATGAAGTCCGCGCGGGCGAAGCAGGCCGCCAACCCGTACCTGCTGGCCGTCACCGTGACCTACGACGCGAGCAACGCGCCGTCCTTCGCCCCGGTCATCGCCCAGAGCGCGCAGATCTGGAACAGCTCGGTCGGCAACGTCCGGCTCCAGCAGGGCTCCAACGCCGACTTCGCCTACTACGAGGGCGACGACCCGTCCAACGGCTCCTACGCCAGCACCGACGGCCACGGCAACGGCTACATCTTCCTCGACTACACCCAGAACCAGCAGTACTCCTCGCTGCGCGTGACCGCGCACGAGACGGGCCACGTGCTGGGCCTGCCCGACCACTACTCGGGCCCGTGCAGCGAGCTGATGTCGGGCGGCGGCCCCGGCCCGTCGTGCACCAACCCGTACCCGAACAGCGCCGAGCGCAGCCGGGTCAACTCCCTCTGGCGGTACGGCCTGGCCGGCTGACCCGGTACCCCGCCGCCCGCCGCTCCGGCGGGCGGCCCCTGACGCGCGCCGCCCGGGCGACCCCTCCGACCGGGCGGACGCGGTTCCACCCGCACCACCGTCGTTCCCCGTGCGCGCGAGCGCACCGCCTCCACCCCTCATTCCGTGAAACGGGAGCCCCCACATGAACCGTGTCTCACGCATGTTCTCCGCCGCCGTCGGTCTGGCCCTCGCCGCCGGCCTGGCCGCCCTGCCGACCACCGCCGCCGCCGCGCCGACCCAGGGCTACACGGCGTCCGGCTCCGCCTACGCGGGCTCGGCGACCGAGGACGCCAACAACAAGGCGTTCTTCGAGGCGGTCATGGCGTCGGCGCGGGCGAAGCAGGCCGCCAACCCGTACCTCCTGGCCGTCACGGTGACCTACGACGCCAGCAGCGCGCCCACGTTCCGCAACCAGATAGCCCAGAGCGCGCAGATCTGGAACAGCTCGGTCGCCAACGTGCAGCTCCGCTCGGGCTCGGCCGCCGACTTCCGCTACTACGAGGGCAACGACTCGCGCGGCTCCTACGCCAGCACCGACGGCCACGGCCGCGGCTACGTCTTCCTCGACTACGCGCAGAACCGGCAGTACAGCTCGCTGCGGGTCGTCGCGCACGAGACCGGGCACGTGCTCGGCCTGCCGGACCACTACTCGGGCCCGTGCAGCGAGCTGATGTCCGGCGGCGGCCCCGGCACCTCCTGCACCAACCCGAACCCGAACAGCACCGAGCGCAGCCGGGTCAACACCCTCTGGCGGAACGGCCTGGCCGGCTGATCCTCCCGCACCGCAGTGACGGCCCGGTCGCCGGAACCCCGGCGACCGGGCCGCCCCGCGTGCGTTCCCGCCCCTCGCGGCGCACACGAGCAGGGCCGGCGGTGGGCGCCCCACCGTGCCACCGCCGCGCCCGCCCGGCCCGGTTGTCGGTACCCCGTGCGAGCATGCGGACCAGGACCCGTCCGCCGTCGACCGCGAGGTGCCCCCGCCATGCCCCAGCACGTCCCCGACCGCCTGGAAGACCTGCCCTACGCGGACCACCTGACCCGGCACAGCGGACCGCTGCGCAGCGACGGGCGCTACGACACCGTCCACTTCGACGGCGGCGAGTACACCGACCAGACGGGGGCCGGCGCGGCCTTCCTGGAGTCCGCCCTCACCGGCGTCGCCCTGAGCGGCGTCAAGCTCCGCCAGGCCCGGTTCAACGAGGTCTGGGTGCAGGCCGGCCGCTGGGTGGCCTGCGACCTCGCCGACAGCGAGTGGCAGGACAGCGCGGTCACCGGCGGCGTCCTGGCCGGCATCGCCGCGCACGGCTCGGCGCTGCGCCGGGTGGTGTTCCGCGGCTGCAAGCTGGAGGCGGTCAACCTGCGCGCCGCCGTGCTGCGCGACGTCGTCTTCGAGGACTGCCTGCTGCGCGACGTCGACTTCGGCGACGCGAAGCTCACCGACGTCGCCTTCCCCGGCTCCACCCTGGAGGAGGTCCGGCTGCGCGGCGCCACCCTGAGCAAGGTCGACCTGCGGGGCGCCGTCGCCCTCGGCCTGCCCGACGGCCACCAGGGCCTGCGCGGCGCCCTGATCAGCTCCCTCCAGCTCATGGAACTGGCGCCCCAGTTCGCCCAGGCGCTGGGCATCACGGTGAAGGACTGACCGGGGCCGGACCGGGAGCCGCCCGGAGCATCGGGCGCGCCGAGGCCGGCAGGGGGATCTCCGGGGCGCCGCCCGGTTCGCCGCGGTCGGCCTCGATGTCCTGTGTGTCCGGCGGAGTGCGGAGGCGGTCGTCCGGGCGTTCAGCTCCCGGTCGTTCGGTGACGGCCGGGAGAACAGTCCGCCAACCCTGCCGCCCGCCCCTGGTGGGGCGGTTCGGTGCGGGTGGAGGATGCTGCGCGATCGAGTGGGCCCCGACTTGTGTGCACAACATCGCCAGTGAAGGGACGGGCTGGGCTGATGGCCGAGTTGAGTCGTAGGAAGTTCGTAACCCTGTCCGGTGCCGCCGCCGCGGGTGTCGCCGTGGCCGGAGCCGGTACCACCGGCGCCGGGGCGGCCCCCGCCGCCGCGCCGGCCGCCGCGCCGTCGGCGGCGCTGTCGCAGACCGGCACCCTCGCCGACGCGCGGCACATCGTGATCCTCATGCAGGAGAACCGCAGCTTCGACCACTACTTCGGCATGCTGCGCGGTGTGCGCGGCTTCGCCGACCGCTCCGCCATCCAGATCGCCGGCGGCTACTCCGTGTTCAACCAGCCCAACGGCCTGCTGGCCCGCCAGTACCCGTGGCAGTTCAGCCTCACCAAGCCGGCCGGCGGCGCCGACCCGGAGCGCCTGGCGCAGTGCAACGGCGATCTCGCCCACGGTTGGGGGGATCAGCACAAGGCCTGGAACAGCGGCAGGATGGACGCCTGGGTGGCGGCCAAGGGCAATGTCCGCCCGCTCGGCTTCCTCACCCGCCAGGACATCCCGTTCCACTACGCGCTCGCCGAGAACTGGACCATCGCCGACGCCTACTTCTGCTCGGTGCTGAGCGCCACCGGCCCCAACCGCACCTACCACTGGTCCGGCCAGATCGACCCGACCGGAGCCGCCGGCGGCCCGGCCTACGACGGCGGCGACGAGAAGGGCCTGCGCTGGCAGACCTACGCCGAGGCGCTGGAGAACGCCGGCGTCAGCTGGAAGGTCTACCAGAACGCCGCCGACAACTACGGCGACAACGCTCTCGGCTATTTCGTCCAGTTCACGGGCGCGCCCGCCGGCAGCCCGCTGGCCGTCAAGGGCATGGGCTCCGTCCCCAAGGTCACCGGGAGGACCCCGGACGACATCGTCGCCGCGATCAAGGCCGACGTGCTGGCCGGCACCCTGCCGCAGGTCTCCTGGATCGTCCCCAACCAGGAGGTCTCCGAGCACCCCTACGCCACCCCGGCCGACGGCGCGCACTTCGTCCACCGGGTGATCGACGCGCTCAACGCGGACGCGGACGTCTTCAACTCCAGCGTCCTGTTCCTCAACTACGACGAGAACGACGGCTTCTTCGACCACGTCCCGCCGCCCGCCGCCCCGGCCGGCACCCCGGGCGAGTTCTACGGCGGCACCAACATCGGCCTCGGCTTCCGGGTCCCGCTGATCGCCGTCTCCCCGTGGACCCGAGGCGGCTGGGTCTCCTCGGAGGTGTTCGACCACACCTCGGTGCTGCGCTTCCTGGAGAAGTGGACCGCCGCCATCGGCAAGCCCGCCACCTGCGTCAACATCAGCGACTGGCGCCGACGCGTCTGCGGAGACCTCACCGGCCTGTTCGACTTCGCCAACCCGGTCTACGGCCTGCCCGGGCTGCCCGACACGGCCGGCGCGGTGGTCGGCATGTCGACCTGCGGCCCGCTGCCCAACCCGGCGCCGGTCGACAACAAGCTGCCCACCCAGGAGCCCGGCACCCGCCCGGCCCGCGCGGTGCCGGTCCAGCCGAACGCCAACCTGGACCGCCTGGAGTACGGCTCGGCCGGCGCGATCAAGGTCTGGCTGGCGATGGCCAACCAGGGCGCGCCGGCGACGAAGTCCGCCCACTTCGCCGCGTACGCCAACGCCTACCGCGGCGGCGGCCCCTGGCAGTACACCGTCGACCCGGGCGGCAGCCAGAGCGACTTCTTCAACTGCGGCACCGGCTACGGCGGCGGCCAGTACGACCTGAGCGTGGTCGGCCCCAACCGCTTCCTGCGCCGCTTCAGGGGCGACGCCACCAAGGCCGGCCGGAACGCGGCCGTCACCTGCTCCTACGCCGTGGAGCCGGGCACCGGCAAGCCGGCCGTCTGGTTCAAGCTCGCCAACACCGGCGGCACCGCGCTGACCTTCACCATCACGTCCACCAACTACCGCACCGACGGCCCCTGGACCTACCAGGTGCCGGCCGGCGGCAGCGTGAGCGACTTCTTCAACGTCGTCGCCTACACCAACGGCTGGTACGACCTCACCGTCACCGTGGACGCCGACAGCACCTGGTCGCAGCGGTTCACCGGCCACCTGGAGACCGGCGCCGCCAGCGTCAGCGGCTGACCCGGCGGCCGCCGCCCGGGCTCACCGGCCCCGGGGGAACCACGGATCGTGGACCTCCCGGGGCCCGTACGGCGTGAGCAGGGTCAGCGTCAGCGGCGACGCCGCGTACTCGGCCAGCAGCACCGCGCCGTGCCGGGTCTCCAGCTCGGCCTGCACCGGCACCCGCAGCCGGCTGAGCGCCCGCCGCAGGTGCAGGGCGTCGCGCCGGCTCACCGGCTGGGGCGCGCGCAGCACCAGCCGCAGCGGGCTCAGCGGGCCGGCCACCGGTTCGCCGGTGGCGAGCTCGTAGCCGATCGCGCCGATCGGCCCCCAGGCGAGCCGGTGGTCGGCGATCAGCTGCCCGGCGAGCGGGAGCACCGCCAGCGCGGGGATCGCCGCGACCCGCTCGGGCGACAGCAGGGAGAGCCGTCCCGGCAGCTGTTCGGGGCGCAGCGCGCGGGCCACCGCCGCCCGGGGCGCCAGCGCGTCCAGCCGCTGTCCGCGCTGCGGCCCGCGCACCGTCACCGGCACCCAGGTCTCCGGCGCGGCCGACACGTCCCGGGTGCAGCGCACGGGGTGCGGGGTGTCCACGGGCGCGCCCGCCACGGCCGGCGCCCGTCCGACGGTCACCCAGGGGTGCGCGCGCAGCACCTGCCGCGCCCAGTCCGGCAGCTCGCCGCCGCCGAGCGGGCGCAGCGAGCTGGGGCACTGCATCAGCAGCAGGTCGTGGACGCCGGGCAGCCGTCCGTCGAGTGCGGCCAGTGGCCCGACCAGCCGGCGCGGTCCGCCGTGCAGTTCCTCACTCGGACGGGGGACGCGGGGGTGGGCGGCGACGGTCACGGCAGGCTCCAGGGGTGGGATCGGGACCGGCTGACGGCTTCCACCCTCCTCCCGCCCCACCGGGGCGGCTACGGCCTTTCGGCGCCCGCGACCAGGGACCAACGACTCAAAAGCGTGCGCCGGAGCCCCTGCCGGGGCAGCGGGTGCGGGCCCGGCGCGGCGGTGTGAGAGTGGGGGCAGTCCGGAATTCGCCCGGAGGAGGAGTCATGGGCATCTTCGACAGGTTCCGCCACAGGACGCAGCACACCGCCGAGGAGACCAGGTCCTCGCTCGACGGGGGCGCCGAGCGGGACACCACCGCGATGACCGACGCCGCGCAGCGCGCGGCCCTGGCCCACGACGAGGCCGCCGACGCCTTCAGCGCCGAGGCCGAGAAGGCCCGCGAGGCGCAGGAGGCCTCCGCGGTCGGCGAGCGGGAGGCCGAGGAGCGCGCCCGCCAGGACATGACGTCCGAGGGCGACCCCTGGGGCTGACCACGAGCCCGGGGCCGACCACGGGCCCCGGGGCCGACCGCGCGCCCGGGCCGATCGGCGGCCCCCGCTGCCGCCCCCGCGCTCACCGCTCCCGGGGCGGCAGCGGGGGCCGCCGCAGGTCCGGGCGCGGTGTGTCCGGCGGCGGCGGGACGGCGGCCGGCAGGTCGTCCAGCAGCTCCAGTGCCAGCCGCACCGCCGTGACCAGCTCCGGGTACCGCCCCGCGGCCCAGTCCCGGGGCGCGCGGACGACGTGCACGTCCGGCTCGACGCCCCGGTTCTCCACCGACCAGCCGAGCCCGCCGGTGAACCACGAGGCGTTCTTCGGCACCGAGATCTGCGTCCCGTCGCCGAGCTGGTGGCGCCCGGTCATGCCGACCACCCCGCCCCAGGTCCGGTTGCCGACCACCGGGCCGAGCCCGAGCAGCCGGATGGCGGCGATGACGACGTCGCCGTCCGAGCTGGTGGCCTCGTCGGCGAGTGCCACCACCGGCCCGCGCGGTGCGTCGCGCGGCCACCGCACGGGTTCCCGGCCGCGGCTGAAGTCCCAGGCCAGGACGCGGCGGGTGAGCTTCTCCAGGACCAGCTCGGAGACGTTGCCGCCGGCGTTGCCGCGCACGTCCAGGACGAGCGCGGGCTTGTCCAGCTCGCGCCGCACGTCGCGGTTGAACTGCGCCCAGCCGGAGCCGCCGAGGTCCGGGATGTGCAGGTAGCCGCACCGGCTGTCGCTGAACTCCCGGACCAGGGCGCGCCGTTTGGCCACCCAGTCCTGGTAGCGGATGGCCCGCTCGTCGGTGAGCGGGGTGACGGTGATCCGGCGCAGCGGGCCGTCCGGGCCGCCCCGGCGCAGGGTGAGTTCGACGCTCGTCCCGCCGGTGCCGGCGAGCAGCGGCAGCGGTCCGCGCACCGGGTCGACGGGCCGCCCGGCGACGGCGAGCAGTTCGTCGCCGTCGCGCACGCCGTGGGTGGCGAGCGGGGCGCGGGCGCGCGGGTCGGAGGACTCGCCGGGCAGGACCCGGTCGAACAGCCAGCGCCCGTCGGGGGAGCGGTGGGCGTTGGCGCCGAGCAGGCCGAGCGGCAGCTGGGCGAGCGCGGGCCCCTCGCCGCGCCGCGAGGGGGTGACGTAGGCGTGCGAGGTGCCGAGTTCGCCGAGCAGTTCGCGCAGCAGGTCGGCGAAGTCGTCGGGGCCGGCGATCCGTTCCAGCAGCGGCTCGTACTGGGCGACCAGGGCGGGCCAGTCCAGCCCGCTCATGCCCGCGTCCCAGAACTGGTCGCGCACGATCCGGGCGGCCTCCGCGTAGGCCTGGCGCCACTCGGCGGCCGGGTGCACGGTGTGGGTGATCCGCCGCAGGTCGACGCCGGTGCCGGCGGACGGCGCGCCGACCGGGACGATCCGCAGGGTGCCGGCCGAGTAGACGGCCACCGAGCCGCCGTCGCCGGAGACCGCGTAGCCGTCGAGCCGGTCGGCGAGCGTGGAGCGGGAGCCGCGGGCCAGGTCGAAGTACTCCAGGGCGGGGCGGCCGGAGGTGTCGTCGGGGTTGGTGAAGGTCTGCCCGAGCACGCCGGAGATCGGCCAGCGCAGCCAGAGCAGCCCGCCGCGCACGGAGTCGGTGGCGGAGTACTTGCCGGCGAGCACCGGGAACGGGATCAGCCGCTCGCCGATGCCCTCGGCGTCCACCTCGACGGTGCCGTCGCCGCCGCCGTCGCCGTGCGGGGCGCCGTCCTCGTCGGGGGCGGCGAACGGGGAGGGCGTGCCGGCGGCGAGCGGGACGAGGTAGGGGCGGCAGCCGAGCGGGAAGGAGAGGTCGCCGGTGTGCACGTCGTGCACGGGGTCGAAGCCGCGCCAGGAGAGGAAGGCCAGGTAGCGGCCGTCCCGGGTGAAGACGGGCTGCTCGTCCTCGAAGCGGCCGTCGGTGACGTCGACGACCGGCGCGGGGGCGTCGGCGCGGGTGAGCCGGATGCGGCGCAGCGAGCGGCCGGCGGCCGGCTGGGACCAGGCGATCCAGTGCGCGTCGGGGGAGAAGCGGGCACTGGTGACCGGTCCGTGGCCGGAGGCGGCGAGTTCGCGCACGGTGCCGTCGGCGGCGGTGACCAGCAGCAGTCGGCCGTCGGAGGTGGTGGCCGCGAGGCGGGCGCCGTCGGGGGCGGCGGTGAGTTCCAGGACGCGGCCGATCCGGCCGGCGGCGAGCAGCCGGTGGCCGTGCTGTCCGGGGGCGTGCTCGTGCCCGGGCAGCGGCACGATCTCGATCGCGTCCTCGCCCTGCGCGTCGGTGATCCAGGCGGCCTCACCGGTGCGGCCGAGCACGACGGGCAGCCGGGTGCGCACACCGGGGGTGTCGGCGAGCGCCCGGGCCGGGCCGTCGCGGTGGGTGAGCCAGTACTGGCTGCCGCGCACGGTGATCACCCCGGCCCGCCCGGTGGCGTCGCAGGCGAGGTCCTTGACGTGCGAGGCGGCGCTCACCTGGTACGGGCGCCGGCCGGCCCGGGCGCCGCCGAGCGGTACGTGCAGCCGGTGCGGGGCGGGCGCGTCCAGGCCGTCGAGCAGCCAGAGGTCGCCGGCGTGCTGGTAGACGATCCGGACGCCGTCGGTGGCGGCCTCGCGGGCGTAGTAGGAGGCGTGGTCGGTGTGCCGGCGCAGGTCGGTGCCGTCGGGGCGGCAGGAGTAGAGGTTGCCGACGCCCTCGTGGTCGGAGAGGAAGGCGATCCGGTCGCCGTCGGCGGCGGCGACCGGCATCGGTGAGGCGAGGTGGCCGGGCAGGCCGGCGAGGATCTGCTCGCCGTCCACCCAGAGCCGGCCGGTGGCGCCGCCCCGGTAGCGTTTCCAGGCGGCGGGCTCGTGCGGGGCGGCGCCGGTGAGCAGCACGGTGTGGGCCGGGCCGACCTGGGCGTCGCCGACCGGCCCCCAGGGCATCCGGCGGGCGGGGCGGCCGTCGGGGGGCAGGGCGTGCGCCCAGGTGTAGTGGCCGAAGGGCTCGTGGTACGAGGTGACGGCGAGCAGCTCGCCGTCCGGCAGCCAGCCGCGCAGCCGGGTGTCCTGGCTGCCCCAGTGGCTGAGCCGGACGGCCCCGCCGCCGTCGACGGGGGCGGTCCAGACCTCGGGGGCGAGGCTCTGCCAGGCGGTCCAGGCGAGGGTGCGGCCGTCGGGGGACAGTCGGGGGTGGCTGACCCGGGTGCGGTCGCAGCTGACCCGCCAGGCCCGGCCGGTGGCGGCGGCGCCGGTGTCCAGCGGGGCGATCCAGACGTCGTCCTCGGCGGTGAACGCCAGCAGGCCCCCGCGCAGGTGGGGGTAGCGGAGGTAGCCGGGCGACGTCACCCCTCCATGCTTCGACGGGGTGTCACGCGCGGCAACCGGAAGGGCCTCCCGGCCGCCGCCCCCGCGGCCGGAACCGGTCTGGACCATTGACACCGTACGGCCGAATCCACTTCAGTGGTCTAGTCCAACTAAGCTGCCCGGCCGCGCCGTTCCCCCACCACCGGTGCGCGCCCAGGCATGCCCGGACACCCCCACGACCGCGCCCTCCGCAAGGAGTCCCCCACATGCGCAGAACCCCTGTCTCCCCGGCCCCCGCGGCCCCCCGCCGCCGCTCGCGCACCGCGCTGGCCGCCGGCACCGCCTCGGCCGTCGCCGCGGCCACCATGGTCGGCCTCACCCTGGGCCTCGCGCCCAGCGCCTCGGCCGGCGAGTTCCTGGTCAACGGCGGCTTCGAGAGCGGCTCCCTCGGCCCGTGGAGCTGCACCGCCGGCACCGGCAGCGTCGTCACCGGCCAGGCCCACGGCGGCAGCTACGCCCTGGCCGCGGCCGCCTCGGCGAGCGACACCGCCCGCTGCGCGCAGACCGTCACGGTCGCGCCCAACACCACCTACACGCTCAGCGCCCACCTCAAGGGCTCCTACGTCTACCTCGGCGTGGACGGCGGCACCTCGACCTGGACGCCCGGCACCGGCGGCGCCTACCAGAAGCTGAGCACCACCTTCACCACCGGCGCCACCCAGACCAGCGCCACCGTCTTCACCCACGGCTGGTACGGCCAGGGCACCTACTACGCGGACGACGTCTCGCTGGACGGCCCCGGCGCGCCCAGCCCGACCATCACGCCCACCCCCACGGTCACCCCCACCGTGACGCCCACGGTCACCCCGACCGTGACGCCCACGGTCACCCCGACCGTGACGCCCACCGTGACCCCGACCGAGACGCCCACCGGCACGCCCACCACGCCGCCGCCCGGCTCCAAGGCCCTGGTCGGCTACCTGCACGCCAGCTTCGCCAACGGCGCCGGCTACACCCGGGTGGCCGACGTCCCCGACTCCTGGGACTTCATCAACCTCTCCTTCGGCGAGCCGACCTCGGTCACCTCCGGCGACATCCGGTTCAACCGCTGCCCGGCCACCGAGTGCCCGACCGTCGAGTCCGACGCCGACTTCAAGGCCGCGATCGCCGCCAAGCGCGCCAAGGGCAAGAAGGTGCTGATCTCGATCGGCGGCCAGAACGGCCAGGTCCAGCTCACCACCACCGCCGCCCGGGACGCCTTCGTCAGCTCCGTCTCGGCGATCATCGACAAGTGGGGCCTGGACGGCCTGGACATCGACTTCGAGGGCCACTCGCTGTCGCTGCAGACCGGCGACACCGACTTCAAGAACCCGACCAGCCCGGTCATCGTCAACCTGATCTCCGCGATCAAGACGCTCAAGGCCAAGTACGGCCCGAACTTCGTGCTGACCATGGCGCCGGAGACCTTCTTCGTCCAGCTCGGCTACCAGTACTACGGTTCCGGCCCCTGGGGCGGCCAGGACCCGCGGGCCGGCGCCTACCTGCCGGTCATCCACGCCCTGCGCGACGACCTGACCCTGCTGCACGTCCAGGACTACAACTCGGGCTCCATCATGGGCCTGGACAACCAGTACCACTCGATGGGCGGCGCCGACTTCCACGTCGCGATGACCGACATGCTGCTCAAGGGCTTCCCGGTGGCGGGCAACACCAACAACGTGTTCCCGGCGCTGCCCGCCTCCAAGGTCGCCATCGGCATGCCGGCCACCACCAACGCCGGCAACGGCTACGTCGCCCCGGCCGAGGTCAACAAGGCCCTGGACTGCCTCACCAAGCTGGCCAACTGCGGCGGCTACGTCCCGAAGGCGGGCGCCCAGCCCGGCCTGCGCGGCCTGATGACCTGGTCGATCAACTGGGACCAGTTCGGCGGCCGGGAGTTCTCGAAGAACTTCGACTCCTACTTCCGCCGCTGACGGACCCTCGGACCGCTGGGCGACGGGGCGCGGACCCCTCGCTCAGCGGTCCACCCGGACCGCCGCCAGGTACTCGGCGATCGCGTCCCGGTTGCGGGTCAGGCAGGCGATCCGGGTGCTCATCCCCGCCAACTCCTGCTCCAGGGTGGCGATCATCTCCGGGGTGGCGTCCTCGAAGTGGATCGCCCGGGGCTTGCTGAGGCAGGGCAGGATCTGTTTGATGATCCGGGTCGGCAGCCCCGCGTCGAGCAGCCCCCGGATCTGCAGCACCCGGTCCACCGTCGTGCCGTCGTACGCGCGGTAGCCGTTCGCGCAGCGTCCGGCCACGATCAGCCCCTGCTCCTCGTAGTAGCGCAGCAGCCGCCGGGACGCCCCGGTCCGCTCGGACAGCTCACCGATCCGCATGTGCCCCACCTCACAGCCGGCCGCGTTGACCCTCACACCAATGTGAGGCTTCGAGCATAACCGCCATGCGGACCACTTCCCGGACCACCGACCGCCCCACCGCCGCCGCCACCGATCCCACCGATCCCGACGGCCCCGGCCGGCGGACGGGCCTGCCCCTGCCCGCCCTCCTCGCCCTCGCCACCGCCGTCTTCGTCACCGCCCTCACCGAGACCCTGCCCGCCGGCGTCCTGCCCGCCATGAGCGCCGACCTCGGCGTGGGCGAGTCCGCCATGGGCCAGTCCGTCACCGTCTACGCCCTCGGCACCGCCCTCACCGCCGTCCCGCTCACCGCGGCCACCGCCGGCTGGGGCCGGCGGCGCCTGCTGCTCACCGCGATGCTCGGCTTCGCCGCCGCCAACACCGTCACCGCGCTGTCCACCGACTACCCGCTCACCATGGCCGCCCGGTTCGTCGCCGGGGTCGCGGCCGGCCTCGCCTGGGCCCTGCTCGCCGGGTACGCCCGCCGGCTCGCGCCGCCCGAGCTCCAGGGCCGGGCCATCGCCATCGCGATGACCGGAGCGCCGCTCGCCCTGTCGCTGGGCGTGCCCGCCGGGACCTTCCTCGGCAAGGTGCTCGGCTGGTGGGTGGCCTTCCTGCTGATGACCGCGATCGCCCTCGGCGTGACCGGCTGGATCGCCGCGTCCGTCCCCGAGGTGCCCGGCCGGGCCCGCGGCGAGCGGACCCCGGTGCTGCGCGCCCTCGCCGTCCCCGGCGTCACCCCCGTGCTCGCCGTCACCTTCGTCTTCGTCCTCGCCCACACCGTCCTCTACACCTACATCGCGCCCTTCCTCGACCGGCGTGGCCTGGGCGGCGCCACCGGCGCGGTGCTGCTCGCCTTCGGCGTCGCCTCGCTGGCGGGCATCTGGTACACCGGCGCGCAGATCCACCGCCGGCTGCGCGCGCTCACCGTCGCCTCGACCCTGCTGGTCGCCGCCGCGGCCGCCGTGCTCGGCCTGGCGACCGGCAGCACCGCCGCCGTGTACGCCGCCGCCGTGCTCTGGGGGCTCGGCTGGGGCGGCGTCCCGACCCTGCTGCAGACCGCCGCCGGGAACGCGGGCGGCGAGCAGGCGGACGCGGCGCAGGCGATGCTGGTCACCCTGTGGAACGCGGCGATGGCCGGCGGGGGCGTGGCCGGCGGCCTGCTGCTCGACCGGCTCGGCACCGGCTCCTTCCCGTGGGCCGTGCTGCTCCTGCTGCTGCCCGTGCTCGCCGTCGTCCTCGCCGCCCGCACCCACGGCTTCCCCGCCCGCCGCCCCGGCGGCGCCCGGTGACCGGCCTCCTCAGGCCCCGCCGAGCGGGTCGGCCTCCTCAGGCCCCGCCGAGCGGGTCCGGGGGCGGCATCAGCCCGGCGCGGTAGGAGATGGCCACCGCCTGCGCCCGGTCGCGGGCGTCGATCTTCGCCAGGATCCGCTTCATATGGGTCTTCACCGTCGACTCGGCGAGCACCAGCAGCGCCGCGATCTCCCGGTTGGAGCGCCCCTCGGCCGCCAGCCGCAGCACCTCCCGCTCGCGCGCCGTCAGCTGGGCGAGCCGGGTGTCCTCCGGGTGCGGCGGGGGCCGCACGCCGCCCCGGCCGACCACCTGGGCGACCAGGTCCCGGGTGACCGCCGGGTCCAGCACGGACTCGCCCGCGGCCAGCGTGTGCACCGCGTCGACGAGCCGCTCGGCCGAGGCCCGCTTCAGCAGGAACCCGGCCGCCCCGGCCCGCAGCGCCCCCCACACGTAGTCGTCGTGGTGGAAGGTGGTCAGCACCAGCACCCGGGTGGGCAGCCCGGCGGCGGTGATCCGCCGGGTCGCCTCCACCCCGTCGACCCCGGGCATCCGGACGTCCATCAGCACCACGTCCGGCAGCAGCTCCCGGCACCGGGCGACCGCCGCCAGCCCGTCCGCCGCCTGGCCGACCACCTCGATCCGGTCGTCGGTCTCCAGCACCAGGGAGACCCCGGCGCGCAGGAGCGCGTCGTCGTCGGCCACCACGACCCGCACCCGGCCGCCCGCCGGCCCCCGCGCGGCCGTCACGGGACGGGCAGCTCGGCGCGCAGCCGGAACCCGCCCGGCTCGCCCGGCCCGTGCTCCACCCGGCCGCCGAGGACCGAGACCCGCTCGGCCACGCCCAGCAGCCCGCGGCCCGGCGCATACCCGGCGGGCACACCCCGCCCGTCGTCGCTCACCTCGACCGCGAGCCGGCCGGCGGCGCACCGCACGGTGACCCCGACCGACCGGGCGCCCGCGTGCTTGACCGTGTTGGTGAGCGCCTCCTGGACGATCCGGAACGCCGACACGTCCAGGCTGCGCGGCACCCGGCGGGCGGCCGGGTCGATCCGCACCCGCACCCGCAGCCCGGCCCCGCCGAGCCGCTCGGCCAGCCGCTCCAGGTCGGCGATCCCGGGCTGCGGCGCCGCCCCCTCCTCCTCGTCCCCGTCGCCCGCGCCGCGCCGCAGCAGGCCGAGCACCCGGTCGAGGTCGTCGAGCGCCTCCCGCCCGGTGTGCTCCATCCCGGAGAGCAGCTCCCGGGTGCGCTCCGGCTCCCGGTCGAGCAGCCGGCGGGCGGCCCCGGCCTGGACCAGCACCACGTTCAGGGTGTGGCCCACGGAGTCGTGCAGCTCCCGGGCCAGCCGGGCCCGCTCCTCGGCGACCACCTCCCGGCGCAGCAGCAGCCGGGCGGCCTCGCGCTGCTCGCTCCGCCGGGCCGCCCCGTAGCCGACCGCCCAGCCGAGCAGCCAGAGGAACAGCACCCCGGCCGGGATGACCGGGTAGGCCCGGCCGAGGTCGGCGAAGTACGCGGCCATCCCGAGCAGCGCCGCGAACGGGCCGCACCAGGCGAGCCGCCGGGGCGCGTAGAGGCCGAGCGAGTAGAGGCCGATGAGGTCGGCGTACGGCGACACCGGGCTCGGCAGAACGAACAGCGCCTCCGCCGAGAGCGCGGCCGCCCCGACCAGGTACCCGGCCAGCGGCCTGGTGCGGCGCACCGCCAGCGGGCCGGCCACTGCCGCGCTCAGCGCGAGGGCGAGCGGCAGGCCGCCGTGCAGCCGGTCCGCCGCGCCGATCCGTTCGACGGCCATGAGCAGCAGGAACGTCCCGGCCAGTGCCGCGTCCCAGCGCTCGGCCGGCACCGCCCGGAGCGCGGCGATCGGCCGCCGGGACGGCGGGGCGGCCGGGATCGCCCGGACGTACGGCGGGGAACTCATGGCGGCTCCGGTGTCGGGGCAGTGGCCGCCGCGCGGTGGTGCGGGCGCACGGGCCGTACGGTAGCGGCGGCCGTCCGGCCCGCGCATCGCCCTGGTGGGGTATTCCGGACCCCCGTTCGGGGCAGGCCGAGGGACCCCGCCGGGCGGACGCGGGCGGGCCGCCGCGGTCCGTAGCGTCCGGACCATGAACGCTCCCGAACCCCGAGCCCCGACCGGTGCCCCCGGCCCGACGACCGTGCCCGCCCCGCCCGCCCCGTCCGCCGACCGTGCCGCGCCGCGGTCCGGGCGGGCCGGCCGGGCGGGCTGGTGGACGGTCACCGTGCTGGCCTTCGCCACCGCGCTGCTCACCGCCCGCTACCTGACCCTCGACCCGGAGACCTACCTCGACCAGCAGCGCGCCGTCTACCTGGCCCACCGCCTCCCGCTCACCCTGCACGTCGGCGGCGGGGTGCTGGCGATCCTGCTCGGCCCCTGGCAGTTCCTGCCCCGGCTGCGCGCCCGCCGCCCGGGCCTGCACCGGCTGACCGGCCGGCTCTACCTGCTCGCCGTGCTGGCCGCCGGCACCGGCGGCCTGCTGCTGGCGCCGTCCGGCCTGGTCGGCCCCGTCGCGCCGATCGGCTTCACCGCGCTGGCCGTCCTGCTGCTGCTCTCCTCGGCCCTGGCCTGGCGGGCCGCGCTGCGCCGCGACCTCGCCCGGCACCGGGCCTGGGCCGTCCGCTCCTTCGCCCTGATCCTGGCCGCCGCCACGCTGCGGATCTGGCTGCCGGTGATGGACCTCGCGGGCGTCCCGTTCGAACAGGCCTACGCGACCGCCGCCTGGACCTGCTGGCTGATCAACCTGGTGCTGGCCGAGCACCTGATCGCCCGGATCCCCGGGCCCGCGCCGCGCCGCCGCCCGGGTGACCCGGGACCGGCCGCGGCGGTGTGACGACCTATCATCCAGCAATGACCACCGCAGAGTTGATCCGCATCGTCTCCCGTTCCTCGCCGATGGCGCTCGCCCAGGTCGAGCGGGTCAGGGCGGAACTCGCCGCCCTGCACCCGGGGGTGCGCACCGAGGTGGTGCCGGTGACCACCTCGGGCGACCGCTGGATGGGCGACCTCGCCCGGCTCGGGGGCAAGGGCGCCTTCACCAAGGAGGTGGACGCCGCGCTGCTCGCCGGCGAGGCGGACCTCGCCGTCCACTGCCTGAAGGACGTGCCGGCCGACCGCCCGCTGCCGGCCGGCACCGTGTTCGCCGCCCACCTGCGCCGCGACGACATCCGCGACGCGCTCGTCCACCCCGGCGGCCTGGCCCTGGACGAGCTGCCGCCCGGCACCCGGATCGGCACCTCCTCGGTCCGCCGCCGCGCCCAGCTCGCCGCCTCCCACCCGCACCTGGAGTGCGTGCCGATGCGCGGCAACGCCAACAGTCGGCTGGCCAAGCTCGCGGCGGGGGAGGCGGACGCGCTGCTGCTCGCGCTCTCCGGTCTCGAACGGATCGGCGAGACGGAGCGGATCAGCGAGGTGCTGCCGCTCGACGTGATGTGCCCGCCGATCGGCGCCGGGATCCTCGCCCTGCAGTGCCGCACCGAGGACACCGCCACCATCGACGCGGTCGCCGGCCTCGGCGACCACCGGACCTGGCGCGAGGCGAGCGCCGAGCGGATGTTCCTGCACGTGCTCCAGGGCCACTGCAACTCGCCGATCGCCGGCTACGCCCGGGCCGAGGAGGACGGCCGCCTGTCGCTGCGCGGCCGGGTCTTCACCCCGGACGGCAAGCAGGTCCTGGACGCCCACGAGTGGGCCGGTTCGCTGGACCCGGAGGACCTCGGCACCGCGACCGCCCTCGCCCTCAAGCGGCAGGGCGCCTCCGAGCTGATCGCCGCGATCCCGCACTGAGGCGGGGGCGGAAACGCCGGAAGGCCCCTCGTTCTCACGAGGGGTCTTCCGGCTGTCTGTGCGCCGCCAGGGACTCGAACCCCGGACCCGCTGATTAAGAGTCAGCTGCTCTAACCAACTGAGCTAGCGGCGCCTGCTGACCCGGAAGACATTACCTGGTCAGCGGCCGAAACACACAATCGGCCCGGGCCCCGCCCCCGCGGCCGGTCAGGGGGTGAGCACGACCTTCCCCCGGACGTGGCCGGTGCCGACCAGCCGGTGGGCGTCGGCCGTCCGCCCCAGCGGGAAGGTGTCGGCGATCTCCAGCCGCAGCCCGCCCGCCTCCCAGAGGCCGACCAGCTCGGCCAGCCGGGCCGCCGTCCGCTGCCCCCGGATCCCCAGGGCGCCCAGGCGCCGGGCCACCGGGTAGTCGACCACGGTGCCGATCCGCGTCCGGTCGGCGACCAGCTCGACGGAGGCCTCCAGCGCCCCGCGCCCGGCCGCGTCGAAGGCCGCGTCCACGCCCTGCGGAGCCGCCGTCCGGACCCGCTCGACCAGTCCCTCGCCGTACGCGACCGGGATCGCGCCCAGCTCCCGCAGGTAGCCGTGGTTGCGCTCGCTCGCGGTGCCGATCACCGTGGCGCCCCAGGCCCGGGCCAGCTGGACGGAGACCGTGCCGACCCCGCCGGCGGCGCCGTGCACGAGGACGGTGTCGCCCGCGCCGACCTTCAGCTCGGTGAGCGCGAGGTGCGCGGTCTGCCCGGAGGCGGACAGCGCGCCCGCGTGCTCCCAGGGCATCCCGGCCGGCTTGCGCACCAGCTGGGCGGCGTCGGCCGCGACCAGCTCGGCGGCGCAGCCCAGCAGCCGGAAGCCCAGCACCTCGTCCCCGACCGCCCAGCCGTCCACGCCCTCCCCGAGCCGGTCGACCACCCCGGCGAACTCGTTGCCGGGGATCAGTCCGGGGGTGAGCTCGACGCCGACCGGGGCCAGGCCCTCCCGGATCGCGAGGTCCACCGGCTGCACCCCGGCGGCGTAGACCCGGACCCGCACCTGGCCGGGGCCGGGGTCGGGGTCGGGCACCGCGGTCACCCGCAGCACCTCGGGGCCGCCGAACCGGGGGACGGTCACTGCCTTCATCGCGGGCACTCCTGTCGGGTCCTGTCGAGCCTCGGGTCCCCCGATCCTGCGGGGTGAAGCGCACTTGAGGTCAACCCCTCCCCGGCGTGTCGTCCCAGTTGAGATCATTGTCAGATTTATCCTCGACGGCGGCCCGGGCCATGTCCGGACCCGCACACCCGTACGCCACCGAGAGGACCTCCCCGTGGGCCAGCTGCCCCTGCTCTTCCTGGTGCTGCTCGCCTCCGTGGTGACCATGCCGCTGGCCCGCCGGACCGGCGTGCCCCAACCGGTGCTGATGACCCTGCTGGGCATCGCCATGGCGCTGATCCCGCAGATCCCCGACATCTCCATCGAACCCGAGCTGATCCTGCCGCTGGTCCTGCCACCGCTGATCTTCGCCGTCGCCCGGCGCTCCTCGGTCCGCTACTTCAAGGCCAACATCCGCTCCATCCTGCTGCTCGCCGTCGCCCTGGTGGTGGTCACCACCGCCGCCGTGGCCGGCACCGTGCACTGGCTGCTGCCCGGACTGCCGATCGCCGCCGCCATCGCGCTCGGCGCCCTGGTCTCCCCGCCCGACCCGGTCGCCGCCGTCGCGGTGGCCGGCAGCGTGGGCCTGCCCCGCCGACTGGTCGCCATCCTGGAGAGCGAGGGCCTGTTCAACGACGTCACCGCGATCGTCGTCTACTCGCTGGCCATCGACGCGGTGGTCGGCGGCGACTTCTCCGGCGGCCACGCCGTCCTGCGCTTCGTCCTCTCGGCGGTCCTCGCGGTCGTCATCGGCGTCGCCCTCGGCTGGGCCAACACCAAGCTCGCCTCCCTGCTGGAGGACCCCACCCAGCAGGTCGCGCTCAACCTGCTGGTGCCCTTCGCCGCCTACAGCCTGGCCGAGGAGATCCACGGCTCCGGCGTGCTCGCCGTCGTCGTCTGCGGGCTCTACCTCGCCGAACGGGCCGCCGACGCGGACGCCGTCGCCTACCGGCTGGTCGGCAACGCCTTCTGGGAGATCGTCGAGATCCTGATCACCGGCGTCGCCTTCGGCCTCATCGGCCTCGAACTGGCCACCGTCCTCAAGGAGGCCGGCTCCGGCTGGACCGGCATGCTCGGCGACGCCGCCGTGGTGATCGCCGTGGTCGTGGTGGTCCGGCTGCTCTGGCTGCTCCCGGCCGGCTGGCTCTCCCAGAAGCTGCGCTCCGGCTCCGAGGAGGACACCCCGATCAGCTGGCAGGAGAGCGTGCTGCTCTGGTGGTCCGGGATGCGCGGGGTCGCCACCGTCGCCCTGGCCCTCGCCATCCCGCTCACCCTCGACTCCGGCGCGGCCTTCCCGGAGCGCGGCCGGCTGGTCTTCATCGCGTTCAGCGTGGTGCTCTTCACCCTGCTGGTCCAGGGACTCACGCTGCCCTGGCTGGCCAAGCGGTTCGAGCTCGACCTCGACCACGACCGGCACGAGCAGGAGGTCCGCCGGCTCTGGTGGCGGGCCGCCAAGGCCGGCCTGCGGCGGCTCGGCGAGCTGGAGGAGGCCGACCGGCTGCCCGCCGAGGTCGCCGACCGCCTGCGGGACCGTCAGCACGACCGGCTGGCCCGCCTCTGCCCCGAGAACTACGCCGAGGAGGAGGCCGCCGAGGCGAAGCAGCGGCTCGCCCAGTGGCGCGCGGCGCAGAGCGTCGAACAGGAGATGATCGCCGCCTCCCGGCGCGAGATGGTGGTCGCCCGCGCCGAACCCGGCGCCGACCCGGAGCTCGTCGACCAGGTGCTGCGCGGGCTCGACCTGCGCTCCGAACGGCGGTGACGGGGCGTCCGCCCGGCCGGCCCCGCGGCGGGCCGGGCGGCCGACCGGTGACGGCCGGACGGACACCCCGCGACGCGCGCCCGAACGGCGGGCATCCCGACGGGTCGTCGCCGAACGGAATGTGCGCCCGGGGTCCCGCCGTTGCGTAGGGTGGCCCCGGGCAAGGCCGTCAACGGAGTCGGCGCACCCCCAGGACCCGCACGACCTCGCGAAACCCTCCCGCCTGGCCCTGCCGGTATCTGCACCCAGACGAAACGAGGAGCCACCGATGTCGGAGACCCGCGCCGACGCCCGTACCCCGCTGGACCGCACCCCGCAGTGGGCCGCCCTCGCCAAGCACCGGGAGGAGTTCGGCGACACGCACCTGCGCGAGCTGTTCGCCGCCGACCCGGAGCGCGGCCGCCGCTACACCCTCCAGGTCGGCGACCTGCACGTCGACTACGCCAAGCAGCTCGTCACCGACGAGACCCTGGCGCTGCTGCGCGAGCTGGCCGCCGCCACCGGTGTCGCCGAGCTGCGGGACGCCATGTTCCGCGGCGAGAAGATCAACACCACCGAGCGCCGCGCCGTCCTGCACACCGCGCTGCGGGCCCCGCGCGGCGCCGTCGTCGAGGTCGACGGCGAGAACGTCGTCCCCGCCGTGCACGCCGTGCTCGACCGGATGGCCGCCTTCGCCGAGCAGGTCCGCGGCGGCGAGTGGCGCGGCCACACCGGCAAGCGGATCCGCACCGTCGTCAACATCGGCATCGGCGGCTCCGACCTCGGCCCCGCGATGGCCTACGAGGTGCTGCGCTCCTTCACCCGGCGCGACCTCGACGTCCGCTTCGTCTCCAACGTGGACGGCGCCGACCTGCACGAGGCGGTCCGCGACCTGGACGCCGCGGAGACGCTCTTCGTCGTCGCCTCCAAGACCTTCACCACCATCGAGACCATCACCAACGCGGTCTCGGCGCGGAACTGGCTGCTCACCGAGCTGGGCGCGGAGACCGACGCGGTCGCCAAGCACTTCGTCGCGCTCTCGACCAACGCCGAGGGCGTCGCCGACTTCGGCATCGACACCGCCAACATGTTCGAGTTCTGGGACTGGGTCGGCGGCCGCTACTCCTACGACTCGGCGATCGGCCTCTCGCTGATGATCGCGATCGGCCCGGACGCCTTCCGCGAGATGCTGGATGGCTTCCACCTGGTCGACGAGCACTTCCGCACCGCCCCGCCGGAGGAGAACGTCCCGCTGCTGCTCGGCCTGCTGGGGGTCTGGTACGGCGCCTTCTTCGACGCCCAGGCGCACGCCGTGCTCCCGTACTCGCACTACCTGTCGAAGTTCACCGCCTACCTCCAGCAGCTGGACATGGAGTCCAACGGCAAGTCGGTGGACCGCGACGGCCGCCCGGTGAGCTGGCAGACCGGCCCGGTGGTCTGGGGCACCCCCGGCACCAACGGCCAGCACGCCTACTACCAGCTGCTGCACCAGGGCACCAAGGTCATCCCGGCGGACTTCATCGGCTTCGCGGAGCCGGTCGCCGACCTGCCGCCCGGCCTGGTCGCCCAGCACGACCTGCTGCTCGCGAACTTCTTCGCCCAGACCCAGGCGCTGGCCTTCGGCAAGACGCCGGAGGAGGTCGCCGCCGAGGGTGTGCCGGCCGAGCTGGTCCCGCACAAGACCTTCCGGGGCAACCACCCGACCACCACGGTCCTGGCCGCCGAGCTGACCCCCTCGGTGCTCGGCCAGCTGGTCGCCCTCTACGAGCACAAGGTGTTCGTCCAGGGCGCGATCTGGAACATCGACTCCTTCGACCAGTGGGGCGTCGAGCTGGGCAAGGTGCTCGCCAAGCGGATCGAGCCGGTGCTGCTGACCGGCGAGGGCACGGAGGCGCTGGACAGCTCCACCGCCGCGCTGGTCGCCCGCTACCGCGAGCTGCGGGGCCGCTGACCCGCCGGGCCGGTTCGCGGGCCGTCCGCCCCGGCGGGCGTCCCGCGCCGGCTCGTGCCGGCTCGTGCCGCGCCGACCCGTGTCGTCCCGCGTCGGCCCGTTCCGCGCGAACCCGGAAACGCCGGAAGGCCCCTCGTTCTCACGAGGGGCCTTCCGGCTGTCTGTGCGCCGCCAGGGACTCGAACCCCGGACCCGCTGATTAAGAGTCAGCTGCTCTAACCAACTGAGCTAGCGGCGCCTGCTGACAGAGAAGACTCTAGCAGCGGCGCGCGGTCCGGCCAAAATCGAATACCCGCACCTCCCGGGTCCCGCGGCCGGTCCCGCGGCTCAGGGCGCGTCGACGGGTTCGCGGGCCGCCCGGACGCAGGCCCAGAGGACGACGGAGGCCCCCGGCAGCCACGGCTCCCGGCTCTCCGGGGCGACGATCCACCGCCCCGGGCCGTGCCCCGGCGCGTCCGGACCGCCCGCCGTCCGCCGCAGCGGCGGCACCGCCACCGTGTCGCCCTTGCCGTGGCAGAGCAGCGGCGGCACGTCCCGGGCCCACTCCTCCCAGGCCAGCAGCCGGCGCAGCCGGGGCGCCGCCCCCGGCTGCACGAAGAGCAGCGTCCGCCCCCGGACGGCCGCCACCGGCCCGCAGCCGGGCCCGGAGGCCCACAGCTCGTCCAGGACCCGGCGGCCGAACAGCGCCGGCATGCTGATCACGTCGAAGGCCCGGCCGCAGGGCAGCACCGAGGGTGCCCACGGGCGGGACTCCCAGAGGGCGCGCATGCTGCGCGGGTACTCGCTGGCGGAGGCGAGCCAGGCCTCTCCGGCCACGGTCACGTGCTCCACCGACTGATAGGTCCAGATGTCCACGGACAGAAGGGTGGGGTGTCCGGGGCGTGTCCGGGAGGGAAAGTGTGGTTCGCCGGACAGCGGAGCGGGCGGGGGCGTACCCTGCCGCGTCCTCCGGCATATGCCAGGGGCGACGGACCCGGACCGCGGGCGCCCCGGGGCGGATCAGTCCTCGTGCCGCCGGGGCTGGAGCAGGGTGCGGCCGTACTCGATCATCTTGGCCGCGTAGTCCGGCGTCCAGTCCGCCCGGCCGGCGATCTCGGCCTCGGACAGCGCGTCGAACCGGCGCGGGTCGGCCAGCTGCGCGGCCGCGACCGCCTGGAAGTCGGTGGCCCGCTCGGCGGCCGTCCGGAAGGCCAGCGCCAGCTCGGTGGAGCGGCGCAGCAGCTCGGCCGGGTCGTCGATCGACTCCAGGTCGAAGAAACGCTCCGGCTCCGGTTCGGCGGCCTGCGGCTCGAACAGCAGCTGCACCGGGCGCTGCCGCCGGCCGGACGCCGCACCGGCGCCCGCGCCGGGACCGGCCGCCGCGGCGGGGCCGCTCTGGTCGGACGCCTGCGCATGGGAGTCGGGCATGGACGGACACCTCCGGGTGCTCGATGGGGTCGGGCGACGGATGCCAGGGTCGGGCGCCGCCCGGTCACGGCCGCCGTCCATTGTCTCGCGGCGGCGGCCGGTAACGGAACGGTGCGCGTCCGGGCGCTATTCCCGCCCGGCGCGCCGGGGGCGCGCGTCGGCCCCGACGGCCGGCCGCGCGCCGGTCCGGACCGCCGCACGCCCGTCGTCCCGCCCGTGCCCTGCCCGTCGCCCCGTGCTTCGCCCGGCGTTTCGCCCGGCACGCGGACGGGCGCGCGGGCCGGCCCGCCGCCGTCAGGGACGGCCCAGCCGCACCCGGTGCCCGGCCAGGTGGTGCAGCACCCGGTGATTGGCCTCCCAGCCGTCGGGGAACGCGACCGGCACGTTCAACTGCACCGGCTCGGTGGCCGGATGCTCGTCCAGCAGCTCCGCGATCCCGGCCCGGGCCACCACGATGCAGGCGTGCCGGTGCCGGGAGGCCAGCACGCAGAGCCGGCCGGTCTCCAGGTGGAACGCGGTGGCGTCCGGCCGCCCCGACAGCGGGTGCAGCACCACCGTGACGTCGTACTCGCGGCCCTGCAGCCGGTTCGCGGTGTCCACCGTCACCGCGGGACCGGCCGTCGGGTCCACCGGCACCCCCGCCTTGACCAGCGCGGCCCGCACCGCCGCCGCCTGGTCGCGGTGCGCCGTGCCGACCGCCACCCGGTCCGCCGTGAGCGGGGCCGACCCCTGCTCGGAGTGCGCCGTCAGCCCGCGGTCCAGCAGCCGGCGCACGGTGGCCGCGACGGCCGCCACCGCCTGCGGATCGGTGCGCACGGTGTGCCGGGCCGGCAGCTCCAGCAGCGCCCAGCCGTGCTCGGCCGCCCGGTCGATCGCGGCGTCCACCGCCGAGCCGTCCGGCCGCACCGAGGCGGTCAGCGAGCGGTCCTCGGGGCCGGTGCCCGAGCGGAACGGCGTGAACGGGTAGAACGCCCCCGAGATCAGCGGCGCCGCGCTGGCCGGCAGCCGCCAGGACACCGGCAGCCGGTGCGGCTCGATCTGCGGGTTGTGCGCGAGCAGGGTGACCACCGCGCTGCTCGACGGGTCGTACGACAGGCCCGCCCACTGCTCGGTGCCGACCACCGTGAACGGGTCCAGCTGGCCCGGGTCGCCGACGAACAGGGCCCGCTCGAACAGCCGGGCCACGGCCAGCAGCGCGTCCGAGCGCATCTGGTACGCCTCGTCGACGATCGCGTGCCGCCACGGCTGCTCGGCCCGCACCCACTGCCACTTGGCCGAGGTGGAGATCACCACGTCCAGCTCGGCCAGCTCGGCGACCTTGTCCGAGGGCGTGACGTTGGCGTGCCGCAGCACCTCCGGCCCCGGGCGGGCGTCGGCCGCGTGCAGCCGGCCGATCGTCAGCTCCGGCGCCTTGCCGGCCAGCCGGTCGACCAGGTCGTCCACCTGGCCGTTGGTCTGGGCGACGATCATCAGCCGCTCACCGGCCCCGACCAGCTCCCGGGCGGCGCGCACCACCAGGGTCGACTTGCCGGCGCCGGGCGGCGAGTCCACCACCACGCCGCGCGGCGCGCCGGCGGCCGGCCGGACGGTCGCCTCCAGGATCCGCGCCACCGTGGCGTCGGCGGCCGCGCCGGGGCTCTGGCCGGCGGCCTGCTCGGTGCTCATCGGGCGGATCACTCCCAGTCCTCGGCGGCGCCGGTCACGACCGGCAGCACGGTGACGGCGGCACCGGGCGGGCCGCCGTGCGTCCACGGCGTGTCGTCCGGCTCGGGCAGCGGCGCGGCCTGCCGGACCGTCAGCTCGAACAGCGTGAAGGTGACCCGCTCGCCCGGCTCGGGCAGGCTCCCCGGCTCGGGCTCCCTCCTGCGCCCCATGCCGGACAGCACCCGCACGGTGATGGTGCCCGCCTCCGGGTCGGCCGCCGCGATCACGGCCTTCTGCGCCGGACCCGCCCCGGCCTCGGGCGCCGCCGGCTCGCGGACCCGGTGCACCTCCCGGCCCAGGTCGGCGTGCGGGCGGTCGTCGGTGCGGACGGTCAGCAGCGGACGCGGCTTGGGGGAGCGGCCGGTGGTGTCGTAGTCCGGCACCACCTCGGTCACCACGCCGCTGAACGCCTCCCCGGCGAGCCGGTGCTCGGCCATCGCCAGCGGATCGTCCAGCGCCTCCTGGACGTCCAGCCGGGTCTGCTCGCGCTCGCGCTGGGCGAGCTTGCGGGCGGCCGTCACGGCGTCGTCGAGCCGTGGCTGCGGCGGCTCCCCCGCCGCCAGCCGGTCCCGGTGGCCGGTGTACGACCAGCGGTCGCCGGTCCAGCGCTCGGGCAGGTGGCCGGCCGGGGGCAGTGCGCGCAGCAGGTCCAGGCCGTGCCAGACGTCGTGCCAGGTCGGCAGCAGCTCCTCGTGCAGGGCGGCGCGCAGCCGGCCGACGGCGACCCGCACGGCCTCCCGGGCCGCCGCGGCGTCCCCGCCGCCCGTGACGCCCGTGCCGCCGGGCCCGCCCGCGCCGTCGGCCGCGCGCAGGGCCGCCGCGGCCGCGTCGTAGCGGGCGATCGCCGGGGCCAGCACCTTGGTGTCGAACACCGGGTCGGTGGTCGGACCGGCCGGCGGGTGGACCAGCCGGCCGTCGGCGCCGCGCCCGGTCTCCGCCAGCTCGGCAGCCTCCGCGCCGCTCAGCCCCTCCGGCGGGGCGTGCCAGGCCAGCCGGGCGGCCAGGTGCTGGTCCTCCAGGTGGCTCTGGCCGGTGGCCCAGTGCCGGGCCAGCAGGCCGGTCATCGGCAGCAGCAGGCTGGAACCGGGCACCATGGCGCGCTCGGCGAGGTGGGTCAGCCAGCGGCCGAGCAGCGGCACCCGGGCGGGGGCCGGGAACGGGCCCGGGTCCTCGTCCTCGGCGGTGCGGCGGAACCGGGTCGAGCGGCCGAGCAGCGCCAGGTGCCGCACGCCCCCGCTGTTCGGCACGATCAGCTGCGGCGCGTCCGCGCACAGCTCGCGGACGACCGGCGTCCTCTCGCCGCTCTCCGGGTCCTTCTCGGAGCCCTCGATCAGCTCGACCTCGTCGCCGAAGGACTCCAGGTAGGGCAGCAGGTCGGCGGCCAGGTCGGCCAGGAAGTCCGAGCGCAGGGTGCGGTTGAGCGGCTGCGGCACGATGTGCAGCGTCGGCGCGTCCCGGTCGGTGCCCAGCAGCACGGCGAGCGGCGCGCCGTCCTCGCCGGCCGAGGTCAGCGGGACGAGCACCATCGGGCGCTCGGACAGGTGCCGGTGGCGGACGGTGGCCAGCGGCTCGGCCCGGCCGCTGCGCACGGCCTCCAGCCGGGCCAGGGTGGACAGCAGGCTCACCGCTCGGCCCCCGCGGCGGCCGGCGCGGGCCGGCCGAGCGCCTCGGCGCGCAGCGCGGCGGCGTAGGCCAGCCGGGCGGCGGCCTCGTCGGCGCCGTCGCCCTCGCCCTCGCCGTCCCCGCCGGTCCCACCCGGGCCGGTGCGGGCGACGGTCAGCGCCTCGGTCACCGTGCGGATGCTGCCCAGCTCGCCCCGCACGCCCCGGCCGAGCTGCTCGACCCGGTCCCCGCAGCGCGCCTGGGCGCGGCAGTGGAAGCCGAGTTCGCAGGTGGACAGGCAGTCCGGGCTGTACGCGGCGGGCACCGTCCCGACCGTCTTCTCCAGCTCCTCGGCGGACCGGACGGGCCCGCCGTCCGGAGCGGGGGAGAGGTCGAAGTCCGCTCCCGGCGGCAGCACCGCCAGCAGCCGCTCGATGCCGGTCATCCGGCTGAGCTGCCGGCGGGTGGTGGACAGCTCCCGGCGCACGTCCACCGGTACGGCGGTCGGCCGGCTGCCGAAGTCCTCGGGGCAGACCAGCAGCACGCTGGTGTGCGGGCTGCCCGGCAGCCGCTGCTCGGTGTACGGGTCCGGGTCCACCGGCCGGCCGGCCAGCGCGGCGGCGGCCTCCTGGAGGGCCAGCACGTAGACGGCGGCCTGCCGGGCGGCGGCGCCCACCTTGCCCGGGTCCGCGCCGCCGTCCAGCACCGGGAAGGACTTGATCTCCACGACGGTGCAGCGGCCGCCGTGCACCACGACGGCGTCCGGCTCCAGGTAGGCGGTGGAGCCCGCCACGTCCAGCCGCAGCATCGGGTGGTCGAGGAGCGTCCAGGCGTGCTCCTCGGCGGCCGCCTCCGCGAGCGCGGCCGCCGTCCGGTCGGCCCGCACCGCCGGACCGGAGGAGCGGAGCAGGTCCGGTACGAGCAGCGGGCCGCCCTCGTCGGACATGCCGAGCCTGGCGCGCAGCGGCTCCAGCAGCGCCGCGTAGGCGTTCTCCTTCAGCCGGGCCTCGAACACGACGCCGCGCGCCAGCGCGAACGGCGACCGGCCGAAGGGTGCGGGGCGGCCGAGCCGGGCGGCCAGCGCCGACTTGTCCACCCCGGCGGCGTCCAGCACGGCGCGGCGGTGGCACCCCGGATTGCCGGCCAGGGCGGCGAGGGCACGGGCGTTCAGACTGCGCTGCGGCGCCGGTCCGCGCAGCTCGGCGAGCCGCTGGGCGAGCGGCTCCGCCGGCCCGCGGAGCGGGGCGTTCGTCGAGACGTTCATGGTGCGGCCCAGTGTCGCATCCGGCTCCGACAATCCGCCCCGAAAGGGCCGTTGGCGGCGCACCCGGGCTGCCGGACCCACCGCGTCCGCCGCGTGACGGCCGCCCCCGGGAGGCGGAGGGCCGGGCTCGTGGGAGGTCCGCCGGTGGGGGATCATGGAGTCCGGTGCTCAATGGCGAGGCCGACCGTCGACACCGCCCCGAGCGCGAGGAGCCTGCCCATGCCCGCCCGAATCCTGCTGGTCCGCCACGGTGAGACCGACTGGTCGGCCACCGGCCGCCACACCGGCCGCACCGACATCCCGCTGACCGAGGACGGCCGGGCGATGGCCCTGGCGCTCGGCGAGCGGCTCGCCGCGGCCCCCTGGAACGGCCTGCCGGACGCCCTCGTCTACACCAGCCCGCTCGGCCGCGCCAAGGAGACCTGCGAGCTGGCCGGCCTCGGCGACCGGGCCGTGGAGCGCCCCGAACTCCTGGAGTGGGACTACGGCCGGTACGAGGGCCGCACCGGCGCCGACATCCGCGCCACCGACCGGCCCGGCTGGCTGATCTGGCGCGACGGCGTCCCCGGCGGCGAGAAGCTCTCCGAGGTCGCCGCCCGGGTCGACGCCCTGCTCGCCGACCTCAACACCGAGCACGGCGTGCCGGATCCGGACACCACGGTGATGCACTGCGCCGACTGCGACGTGGTGCTCTTCGCGCACGGCCACCTGCTGCGCATCCTGACCGCCCGCTGGCTCGGCCTGCCGCCCGAGTTCGCCCAGCGGTTCAAGCTCGGCACCGCCGCGCTCTGCGTCCTGTCCTGGGAGTACGGCGCGCCGGCCGTCGAGCTGTGGAACGACCAGGGCCACCTGGAGACCCTGCGCCGCTGACCCGCCCTGCCGCCGCTGACCCGCCGGCCGGCCCGCCGGCCGGCCGGCCGCCGGCGCCCGCTCAGGCGGCCGACGTCGCCGCGCCGTACTCCGCCAGGAACCGCTCCACCTCCGGCACCCGCCGGTGCTCGCGCAGCCGCTGCGCGGTGTCCGCGAGCATCGAGCGGATCCGCGCCGAGCGGACGTCGCCGAACAGCGCGACGGCGGCCGACCCGTGCTCGCCCGCGCCCGCCAGGTCCCCCCGGCCGAGCCGGTCGTGGGCGAGTTCGGCGGTGTAGAGCACCCGGTTGCGGACGAAGTGCGGCTGCTGGAGCGCTATGGCCAGCCGGGCGTGGTCGCTGGCCCGGTCCCAGTCCCCGAGCGCGGACCAGCACTGCGCCTGGAGCCCGGCGAGCTCGGCCTCGCCGAAGAACGACATCCACTCCGGGTCGGCCGGGCAGGGGCCCTGCTCGAACAACCGGCGGGCCCGGGTGATCGCCCGCTCGCAGGCGCCGCGGTCCCGCAGCAGCGCCCAGCCGCCGGCCTCGCGCATCGTGAGCAGGGCGAGCAGCCGGGGGGAGTCGAGGTGCCGGGCGGCGGACTGCCCGGCCTGGGCGGCGCGCAGCGCCTCGCGGGGGCGGCCGGCGTCCCGGGCGAGGAAGGCGCTGTTGGAGAAGACGTGCGCCTCCAGCGCGGAGTCGCCGGCCATCCGCGCGGTGGCCAGCGCCTCCGCGTAGTACGAGCGGGCGTCCCCGAGCCGGTTCGAGTCGTGGGCCAACCAGCCCACCGAGATGGCGAGTTCGCCGGCGCCGGCCTGCAGTCGGCGCTCGGTCTCGGTGGAGTACTCGCAGGCGTCGAGCAGGAGGTAGGCCTCCCGCAGGGAGCGGCTGGCCTGCTCGAACAGGGCGTCGGCGCCGTGCGCGTCGTCGGCCAGCCGGATGTCCCGGACGGCCTGTTCCACGCCGAGCACCTCGGCCGCGCCGACCTTGCGGGGCAGCGGGACGGGGCCGGGGCGGCCGGGCAGGACGGCACGGCCCGGTGCCGGGTGGGCGGCGGCCGCGCCGTGGGGGGCGGGGGCCGCGGCGGCCGGACCGGGCCGGTCGATGCCGATCACGGAGGCCAGCGCGGCAGAGCCGCCGGCCAGGAACGTACGGCGACGCACGTCGTCGTTCTCCTCGTCGCAGGGGTGCGGTTCGTCGGGCCCCCCGGACGCCGTCGCGAACCTCGGCACCGGGACCCCGACCGGTGGGGGTGGTTCCGCGTACGGCGAGGCAGCGTACGGGAGTTGGGTGGAGAGCGGCGAGCGCGGGGCGGGCAGGGGCGGGAACGACGGGTGGAGAGGCGGTGGCGCCCAGGGGCCCCGGTCGGAGTCGCCCCCGCCGTCGGGCGGCCGGCGGCGGACGGCGGTGCGGGGGGCGAAGCCGAGGTCGGCGAGCGAGCGGTCCGGCCACATGTGCCGGAACACCCGCTCGTACGCGTAGTTGGGACAGCGGATCTCGCCGGACTCGACCCGCCCGACGTACCGGGCGTCGCAGGAGACGTGCTCGCCGATCTCGCGGGCCGCCCGGCGCACGGCCACGGCGAACTCGCCCGGCGAGCGGTCGCCGCGCAGGGCGCGCATCGCGGTGTTGGGGGACGGGCGGTTCGGCTCGGCCGGTGGGGTGGCTGCCATGGTGCGCTCCGTGGTGGTGCGGGCGGCGGTGCGGGGGTCGGGCGGCGGTGGGACGGCGGGGGCGCCCGGCCGCGGGTGGGTCCGGTGGGGTCCGGTGGACGGCCGGGCGCCACGACAGTACCGGGAGTCACCGGGCGGACACAGTGGGTTCGCGGTCGATGTGCCACCAATTGCGGGCAAATCGGGCATCGTTGCCGGGATCTGCCATGAAATGCCATGCCTTGCTGTAAGGCGCCCCGTGGCCTGCGGTACGGGCCCGGCGTTGTCCTGGTACATGGAAGCCCCCGCCGCCGTCCCCGGCCGCTCCCCCGGCGGCACCCCCACCCGGGGCGGCGCGGCTTCCGGTACCGACGAGGTGACAGGAGGGCCCATGCCGGCCACTGGAGTACCGCAGTTCCGCCGTCTGGCCGTCGGCGGGGTGCTCGACGGAGCGGCCCCCGCCCTGCTGCCCGAGTCGGCCGACGACCGCGGCCCCGGCCGGTCCCCGTCGGGCGGCGGACCCGTCCGCCGCCCGCGCGCCGACGCGGACGCCGTCCTGGTCGCCACCTTCGACACCGTGACGGTCGCCCTGCGGCACGGCCTGGAGGCGGTCGACATCCTGCGGCTGCGCCGGGCCTGCGGCGCGGTGCTGCAGAGCCGCAACGGCGCCACCGTCTCCTTCCTCGTCCCGCCCGGCACCTCGGCGACCTGGCACCTGCCCGGCAGCTCCTGTACGGCCGGCGCGCAACTGCTGCCCGCCACCGACCCGCGCTGGGTGATGCCCCCGGCGGGCGCCGACTGCACCACCCGCCCCACCGACCCCTGGGTCCTCCGCTCCGCCCTCTGCGAGGCCGCCTGCACCCTCACCGCGGGCGGCCTCGGCCCGTCCTGACCCCGGCCCGCGCCGGCCGCGCGCCCGCCCCGCCCCCGTCCCGTGCCCGCCGAGCTGCGGGGACCTCCCGGGGGACGCTTCCGGGCAGCGGCGATAATGGCGGGTATGGGACGAAGCAACCGAGCCGGCCGCACCGCGGACCGGGCCCGCGCCGCCGCGGAGAGCGGACCGCCCGCCGCCACCGGCCCCGGCGGCCGCATCCACGCGCAGGGCCCGCTCACCCGCGCCGTCGACTCCGGCCTCGCCGAGCTCCGCCCCGACCGCGACCGCCCCGCCGCCTGGTCGCTGCTGATCGACGGCGCCCCCCAGTCCCTGGTCGACCTCGCCGACCCCACCCACCTGGGCTTCGAGTACCAGCGCCGGCTCGGCCACCTCGTCGACCTCGCCGCCCCGCCCGGCCGCCCGCTCACCGTCCTGCACCTCGGCGGCGGCGCCCTCACCCTGGCCCGCTACGTCGCCGCCACCCGCCCGCGCTCGCGCCAGCAGGTCGCCGAGATCGACACCGCGCTCACCGAACTGGTCCGCACCGAACTCCCGCTGGACCGCGGCTGGCAGGTCAAGGTGCGCGGCGCGGACGCCCGCGGCGTGCTGGAGCGGACCCCCGAGGGCACCGTCGACCTGGTGATCGCCGACGTCTTCTCCGGCGCCCGGGTGCCCGCCCACTGCGCCACCGTCGAGTTCACCGCGCTGGCCGCCCGGGCCCTCGCCCCCGGCGGCCGGTACGCCGTCAACATCGCCGACGGCTCCGCGCTGCCGTTCGCCCGCTCCCAGGTGGCCACCCTCGGCGCGGTCTTCCCCGAACTCTGCCTGGTCGCCGACCCGGCGGTGCTGCGCGGCAAGCGCTTCGGCAACCTCGTCCTGGCCGCCGCGCACACCCCGCTCCCGCTGGCCGAACTGACCCGCCGGGTGGCCTCGGACGCCGCCCACGGCCGGGTCGAGCACGGCCGCGCCCTGGCCGACTTCGCCGCCGGCGCCGCCCCGGCCACCGACGCCACCGCCACCCCGTCCCCCGCCCCGCCGCCGGGGGTCTTCCGCTAGACCGGCTCCCGGTGCACCATGTCCGGATCCCGGACGAGGCGACCAGGAGGGACACCCGCCATGCTGATCCGACCGGCCCGGCCGAACGAGGCGGCGGCGCTCAGCGCCCTCGCCCTGCGCTCCAAGGCGCACTGGGGCTACGACGCGGCGTTCATCAAGGCCTGCCGGGCCGAACTCACCGTGCACCCGGACCGGATCGGTCCGGACCGCGCGGCCGTGGCCGAGGAGGACGGCCGGGTGCTGGGTTTCGTCACCCTCACCGGGGCGCCCCCGGAGGGCGAACTGGGCATGATCTTCGTCGAACCGGCCGCCATCGGCCGCGGCGTCGGCCGGCGCCTGATGGACCACCTGCGCGCCGAGGCCGCGGCCCTCGGCTTCGAGCGGATCACCGTCGAGGCCGACCCGAACGCCGAGCCCTTCTACCTGGCCATGGGCGCCGTCCGCACCGGCACGGCCCCCTCCGGATCCGTCCCCGGACGCGAACTTCCGCTGCTCACCCTGCACGTGCGCACCCCCGACGCGTGATCCCCGACGTGCGGCCCCCCGACCTGCCGGGGCCGCTCAGTGGCCCTTCGGCAGGCCCCGGTGCTTGTACATCGCGGCGCCGGTCAGCAGCAGCCCGGCCGTGATGGGGGCGAGGACGGCGGTCGTGGTGCCCGCGGTGTCGTGGGCGACGGTGACGGCGGCCGTCCTGGTCGCGGTCCCGGCGAGCAACCGGGCCGCGGCGCCGGCCGCCGGGACGCCGTCCGCGCCGGCCGCGCGGTCCCGGCCGTCCGTCCGCCCGCTTCCGCCGCCGGCCGGGGCCGGAGGCCCGGCGGCGGGAGGCGGAAGCCGGTCCGGCGGGGCGGGGGCCGGGGGAGGGGCGGCCGGGCCGTGCGGGGTGCCGCCCGGCCGGTGCGGCCGGTCGGTCCCGGCGGGGCGGGCGCCGGCGCCCGACGGCCCGTCGGACACCTCGCCGCGGATCGGCGGCGCCTCGGCCGGGCGGACCTGCGCGGGAACGGTGCCCAACAGTCCCGAGGCGATCGCGAACGCGTCCGGCACGGCGGCCCGCTGCCCCGGCAGGGGGAGGCCGCCGGCCCTGATCCGGTCCTGGAGCGCCCGGCCGATCGAGCCGGTCGCGGCGTCCAGCTCCGGCCCGAGGACGCCTGCCGCGACCTCCGGTACGGCGCCGGCGAGCCCGTCGAGCAGCCCGTCGGCGGGGTCCGGCCCGGTCCGCTCCGCCGGATCGCCGGAGGCCGCCGCGCCGGTCAGGGTCCGGCCGACGGTCCGGCCGGCCGGTTCGGGGACGGGCTCGGCGCCGGCCGCGCAGGCGGCGGGGGCGCCGAACCCCCAGAGCTGCGCGAGGAGCGCCCCGCCCGCCGCGACGGCCCGCGGCCGGGACAGCCACCGCCGGGCCGCGCGCCATCCGCCGCCGACGGTCCGTCGGACGGGTTCCGGGCCCCTGGCCGGGTGTTTGGCTCCCACGTGAATCGAGAACGAGCGGGCGGACCGGGAGGACACGGCCGCCGTCACGGACAGTCATCGCGGGGTGTGCGCGGTGCTCCCGCGCGGTGCTTCCGCCGGCTGCCCCCGCGCGGTGCTTCCGCGTCGCGCTCCGCCGTTGTGCGCTCGGGAGTTGTGCGCTCAGGAGTTGGGGCGCAGCGTCCAGACGACCGTCATGACGCCGGTCACCGCGCCGTCGGCGCGGGTGATCTCGACGGTCACCGGGAACTCCGGGCGCTCGCCCTTGTCGAGCTCGGCGACGATGTCGGCGGCCGGCCGGCCGAGCACGGCGGTGGCCGTGACGGCGCCCATGGCGAGCTTCTTGTAGGCGATCTCGGCGCTCACCGCGAGCGGCACCGCGCGCGACAGCTGGTCGCCGAAGGCGCCCAGCACGATGCAGCCGCTGGCCGACTCGGCGAGGGTGAACATCGCGCCGGCGTGCGGGCCGCCCACGTGGTTGTAGTACTCGGGCTGGTCGGGCAGCCGCAGCACGGCGCGTTCCGGCGTGGTCTCCAGGTACTCGAGCTTGAGGGTCCGGGCCATCGGGACGGTGGAGTCGAGCAGCCGGCCGATCGAAGGAGTGGTCATGGCAGCAACGTTACTAGTCAGTAGCTTCCGGCGGCAGGGTCGCGCCCGGGGAAAAGGGGTGAGACGCGGACCACAGTGCGACGCGCGCCACACCACCGCCTCCCGGCCGCAGCCGATCTGAGGGAACGCGAAAAAGCCCGAGGGGCCGGTTCCTTGACGGAACCGGCCCCTCGGGCCAGTGGGGTGAGTGACGGGACTCGAACCCGCGGCCACCTGGACCACAACCAGGTGCTCTACCAACTGAGCTACACCCACCATCTGTCCGGACCGTTCCCGCTCTTCGGCGTTCCCGCTCCGACAAGAAGAACTCTACAGGATCCGGAAGGGTGCTCGCGCCAGGGTTTCCGTCCCCCGTGCGCGAGCACCTCGGCAGTCCCCGGGCTCAGTCCGCCGGCGGCTGGTACTTCTCCGCGATCGCGCGCGCGGTGTCGGTGTCCGGGCCGGGCTGCGGGACGAACACCGCTTCGCGGTAGTAGCGCAGTTCGTCGATGCTCTCGCGGATGTCCGCGAGCGCCCGGTGGTTCCCGCCCTTCTGCGGGCTGTTGTAGTACGCCTTCGGGTACCAGCGCCGGGCCAGCTCCTTGATCGAGGAGACGTCCACGATCCGGTAGTGCAGGTGGCTCTCCAGCGCGGGCATGTCCCGGCTCAGGAACCCGCGGTCGGTGGCCACCGAGTTCCCGCACAGCGGCGTGCGCCCGGCCTCCGGCACGTGCTCGCGCACGTACGCCAGGACCAGCGCCTCCGCCTCGGCCAGCGTGACCCCGTGCTCCAACTCCTCCAGCAGCCCGGAGGAGGTGTGCATCGCCCGCACCACCTCGGGCATGTTCGCCAGCGCCTCGGCGGGCGGGCGGATGATGACGTCCACACCCTCGCCGAGGATGTTCAGCTCCGAGTCCGTCACCAGCGCCGCGACCTCGACCAGGGCGTCCCGGTCGAGGTCGAGGCCTGTCATTTCACAGTCGATCCATACCAAACGGTCATTCACACCACTCACCCTACGGCGCGATCACGCGCCGCGGGCACCGATGGAGCCGAGCGCGGCGCCGGGGTGCGGCCCTCGGAACCGTGCTCGTCCTGGGCGTGGCCGCCCGTCTCCCGGGCCTCCCGGGCCGGATGGCCGACGGGGTGCGCCGGGCGGACGTCCCGCCCGGACCGCGCCTCACGGGCCTCCCGGGCCTCCGCCGCGGCGCCCCGTCCGGCCTGCGGACGGAGCTGGCCCGCCCGGGCCTGCCGGGCCCGGACCTCCGACGCCGCGTCCTGCGGCCGCTCGGCCGCGCTCCGGTGCCCCTGGCCCTGCCCGCGGGCCCCCGGCTGCGGGATCCCGTCCTCGGCGGCCGCGTGCTCCGCCGTCCTGGGCGGCCGGCCCGCACCCGGCCCGGCCTGCGCCGGGACCATCGGCGGACGCGCCGGACCGCGACCGGCCCCCGGCTGCCCGGGGTGCGCCTGGTGCCCGGCCGCCTGGTGCGGGTAGGGCTGCCCGGCCCGCGCGTGCACGCCGGGTCCGGACGGCTGTCCGTGCTGGCCCGGGTGCGCGGCACCCGGCCCGCCCGGGAACCCCGCGGCGGCGGCCGACCCGTGCCCGGCCGGCACACCGTGCCCGCCGTGCTGGCCCGGGAGGGACCCGCCCGCCGCGGCCGACGCCGAGACCGCCCCGGCCGTCCGCAGGTCGCCGCCGGCGGGCGAAGCCGGTGCCGGACCGGCCGTTCCGGGCCGCCGGGCCCGGTAGCTCGTCCGGTAGGCGGCCGGCGAGACCCCGAGCTGGCGCCGGAAGTGCCCGCGCAGCGCCACCGGCGACCGGAAGCCGCAGCGGCGCGCGACGTCGTCCACCGACAGCTCCGAGGTCTCCAGCAGCCGCTGCGCCTGCAGCACCCGCTGGGTGATCAGCCACTGCAGCGGAGCGCTGCCGGTGAGCGTGCGGAACCGCCGGTCGAAGGTCCGCCGGCTCATGTAGGCGCGAGCCGCCAGAACCTCGACGTCGAACTGCTGGTTGAGGTTCTCCAGCGCCCAGGTGACCACCTCGGCGAGCGGGTCGTTGCCGATCTCTTCAGGTAAAGACTGATCGATGTACTGGGCCTGTCCTCCGCCGCCGCGTCGGCTCGGCACCACCAGCCGGCGGGCGAGCGCGTTGGCCGCCTCGGCGCCGTGGTCGCTGCGGACCACGTGCAGGCAGAGGTCGATGCCGGCGGCGGTGCCGGCCGAGGTGAGCACGTCGCCGTCGTCGACGAACAGCTCGCGCGGGTCGACGTGCACCCGCGGGTAGCGCTTGGCCAGGGTCGGCGCGTACATCCAGTGCGTGGTCGCCGGGCGGCCGTCCAGCAGGCCGGCGGCGGCGAGGACGAACGCGCCGGTGCACAGGCCGATGATCCGCGCGCCCTCGTGGTGCGCCTTGCGGAGCGCGGTGATCGCCTCGACCGGCGGCGGCTGCGAGATCGAGCGCCAGGCCGGGACGACGATGGTGCCGGCCCTGGCCAGCGCCTCCAGCCCGTACGGGGCGGAGAGGGTGAGGCCGCCGGTGGTGGCGAGCGGGCCCTCCTCGCCGGCGCAGACCAGCAGGCGGTAGCGCGGCACCCCGGCGTCCTGGCGGTCGACGCCGAAGACCGAGAGCGGGATCGAGCTCTCGAAGATCGGTCCGCCGCCGAAGATCAGGACGGCGACGGTCTCGCGGCGGCGGCGGCCGGAGAGCTTGCGCGGCGCGGCGGCCGGCACGGGCGCCGAGGTGCCGTTGAGGCCGCCGTGGCCGCCGGGTCCGTGGCCCGCCGCGCCGTGGCCGCCTATGCCGTGCCCGACGGTGCCGAGGCCGAGCGGTCCGGCGGGGAGCCCGCCGACGGCCGCGGGGCCCGGCAGTCCGGGCACAGCCGGGCCGAGGCCGGTGCCGGGGGCCCCTGGGGCGAAGGCGGCGGCGGCCGGGGCTGCGGCGAAGGCCGCGTAGCCGTTGTCGGCTCCGGGATGGCTGCCGGGGTGTCCGCCGGAATGGCCGGTAACCGACGCCCCGGCCCGCCCGTCCGAGCCGTTTCCGTACCCGCCGGTGTGGCTGACGGACGGTCGGCTGACGTGGCGTCCGCCGTGCTCGGGGGAGGCCGGGAAGGACGGGGAACCCGGGCTCTGCGGGACGCCCGGGACGCCTGTGGCACCCGATGCGGGCGGGGTGCCCGGGGCGGACGGGGCCGCGGGGGAATAGGAGGGGTACGAGGCGGTGCCGGAGTGGCGGGTGTTGGCGGTGGAGGCCTGGGAGCCGGTGCTTCTCGCGGAACGACCCGCGATACCGGCCACGGCCTGGCCGCTGTCAGGACCCGCGTCGCTCCTGCTCACCCTGCTCAAGGCGCTCAAGCCCCCTCGGTGGTGTGGTGTGGTGGTGCGGCACTGCTGGCCAAGATCGAATCTATCGGGTGGACCGTTGCCGTTGTGACAAGTTCACCATCCGACGCTATGTCGACATGGCAATTTGGCGTGATGCATTCGATCACGAAGCGTGGCACCCGTCGACCCTTCTGGGAAGAGGGTCGGTGCAACGGTGGCTGGTTGTCGCGGGACGGGTCCTGGGGCGTCTGGCTCCGAGGTGCCCGGCCGGTGCGCCTGGGCTGCGGATTTGCCCAAGGGTGGGGGAGCCGCACGAGATTGACCGAAAATAGGCGGTGCACGGGAGGGCGCACGGCTGCCCGGTGTGCGCCTCCCAGGCTTCATCCGGCCAGTGCCGGAGCCGGGGACCGGTGGCCGGGGCTCCGGTGCCGCCGGGCCCCGGGGCGGGGCCCCGGCCGGCTCTTCCCAGCCAAGGGCGATGCCACGATCGGTCGGCCCGCAGGTCCGGGCGGCGGGATGCCGTGCCCTGGCGTCCGCGCGGTGCGCGAACTGGGCACAGGGGTGGCGGAACTGACGACGCCGATCACGGCGAAAGGGTTGCACGACGAACGGTCCGGATCCGGACCGTCCGGTGCGGGCGTGCTTCGACGGCCCGTGCGGGGCAGGCGCGCTGACGGAAGGTGAGCCGTACGGGGCGGGGCCGCCGTGACCATTGTGACCCTTGTGACCGGTGGGGTTTCTGGTGCCTCGGTGACGGCTGGGGCTGCCGGGGTCGTTCGACGGGCGGGGGCGTGCCGCGCGCACCGTGCCCGCGCCCGCAGGACCTCGGCGTGCCCTCGGTCCCGGTGGCCGCCGTCCGGCCCGGGCCGGACGGCGTGGGGGCGGCGCGACCGCTCGCCCGTGCCGGGAGCGCCGCCGGGGCTCTGCCGAGCGCCCTGCCGGGGCTCTGTTGCGGGCTCTGTCGTGGCAGAGCGGGTGGCGGCATCCTCGGCAAACCCGCCGGACCGGTTTCGGACAGCCGGTCCGGTCCCGGAGGCGGTTGAAGCACTACCCGTGGCGTGCACGGCTGAAGGCGTGTGCCGACCGGAAGGGGCAGATGTCCCGAACGGCGCGCCGTCGCGCGCGCTGCTCTGCGCCGTCCGTCTCCGCTCCGCCCCCGATCCGGCCCGCGCCCCGTTCGCGGCCGGCCCGCCGATCACCCCGGGGCGGCCGCCGTCCGCACCGCGGCGAGCCCGCGCTCACGGGGGCGGGGAACACCCGCGGCACCCGCCGTCCCCGTCATCCGCGTGACCGCGACGCCACCGCAGACGGCGCGACGCGGGGTGTCGACGCCCACCGGGCGGGCCTCCGGGCGGGCCGCCGGGGCGCCCCGGGCGGCCAGCACCTGGCCGACGGCCTCCGGCAGGCCGGCCGCCTTGAACGTCGGCCGGTAGGCCGGCTCGGCCCACGGGCGGCCGTGGTGCAGCCAGACGCTCCGCAGGCCGGCCAGCGCGGCGCCGGCGATGTCCGCGGGGGCGTGGTCGCCGATCATCCAGGTCTGCGCGGCCCAGTCCCCGGTCGGCGCGAAGCCGCACCGCTGCGCCGCGATCTCGAAGATCAGCGGGTCCGGCTTGAGGCAGTCGGCCTCCTCGGAGATCACCCAGCCGTCGACCATCGGGCCGAGGCCGGTCCGCCGGATCTTCTCGAGCTGGGGCCCGGTGCTGCCGTTGCTGACGATGCCGAGCGTCCACCCGGCGGCTCGCGCCGCCCGCAGCGCGTCGATGTTGCGGGCCGGGCAGTGGATGTAGGAGTTGATGCCGTGCCGGTAGTGGGCGAACAGCCGGTCGAGCGACTCGTCGAGGCCGTAGCGGCGCCGGGCGGCGGACAGTACGGTGCTGCGCGGTACGTAGCCGCCGCCGTCGATGGTGACGAGCCAGTCGACGTCTCCGGGCGGCAGCGCCCGTTCGGTCAGAAAATCCTGAGCCCAGGCCCGGAATGCGGCGTCCCTGGGGAGCAGCGTGTTGTCGAGGTCGAGCAGGAGCAGGGGCATGTCGAGCATGGTGCCAGCGGCCGCGCCTATGCATGTGGCAAATGCCAGACGGCGTCCCGAACCCGTGCCCCTTGGCTGAAACGGGTGCCGCGGCGACGGCGCACCCCGCGTTCGCCGTCCGCCCGGCCGTCCGCCCCGCCGCCCGCCCCCACCAGCCGCTTCACTGCCCGGTGACGGTCCGCAACGGATCGTCATCGATCCATGACAGTCCGGTCACGGTGTCCCGGGATCCTGTTGCGCCGCCCGGTCCGCTCAGTCAAGCTCCAGGGAACCTCCTTCGGCGGAGGGGCGCCTTCGCACCCGTCGAGGGGCGCACCGTCGCCGGCGCGCGCATCCCTCGTTCGTGGGAAGAGCGCGCCCCCGGGACCGCGCGGCTGGGCTGCGTGTCCGGCCCGTCGTACTCTGAAAGGAACAGGTCACAAACGGTGGTGTTCGGCGCAGCCCGACGACTTCCCGTGGGCGGGCCTGCCGCCCGGGCAGCGTTGTCCTCTCCTGTCGGCCCATCTCCTTCGAAGAGCCTTGTGCCATGGCTGGTTCTGAGCCCTCCCGACCGGTGGAGCCGGGCGAGGACGCCCGGGGCGGCGGCTTCGCCCGCCCCCTTCGCCACCTCGCGCGCCGGGGCCGCCCCGGCTCAGGCTCCCGCCACCGGCGGGACGAGCGGCGGTCCGACGTCCCGGAGCCCCCGGTGACGGGCCGGCCTGGACCGGGCGCCGAGCGTCCGAGTACCTCCGGCCTGCCCGACGCGGGCGGGGCGGCCGGCGAACCGGCCCTCCGGCAGGCATCCGCCAAAGCCTGCGACCCGGCCTTCCAGCACGGTGTGGTGGTGGGCTTCGACGGCTCGCTGTCCAGCGAACGCGCCCTCGCCTACGCGGTGGGCATGGCCCGTCGCTCCCAGTGCGGCCTGGTGATCGTGCACGTGGCCAACCGCCTGCCCGCCACCGTCTGGGCGGGCTGCGAGCCGCCGGTCTTCGTCGACCTCCCCGACCACCGCACGGAGGTGCTCGGCCTGGAACTCGCCTGCGCGGACTTCCTCGCCGGGGTGCCCTGGATCCTGGTCGAGCGCGGTGGCGACATCTGCCACGAGATCGAGGAGGTCGGCCGCGAGTTCGCCGCCGACGCGATCGTGGTCGGCACGACGCACGGCCTGCTCGGCAAGCTCTTCGGCTCGGTCTCCGGCCGCCTCGCCCGCCGGGCCAACCGTCCGGTGATCGTGATCCCCTGACGGTCGTTCCGTTAGGCCGGGCGGCCCGTCGCGGCTGCCGGGACGGGCCCGGGGTGGTGTGGGCCCTTCGAGCTGTCCACGCCGGCGCCACCGCGCCACCACCCAACCCGACGGCTCCCGGTGCGGCGGCAGCTGCCGCACCGGCCTGGTCGGCACGCCTGCCGCCAGGCCCGGACCGTCCGGTGGTGCAGCAGCGCGTGCGTGACTACACCCGTCAGGCGATCACGGACGAGTGGGAGCAGATGGGCCGTGGGCGCGGCAGCGCCGAGGCCTGGGCGGCGGCCGACCGGATCCGGACCTGCGGACGCGGTGCGGAGCCAGGGACGCGTCCGAACTCGCCGTGAAGGCCGATGTGTTGAGGAGCCTGACGGACGTCTGCGCGCGGCGGAACGCCAGGCTGGCCGATATCCGTGCCCAGGTGCCGGCCCTGGCACTGGGAGGTCCGGTGGTGGGGTCGGTGTCGGTGCTGGCGACGCCTCCGGTGGTCGGTCTGACCACCACCGGGCGCACCCTGGTGCTGATGGGGTTCGTGGGGCCCCGGCCGCGTTCGCGGTCAGCCTGGTGTTCCAACTCAGCGGCCCGTTCGACGGCGCCGTCAAGGTCACGCCGACGCCGTTCGAACTCGCGCTGACCCGGTACGACCAGATCGACTCGGGCAGCCCGGGGTGACTCCTTCCTCCTCGTGATGTGCGATCGCCGTGGTTCGCCGGCCCGCCGGCCCGCCGGCCCGGGCGGGTCGGCGGACGAAGCGGGTGCGGCCTACGACAGCCTCAGGAGACGCCGAGCTCTCGCGCGATGAGCATCCGCTGGACCTCCGAGGTGCCTTCGCCGATCTCCAGGATCTTGCAGTCCCGCCAGAAGCGGGCGACGGGGAATTCGTTCATGAAGCCGTACCCGCCGTGGATCTGGGTCGCCTCGCGGGCGTTGTCGACGGCGGCCTCCGACGAGTACAACTTGGCGATCGCGGCCTCCTTCTTGAACGGTTCCGAGTGCAGCAGCCGGGACGCGGCGTCCCGCCAGGCGAGGCGGGCGGTGTGGGCGCGCATCTCCATGTCGGCGAGCTTGAACTGGATGGCCTGGTTGGCGCCGATCGGCCGGCCGAAGGCGCGGCGCGTACCGGCGTACGAGACGGACTGGTCGACGCACCCCTGGGCCAGGCCGGTGGCCAGGGCGGCGATCGCGATGCGGCCCTCGTCGAGGATCCGCAGGAACTGGGCGTAGCCGCGACCTCGCTCGCCCAGCAGGTTGGCCGCGGGGACGCGGCAGTCGGTAAAGGACAGTTCACGGGTGTCGGATGCGTTCCACCCGACCTTCGAGTACTTCTTCGACACCTGGAACCCGGGGGTCCCGGTGGGCACGATGATGGAGGAGATTTCCCGCCGTGGCGAGGAGAATTCGCCCTCTTCACTCGAACGAGCGATCGGTTCGGTGAGCGCGGTGACGGTGACCAGACCGGTGATGTCGGTGCCGGAGTTGGTGATGAAGCACTTGGTGCCGTTGATCACCCACTCGTCGGTGGCCTCGTCGTACCGCGCGGTGGTCCGGGTCGCCCCGGCGTCCGAGCCGCCCTCGGGCTCGGTCAGGCCGAACGCGCCGAGCAGCTCGCCCGAGGTCAGCCGGGGCAGCCACTCGCGCTTCTGCTCCTCCGTGCCGAAGCGGTAGATCGGCATCGCGCCGAGCGAGACCGCCGCCTCCAGGGTGATCGCGACCGAGGAGTCGACCCGGGCGAGCTCCTCCAGCGTCAGGCAGAGCGCGAAGTAGTCGCCGCCCATGCCGCCGTACTCCTCCGGGAACGGCAGGCCGAACAGGCCCATCCGCCCCATCTCCCGCACGATCTCGTAGGGGAACTCGCCCTGCTCGTAGTACTCGCCGATCTTCGGCGCCACCACGTCCTGGGCGAATTCGGCCACGGTGCGCCGCAGTTCCTCGTGCTCGGTGTTCAACCGGTGGTCGAGCATGGTGATCCTCCTGGGGCCCCGCCGGGTGGGCGCGGGCGTGGTCGGGACGACCGCCGCCGGTGCTGGTGTGACGGGCGGGCGGTGTGATGAGCGGACGGATACGCGGGGGCGGGCCGTCACGCGGAGCGGTCGGTGCGGGTCAGTCCGGTGATCCGGTGGACGTGGTGCCGAGCAGGGCCTGGACCGCGCGGGAGGGGCTGGGGCGGCCGAGCCGGCGCGCCATCCAGCCGCTGGTGGCGACCAGGGCGCGCAGGTCGACACCGGTCCGGACGCCGAGTCCGTGCAGCATCCACACCAGGTCCTCGGTGGCGAGGTTGCCGGTGGCGCTCTTGGCGTAGGGGCAGCCGCCCAGTCCGCCGGCCGAGGCGTCCACGGTGGTGACCCCGGAGCGCAGTGCCGCCAGCGTGTTGCTGAGGGCCTGGCCGTAGGTGTCGTGGAAGTGCACGGCGAGCCGGCCGGTCGGCACCCCCGCGGCGGCGAACCCGTCGAGCAGGGCGGTGACCTGGCCGGGGGTGGCCACGCCGATGGTGTCGCCGAGGCTCAGCTCGGCGCAGCCCATCTCCAGCAGCCGCACCCCGGAGCGGACCACCTGGGCGACCGGGACCGGGCCCTCCCAGGGGTCGCCGAAGCACATCGACAGGTAGCCGCGGACCGGGACCCCGGCCGCCGCGGCCCGCTCCACCACGGGGCGGAACATCGCCATCGCCTCGTCCGCCGAGCGGTTGAGGTTGCGGCGGGCGAAGGTCTCGGTGGCGCTGGCGAACACCGCGACGTCGGTGGCGTGGTGGGCGAGAGCGCGGTCCAGGCCGCGCTCGTTGGGCACCAGCACCGGCAGGCGCAGGCCCGGGTGGCGGTCCGGCAGGCCGGCGAGCCGGGGCATCAGGTCCTCGGCGTCGGCGAGCTGGGGTACCCATTTCGGGTGAACGAAGCTGGTGGCCTCGACGGTGCGCAGGCCCGCGGCCGCGAGCCGGCCGATGAACTCGGCCTTGACCTCGACGGGGACGAGCGTGCCCTCGTTCTGCAGCCCGTCGCGCGGGCCGACCTCGTGGATCCGCACCTCCTCGGGCAGGCCGGGCGCGCGGACCGGGTCCGGCAGGCCCAGGTCGAGGGCGTCCGGCTCACGGGCGGGGGCGGCGCCTCTCGGCGCGGGGGCGGTCACGACCGCACCGCCGCGGTGGCCTCGGCGGGGTCGTCCGCGGCGGCTTCGGCGGGGGTCACCACGACCAGCAGTTCCTCCATCGCCACGGTGGCGCCGGCGGTGGCCCGCAGCTCGCTGACCGTGCCGTCGTGCGGAGCGGCGATGACGTGTTCCATCTTCATGGCCTCCAGGACGAGCAGCGGCTGGCCCTTGCGGACCGCCTCCCCGGCCGCGGTCTTCACGACCGTGACGGTGCCCGGCATCGGCGCGGTCAGGCCGCCGTGGTGGGCGGTGCCGGCGGTGGCGCTCTCGCCGACCGCGTCGTGGGTCTGCACCGGCCAGGCGTCGCCGTCGATCCCGAGCCAGGTCACCGGGCCGGCGGCGGGGGCGGCGGGGCCGTCGGCGGCGAGGGCGAAGCTGGTCCGCAGGCCGTCGACGGTCAGGTGGAGGCGGTCCCCGGTGCGGCCGGCCCGGGCCCGGTGGACCGGTCCGGCGTCGAGCCGGACCTCGACCTCCAGGGTGCGCTCGGACGGATTGTCAGTGGCGTCCGTTACGTTGCCCGCAGTGATCGATCGGACGCGCACCGCCACCGGGTCCTGGCCGGGGGTACGGAGTCGGTGGGTGGTCCAGGCGGGGTCGCCGCCCAGGCGCCAGCCGGAGGGAAGGGAGAACGGGTCGGTCCAGCCGTCGGTGTCGGCGGCCGGGGTCAGGTCCAGGTGCCGCGCCAGCGCGGCCGCGTAGTAGAGGAGGTGGGCGGGCGCCGGAGGCTCCGGCGGCAGGACGTCGGAGGGTTCGGCGGGCGGCGTGGTGCCGGCGGCCGGGGAGTACGGCGAGGCGAGCAGCCCGGGCTGCTGCTGCGCCGTCTGCTCGACCAGGCCGGTGTCGAGCCGGCCGGCGGCGACCTCCGGGTGGGCGAGCAGCCGGCGCAGGAAGCCGGTGTTGGTGGTGACGCCGAGGATGCGGGTGTCGGCCAGCGCGGCGCGCAGGCGCCGCAGCGCGGTCGGACGGTCGGGTCCGTAGGCGATGACCTTGGCGAGCATGGGGTCGTAGGAGCTGGTGATCACGGTCCCGGGGGTGACTCCGGAGTCCACCCGGATGCCTTCGCCCCGAGGTTCGTCGAGGAGCAGGATGCGTCCGCCGGTGGGCAGGAAGTCCCGTTCCGGGTCCTCGGCACAGATCCGGGCCTCGATGGCGTGGCCCTGGAAGGAGATGTCGGACTGGGTGAAGGAGAGGGGCTCGTCGGCGGCGATCCGCAGCTGCCACTCGACCAGGTCCAGCCGCCGGGGCCGGCCGGCGGCGGGGCCGGCGGTGTCGGTCACGGCGACGGCGAGCTCGGTGACGGGGTGCTCCACCTGGAGGCGGGTGTTCATCTCCATGAAGAAGAAGTCCCGCACGCCCCCGTCGGTGTCGGGGGAGTCCGGGGCGACGCCGGGGACGATGAACTCCACGGTGCCGGCGCCGGTGTAGCCGCAGGACTCGGCGGCGCGGACGGCCGCGGCGCCCATCGCCGCCCGGGTCTCGGCGTTGAGCAGGACGGAGGGAGCCTCTTCGATCAGCTTCTGGTGGCGGCGCTGCAGGCTGCACTCGCGCTCGCCGAGGTGGACGGTGGTGCCGTGGGCGTCGGCCAGCACCTGGACCTCGATGTGGCGCGGCCGGTCGATCCAGCGCTCCAGCAGCAGGGTGTCGTCGCCGAAGGCGGTGCGGGCGACGCGCCGGGCCGCGGCGATCTCGGTCGGCAGGTCGGCCGGGTCGCGGACCAGGCGCATGCCCTTGCCGCCGCCGCCGGCGGACGGCTTGAGCAGCACGGGGTAGCCGATCTCCTCGGCGGCCGCGACGAGTTCCTCGTCGCTGGGCGCGGTGGCCCGGCTGCCCGGAACCACCGGCACGCCGGCGGCCCGCACGGCCTCCTTGGCGTTGATCTTGTCACCCATCAGCTCGACCGCGGCGGGAGGAGGTCCGATGAAGACGAGGCCGGCGTCGGCGCAGGCGCGGGCGAAGGAGGCGTTCTCGGCGAGGAAGCCGTAGCCGGGGTGGACGGCCTGGGCGCCGGTCCGGCGGGCGGCGGCGAGGATCTGGTCGGTCCGCAGGTAGGTCTCGGCGGCGGAGCTGTCGCTGCGGTCGGCCGGGCCGAGCCGGACCGCGACGTCGGCCTCGCGGACGTGCGGAGCGTCGGCGTCGGCGTCGCTGAACACGGCGACCGAGCGCACGCCGAGCCGCCGCAGGGTGCGGATCACCCGGACGGCGATCTCGCCGCGGTTGGCGACCAGAACTGTGTCGAACATGGGAGGCGTTCCTCCGGGTCGAGGGGAGCCGTACGAAGGAGGTGGTGGCACCTGGTGGGCGCCGGGCACCGGGGAGGCGGCGGCGCGGGTGGGCCGCCGCCCGGGGAGGAGCGCTACATCCGGAAGACGCCGAACGGGCCGGGCGCCGGGAGCGGGGCGTTGGCGCAGGCGGTGAGCGCCAGACCGAGCACGGTCCGGGTGTCCATCGGGTCGATCACCCCGTCGTCCCAGAGCCGGGCGGTGGCGTAGTAGGCGTTGCCCTGGCGCTCGTACTGCTCGCGCACGGGGCGCTTGAACTCCTCCTCCGCCTCGGCGGGCCACTGCTCGCCGTGCGCCTCCAACTGGTCGCGGCGGACGGTGGCCAGCACCGACGCGGCCTGCTCGCCGCCCATCACGGAGATCTTGGCGTTCGGCCACATCCACAGGAAGCGGGGTGAGTAGGCCCGGCCGCACATCGAGTAGTTGCCGGCTCCGTACGAGCCGCCGATCACCACCGTCAGCTTCGGGACGCGGGTGCAGGCGACGGCGTTGACCATCTTGGCGCCGTGCTTGGCGATGCCGCCCGCCTCGTACTGCCGGCCGACCATGAACCCGGTGATGTTCTGCAGGAAGAGGAGGGGGATGCCCCGCTGGTCGCACAACTCGATGAAGTGGGCGCCCTTGAGGGCGGACTCGGCGAACAGCACGCCGTTGTTGGCGACGATGCCGACGGGGTGGCCGTGGATCCGGGCGAACCCGGTCACCAGGGTCGCGCCGTACTCGGCCTTGAACTCGGCGAACCGGCTGCCGTCGACGAGCCGGGCGATCACCTCGCGCACGTCGTAGGGCGTGCGCGGGTCGACCGGGACGGCCCCGTACAGGCCGGCCGGGTCGACGGCCGGCGGCTCGGCCGGGGTGAGCGGCCACGGGCGGGCCGGTCGCGGACCGAGCCCGGCGACGATGGTGCGGACGATCGACAGGGCGTGGGCGTCGTCCTCGGCCAGGTGGTCCGTGACGCCGGAGGTCCGCGCGTGCAGGTCGCCGCCGCCGAGTTCCTCGGCCGTGACCACCTCGCCGGTGGCCGCCTTCACCAGCGGCGGTCCGCCGAGGAAGATGGTGCCCTGGTTGCGGACGATGACGGCCTGGTCGCTCATCGCCGGGACGTACGCGCCGCCGGCCGTGCAGGAGCCGAGCACGGCGGCGATCTGCGGGATGCCCGCGGCCGAGAGGCGCGCCTGGTTGTAGAAGATCCGGCCGAAGTGGTCGCGGTCCGGGAAGACCTCGTCCTGCATCGGGAGGAAGGCGCCGCCGGAGTCGACCAGGTAGACGCAGGGAAGCCGGTTCTCCAGCGCGACCTCCTGGGCGCGCAGGTGCTTCTTGACCGTCATCGGGTAGTAGGTGCCGCCCTTGACGGTGGCGTCGTTGGCGACCACGACCACCTCGCGCCCGGCGACCCGGCCGATGCCGGCGATCACCCCGGCGGCCGGGGCGGCGCCCTCGTACATCCCGTCGGCCGCCAGCGGGGCCAGTTCGAGGAAGGGCGAGGCCGGGTCGAGCAGGGTGTCCACCCGGTCGCGGGGGAGCAGCTTGCCGCGCGCGGTGTGGCGGGCGCGGGCCTTGGCGCCGCCGCCGAGCGCGGCCGCACCGAGCTTCTCGCGCAGTTCGGCGACCAGGGCCCGGTGGGCGGCGGTGTTCGTCCGGTACGCCTCGGAACCGGGGTCGGCGGCCGTGGCGAGCCGGGGTGCCGGTGCGGCGGCGCCCGGGGTGCCGGCCGCCGCGCTGCCGTTGATGCCGGTGGGTGCGCCGGCGGTGGAGATGACCATTCCAAGAGCTCCCTTGCCCTCGGCGGCAGGTGGGCCGACGGGGCTGGTGAGCCCGCGACCCCCACACGTTAATGAACGTTAACTTCCGTCGCCCAGGTTAACGACCGATAACCCCACTGTCTACGATGGGCGGCATGCCGAACGTCCCGCCCGCCTCCGGGCTCCCGCGCCGCGACCAGATCCGCAAGGAGGCCGCCCGGTTGTTCGCGGCCCGGGGCTTCCTGGGCGTCGGCGTGGACGAGATCGGCAAGGCGGTCGGGATCAGCGGCCCCGCGCTCTACCGGCACTTCGCCGGCAAGGACGCGATGCTCGCCGACCTGCTCGTCGGCATCAGTGAGCGGCTGCTGGAGGAGGGGCGCCGCCGGGCGGGCGGCAACGAGGGGCCGGCCGCCGCGCTGGACGCGCTGATCGGCGGCCACGTCGACTTCGCGCTCGACGACCGCGACCTGATCACCCTGCACGACCGCGAGCTGCTCAACCTCCGCGAGGAGGACCGCCGGACCGTCCGCCGCCTCCAGCGCGCCTACGTGGAACTCTGGGTCGACGTGGTCCGGCAGGCCTACCCGCCGCTCGCGGCACCCTCCGCCGAGCCGGTCGCCCGGGCGTCCGTGCACGCCGTCTTCGGGCTGATCAACTCCACCCCGCACAGCCACGGCCCCAACCCCGCCCAGGGCGACGAACGGGTCGGGCTGCCGCGCGACGCGATGGCCGCGCTGCTGCACAGCCTGGCGCACGGGGCCTTCTCGGCAGCCGCCGAAGCCGTCGCCGCCGAAGCCGTCGCCGCCGACACCGCCCGCGCCGCCGCCGAGGCCGCCCGGGCGGAGACCGGCGCCGGCGCGCGGGCCTGAGCCCGCGCCCCGCCGGGGCCCGTTGCGCCGTCCGGGGGGCGGCGTCCGAGGGTCGTCCGAAGGCCGAGCGGCAGGCCGGTCGAGGGGCTGACACCGGGCTGACGCCGGGCCGCTCCGGGGCGGTGCGCGCTCGGCCCGGCGCCCTAGGACCAAGGAAGGTCGGCCTCCTGCGCCGGTGGGCGGTGGGCGGTTCCGGGCCCGTCGGCGACCCTGGTGGTGAGCGCGCCGGTCCGGTCCGCCGGGAATCACCGCAGGTTGCGGGCTGTTGCCCCCTCCGTCGGGCCGGGACCACCGGCTCGCCCTGGCCTGAAACTCCATGGCGGCCACCCGACGGAATGGTTAGCATCCCTAAATATGCCTGAGACTCACGGATCTACGGTGGAGCTTTCCCCGAGCGGCACCCGAACCGACACCCCGGGCGGGTCCGGGAACGGGCACGCCCGACCGGGCACGGCCCCGGACCCCACGACCACCGCCGACACCGACACCGACACCTACTCCGACACCGGCGGGGGCAGCGGCCCCGGTGCCGAGGGCGAGGGCGGCGAAAGCGGCGGCACCGACGGCCCGGGCTGGCTCCGGCGGTTGCTCGGCTACTGCTGGCGCTCCCGGCGCAGCGTGCTGCTCGCCTTCGGCGCCTCGCTCCTCGGCATGGCCGTCACCGCCCTGGTGCCCCTGGTCACCAAGGTGATCATCGACGACGTGATCACCGCGCACAGCCGCCCGCTCGCCCCGTGGGCCGTGATCCTGCTGCTGGCCGCCGCCGTGGTGTTCGGCTGCACCCAGGTCCGCCGCTACTACGGCGGGCAGCTCGCCGTCGACGTCCAGCACGACCTGCGCGCCGACCTCTTCCGCTCGCTCGGCAGGCTCGACGGCCACCGCCAGGACCGCCTGGACACCGGCCAGGTGGTCGGCCGCGCGACCTCCGACCTCCAGTTGGTCAACGGGCTGCTCTCGATGCTGCCCATGATGACCGGCTACCTGATCATGTTCGCGATGTCGCTGGGCGTCATGATCTGGCTCTCGCCGCCGCTCACCCTGGTCGCCCTGGTCATGGCCCCGGCGCTCTGGTGGGTCTCGGCGCTCAGCCGCAAGCGGCTCTTCCCCGCCACCTGGGCGGCCCAGCAGGAGGCCGCAGCCGTCGCCGGCGTGGTCGACGAGGCGATCGGCGGCGTCCGGGTGGTCAAGGGCTTCGGCCAGGAGGCCCAGGAGCTGGACAAGCTGGAGGCGGCCTCGGGCCGCCTCTTCGCGGCCCGACTCCGCTCGATCCGGCTCAACAGCCGCTACAACCCCGCCATGCAGGCCATCCCCGCACTCGCCCAGGTGGCGGTGCTCGCCTTCGGCGGCTGGCTGGCGGTCGACGGCCGGGTCTCGCTCGGCACCTTCGTCGCCTTCTCCACCTACGTGGCGCAGATGACCGGCCCGGTCCGGATGCTGACCATGGTCATCACGGTCGGTCAGCAGGCCCGCGCCGGGGTCGAGCGCGTGCTCCAGCTGATCGACGAGCGCCCGCTGGTCCAGGAGCGCCCGGACGCCGTCACGCTCGACCTCGCCCTCGACCCCGTCCAGGCCCCCGCTCCGGAGCCGGCCACCACTCCCGACACCGAAGCCCCCGCGGCGAACAGGTCCACGGCGAACGAGGCCTCGCCGGCCGCGGCTCCGCGCGTGGTCGGCCCGCTCACCACCGAGGTGGCGCTGGAGTTCGACCGGGTCGGCTTCCGTTACGACCCCGAGCACCCCTCGCCCGTGCTGCACGACCTCAGCCTCCGCCTCGCCCCCGGCGAGACCCTGGCCCTGGTCGGCGCGTCCGGCTCGGGCAAGTCCACCGTCGCGCAGCTGGTGCCGCGGTTCTACGACCCCGCGGCCGGCGCCGTCCGCCTCTACGGCCACGACCTGCGCGACCTGACCCTCGACTCGGTCCGGGCGGCCGTCGGCACCGTGCCCGAGGAGAGCTTCCTCTTCTCCGAGACGGTCCGCACCAACATCGCCTACGGCCGCCCGGACGCCACCGACGAGCAGATCGTCGCCGCCGCCCGCGCCGCCCAGGCCGACGAGTTCGTCCGGGCCCTGCCCGACGGCTACGAAACCAAGGTCGGCGAGCAGGGCCTCACCCTCTCCGGCGGCCAGCGCCAGCGCATCGCCCTGGCCCGGGCGATCCTCACCGACCCCCGCATCCTGCTCCTGGACGACGCCACCTCGGCGGTCGACCCGCAGATCGAGGCGGAGATCCACGACGCGCTGCGCTCCGTCATGGCCGGCCGCACCACGCTGCTGATCGCCCACCGCCGCTCCACCCTCCAGCTGGCCGACCGGATCGCCGTCCTCGACCACGGCCGTCTGCTGGACCTCGGCACGCACGAGGAACTCGAAGCCCGATGTCCCCGGTACCGGGCCCTGATCACCGACCCCGAGGCCGGTCGCGCCCCCGGCGCCCGCGCCGCTGCGAACCCCACAGACCCGGCCGACCCGGCCGCCCCGACAGACCCGGCCGACCAGGCGGATCAGGCGGACCCGGCGGAAGCGAAGGCCCCCGCCGCGCCGGCCCCCGCCGCACCGCCCGCCCGCCCCGCGATGCCCACCCCGGCCCTGGCCAAGGCGGCCCGCACCGCCGCACCCGACCTGCTCGCCAAGGTCACCGCCCTCCCGCCGGCCACCGACAGCCCGGAGATCCCCCGCGCCGAGGCCGAGCGGGGCGACCCCGACTTCAGCCTCCGCCGCCTGCTGCGCCCCTTCCGCGCACCGCTCGCCCTCGCCCTGCTGCTGGTCGCCCTGGACGCGGGCGCCGGGCTGGTCCTGCCGATCCTGATCCGGCACGGCATCGACGACGGCGTCAGCAAGGGCGTCATGACCGGCGTCGCCGTCGCCTCGCTCGCCGCCCTGGCGGTCGTGCTGCTCGACTGGCTGGTGCAGAGCGCCGAGAACCGGGTCAGCGGCCGCACCGGCGAGCGGGTGCTCTACTCGCTCCGGCTCAAGATCTTCGCCCACCTCAACCGACTCGGCCTCGACTACTACGAGCGCGAGCTGTCCGGCCGGATCATGACCCGGATGACCACCGACCTGGACTCGCTCACCTCGTTCCTCCAGACCGGCGTGGTCACGGCGGTCGTCAGCCTGCTGACCTTCCTCGGCATCCTCGCCGCCCTGCTGGTGATCGACGCCGGGCTCGCCCTCGCGGTCTTCGCGGTCCTGCCGCTGCTGGTGGTGGCCACCCTGGTGTTCCGTCGGAAGTCCAAGGCCCAGTACGAGATCTCCCGGGACCTCATCAGCACGGTCAACGCCGACCTGCAGGAGAACGTGGCCGGCATGCGGATCGTCCAGGCGTTCCGCCGGCTGGACACCAACACGGACCGCTTCGTCGCCCGCGGCATCGCCTACCGGGACGCCCGGGTCCGGGCCCAGCTCTACATCTCGCTGTACTTCCCGTTCGTGCAGTTCCTCTCCAGCGTGGCCGCCGCGCTGGTGCTGATCGTCGGCGCGTCGCGGGTGGACGCCGGGACGCTCACGGTCGGCGCGCTGGTCGCGTACCTGCTCTACATCGACCTGTTCTTCGCCCCCGTCAACCAGCTCTCCCAGGTGTTCGACGGCTACCAGCAGGCGGCGGTGGGCCTCGGCCGGACCCGCGACCTGCTGCGCACCCCGACCAGCACGGCGCAGACCGCCGACCCGGTGCCCGTCCCGGCCGGACTGCGCGGCGAGATCGAGTTCGACCGCGTCGGCTTCGCCTACAACGGCGGCGCGGACGGCGCTCCGGACGTCCTCACCGACATCAGCCTGCGGATCCCCGCCGGGCAGACGGTGGCGCTGGTCGGCGAGACGGGGGCCGGCAAGTCGACCCTGGTCAAGCTGGTGGCCCGGTTCTACGACGCGACCGCCGGCACCGTGCGGGTCGACGGCGTGGACCTGACCCGCTACGACCTCGCGCAGTACCGGCACCGGCTCGGCGTGGTGCCGCAGGAGGCCTACCTGTTCGCCGGGACGGTGCGCGAGGCGATCGCGTACGGCCGGCCCGGCGCCACGCCGGCCGAGGTGGAGGCGGCGGCCCGGGCGGTCGGCGCGCACGACATGATCGTCCGGCTGTCCGGCGGCTACGAGCACGAGGTCGCGGGCCGGGGCCGGAACCTCTCGGCGGGCCAGCGCCAGCTGATCGCGCTGGCCCGGGCGGAGCTGGTCGACCCGGACATCCTGCTGCTGGACGAGGCCACCGCGGCGCTCGACCTGGCGACCGAGGCGGCGGTCAACCACGCCGCGGACCGGCTCAGCGGCGGCCGCACCACGCTGGTCATCGCCCACCGGCTGACCACCGCCGAGCGCGCCGACCGGGTCGTGGTGCTGGACCACGGCCGGGTGGTCGAGGACGGCACGCACGGCGAACTGCTCGCCCAGAACGGGGCGTACACCCGGCTCTGGCAGGCGTTCGTGGCGGAGGGTCACGGCGGGAGCGGCGCCGCTCCCGTACCGGCCTCAGACGTGATCGTCGGATAACCAGGCCGGACGGCGGGCGTCGCAACCGGCGCCCGCCGCCCCGTCACGGCACCCCGGTCACGCCGCGCCCGTCACGCCGCGAGCAGTGCGATCAGCAGCCCGGAGGGGTCGATTCCCCGGGGCAGCTCGCTCACCTGCCCGTCCCCGACCTCGACCACCCGCCAGCCGGAGCCGTCCGCCCGCTCGGCGAGGTCGGTGGTGACGAACCGGCAGCCCAGCGCCCGCACCAGCGGTCGGACCACGGACAGGTCGGGAGCGGCCGGGCAGCCGGGCAGGTCCGGGTGCGGCCCGACCAGCACCGGCTCGCCGTCCAGCCACCACACCCGGGCCTCCACCGCCCGCCGCCGCCCCTCCCGGCCCGTGTCCCCACCCGCGTCGCGGCCCCCGTCCCGCCCTTCGTCCGAGGCGTGCTCGGAACCGCCGCCGGACGGGGCGGCGCGGGTGTCCCACACCACCCGGGTGAACTCCTCGAACCGCCGCAGCACCACACCGCCCGCCAGGTGCTCGGCCTGCCGCTCCACGAACCGCGCGACCACCCGTCCGACGGCCGGCAGATCCGCCAGGTCCGGGATGTAGCAGGCCTCGTCCCACTCCTCCTTGCGGGACTTCACGTAGTCCTTGACGATCGCCGGCCCGCGCCCGCCGAGCCGGGCGACGGCCGGTGCCAACCGCTCCGCACCGGGCGGCTCGATCCCGGCCCCCGGCCCGGCCGCGCCCGCTTCGACCCCCGCGCCCGGCAGCGGCAGCCAGACGCTCTGCGGGGTGGCCCCCTCGAACACCTCGTACCAGCCCGGCAGCTCGTGCGCCGAGGCGTACCCGGGCGGGCTCGTCAGCAGCTGCCCGCCGCGTTCCGCCAGGGCGGCGGCGAAGTCCGCGTAGCGCCGCGAGGGGAGCATCCACCCCCGGTACCAGAGCGGCCCGCGCCCCGTCGGCACGCCGCGGACGCCCGCGCGGGCGTCCCCGGCGAGCAGCGCGTCGTGGTCGACCAGGTGGTGCTCGCCACCCAGGTCGCGCAGCAGCCTGGCCTCCCGGGCGAACTGCGGGTCGACCCGGCGCGGGTCCAGCGGATGGGAGGGGAGGAGGAAGGCGGGTGCGGGCATGGGCGTCAGGGTAAGGCCACCGACTGATCGTCGGGCCCGTCAAAACCCCGACGTCACAGGCCTCGACCCGGACGGACGGACCGGCCCGGGAACCCGGTCGGCAGTCGGCCGGAGCCGTCCCGCCGACCGGACCCACCCGTCCCGCCCGACGCCCGGCGGAATCCGCTCGACGCCCGCGGCGGCCCGCTGCGAGAGTGACCCGATGCGAAACCTGTGGCGCAACGCGCGAAGGATCCCGCGGCAGGCCGCCCGCACGGTCGTCCTGGACGAAGGGGGCTCCGTCTTCCTCCTGCGCTCGGACAACAGCGAGGTCGGCGTGCACTGGACCATGCCGGGCGGCGGGATCGAGCCCGGCGAGACACCGTGGACGGGGGCGCGCCGCGAGCTCTGGGAGGAGACCGGCTGGTCCGACCTCGAACCCGGCCCGCTGCTCTGCACCTGGGAGCACGACTTCACCTGGCACGGCACGCCCGTCCGCCAGCACGAGCACATCTACCTCACCAGCGGTCCGCACCGCGGTCCGGTCGGCGACGTCAGCGCCATGCACGCCGCCGACAAGATCCTCGATTGGCGCTGGTGGACCCCGGAGGACCTCGCCGACGAGGACGCCGACGCCCTCTGGCCGCCCCGGCTGCCCGAACTGCTGGCCGCCGTGCGGGAGGACTGGCTCGCCGACCGCCGCGCGCCCGACCCGGTCGACCTCGGCTACATCCCGAACGCCCGGCCCGCCCGTTCCTGACCGACGCCCGGCCCGGTGACAGGCCCGGTGACAGACCCTGACCGGTGACCGGTCTAGATCGTCCGGTTCCCGCCGCGCCGCCCCGCCCGCCGTCCGGGCGGACCGGCCTGCCAGTCCCGCAGCTCCAGCTCCCGGTCGTGCAGCGCGGCGGGGTTGATCACGACGGAGAGCTGTGCCCCGGCCAGCCGCTCGAAGGCGAGGCCGGTGGCGCTCAGCAGGTGCTCGGTCGGCACCGAGACGGCGATCGCTGGCCGCCAGGCGGGCAGCACCACCAGACAGGTCCCCCGGCCGAGCCGGACGAGTTCGGCGGCGGCCCGGACGGCGGGCCGTTCCTCCGGGCGACCGGACACCCCCGCGGGCCCGGGACGTCCCACCGCCTCCGGCGGGTGCGGGGTACCGCCGATCAGGACGCCCAGCGGTGCCTCGGGGCCCGCCACCGGACGGGCGGCGGTTCCGGTCCCGCTCCGGTCGCCGCCGGTACGCGGCCCGGGCACGGCCGGCACGTCCGCCGCCGGCACCGGGCCGGGGCTCGCGGTGTCCGGCCGCAGGGCGCCGGCCGCCTGCGGGTGCATCCGGCGCAGCCGGCGCGAGGGCGCCGGCCTACGGGTGACGACGGTGCGCAGTTCCTCCTGGGCCGCCCGCAGCACGGGGACGGTCCGGTCCTGGACGGCCGGCGGCTGCTGGAGCCGGACGAAGCCCTCGCCGCCACCGTCACCGCCGCTCGCGCGCTCCGGTCCGGCCACGCCGTCCGACCGGCTCCCCGTCTCACCGGACCGGCTTCCGCCCCCGTTGCCGCCGCCGCGCGGCCGCGGCACGGTACCGCCCGGCAGGACCCCGGCCGTGCCGGCCGCCCGGCCGTCGGTCCCCGCCGCCGCGATCGAGCAGCGGGTGGCGCCGCTCACCGGCGCGGCGGTCGCCGCACCGTCCGCGGCGGTCCCCGCGACCCCGTCCGGGCGGGCGGGCGACGGCGGCGCGAGCGGTGTGGCCGACGGGAGCCGGTCGGCGTCGGTCTGGTCGAGCGTGGTCATTGGCAACGGGCCCTTCGGGGTTCGGTGCCGTCGATCCTCCCGCACCGGGCGATCTGCTCCAAGCGCCTTTCCGCCCCGTGTGCCCCACGCCACCGTTCCACCCCGTCCGTCCCGCTCATCCCGTCCGTCCCGCCCATCCCGTCCGTCCCACGCCCTGACACCGCCTCGGCCCGGAACGGCGTGCCCCCCGAAGCGCCGGTCAGGCGCCGGGCGCCACGAAGCCCTTGAGGTCGGCCAGGACGACGTTGGCCGCGGCCACGCCGAGACCGAGGAACCAGGTCTCGTCCGGGACCGGCCGGGCCTGCCCGGACTTGACCGCGCCGAGCGTCTTCCACAGCGCCCCGCCGAGCACTGCGTCCTGGTTGGTGGAGCTGGGCGTGCCGTAGACGCCGTAGAAGACCCAGTCGGCGTCGGCCTTGTCGATCTGCTCGGGGCTGATCTCCACCGCGAGCTCCTTGACCTGCTCGATCTTGGGCTGCGGCAGCTGCGCGTCGGTGAGGATGGTGCCGATGAAGGACAGCTCCGCGTAGAGGCGGGTCTTGCCGGGCATGAAGCGCAGCGGCGTGATGGTCGGCCGCTTGTCGCCGAGCTTGGCGCCGATCGCCGCGGCGGACGCCTGGTAGGCGTCCAGCTGGGCCTTGGCCTCCGCCTCCAGGCCGAACGGGGTCGCGTTGAGCAGGAAGTTCTGCTTCCACGGGTAGCCCGGGCGCAGCGAGAAGACGGTCGGCGCGATCTTGGAGAGCTGCGCGTACTGGTCCTGGGCGCGCAGCTGGCTGCCGAGGATCAGGTCGGGCTTGAGCGCGGCGATGGCCTCCAGGTTGAGGCTGTTGATGGTGCCGACGTTGGCGGGGCTGCCGGCCTTGTCCCCGAGGTAGGACGGCATCGTCTTGGAGCCGTCGGTGTGGACGACGCCGACCGGCTGGATGCCGAGCGAGACCACGTTGTCGAGCTCGCCGGTGTCGAGGACCACGACCCGGGTCGGCTTGGCGGGGAGGACGGTCTCGCCCATCGCGTGCTTGATCGTCCGGGGGTAGACGCCGGGGGCGGCGTCGGTGCCGAAGCCCTTCATCTTCTCGATCACGGTGGCGTAGTCGTCGCCGCCCTGCTTGACCGACTTCTGGTCCGGCGAGGTGCCGCCGGAGGGCTTGGCCGTCCCGCCGCCGGAGGCGCCGGACGCGGAGCCGGAACCCGAACCGTCCGAGCTGCCGCAGGCGGTGAGCAGTCCGCCGAGGCCGAGTACGGCTCCGCCGGTGAGGGCCGCGGTGAGCAGGGTCCGGCGGGTGGGGCGGGGGGTGGTCGGGCGGCCGGCGGTGGGGGACACGCGGCACTCCTTCACGGAGGGGTCGGGTTAGGTGAGGCAAACCTATCCGACGCTCACGGCGGGCTCTCCGCCGCGTCGTCCGAGGGTCCGGAATCCGGCCCCCGAAACGTCTCAAACCGTGGCATATCCGGCAAATCAATTCGGTAACGACCCTTCGAAATAAAGGTACACGCCTTAACGACCCATGCATCACCGGTCAACAACTGGCCACTGTCAGGCAAATCGAAGGGAGTGTCCGAGATCACCAAGGGTTGGCCTACTCAACCTTCGGCACCCGCACCTAGGGTGCGCTGGTGTTTGATCAGCAGCTCTCAGAGCACGGAAGCAGCGGCCGGGCAACGGCGCCCGCCGCTCCGCAGGGTGCCCCGGTCAGTGGCGCCAGTGGTGGAGCCCCCGGCACAGCGCCGGAGGCGGCGGGGGCAACGGGGGCAGCGGGGGACAAGGGTCTACGGGGCAACTCCGTCGGCCTGCTGAGCAGCGTGGTCCTGGGCGTCTCCACGGTCGCCCCGGTCTACTGCCTGACCGCCACCCTGGGCCCGACGGTCACCGCCGTCGGCGTCCAGATGCCCGCGGTCTTCCTGGCCGGCTTCCTGCCGATGCTGCTCGTCGCGTTCGCGTACAAGGAGCTGAACAAGGACTTCCCGGACTGCGGCACGTCCTTCACCTGGACGGTCAAGGCCTTCGGCCCCCGGATCGGCTGGATGGCCGGCTGGGGCCTGACGGTCGCCACGATCATCGTGCTGTCCAACCTCGCCGGGGTGGCCACCGACTTCCTGTACCTCATGCTCGGCGAGATGACCGGCAGCGGCGCCGTCGCCGACCTCAACGACAACAAGGCGGTCCACCTGGCCACCGTCGTCGTGCTGATCGCCGCCGCCACCGCGATGAGCTACCGCGGCATGACGGCCACCAAGTGGTTCCAGTACAGCCTGGTCGGCCTCCAACTCGCCGTCCTGCTGCTGTTCTCCGCCATCGCCGTCGCCAAGGCCGCCGCCGGCGACCTGCCCGACTCGGTCGGCTTCTCCGCCTCCTGGCTCAACCCGCTCGAAGTGAGCTCGTTCAGCGCGTTCACCGCCGGCCTGTCCCTGTCGATCTTCATGTACTGGGGCTGGGACACCTGCCTCACCATGAACGAGGAGACCAGCGGCAGCGCCAAGACCCCGGGCCGGGCCGCGATGATCTCGATGGTCACCCTGGTCGGCTCCTACCTGCTGGTCGCGATCGCCGCCCAGATGTTCGCCGGCGTCGGCACCACCGGCACCGGCCTCGGCAACCCCGACACCGCCGACAACGTGTTCGCCGCCCTGGCCCGGCCGGTGCTCGGCTCCCCGTGGAGCATCCTGCTCTTCGTGGCCGTCGTCGCCAGCGCCGCCGCCAGCCTGCAGACCACCTTCATCCCGGTCGCCCGCACCCTGCTCGCGATGAGCGCCTACCGGGCCGTGCCGCCGCGCTTCGGCGCCGTCCACCCGCGCCACCGCACCCCCGGCTTCGCGACCGTCGCGGCCGGCATCGCCACCGCCGCCTTCTACGTCGGCATGAGCGTGATCAGCGAGAACGTCGTCCAGGACACCATCCTGGCCCTCGGCCTGATGATCTGCTTCTACTACGCGCTGACCGCCTTCGCCTGCGTCTGGTACTTCCGCCGCTCGCTCCGCGACAGCCTGCGCGACCTCGTCGTCAAGGGCATCGCCCCGCTGCTCGGCGGCATCCTGCTCAGCGGCGTCTTCCTGCAGACCCTCACCGACGCCTGGGACCCGGAGTACGGCAGCGGCGCGGTGTTCGGCATCGGCTCGGTGTTCGTCATCGGCGTCGGCATCCTGCTGCTCGGCGCGGTGCTCATGGCCGTCTACGGCGTGTACCGGCCCGCCTTCTTCCGCGGCGAGACGCTCCGCAAGGACACGCCCGCCCTCGTCGTCGAGGACTGACGGCGACCGGGGAACCGAACGGCGGGCCCGAGCGGGCACCCGCTATCCTCGAACCCATGAAGCGCTTCGCAGGTCTCAGCTGGTGGCCGTCCTAGGACGGCCACCAGCCACGCCTGACCAGGGCCGTCCGGGATGGACGGCCCTGTTGCGTTTCTCCGACGGGACGGGCCCCGTGCCCCGGACGGCCGCCACCACCGCCGTACCGAGGAGAAACCCCGTGACCACGACCACCGCCACCACCGGCCGGCCCGGCCTCGACGACCGCGACGACCTCGCCGACCTCGACGGGAGCGTCCGCGGCAACCCGGCCGCCCACCGCGTCCTCACCGGCGACCGCCCCACCGGCCCGCTCCACCTCGGCCACTACTTCGGCAGCCTCCGCAACCGCGTCCGCCTCCAGCGCCTGGGCGTCGAGATGCTCCTGGTCATCCCCGACTACCAGGTCATCACCGACCGGGACATCGCCGACCGCCTCGCCGAGCACACCGAGAACCTCGTCCTGGACTACCTCGCCACCGGCATCGACGCCGACCGCGCCACGATCTTCACCCACAGCTCCGTCCCCGCCCTCAACCAGCTGCTGCTGCCCTTCCTCAGCCTGGTCAGCGTCGCCGAACTCCACCGCAACCCCACCGTCAAGGACGAGATCGCCCACTCCAGCCAGGCCGCCGTCAACGGACTGATGCTCACCTACCCGGTCCACCAGGCCGCCGACATCCTCTTCTGCAAGGCCGACCTGGTCCCCGTGGGCAAGGACCAGCTGCCCCACCTGGAGGTCGCCCGCACGGTCGCCCGCCGGTTCAACGAGCGCTACCCGCGCCCCGACGGCACCACCGTCTTCCCCCGCCCCCGGGCCCTGCTGGGCGCCGCCCCTCTGCTGCTCGGCACCGACGGCGGCAAGATGAGCAAGAGCCGCGGCAACTCCATCCCGCTCGGCGCCGACGAGGACACCACCGCGCGGCTCCTCAAGGGCGCGAAGACCGACGCCGACCGCCGCATCGGCTACGACCCCGCAGGCCGCCCCGAGGTCTCCAACCTCCTCCTGCTCGCCGCCCTCTGCCAGGACCGCACCCCCGAGGAGGTCGCCGAGGAGATCGGCGACGGCGGCGCGGCCGCGCTCAAGCGCACCGTCACCGAGGCCGTCAACGAGTACTTCCGCCCGATCCGCGCCCGCCGGGCCGAACTCGCCGCCGACCGCGGCCACCTGCGCGAGGTCCTGCGCGCCGGCGCCGAACGCGCCAACGCGATCGCCGACGCCACCCTCGCCGAAGTGCGCGAGGTCATGGGATCGCTGTGAACGCGGCAGGGGCATAACCTCTCGGGGCCGGTCCCGCACCGGCCCCGGGACCACCCCGCCCCGGCCCGCTCCACCCCGGAAGGAACCCGGCCATGGACCAACACCCGACCACCTCCGGCCGAGGACTGACCCGCCCGCCGCACCTCCGCCCCGGGGACCACGTCACCGTGGTCGCCACCAGCGGCCCCATCGACCCCGGGCGGCTCGCCGCCGGCACCGCCCTGCTCCGCTCCTGGGACCTGCGCGTGACCGTCGCCCCGCACGTCCTCGACACCCACCCCGTCCTCGGCCACCTCGCCGGCACCGACGCCGACCGCGCCGCCGACCTCCAGTCCGCCTGGCTCGACCCGACCGTCGACGCCGTCATCTGCGCCCGCGGCGGCTACGGCGTCCACCGCATGGTCGACCTCCTCGACTGGGAGGCCCTGCGCGCCGCCCCGCCCAAGGTGCTGATCGGCTTCAGCGACGTCTCCTCCCTGCACGAGGCCTTCGCCCAGCGCCTCGGCCTCGCCACCCTCTACGGCCCGATGAGCGCCACGGCGACCTTCCTGGAGGACGGCCCCACGGCCGAGCACCTGCGCCGCACCCTCTTCGACCCCGCCGCCACGACCGTCCTCACCTCGGCCACCGCCACCGCCCTGGTCCCCGGCCGGGCCCGCGGCATCACCGCCGGCGGCTGCACCCACGTCCTCGCCGCCGAACGCGGCACCCCCGCCGCCCGCCCCTCCTACGCCGGCAGCATCTTGCTCCTGGAGGACGTCAACGAGCACCCCTACCAGCTCGACCGCATCCTCACCCAGCTCCTGCGCTCCGGCGCCTTCGACGGCGTCACCGGCATCGCCCTCGGCTCCTGGGAGGGCTGCGGCCCGCTCGACCGGGTCCGGGACGTCATGCTCGACCGCCTCGGACCGCTCGGCGTCCCGATCGTCTGGGAACTGGGCTTCGGCCACTGCCCCTCCACCCTCACCGTTCCGCTCGGCGTTCCCGCCCTGCTCGACGCCGACGCCGGCACCCTCACCCTGGACCTTCCCGCCCTCGCCGAACGCTGAGTAGGGTTCGCCCATGAACGCGGACCGCTCCACGGGGATCGTGACCGACCTCGACGCGGACAGCCTCGCGGCCCTCGCCCTCGGCCTGCTGCGCGGCCCCGCCAGCAACGCCCGGACCATCCTCGGCCTCGCCGGCCCGCCCGGTTCCGGCAAGTCCACCCTGGCCCGGCACCTCGTCGCCGAGGTCGAACGCCACGAGGGCCCGGGCAGCGCCGCCTACCTCCCGCTCGACGGCTTCCACCTCTCCACCGCCCAGCTCGACCGCCTCGGCCTCGGCCACCGCAAGGGCGCACCCGCCACCTTCGACGCCGACGGCTACGTCGCCCTGCTGCGCCGGGTCGCGACCGAGCGCTTCCAGGACATCTACGTCCCCGACTTCGACCGCGGCCTCGACGAGCCGGTGGCCGCCCGGCACGTCGTCCACCCGCACACCCGCCTCGTCGTCACCGAGGGCAACTACCTCGCCGCCGCCGACCACCCCTGGCCCGAGGCCCGGGACCTGCTGCGCGAACTCTGGTACGTCGAGACCGACGACGCCGTCCGCGAGGCCCGCCTCCTCGACCGCCACCGCACCGGCGGACGGGACGAGGCCGCCGCCCGCCACTGGGTCACCGGCAACGACCACCCCAACGGGGAGTACGTGAAGGCCGGCCGTGCGGCCTGCACCCGCATCGTCCGAGTAGGACGTTTGCCTTCGCACCCGAATGGGCGTAGTGTTCTCTAGTCGCTCGGCAGGGAGCACCGGACACGCGTTTGCGCGGACGGTCCCGGGGCGGCCAATCCTCTGAAACACCACCTCTTCCCGGTTACGGGCCGAGGCGTGTCGTTA
>NZ_JBHJUI010000011.1:305596-321130 GCF_042268405.1 Kitasatospora sp. NPDC056184 | reverse complement strand
AGGCGGCTTTCACACCGGCCCTCCGGGCGCTTCGTTCTTTCGTGTTTCCAGCTTATCAGATGTTTTCCGCTCCGTTTTCCGGAGTTTCATTCATCCGACTTTCCCGAACTGGTCCGGGGCCACTTTCTGCGGCGCCCTCCACATTAGCGCATTCCGAGTGTCACTCGAAATTCATGCTCCGAGAGCGATACGCGCTGAGTGGGTGGCCGCTTCAGCGACTCGTTCAACACTAGGCCACCTGGAGGACATCGTCAAACATCAGGGGCGGGATCCGGCTGGATCCCGCCCCTGAGGGTCGAAGCCGCAGGTCAGCGGCGTCGCGATTCGGCCATCACGGCCGGTTCGATCACTTGGCCAGTTCGGCTGCGGCCAGGTTGCGCTTGCCCCGGCGCAGGACCAGCCAGCGGCCGTGCAGCAGATCGGCCTCGGCCGGCACCGCCTCCTCGTCCGTCACCTTGACGTTGTTGAGGTAGGCGCCGCCCTCCTTGATCGTCCGGCGGGCGGCCGAACGGCTCGGGGAGAGGCCGACGGCGACCAGCAGGTCGACCACCGACTGGAGCTCGGTGACCGTGGCCTTCGGGACCTCGGCGAGCGCGGCGGCCAGGGTCGGGGCCTCCAGCTCGGCGAGGTCGCCCTGGCCGAACAGCGCCTTGGAGGCGGCCACGGCGCGCTCGTACTGGTCGGCGCCGTGCACCAGGGTGGTCAGCTCCTCGGCGAGGGCGCGCTGGGCGAGGCGGGCGGCCGGGCGCTCGGTGGTCTCGCGCTCCAGCTCCTCGATCTCCTCCTTCGAGCGGAAGCTGAAGATCCGCAGGAAGGTGGGGACGTCCCGGTCGTCCGCGTTCAGCCAGAACTGGTAGAAGGCGTACGGGGTGGTCAGCTCGGGGTCGAGCCAGACCGTGCCGGACTCCGTCTTGCCGAACTTCGTGCCGTCGGCCTTGACGATCAGCGGCGTGGACAGCGCGTGCACCGACTTGCCGTCCGCCTTGCGGATCAGGTCGGTGCCGGCGGTGAGGTTGCCCCACTGGTCGCTGCCGCCGGTCTGCAGGGTGCAGCCGTAGCGGCGGTTCAGCTCCAGGTAGTCCATGCCCTGGAGGATCTGGTAGCTGAACTCGGTGTAGCTGATGCCCGCGTCGGAGTTGAGCCGCCGGGCGACGGCCTCCTTGGCGATCATGTTGTTGACCCGGAAGTACTTGCCGACGTCGCGCAGCAGGCTGATCGCGGACATCCCGGAGGTCCAGTCCAGGTTGTTGACCATGCGCGCCGCGTACGGGCCCTCGAAGTCCAGGAACCGCGAGATCTGCCCGCGCAGCCGCTCCACCCAGCCGGCCACCGTCTCGGGGTCGTTGAGCACGCGCTCGGCGGTGGGCTTCGGGTCGCCGATCAGACCGGTGGCGCCGCCGACCAGGCCGAGCGGGAGGTTCCCCGCCTGCTGGATGCGGCGCATGGTGAGGATCTGGACCAGGTTGCCGAGGTGCAGGCTGGGGGCCGTCGGGTCGAAGCCGCAATAGAACGTGACCGGGCCGTCCGCGAACGCCTTGCGCAGTGCGTCCTCGTCGGTGGACAGGGCGATCAGCCCACGCCACCGCAGCTCGTCGACGATGTCCGTCACGGTCACGCTTCTCCTTCGGTCGGGCGTCCCGCCCGGTGCGGGCCCGGTTCGGCCGGGCCCCGGTGCGGAACGGCTCCAGCGTTGTAGAGCCTACGCGGTCGCCGCCAGCGAGTTTTCGCCGCATTGGCGTGGACGCGCCGCGCCGACCGGGTTCCGACGTGGCCATGCCCCTCCGAGACACCGGAAATTCCGTTGTTCGACGACCGTGAGCCCCTTCACAGTGGTCCCACCGCCGCGCGGCGGCAGTGACGTGGGTCAAGGACGGTCGTGCCGCCGTGGCACGCCCGCGGAAGGGTGGCCGAGGTGCGCAGCACGTTGGTTCTGAACGCAAGCTACGAGCCGCTGACGACGGTGTCGCTCCAGCGCGCCGTGGTCCTGGTGCTCCAGGACAAGGCCGTGGTCGAGCAGGCGCACCCGCTGCGCACCATGCGCGGGACGGGGGTGTCGGTACCGGTGCCACGGGTGATCAGACTCCAGCGGTACGTACGGGTGCCGTTCCGACAACAGGCTCCGTGGTCGCGCCGCGGGGTGCTCGTGCGGGACCAGCACCTGTGCGCCTACTGCGGGCGGCGGGCCACCACGGTGGACCACCTGCAGCCCAAGTCGCGCGGGGGCGGGGACACCTGGCTCAACACGGTGGCCGCCTGCGCGGAGGACAACCAGCTCAAGGCCGACCGGACGCCGGAGCAGGCGGGGATGAGGCTGCTCCGCAAGCCGTTCGTACCGACGCCGCAGGCCACGCTGATGATGGCGCTGGGGCTGCGCGGTTCGGACGTCAGGGAACTGGCCGACTGGCTTCCGGCCCAGGCCGTCGCCGCGCCCGCGCCGTCCGCCGCCTGAGTCCGCCCGGGCTCTCGAAGCGGCCGTGAACCGGGGGGAGGCCCGGCCGGGGACCGACGGGGGAGGTCGGTTCCCGGCCGGGCGCGGGCTCATTCCTTCGCCCGGAAACCCGTCGCGGTGCCGAAGTTCGCCGCGTGCTCGGGGACGGCGACGACCCGGCCGCCGCCGATCAGGACGCGGCCGGCGACCAGCAGCGAGCCGGTGCCGGGCGGGAAGCCGCCGCCGGCCTTCTCCTGCCCGCCGTCCAGCGCGAAGCGGCTGAGGTGGGCCGGCTGGTCGAGGCGCTCGTCGACGGCGAGCACCAGCGCTCCGCCGTCCACGCCGACGGCCCGGGCGGCACCCTTCTCCCGGGCGGTGGTCCGCCAGCGCTGCTTGCCGGTGTCGAGGTCGTAGCCGACCACCGCGACCGGCCCGCCGGTCCCGTTCGCCGAGGCGGCGGTGACCGTGGTGACCATGGTGCGGTCCTGGAAGAAGACGCCGGGGGTGGCCGAGAACGTCCCGTGGGCGACCTCCAGCCGGCCGTCGCCGTCGGCGACCGGGATCTCGGCGGCGGGGTCGCCGGCCGGGCCCCAGGCGAACACCCGGTCGTCCTCGGGCTTCTCGCCGGTGGTGAGGACGACGGGCGGTTCGGCGGAGAGCACGGTCGCCGTCCTCGGCTTGTTGTTCAGGCCGCGCCACCAGGAGACCTTGCCGTCGGCGGTGTTCAGCGCGACGGCCTGGTCGACGGGGGCGGAGTCCGCGCAGGTGCTGGTGACCAGGACGGTCGCGCCGGAGACGCCGCCGGAGAGGGTGCAGAACTTCCCCTGCCCGGTGTACTGCCAGACGTCCGCGCCGTCGGCGGACTGCCAGGCGACGGCGTGGCTGTCGCCGACCGCGATCACCTTGTCCTCGGTGACGCCGACGCGCGCGCCGTAGGCGCCCTTGGCGTCGGTGAGCGGTTTGGTCCACACCGTCCGGCCGTCCTTGGTGTCGACGGCGGCGACCAGCGCGCACGGGCTCTTCGGGTCGGCCTGCGGCCGGAACAGCACGGCACCGAGACCGGCCGGACCGACGGTCGGCGACAGGCCGCACGGGACGGCTCCGGCGGCGGGCGGCTCCACCGCCCAGACGGGCCGGCCGTCCGTCAGGCCGTACGCGCGCACGCCGGCGGCGTCGGCGCGCACCACCGCGCCGTCGAGCAGCCAGCTGCCGAGGAGGGTGCCGTCGCCGCCGGGCCGGCCGGCGTCGACCGGGGCGGCCCAGGTGCGGGTGTGGGCGGCGGTGAAGCCCGGCCCGCCGTCGGCGGAGGCGCTGCCGCCGCCCTCGGCGCTCACCACCACGCCGGCCGCGATCAGGACGCCGAGTGCGGCGAGGCCGGCGCCGCTGCGCACCAGCAGGGCGCGCCGGTCGGGGGTGTACCGGGTGGTGGCGGTGTCCGCGGCGGCGGCCCGGGCCCTCCCGCCGCGGCCGGCCCGCCGGGAGGGGGCCGGGGCGGCGGCCGGAGCGGGTTCCGGCTCCGGTTCGGGCTCGGCCTCGGATTCGGGCTCCAGGTGCACGTAGCCGTCGGCGGTGTACTCGGCGCCGGCGGGCACGTACAGCTCCTCCCCCGCCGGCTGCGGCTGCTGCGGGACGACCACGTACGGCGCGTACTGCTCCTGGTGGTACTGGTCCCGGTGCTGTCCGTCGTACGGGTGCGCGTCCGGGACGTAGGCGTCGGGCTGCGGCACCTGGCCGTAGGGGTGGTACGGGTCGTACGGGAGGTAGGGGACGTCCGCGCCCTGTCCCTGCTCCCCCGGCCAGGTCGCCTGCTGCGGGTACCAGGGCTGCGGGCTGCCGTCGCCGAGGGGGTCCTGCGCCATCCGTTCCGTCCCTCCCGGCCGCCTGCACTGCGGCAGCCAGCATCTCATGGGCCCGCGGCGGGGCCGGAAGGGACGGTTCCGCGGGGGTCAGCCGGCGGACTCGGCGGCCAGGGCCTCGTCGATCCTGGCGGCGAGGGCGAGGTCGAGGGCGGTGAGGCCCCCGGCGCTGTGGGTGGAGAGGGCGAAGCGCAGGGTGCGCCAGCGGATGTCGATGTCGGGGTGGTGGTCCATCGCCTCGGCGGTCCCGGCGACGGCGACGACGACCCGGATCCCGGCGGGGAAGTCCGGGGCGTCGGCGGTGCGGACGATGGTGCCGCCCTCGCGCGTCCAGTGCGGCAGGCCGGCCAGCCCGGCGGTGATCTCGTCCTCGGTCAGCCGTTCGCGGCTCATCGGCCCACTCCTGTCACCGGTCGCTGTCAGTTCACACCGAACCTATCGAGGCCGGGCCGTCGGACGTCGGCGACACCTCGGATCGCGGCCTCAGTCCGTGAGCAGCTTGGCGACGGCGGCCAGGCCGACGACGACGATGACCGCGCGCAGCGCCTGCGGCGGCAGCTTGCGGCCGACCCTGGCGCCGATCGTCCCGCCGACCAGCGAGCCGACCGCGATGAGGCCCGCGGCGGCCCAGTTCACCGTCGAGGTGAAGAGGAAGAACAGGGCGGCGACGCTGTTGACGATCATCGCGAGGGCGTTCTTCACGCCGTTGATCCGCTGCAGGTCCTCCTGGAGCAGCATGCCCATCAGGGCCAGCAGCAGCACGCCCTGGGCGGCGCCGAAGTAGCCGCCGTAGACGCCGGTGAGGAAGATCCCGACGAGCAGCAGCACCCCGCCGTGCGGGTCGCCGTCGGGGCGGCGGCGGGCGGCGACGGCCCTGGCGACCCGGGGCTGCAGCACCACCAGGACGAGGGCCAGCAGGATCAGCACCGGGACGACGGCGTCGAAGGCGGCGCTGGGCAGTTCGACCAGCAGGTAGGCGCCGAGGACGCCGCCGAGCAGCGAGGCGGTGCCGAAGCGGAGGAGCCGGGCGCGCTGGTCGGCCAGTTCGCGGCGGTAGCCGATCACGCCGCTGAGCGAGCCGGGCACCAGGCCGAAGGAGTTGGAGACGTTGGCGGTGACCGGCGGGAGGCCGACGGCGAGCAGCACCGGGAAGGTGATGAGGGTGCCGGAGCCGACGATCACATTGATCATTCCGGCGCCGACGCCTGCCGCCAGCACGGCGACCGCCTCCCAGACCGTCATGAGCCACCTCCCGTGGGGGTCCTGTCGCGGCGATCATGCCGGACGGACCGGTGGGGGTTCCAGAGGCGCCCGGCATTCGGGACGTACGCCACAGTCCTCCGCGCCGGTACGCCCGAGGGCCCGCCCCCGTGCGGTACGGGGGCGGGCCCTCGGCGGAGCGAGGAGCGGGGGACGGTCACTCCGGGTCGGTCTTGCGGTACTCGCGGAGCGGGTCGATCCGGGGCCGCGCGGAGCCCTTGGTGTCGGTGTCCAGCGGGCGCGGGCCCGCGGCCGGGTCGATCGGGACCTGGCTGGCGGCCGGCGGGGCGGCCGGCGGGGCACTGGGGGCGGCCACCGCGCTGCCGTTGGCACCGCCGCCGTTGCCGGTCAGACCGGTGAACGCGCCGCCGAGGCCCTTGAGCGCGTCGCCGACCTCGCTGGGGATGATCCAGAGCTTGTTGGCGTCGCCCTTGGCCAGCTCGGGCAGGGTCTGGAGGTACTGGTAGGCGAGCAGCTTCTGGTCGGCGTCGCCCTGGTGGATCGCCTCGAAGACGGTCCGGATGGCGGCGGCCTCACCGTCGGCGCGCAGCACCGCGGCCTGGGCCTCGCCCTCGGCCTTGAGGACCTCGGCCTGCTTCTCACCTTCGGCGCGCAGGATCTGCGACTGCCGGTTGCCCTCGGCGGTGAGGATCGCGGCGCGCTTGTCCCGCTCGGCGCGCATCTGCTTCTCCATCGAGTCCTGGATGGAGGTCGGCGGCTCGATCGCCTTCAGCTCGACGCGGTTGACCCGGATGCCCCACTTGCCGGTGGCCTCGTCGAGCACCCCGCGCAGACCGGCGTTGATCACCTCGCGCGAGGTGAGGGTGGATTCGAGGTCCATCGAGCCGATGATGTTGCGCAGCGTGGTGACGGTGAGCTGCTCGATCGCCTGGATGTAGCTGGCGACCTCGTAGGTGGCCGCCCGGGGGTCGGTGACCTGGTAGTAGATGACCGTGTCGATGTTGACGACCAGGTTGTCCTGGGTGATCACCGGCTGCGGCGGGAACGGCACGACCTGCTCGCGCAGGTCGATCCGGTTGCGGACGCGGTCGATGAACGGGACGACGATGTTCAGGCCGGCGTTGAGCGTCCGGGTGTAGCGGCCGAAGCGCTCCACGATCGCGGCGCTGGCCTGCGGGATGACCTGAATCGTCTTGATCAGCGCGATGAAGGCCACCACGACCAGGACGACCAGGACGATAAGGACGGGTTCCACGGACTCTCCCCTAGACGACCAGGGCGGTCGCGCCCTGGATTTCGACGACGTCGACCTGCTCCCCCGGCTGGTACACCTGCTCGGGGTGGAGCGCGCGGGCCGACCAGATCTCGCCGTTGAGCTTGATCCGGCCGCCCTCCGCGTCGACCCTTTCCGCGACGACCGCGGTGGCGCCCTTGAGCGCCTCGATGCCCATCTTGATCTCCGGGCCCTTCCGCAGCGCCCGGTAGGCGATCGGACGGATGACGACCAGTTGCGCGACCGAGGCCGCGACGAAGGTCAGGACCTGCCAGACCGGGTCGGCGCCCAGTCCCGCGACGCCTGCCGCGAAGAGCGCGCCGACGGCGAACATGGCGAGTTCCGGCATCGCCGTGATCACCAACGGTATGCCGAGGCCGACGGCGACCAGAAGCCACCAGATCCAGCTGTCCACGTGTCCATCCTAGGGAGGGAAGGGCCTTCGAGGCGGTCAGTTCCCGCAGGTGGAGGGGCGGAAACCGGTCGCGCGTACGACCGGTTCCGGTTCGACCGGGTTCAGTGGACGTTCAGTGGGCTCCGCGCGGGCCGGGTACGGGGTCCGCGCGGAGCCCACACGGGGTCAGCCGAGGGGCAGGCCCTGGGCGGACCAGCGGTCGCCGTGGCGCTCCAGGGTCAGCGGCAGGCCGAAGCACTTGGAGAGGTTGCGTGCCGTCAGCTCGGTGTCGATCGGTCCGGCGGCGAGCACCTTGCCCTGGCGGATCATCAGGACGTGGGTGAAGCCGGGGGCGATCTCCTCGACGTGGTGGGTGACCATCGCCATGGCCGGCGCGAACTCGTCCTGGGCCAGCGCGCCGAGGCGGCGGACGAGGTCCTCGCGGCCGCCGAGGTCGAGGCCGGCGGCGGGCTCGTCGAGCAGCAGCAGCTCGGGGTCGGTCATCAGCGCGCGGGCGATCAGGGTGCGCTTGCGCTCGCCCTCGGAGAGGGTGCCGAAGCGGCGGTCGGTCAGGCCGGCCATGCCGAGGCGGTCGAGCAGGGCGAGGGCGCGGGACTCGTCGGACTGCTCGTAGGTCTCCTGCCAGGTGACGGTCATGCCGTAGGCGGCGGTGAGCACCGTCTGCAGCACGGTCTGCTCGGCCGGGAGCTTGTCGAACATCGCGGCGCCGGCCAGGCCGATCCGCGAGCGCAGCTCGAAGACGTCGACCTCGCCGAGCTTCTCGCCGAGGACGGTGACCTTGCCGGCGGTCGGGAAGAGGTACGAGGAGGCGATCTGCAGCAGGGTGGTCTTGCCGGCGCCGTTCGGGCCGAGGATGACCCAGCGCTCTCCCTCGGAGATGGACCACGAGACCTGGTCGACCAGCGCGCGCCCCTCCCGGACCACGGAAACGTCCACCAGCTCCAGCACGTCGCTCATGCCTACGCCTTCCCCAAAAACAGATATCTCGGCCGTCGGTGCGGGCGGGCGGACCGCTCCGGCGGCCGGTGGGCACGGAGTGGGTGCGCCGCACGCGCATGGGCAAACCTACGCCACGCGGGTGGCCGCCGATTCCGTAGGCTGGCCGGATGCTCGCCACTCCTGCCGACAATCCGTACGAAGAGCCCCGTTCGGGGCGGCTGACCGCCTGGGGCAACGCCCTGCTGGCCGGTCTGGTGCCGCCCGACAACGCCGCCGCGGCGGTGCTGGGGGCCGACGAGAGCCACCGGGTGACCGGTCTTCCCGGGGACGGTCCGGACGAGCGGCACGGGCTCACCTGGGCGCTGGGGCGGCTGCGGGTGCTGGGTGTGACGGGCCTGCGGCTGGCGCTGCCGACCGCCGGGCACCCGCTGGGCCTGACCGGGCCGGCGCCGTTCAACGCGCGGGCGATGGGGGCCGGGGAGGCGGTGCTGGCGGTCGGGGTGCCGCTGGGGCTGGTGCCCGAGGTGGAGGTGTTCGGCCCGGTCGGGGACAGGTCGGCGACGGTGCTGTGGCGCTGCGCCGAGGTGCACGACGCGCCGCCGGCGGACGTGCCCTCGCTGCACGAGGCGGAGTTCGAGCTCGCGGACGGGCTGCGCCGGGCGACCGCGCTGCTGACCCGGTTGGACGTGGCCGGGGCCGGGCCCGAGGCGCTGCGGGCGCTGGAGGCGTACCGGCGGCGCGGGCACGACGAGCTGCTCGCGCCCGGGTACCCGCCGCGCGCGGTCCGGGTGCTGGAGTCGGCGCGCCAGGTGGCGGCGCTGCTGTCGATCGCCTCGGGCGGTCACGGCGCGGCGGTGAGCGCCTCGGAGATCGCGGCCCGGCAGGCGGCGCTGGCGCCGCTGTGGCGCACGGCCCGCCGGGCCCAGGTGGCGGCGTACAACGCGCTGGTGGACGAGCGGGAGGCCTAGGCCTAGCGGGTCTCGCCGTGCCGCACGGCCCAGAGCGCGGCCTGGGTGCGGTCGGCGAGGTCCAGCTTCATGAGGATGTTGGAGACGTGCGTCTTCACCGTCTTCTCGGACAGGTGGAGGCTGCGGGCGATCTCCCGGTTGGACCGGCCGTCGGAGATGTGGCCGAGCACCTCGCGCTCGCGCTCGGTGAGGGTGCCGCCGCGGCCCTGCGGGGGGCGCGGGCCGTCGTCGGCGAGCAGCGCCTCGGCGAGTTCGGGCTGGAGCAGCACGTGGCCGGCGTGGACCGAGCGGATCGCGCCGGCCAGGGCCTCCGGGTCGACGTCCTTGTAGACGTACCCGGCGGCGCCGGCCCGCAGCGCGGGGACCATGGTGCGGTGCTCGGTGAAGCTGGTGACGATCAGGATCCGGGCCCGGCTGCCCTCCTCCTTGAGCGTGCGCAGCGCCTCGATGCCGTCGACGCCGGGCATCTTGAGGTCCATCAGCACGACGTCGGGGTCGAGGGCCCGGGCCCGGTCGACGCCCTCGGCGCCGTCGGCGGCCTCGCCGACCACCTCGATGTCGTCCTGCACCTCCAGGAAGGTGCGCAGGCCGCGGCGGACCACCTGGTGGTCGTCGACCAGCAGGACGCGGATCGCGGACGCGGTGTCAGGCACCGGGGACCTCCATCTCGACGACCGTGCCCTTTCCGGGGGCGGAGTCCAGGGTGAGCCGGCCGCCGACGGCGGCGGCGCGGTCGCGCATCGAGACCAGGCCGAGGTGGCGGCCGGCCCGGCGGACCGACTCGGGGTCGAAGCCCCGGCCGTTGTCGCTGATCCGCAGCAGGGCGCCGCGGTCGGGCGTGCCGGCCAGGGTGACGGTGACCCGGCGGGCGCCGGAGTGGCGCAGCGCGTTGTGCAGGGCCTCCTGGGCGACCCGCAGCAGGGCGGCCTCCTGGGCCTGCGGCAGGACGCGGACCCGGTCGGCGGCGAAGGCGATGTCGGCGGCGTGGGCGCGGTCGAGGACCTGCACCTGGGAGGCGAGGGTGGCGCTCAGGCCGTCCTCCTCCAGGGCGGCGGGGCGCAGCTCGACGACGACGGCGCGCAGCTCGTCGGCGGCCTCGGCGGCGAGCCGGGCGACCTCGGCGAGTTCCTGGCGGGCGCGGGCCGGGTCGCGGTCGACGAGCTTGGCGGCGGCCTTGGCGGTGAGGCGCAGCGAGAAGAGCTTCTGCGAGACGGCGTCGTGCAGGTCGTGGGCGATCCGGGCGCGTTCGCCGGCCAGGGTGAGCTCGCGGCTGCGCTCGTAGAGGCGCGCGTTGGACAGGGCGAGCGCAGCGTGGGCGGCGAGTATCCGCAGGAGTTCCTCGTCGTGGTCGGTGAAGCCGCCGCCGCCCTGTTTGTTGGCGAGGTAGATGACGCCGAGGACGGCGGGCTCGTCCTCGGCGGGGTCGGGGTCGACGATCGGCATGCCGAGGAAGGCGCCGAGCTCGGGGTGGGCCTCGGGCCAGCCGCCGAAGGCGGGGGCGCCGCGGACGTCGTCGAGCCGGACGGCGCCGGTCTCGTGGAACATCGCGGCGAGCACGCCGTGCTGCCGGGGCAGCGGGCCGATGGCCTTCCACTGCTCGTCGGTGACGCCGTCGACGACGAACTGGGCGAAGCCGCCGTGGTCGTCGGGGACGCCGAGGGCGGCGTACTCGGCGCCGAGCAGGCGGCGGGCGGAGGCGGTGATCCGGCGCAGGACCTCGCGGACCTCCAGGTGGCGGCTCATCGCGAGCAGGGCCTGGCTGACGGCCTCGATGCCGGCGAGGCAGGGTTCGCAGGCGGGCAGGGTGGCGGCGGGCGGCGGGCCGACCGGGATCCGGTCGGCGGACAGCGCTCCGGCGTGCCGGTGGTCGCTTGGCACGGTGGGCATGTGGCCAACCTACCGCCGCGCGCGGGGCCCGTGCGTCCGTCCCCGGGCCGGGCGGGTCCCGGGTCTGCGGACCTAGGGCCCGTCTTCAAACCCCCGTTGTCCGCCCGTAGGGCGGGCCGTGCGGCGTCTGGGTGCGTGCATCGCAAGGCGGAGGAGGGAGTCCATGCGGAGCATCGGCGACCGACGACAACGCGGCGAGGTGCGTGCCCAGACGCCGCACGGCAGGCGGGGGCTTGAAGACGGGTCCTAGGTCGACGGACGCCGCGGGGGCGGCCCTCCCCTGGTGGGGCGGGCCGCCCCCGCGGGCGGACGGCGGGCGGTCAGCCCTTCTGCATGACCTCGGGCTCGTGGCGCCGCTGGAGGCGGGTCACGACGATGCCGATGAGGATCGACATCATGATCAGGATCCCGGCGTCGAACCAGAACTGGCCGGCGTTGTGGCCCCAGATCGCGTCGTACTCGGGGTTCTGGAAGTCCTTGTTCCAGGGGCCGAGCAGGTGCGAGAGGTCCAGCGTGGTGGCGACCATGCCGGTGCCCCAGCGGGCCGGCATCAGCCAGGCGAACTGCTCCAGGCCGGGCTTGGAGAAGACCTGGAAGAGGCAGCCGGTGAAGACGACCTGGATGATCGCGAACATGACCAGCAGCGGCATGGTCTTCTCGGCGGTCTTGACCAGCGCGGAGATCGCCAGGCCGAACATCATCGAGGCGAAGCTGAGCAGGATCAGGCCGAGGCTCATCTCCAGGATCGGCAGGCTCTTGATCACCAGGCCGTCGGAGGGCAGCTTGCGCGGCAGGAAGCCGACGGCGGAGATGATCGCGCCCTGGATCACGCTGAAGAAGCCCAGCACGATGATCTTGGACATCATGTACGCCGAGCGGGACAGCCCGGTGGCCCGTTCCCGCTCGTAGATCGCCCGTTCCTTGATCAGCTCGCGGACCGAGTTGGCCGCCCCGGAGAAGCAGGCGCCGATCGCCAGGATCAGCATGATCGTCGCGGCGCCGCTGTTCAGGCCGAGCTGCGTCTTGGGGTTGCGGGCCAGGCCGGCCTCGTTCGGGATCAGCACGCTGACCGCGCCGAGCACCGCCGGCAGCAGGATCGACAGCGCCAGGAAGCCCCGGTCGGAGGCGAGCACCGAGACGTAGCGGCGGATCAGCGTCCACAGCTGCGAGCCCCAGCTCTGCGGCTTCGGCGGGCGGACGGCCTCCTGGCCGATCTGCGCGGACTGCACCGGCTGCACGGCGCCGGAGTCGACGTCGGCCGAGTACTGCTGGTAGTGCACCGAGCCCCGGTAGCGGCCGGCCCAGTCGTGGTCCGGGTAGTTCTCGAAGGCCTGGAAGATGTCGGCCCAGGTCTCGTACCCGAAGAAGTGCAGGGCCTCGTCCGGCGGGCCGAAGTACGCCACCGAACCGCCCGGCGCCATCACCAGCAGCCGGTCGCAGAGGGCGAGTTCGGCCACCGAGTGGGTGACGACCAGGATGGTGCGGCCGTCGTCGGCGAGGCCGCGCAGCATCTGCATGACCTCGCGGTCCATGCCCGGGTCGAGGCCCGAGGTGGGCTCGTCCAGGAAGATCAGCGAGGGCTTGGTGAGCAGCTCCAGGGCGACCGAGACGCGCTTCTGCTGGCCGCCGGAGAGCGCGGTGATCCGGTTGTCGGCGCGCTTGTCCAGGCGCAGCTCGTAGAGCACCTCGTCGATCCGCGCCTCGCGCTCGCGCGGCTCGGTGTCGCCGGGGAAGCGCAGCCGGGCCGCGTACTTGAGGCCGGTGCGGACGGTCAGCTCCTTGTGCAGGATCTCCGACTGCGGCACCAGGCCGATGCGCGAGCGCAGCTCGGCGAACTGCTTGTAGAGGTTGCGGCCGTCGTAGAGGACGTCGCCGCGGTCGGCCGGGCGGTAGCCGGTGAGGGCGCGCAGCAGGGTCGACTTGCCGGAGCCGGACGGGCCGATGACCGCGACCAGGGACTTCTCCGGGACGCCGAAGCTGACGTCGTTGAGCAGGATCTTCTTGCCGCCCTTGTGCTCGACCTCGACGGTCAGGTGGCGGGCGGAGAAGGAGACCGCGCCGGTGTCGACGAACTCCTGCAGCTGGTCGCCGACCAGCACGAAGCTGGAGTGGCCGACGGTCAGCCGGTCCTGCGCGCCGATCAGCTGGCGCTCGACGCGCTGGCCGTTGAGGAAGATGCCGTTGTGGCTGCCGAGGTCGACGATCTCGTAGCGGCCGTCCGGCAGCTGGCGCAGCTCGGCGTGGTGGCGGGAGACCTGGAGGTCGGAGACCACGATGTCGTTGTCGAGCGCGCGGCCGATCCGGATGGTCTTCATGCCGGCGGTCAGGTTGCGGATGATCGTCGGCTGCGGGCCGCCGTCGTGCTCGGCGGGCGCCGGCTGCGGGAAGCCCTGCTGCTGCGGGAAGCCCGGCTGCTGCTGCGGGAACGGCTGCGGCTGGACGTGCGGCTGCGGCGCGTGCTGCTGGGCCTGCGGCCACTGCTGCTGGTGCGGCGGCTGGGCCTGCGCCTGCGGCGGGTAGGGCTGCTGGGCCGCCGGGGCCTGCCACTGCTGCTGCGGGGCGGCGGAGCGGCTGGTGGCCGCCTCGTGCCAGGCCGGGGCCTGGGCGGCGGGCTGGGCGGCCGGCGCGGAGAAGGCGAGCCGGGGGCCGTTCTCGGCGTTGCCGAGGTTGACCACGGCTCCCGGGAACAGCTGCGCCTGCAGGGTGCGGGCGCCGCCGGTGTAGGTGCCGTTGGTGCTCCCGTGGTCGTCCAGCTGCCAACCCGCCCCGTTGAACGAGATGGTGGCGTGCTGCCAGGAGACCCGCGCGTCGTCGAACTGGAAGTCCGACTGCGGATTGCGACCGATGGTGTAGGACCGCCCGGGTTCCAGGACCCGCTGCTGTCCGTTGATCTCGATGACGAGTTGCGGCACTGCTCGTCTGCCCCGCTCTCTCGGTTCCCCCGATGGTGCGCCCCGGTCAGGTGGGGGCGAAATGATCGTGAATCTGACGGGGGAATCATTCCAGCCCGCCGGGCGCCGGTGAAAGCCGCCCCCGCGGACTGTGACCAGGCGGCAACGATTCGCGGATCCCCCTTGGACGGGCGGCTCCACGAGCCGTCCGCGAGCCGTCCACGACCCGGACGGGTGACCTGGCGGCGGCGGGCTGCGGGTAGCGTGGGAGGCACCATGAACGCATCGCCCTTGGCCGCCGAGCCGCTCCCCGCCCCGCAGCCCCGGACCGAGGACGGGCGCACCCTGCTCGTCAAGGTGTTCGGCAAGGACCGCCCCGGGATCACCACCGGACTCTTCGCCACCCTGGCCGGGTACGGCGTCGAGGTCGTCGACATCGAGCAGGTGGTGACCCGCGGGCGGATAACGCTCTGCGTCCTGGTCGGCGCGCCCACGGCACCGGGCGCCGAGGGCGGCCTGCGGGCCCTGGTGCACCGCTGGGCCGAGGACCAGAAGCTCCAGGCCGAGATCATCTCCGGCACCGGCGACAACCGGCCGCGCCGCGAGGGCCGCTCGCACGTCACCGTCCTCGGCCACCCGCTGACCGCCTCCGCCGTCGCCGCGCTCACCTCGCGGATCACCGAGGCCGGCGGCAACATCGACCGCGTCTTCCGGCTCGCCAAGTACCCGGTGACCGCCGTCGAGCTGGCCGTCTCGGGTGTGGCGACCGAGCGGCTGCGCGCCGAGCTGGCGCAGGAGGCGGCCACCCAGCGGGTGGACGTCGCGGTGGTGGCGGCCGGGCTGGAGCGGCGGGCCAAGCGGCTGATCGTCATGGACGTCGACTCGACGCTGATCCAGGACGAGGTGATCGAGCTGTTCGCCGCCCACGCGGGCTGCGAGGCGGAGGTCGCCGAGGTGACGGCGGCGGCGATGCGCGGCGAGCTGGACTTCGCCGAGTCGCTGCACGCCCGGGTGGCGCTGCTGGCCGGGCTGGACGCCGCGGTGACCGAGAAGGTGCGCGCGGAGGTCCGGCTCACCCCGGGCGCCCGCACCCTGATCCGCACGCTGCAGAAGCTGGGCTTCCAGGTGGCGGTGGTGTCCGGCGGGTTCACCCAGGTCACCGACCACCTGGTGGAGCAGCTGGGGCTGGACTTCGCGGCGGCGAACACCCTGGAGGTGGTGGACGGGAAGTTCACCGGCCGGGTGGTCGGCGAGATCGTCGACCGGGCGGGCAAGGCGCGCTGGCTGACCCGGTTCGCGGAGCAGGCCAAGGTGCCGCTGGAGCAGACGGTGGCGATCGGCGACGGCGCCAACGACCTGGACATGCTGAACGCGGCCGGACTGGGCGTGGCGTTCAACGCCAAGCCGGTGGTGCGGCAGGCGGCGGACACCGCGCTGAACGTGCCGTTCCTGGACACCGTGCTGTACCTGCTGGGGATCACCCGCGAGGAGGTCGAGGCGGCCGACGTCCTGGACGGTCCGGCGGACGGCGGCCCGGCGGCCGGCTGACGGCCCCGCACGACGACGCCGAGGGGCGGGGGGGCGCCGGGCGGCCCCCCCCCCCCCCCCAACCCCACAAAAAACAGAAGCGGGGGTTAAAAAACAAACCCCGCCACC
>NZ_JBHJUI010000011.1:31737-305586 GCF_042268405.1 Kitasatospora sp. NPDC056184 | reverse complement strand
CGGCCGCCGTCCTGCCGGGCCGGGGGGCGGGGGGCCGGGGGGCCGGCTGCCGCCCCCGCCCGCCGCCGCCGTGGGGCGCGCGGACTCGGTCCGCGCGCCCCTCGGCCTTTCCCCGGACTCAGTCCTGCGGCGTGAAGTACGAGACCAGCGCGGCCACGCCCGGCTCGACGTCCTTCCAGGAGCCGGAGAAGCTGAGCACCGCGATGGCGGCGGTCGGGAAGCCGCCGAGCCGCAGCCGCTCCAGCGCCTCCCGGTCGCCCTCGTCGCCGGCCAGCACCTGGGTCAGGCCGAGTACCCCGGGGTTGTGGCCGACCAGGACCAGGTCGGCGTACTCCTCCGGGGTCTCCTGGAGGACGGTGATGATCTCGCCGGGGGTCGCCTCGTAGACCCGCCCCTCGTAGACGGTCCTGCGCGAGCGCTTCGGCAGCTCGTGCGCGGCGAGCTTCCACGTCTCCCGGGTGCGCAGGGCGTCGGAGCAGAGCACGTAGTCGGGATTGATGCCGGAGTCGGCGAGCCAGCGTCCGGCCTCCGGGGCCTGGTGGCGGCCCCGGTCGGCCAGCGGCCGCTCGTGGTCGTCGACGCCGTTGGGCCAGTCGGCCTTGGCATGGCGGAGAACGATGATCCTGCGGGGCGTGTCGGCGCTCATACCCAGCAAGCTTGGCAGAAAAGCCGGCCGGGAGCGCGGCGCTGCCCGATGCCGCCACCCGGCGGCGCGGACGGTGCCGTCCTGCGGGGTTCACCGGGCCGCCGCCCGGCCGTCAGCCCAGGTTCTGGGCGACCGTCGCGATGATGATCAGCAGGACGACGATGCCGCCGATGGCCGCGGCGATCTGGCCGAGCTTCTTGTGGCCGTCGGTGGGGTTCGGTTCGAGAACGGGCATGCCCGGATTCTCCCACCCCGGACACGCCCGTCCGCCACCGGCCCCGCCGGGCCGCGTCAGGCCGCGGCCGCGGCCCCCGCCGGGACGGCCTCGTCCTCGATGTGCCGGGCCCGGGCCGCCCGCAGGCCGAACAGGATCTGCGGCACCAACAGCAGCGCCAGGAAGCCGAGCGGCAGGTACCACTCGCCGGTCGCCTCGTAGAGCCGACCGATCAGGATCGGGCCGGGGATCGAGATCAGGTAGCCGACGCCCTGGGCGAAGGCCGACAGCTGGGCGACCCCGCCGGCCGTCCGGGCGCGCAGGCCGATCATGGTCAGCACCAGCGGGAAGGCGCAGTTGGACAGGCCCACCAGGACCGCCCACAGCCACGGCGCGCCGGCCGGGGCGAACGCCAGGCCGAGGTAGCCGGCGATGCCGAAGGAGGCCAGCACCACCACGAACAGCCGCTGGTCGCCGCGGCGGGCGGCCAGGTTGGGCAGCACGAAGGAGACCGGGACGCCGATCACCATGGTCACCGCCAGCAGCACGCCGGAGGTGCCCTCGGAGATGCCGGAGTCCTGGAAGATCTTCGGCAGCCAGCCCATCACCACGTACGCGCCGGTCGCCTGGCAGCCGAAGAAGCAGGCCAGCGCCCAGGCGGTGCGGCTGCGGGTGATCGGAAGCCTCACCCCGGCGGCCGAGCCGTCCGACGGGCCGCCGGAGCCCCGCCGGGTGAGCAGCACCGGGATCCAGAGCAGCAGGGCGAGGGCGCCGAGCGCGGCCCACACCCCGAGGCCGACCCGCCAGTCCCCGCCGAGCCCGCTGGTCAGCGGGACGGTGACGGCCGCGGCCAGCGCGGTGCCGGCGGACAGCGCCATCGAGTACAGGCCGATCATCGGCCCGACCTTCTCCGGGAAGTACCGCTTGATCACCACCGGGATCAGCACGTTGGCGACCGCGACACCGGCCAGCGCGAGCGCGGTCAGCAGCAGGAAGACGGCCGTGTTGCCGGCGAAGGACCGGGCCAGCACGCCGGCGGTGATCGCGCCCATGCCGGCGGCGACCACCGCGATCGGGCCGAGCCGGCGGGCCAGCCCGGGCGCGGCGAAGCCGAACAGCGCGAAGCAGAGCGAGGGGACGGCGGTGAGCAGGCCGGCCACCGTCGGGCTCATCCCGAGGTCGTCGCGGACCTGGTCGAGCAGCGGCCCGAGGCTGGTGACCACGGGGCGGAGGTTGAACGCGGCGGCGGCGATCGCGAGGGCGAACAGCCAGCCGAGGGAGCTGCGGCCGGTCGGGGCGGGCCGCTCGGACCGCGGCCGGGACGCGGTCCGGGGGGAGGCGGTGGCGGGATCTGCGGTGTCTGCTGCGGACGACATGCGCGCCATCATAGAATGATGGGATGAATTAGCGCACCTTTGAATTGGCATGATGGCCCGACCCACCCGACCCAAGGAGTTCCCCGTGGCGCTGTCCTCGCCGAGGCGCACCCCGCTGTCCGACCAGGTGATCGCCCAACTGCGGGCCCAGATCACCTCCGGCGAGTGGGCGGTCGGCTCGCGCATCCCCACCGAGGCCGCCCTCGTCGAACAGCTCGGTGTGGCCAGGAACACGGTGCGCGAGGCCGTCCGCGCGCTCGCCCACAACGGGCTGCTGGACATCCGCCAGGGCTCCGGCACCTACGTCCTCGCCACCAGCGAGCTCGCCGGCGTGATGCACCGCCGGTTCGCCGACGCCGACCGCGCGCAGGTCACCGAACTGCGGGTCACCCTGGAGACCGCCGCCGCCGGCCTGGCCGCCGGCCGGCGCACCGACCGCGACCTCGCCCTCATCGACGCCGCCCTGGCCCGCCGCGAGGACGCCTGGCGCTCGGGCGACGCCGAGGACTTCGTCCAGGCCGACGCCGCCTTCCACCAGGCCGTCGTCTCGGCCGCCCACAACGACGTGCTCGCCGTCCTCTACGCCGACCTCGGCGAGGTCACCCGCGCCCAGCTGCGCCACGAGGTCGGCCCCGAGCTCGTCGCCGAGCGCTACCTCGGCCACGACAGGATCGTCGACGCCATCCGGGCCGGCGACGCCCAGCGCGCGTCCGACGAGGCGGGCCGCGCCATCAGCAGCTGCAACGCCCGGAAGGCCTGACGCCGACCACCTCTCCCCGGGCCCCGGCAGGGCGACCTCACGCCTTGTCAGGGGCGCGATTTGGCGTGCTAACGTCCCGTGAAAATTCGCGGACGGCCGGGCTCCGGTCGCCGGTGGACAAACGGGGAGAACTGATGGCGGATCCGGACCTGAAACTGGGCCAGGGACCGGGCGGCGGGACGCCGACGAAGGTGTCGACGCCGGCCCTCGACAAGGCGGCGACCTCCCTGGACGGCATCGCCAACGACAGCACCGCGGCCGGCAAGGCGGCCGACGAGTCGACCGAGGCCGCGGCCGGCAGGCTGAGCGGCTGGGACACCGCGGCCGCACTGCGCGGAGCGCTCAAGGAGTGGCACGAGCAGGTGTCGCAGCTCAACGGCCGGCTCAACCAGGAGGCCGGAATGATGCGGCAGACGCACACCAACTACCTGAGCGTCGAACACGGCATCGCCGCGTCGTTCACCGGGAAGGCGTGATCACATGAGCCTGCTCGGTTTCGAGGACGTCATGAAGGCGGACCCGTCCGCGATGGCCAAGGCCGCCGCCGACTGGACGGCGATGGCCGGCAAGTACCAGTCGGTCCAGCACCGGTTGGAGAACGAGGTGCTCTCGGTGACCGGCAACCAGAGCCTGTGGCTGGGCTACACCGCATTCACCGCCAACCAGCACGTGGGTTTCACCCGCCGGCAGAGCATCGACGCGCAGACCGAGGCCAAGGCCGTCGCCTCGATCATCACCGACGCCAAGAACGACTTCGAGGCGGCGCAGAGGAAACTGAAGCAGACCGTCGCGGACGCCCAGGCCGACGGCATGAAGGTGACCGGCACCGGCGCCGTGATGTTCGACGTCGACGCGCTCGACCCGGCCACCAAACAGGACTACCGGCACGACCGGGACTACCAGCAGGAGCGCAGCGAGGCCGCCGGCCAGTGGGCGCAGAAGATCAGGATCGCTCTGGAGGAGGCGACCGCGGCCGACCAGCGGGCCGCCCTCCGGCTGCGCCGCGCCGCCAAGGTCGGCGACCTGGTGAACGAGTTCAACGGCCAGGCCGTCGGCGGTGGCGACGAGGCCGACGGTCGGCGGGCCGCCGAACTCGCCTCCCGGCTCAAGGACGGCAAGACCCTCAGCCCCGAGGAGCTCGCCGAACTCAACAACCTGATGAAGGCCAACTCCGGCAACCCGGTCTACGGCCAGACCCTGCTCAACGCACTCGGCCCGCAGGGCACCCTGCTGCTCGCCGACGAGTTGCAGGTCCGGATCAACGACAGGGACGGCAAGCTCAAGGGCGAGTACGGCGAGCTGCAGACCAATCTCGCCAACACCATCGGCGGCGCCACCCGGGACACCGGCACGAAGTTCTACCAGGACTTCCGCAAGGGACTGCAGGAAGCCGGCGTCAAGAACGTCAACGAGCGCCACTTCGGCGGCAGGACCGAGCCGATCTACGGCTACCAGACGCTGGCCACCCTGCTCCAGCACGGCAACGCCGGGTACGGCTCGCAGTTCCTGAACGACCTCGGCACCGACATCCTCGCCGCCGAGCGCGGCGACAAGAACCGCTGGGCCTCGCACCAGTTCAACGGCCCGCGCCCGGACCTGGAGTACGACCCGGTGAACGGCGTGCTCAAGCTGATGGGCCAGAACCCGGACGCCGCCACCATGTTCCTCGACCCCAAGGCCCCCGGCGCCGACGACCGCCTCACGTACCTGCTGCGCGAGCGCGAGTGGCCCACCTCGTACGTCAACACCCTCTACGGCCCGCCGATGGTCGACAAGACCACCCACCAGGCCGGCCTCGCCGCTGCCGTCGAGGCCGCCGCCACCGGCGACGTCCCCGGCGAGGGCAGCCACAACGGCGGCCCTCACACCCCGGCGCAGGCCCGGGTCATGCAGGGTGTCGTCGACGCGCTGGACGCGGGCGGCAAGGGCAGCGAGATACACGACGACCTGAAGATGCCGCTCGCCAACGCGCTGTCGGACTACGTGGACGACACGCACCAGATCCTCAGCCAGCACCACACCAACGCGAAGCACGACGGCGCTTGGGAGGAGAACGGCGAGGGCCACCTCGGCGGCACTCCCGATCACCTCATCCGGGTCATGCGCGGTGTCTCCGACGAGCCCGAGGCCTATGCCACGCTCTACAACGCCGAGCGGGCCAAGGCCGCCGAGACCCTCGCCGCCATTCCGGCGGGCCAGCAGGGGCCGGCCTGGAACGTCGGCGCGGCCCTCGGCGCCTACGACGCCATCCGGTCGGACGTCATTCTGGACGAGAAGGACGACCGGATGGAGTGGGCCGAGAAGACCGGCGAGTTCGCCTCGTCGGTGAACGGCACCGTGACCGGGTTCATCCCGGAAGTCGGGGATGTCGCCGGTGCCTTCGTCGACGCCGGCATCAGCGGCTGGGTGGACGACGTCAAGAAGGAGGCTCAGGACGCGGGCAACACCGAGAACTCCACCAAGCACTTCGCCGCTCTGACCCAGAGCCAGGTGATGGCCGGCGAGTGGGGCGAGAGGAACCACCTGAGCACCGAGGAGACCGAGGCGCTGTCCCAGTCCTTGGGAACGGGCCACAACAACGGCCTCACGGACGCGTCGATCGCCCTCGGACGGAACGGCCAGCAATGAAGACTTCACGACGCTTCTGGGCGATCGTCGCGGGCGTCCTCGTCCTCGCCCTGGGCGCGGGCGGCTACGTGTCCTGGCAGTACCCCAACCTGTTCCTCCCGGACCGGCTCTGCGACGGCGCCGTTGCCGCCGAGGACGCCGAGCGGGTCCTCGGCAGCGGCAGGATCGTGGTCGCCGACAGCGACGTGTCGACCAATCGCGACGACCCGGACGCCTACTGCGCGATCAGCCTCAAGCGCGGCGGCAAGTACGTCGCCGAGATCCACCTGCGCACCAAGAAGGCCGAGCTCTTCGAGCCTTCCTTGCGGGCCGATCCGGCGATGTCCCAACCTGACCGGGGGCCGGTCGGCGCGTTCGGCAACGCCCGTGGCTGGCTGCTGATGGCGCCGGGCTGCCGGCTTGCCGACCTGGACACGAACCACTACCCGAAGCGGGACGCCGACGCGGTCGCCGTGGACGTGGTCCGCGACAAGGAGCCCGACCCCTACCGCTTCGTCCGCGCGGACACGACCGCGTCGCCCGAGGCGCGGCAGGATCTGGCCGGGCTGGCCGCCGACTTCGCGGCAGCGGTCGCCCGCCGCTCCGGCTGCGGGTCGGCGGAGGTCCCCGACGTCCACCTGACCACCGGCGAACAGATCGCGCAGTCCGTCGACGAAGGACGGATCTGCGGGGTTCCGGGTGCCACGGCCGCCGGCAGGCTCCAGCCCGGCGCCCGTCAGGACATCAGCAGTCCCTCGGCACCGGTCCAGACCTGTTGGATCTACGACAACGATCGGTCGACACCGGTCTACCGGTTCACCGGCACTCTCGATGCCCGCTATCCGAACTTCGCCGTGCTCGGCACCGGCAGCGATCCGCTGGGTCCGTTGCCGACCGGCTGGCGGGGAACCGGCAGGGACAATCGCGTGGTCGCTCCGTGCGGTTCCGGCAGTCTCGTGCTCGAGGTCTTCCGGTCGTCGAGCGACGACCGGGAGGTTCCGGCCGTCGAGACCCCCGCCTTCCGCACCTGGGCCAACGCCATGGCCGCCAAGTACGGCTGCGAGCCGGTCGCCCCGCAGTAGCCCCGCGCCGGAACGCCGCTGCCCGGCACCCCTCCTCCTCGGGAGGGGTGCCGGGCAGCGGCGTGTGCGGGAGGCGTCAGGCGCCGATGGCGTGCAGGCCGCCGTCGACGTGGACGATCTCGCCGGTGGTCTTCGGGAACCAGTCCGACAGCAGGGCGACGACGCCGCGGCCGGCCGGCTCCGGGTCGCTCAGGTCCCACTTCAGCGGGGAGCGGTTGTCCCAGGTGGCGGCCAGGTCGGGGAAGCCCGGGATGGACTTGGCGGCCATCGAGCCGATCGGGCCGGCCGAGACCAGGTTGCAGCGGATGTCCCGCTCGCCCAGGTAGCGCGCCAGGTAGCGGTTGGTCGACTCCAGAGCGGCCTTCGCCGGGCCCATCCAGTCGTACTGCGGCCAGGCGTACTGCGCGTCGAAGGTGAGGCCGACGACCGCGCCGCCGTCCTGCATCAGCGGCAGCAGCGCCGTGGTCAGCGACTTCAGCGAGTACGCCGAGACGTGCATGGCGGTGGCCACGGACTCCCACGGCGTGTTCAGGAAGTTGCCGCCCAGCGCGTCCTGCGGGGCGAAGCCGATCGAGTGGACGATGCCGTCCAGGCTCGGCAGGTGCTCCCGCACCTGGTCGGCGATGCCGGCCAGCTGCTCCTCGCTGGAGACGTCCAGCTCCAGGACCTTGACCGGGTTCGGCAGCTTCCTGGCGATGCGCTCGGTCAGGCTCGGCCGCGGGAAGGCGGTCAGGATGACCTCGGCGCCCTGCTCCTGGGCCAGCTTGGCGGTGTGGAAGGCGATGGAGGACTCCATCAGCACACCGGTGATCAGGATGCGCTTCCCCTCAAGGATTCCGCTCATGACTCAGTGACCCATACCCAATCCGCCGTCGACGGGAATGACGGCTCCGGTGATGTACGCGGCCTCGTCCGAACCGAGGAACCGCACGGTGGAAGCGACCTCGGCGGGCGCCGCGTAACGGCCCAGCGGCACGCCTGCGACGATCTCCGCGCGGCGCTCGTCGCTGAGCACCGCGGTCATGTCGGTGTCCACGAAGCCGGGGGCGACCACGTTGACGGTGATGTTGCGCGGGCCCAGCTCGCGGGCCAGCGAACGGGCGAAGCCGACCAGGCCCGCCTTGGACGCGGCGTAGTTGGCCTGGCCCGGGGAACCGGAGAGGCCGACGACCGAGGAGATCAGCACGATCCGGCCCTTGCGGGCGCGCATCATCAGCTTGGAGGCGCGCTTCACCACGCGGAAGGTGCCGGTGAGGTTGGTGTCCAGGACGGACGTGAAGGCCTCCTCCGACATCCGCAGCAGCAGGGTGTCGTTGGTGATCCCGGCGTTGGCGACCAGCACCTCGACGGCGCCGTGCGCGGCCTCGACCTCGGTCAGCGCGGCGTCCACCTGGGCGCTGTCGGTGATGTCGCAGCGAACCGCGAGCACGTCGAACTTGGCCAGCTGCTCGGGGACCTCACCCGACCGGCTGGTGATGGCGACCTTGTCGCCCGCCTCGGCGAAGGCCAGGGCGATCGCGAGGCCGATGCCCCGGTTGCCTCCGGTGACGAGAACCGAGCGGCTCAACGATCCACCTCTCTCCCTTGTGGTGTGCGCACGCCGTGACGCCCGCGCACCACTCCGTGATGTCCGCGTACGTCGTAACGATGTACGCGGTGTGACGCTATCGGTCGTTCCGGCGCGGCGGCGAATCGGGCTCCCACAGCGCCGCACCGGCGGAACTGTGGGTACCCGACAATCCGTGTCCGGCCGGATTTCCCGCGATTCGCCCACCGCTCCGCGCCGGATTGTCGTGTCCGCTGAGCGGCCCGTCCGGGAACCCGGCGGCGGGGCACGCCCGTTGTGCCCCCTGGTGCGGCACGATGCCGGGGCCGCCGCACCGGGGCCGACGACGGCCCGCAGCCGGACAGCGGCCCCGGCGACGAGCGGAGGCGGAACGCGGAATGAGCGAGGCACGGGCCGGGACCACCCACCGGCGCGGACGACTGGCGGCCCTGGCCGCGCTGGCGGCCGGCGCGGGAGCGGTCGCCTGGGCGCTGCGCGACCTCCCGGCGGCGTTCGGCCGCCGACCGGACGGCGAGCGCGAGGAACGGCTGCGCAACTCCCCCCAGTACCGCGACGGCGTCTTCCACAACGCGCCCTCCGAGCTGGCCCGGACGGCCGCACCGTCCGGCATCGACCCGGACACGGTGCGCCGGGTGCTGTTCCAGCGCGACGGCCGCACGCCGAGCCGCGCGGTACCCGTCGTCCGCCCGCCCGACGGGGCGGTCCCGGCCGCCGAGGGCGTGGCGGTCACCTGGTACGGGCACGCCTCGGCGCTGGTCGAGATCGAGGGCTCCCGGGTGCTGCTCGACCCGATCTGGAGCGAGCGCTGCTCCCCCGCCGCGCAGGTCGGCCCGCGCCGGCTGCACCCGGTGCCGGTGGAGCTGGAGGAGCTGCCGCAGGTGGACGCGGTGCTCATCTCCCACGACCACTACGACCACCTGGACATGGCGACGGTCCGGCGGCTGGTGCGCAGCCAGTCCGCGCCGTTCGCGGTACCGCTCGGCATCGGCGCCCACCTGCGCCGCTGGGGCGTGCCCGAGCACCGGATCATCGAGCTGGACTGGGACGAGACCTGCACGCTCGGCGACCTGGCGCTCACCCTGACCGCCGCCCACCACTTCTCCGGCCGTGGCCTGACCCGCAACACCACCCTGTGGGGCTCCTGGGTGGTCGCCGGGCCGAGCCGCAAGGTCTACTACACCGGCGACTCCGGCTACTTCGAGGGCTATGCGCGGATCGGCGCCGAGCACGGCCCGTTCGACGCCGCGCTGGTCCAGGTCGGCGCCTACGACCCGGCCTGGGCGGACATCCACATGACGCCCGAGGACGCCGTCCTCGCCCACCGGGAGCTGAACGCCGAGCTGCTGCTCCCGGTGCACTGGTGCACCTTCAACCTGGGCCTGCACCCGTGGGCCGAGCCGGTCGAGCGGCTGCTGGTGGCGGCGAAGGAGCACGGCGTGCGGCTGGCGGTCCCGCGCCCCGGCGAGCGGGTGGACGTCGACAACCCGCCGGAGCCGGACGGCTGGTGGGAGGGCGTCGGTTAGCCGGTCGGCCGCCGCACCGGAAATGCGCTGGCCGAATCCCCTTTGACGGGAAATGATGCGATGCGGGTGCCCCCCTGTGTGCGAAGGAGGGCGCCCGCACCGCCGTCCGCCCGACCAGGGAGCCCGATTGCCTCCGCTGCCCCCGACCAGCACGTCCCCGTCCCACGCCGTCGACCCGCTCTTCCTCGGCCTCCCGCTGCGCGCCCTCGCCGACGCGGCCCTCGCCCGGGCCCGCGAACTCGGGGCCGAGCACGCCGACTTCCGCCTGGAGCGGGTCCGCAGCGCCTCCTGGCGGCTGCGTGACGCCCGCCCGGCCGGCACCTCCGACAGCGTGCAGCTCGGCTTCGCCGTCCGGGTGCTGCTGGACGGCGCCTGGGGCTTCGCGTCCGGGGTGGACCTCACCCCCGACGCGGCGGCCCGGGTGGCCGAGCAGGCCGTCGCGGTGGCCCGGCTCTCCGGCGGGATCAGCCGCACGGCGGGCTCGGCGGAACGCGTCGAGCTGGCCGACGAGCCGGTGCACCGGGACGCCACCTGGGTCTCCGCGTACGAGGTGAACCCCTTCGAGGTGCCCGACGCCGAGAAGACGGCGCTGCTCGCCGGGTGGAGCGCCCGGCTGCTGGCCGCCGAGGGCGTCTCGCACGTCCAGGCGACCCTGCTGACCGTCCAGGAGAACAAGTTCTACGCGGACACCGCCGGCACCGTCACCACCCAGCAGCGGATCCGGCTGCACCCGGTGCTGGAGGCCACCTCGGTGGACGGGCGCACCGGTGCCTTCGACTCGATGCGCACCCTGGCGCCGCCGGTCGGGCGCGGCTGGGAATACCTGACGGGGGCCCGGGGGTCGTCCCCCGACGGGCAGAGCCTGGCGGGCACCGGCTGGGACTGGGACGCCGAACTCGCCGAGCTGCCCGTCCTGCTGGCCGAGAAGATGCGGGCGCCGAGCGTCGAGCCGGGCCGCTACGACCTGGTGATCGACCCGTCCAACCTCTGGCTGACCATCCACGAGTCGATCGGCCACGCCACCGAGCTGGACCGCGCCCTCGGCTACGAGGCCGCCTACGCGGGCACCTCCTTCGCCACCTTCGACAAGCTCGGCTCGCTGAAGTACGGCTCCGAGCTGATGCACGTCACCGGCGACCGCACCACCGAGCACGGCCTGTCCACCATCGGCTACGACGACGAGGGGGTGGCCGCGCAGTCCTGGGACCTCGTCAAGGACGGCGTGCTGGTCGGCTACCAGCTCGACCGCGCCATGGCCGCGCTCAAGGGCTTCGACCGCTCCAACGGCTGCGCCTTCGCCGACTCCCCCGCGCACGTCCCGGTGCAGCGGATGGCCAACGTCTCGCTCCGGCCGGCCGAGGGCGGCCCGTCCACCGAGGGCCTGTTCGCGGGCGTCGAGAACGGCCTCTACATCGTCGGCGACCGCTCGTGGTCGATCGATCAGCAGCGCTACAACTTCCAGTTCACCGGGCAGCGCGCCTACGCCATCCGCAACGGCGAACTCGCGGGCCAGGTCAAGGACTTCGCCTACCAGGCCACCACCACCGACTTCTGGGGCTCGATGGCGGCCGTCGGCGGCCCGCAGACCTACGTGCTGGGCGGCGCCTTCAACTGCGGCAAGGCGCAGCCCGGCCAGGTCGCCGCGGTCAGCCACGGCTGCCCCTCGGCGCTGTTCCGCAACGTCAACGTGCTCAACACCCAGCAGGAGGCGGGTCACTGATGACCGCGACGACGCAGCCCCACGAACTCGTCGAGCTGGCGCTCGGCCTCTCCCGCGCCGACGGCTGCGTGGTGATCGCCGACGAGGAGTCCACCGCCAACCTGCGGTGGGCCGGCAACGCGCTCACCACCAACGGCGTCACCCGGGGCCGCCGGCTCACCGTGATCGCCACGGTGGCCGGCGCCGAGGGCACCGCCTCCGGCGTGGTCTCCCGCGAGGCCGTCGGACCGGACGACGTGGCCGACCTGGTCCGGGCCGCCGAGGAGGCCGCCCGCGCGGCCGGTCCGGCCGAGGACGCGCAGCCGCTGGTCACCGTCGCCGAGCAGCCGAACTCGCCGGACTTCACCCGGCCGCCCGCGGAGACCTCGATCGAGGTGTTCGCGGAGTTCGGGCCGGCCCTCGGCCGGGCCTTCGCCCGCGCCGCCGAGCAGGGCGAGCTGCTGTACGGATTCGCCCGGCACGAGCTGGTCACCAGCTACCTGGGCACCTCCACCGGTCTGCGGCTGCGCCACGACCAGCCGACCGGCACGGTCGAGCTGAACGCCAAGACCGCCGACCTGTCCGGCTCCGCCTGGACCGGCGCCGCCACCCGGGACTTCTCCGACGTGGACGTCACCGCCCTGCACGCCGAGGCGACCCGGCGGCTCGGCTGGGGCGCGCGCCGGATCGACCTGCCGGCCGGCCGCTACGAGACGCTGCTGCCGCCGTCGGCCGTCGCCGACCTCATGGTGTACCTGAGCTGGTCGGCCGGCGGCCGGGACGCCTTCGAGGGCCGGACGGTCTTCTCGAAGAAGGGAGGGGGGACCCGGGTCGGCGAGAAGCTGGCCGGGCTGCCGCTGACGCTGCGCTCCGACCCGCACGAGCCGGGTCTGGAGTCGGCTCCGTTCGTGCTGGCGCACGCCAGCGAGGACGAGTCCTCGGTGTTCGACAACGGCCTGCCGCTGACCGCCACCGACTGGATCCGGGACGGCGAGCTGGCCGCCCTGGTCACCAGCCGCCACGCGGCCGCGCTGGGCGGGCTGCCGCTGCGCCCGGCGATCGACAACCTCGTCCTGGAGACCTCCGACCAGGCGGCCGCGCCGAGTCTGGAGGAGATGATCGCCCGCACCGAGCGCGGCCTGCTGCTCACCTGCCTCTGGTACATCCGCGAGGTGGACCCGGCGACCCTGCTGCTGACCGGTCTCACCCGGGACGGCGTCTACCTGGTGGAGAACGGCGAGGTGGTCGGGGCGGTCAACAACTTCCGCTTCAACGAGTCGCCGGTGGAGCTGCTCGGCCGGATCACCGAGGTCGGCCGCACCGAACGCTGCCTGCCGCGCGAGTGGGGCGACTGGTTCACCCGGACGGCGATGCCGCCGGTCCGGGTTTCGGGATTCAACATGAGCTCGGTCAGCCAGGCCTCGTAGCGGGGCCGGCCGACCGGAGGAGGATCGGCCTGATGGACGAGAAACGCACGGTGAAGACCAGCAAGATGCTGTCGCGCATCCTGCGGCACGACCCCGGCCGCGTCGGGATCACCCTGGATCCGGCCGGCTGGGTCCGGGTGGACGTGCTGCTCGGCGCGCTGGCGGCCCGGGGCAGCCGGCTGACCAGGGGCGAGCTGGACCACGTGGTGGCGACCAACAACAAGCGGCGCTTCGCCTACTCGCCGGACGGCCTCTCGATCCGGGCCAGCCAGGGGCACACGGTGGCGGTCGACCTCGGTCTGGCCGCCACCGAGCCCCCGGCGGTGCTGTTCCACGGCACGGCGAGCCGGAGCGTGCCGGCGATCTTCCGGGAGGGCCTGCGCCCGATGGCCCGGCAGGACGTCCACCTGTCGGCGGACACCGAGACGGCGGCCCGGGTGGGCGCCCGGCACGGCCGGCCGGTGGTGCTCCTGGTGGACGCGGCCGCGATGGCGGCGGCGGGCCACGAGTTCCGGGTGAGCGCCAACGGGGTCTGGCTGACGGACGCGGTGCCGCCGGAGTACCTCTCACAGGGCCGATAGGGCCAAGCGGAGCATCTCCGCGGACCCGGTCTCGTCCGCGGCCCCCTCCCGGCGTACCGTGAGATGGCCGCGCGGCGAGGCGCGCGGGTGCGCGGACGAGGGCGGTTTGGGACATGGGCAAGAGCGCCGACGGCGGGCAGGTCTACCGGATCACGGGGGCCCGCAGCAGCCTCAGCGAGGACGTCCGGGGGCGGCAGCGCCGGTACGTCGCCTCGATGCTGCTGCGCACGGTCTGCGTGCTGCTCGCGGTGGTGCTGTGGGACGTCCAGCGGTGGCTGGCGTTCGCCGCCCTGGCGGGCGGGGTGCTGCTGCCGTACTTCGCGGTGCTGCTCGCCAACGCGGGCCGGGAGCGGGCCCCGGGCCTGCCGTCCACCTTCGACGTGCCGCCGACCACTCAGCTGATGCTGGGCCCCGGCGGCGCCGGTGCCCGCGGTGCGGATGTGACGCAGGGTACTGATGGGGCCGGGCGTGTGCCCACCGATTCTTCACAGGACCGGAGCTGACCGTCCGTTTTGAGCCACTTTCCGCCCGTTGCCCAGGCGGAAAGCTCAAAAGAAGCTCAGATTAATCATGCAAGACCTCCCCATACCCGCCCCGGGCCGTGACATACTGCGTACGCGCTCCGCATCCCCCGTCGGAGCGACGGACCGACGCCGGGCGGCTCCCCCCGTGGCTGCCCGGCGTCGCCATGTGCGCATGCCGGCCGGCGCGGAGCCCCCGTGACGGGCCGCGTGACAGACTGGCGGTGACGATTCCCGCCGACCGCCCGAGGACGACCGCCGATGCTGTTCCCCGACGCCCCCCAGCCGCAGACCCCGATCTGCTCCGCGAAGGGCTGCCGCGCGGACGCCGTCTGGGAACTGCTCTGGAACAACCCCAAGCTGCACACCCCGGACCGCCGCAAGAGCTGGCTGGCCTGCGAGGAGCACCGCGAGCACCTCTCCCAGTTCCTCGGCGTGCGCGGCTTCCTCAAGGAGGTCCTGCCCTTCGCCGGCGGGACCCCCGGGGGCTGAGCCTCAGCCCCCGATGGCGGACATCGGGCGGGCCGGCTGGTGGAACTCCGGGTCGTCGATGCCGGCGCCGGCCTTCTTGCCCCACATCGCGGCGCGCCACAGCGCGGCCAGTTCGGTGTCGTCCGCACCGGAGCGCAGGGCGGTGCGCAGATCGGTCTCGCCGGTGGCGAAGAGGCAGTTGCGGACCTGGCCGTCGGCGGTGAGCCGGGTGCGGTCGCAGGCGCGGCAGAACGGGCGGGTCACCGAGGCGATCACGCCGACCCGGCCCCGGCCGCCGTCCACCACCCAGCGTTCGGCGGGGGCCGCGCCGCGGGCGGCGGAGGGCTCGGGGGTGAGGGTGAACCGGGTGGAGAGCCGCTCCAGGATCTCCTCGGCGGTGATCATCGAGGAGCGGTCCCAGCCGTGCTGGGCGTCCAGCGGCATCTGCTCGATGAACCGCAGTTCGTAGCCGCGCTCCAGGCACCAGGCGAGCAGTCCGGGCGCCTCGTGCTCGTTGACGCCCCGCATCAGCACCGCGTTGAGCTTGACCGGGACGAGCCCGGCGGCCTCGGCGGCGGCCAGGCCGGCCAGCACGTCGTGGTGGCGGCGGCGCCGGGTGAGGGTGTGGAAGGTCTCCTCGTCGAGGGTGTCGAGCGAGACGTTCACCCGGTCCAGGCCGGCCGTGCGCAGCGCCGCCGCGGTGCGGGCCAGGCCGATGCCGTTGGTGGTGAGCGAGAGTTCGGGCCGCGGGTCGAGGGCGGCGCAGGCCTCGACGATGCCGACCAGCCCGGGGCGCAGCAGCGGCTCGCCACCGGTGAAGCGGACCTCCCGGACGCCGAGGTCGCGCACGGCGAGGCCCACCAGCCGGACGATCTCCTCGTCGGTGAGCAGTTCGGGCTTGGCCAGCCACTGCAGGCCCTCCTCGGGCATGCAGTAGGTGCAGCGCAGATTGCACCGGTCGGTGAGGGAGACCCGCAGGTCGACGGCGCGGCGGCCGAAGGAGTCGAGCAGCACGGCGGTCCCTTCCCGAGTGAGGTGCCGCCGGGGGCGGCCGGCCCGGCCACCGTCGCGGGCGGGGCCGGGCCAGCTTAGTCATCGTCCGCCGGTCAGTGGGCGCCCAGCCCGGTGAGTGAGCGGACCTCCAGTTCAGCGTACTTCGCCGGGTCGGCCTCGCGACGGGAGAGCATGGTGCCGACCCAGCCGGCCAGGAAGCCGACCGGGATGGAGACCAGGCCGGGGTTCTCCAGCGGGAACCAGTGGAAGTCGGAGTGCGGGAAGAGCGAGTTCTTCGCGCCGGAGACGACCGGGGAGAACAGCACCAGCACCACCGAGGTGACCAGTCCGGCGTAGACGGAGCTGACCGCGCCGGCGGTGGTGAAGCGCTTCCAGAACAGCGAGTACAGCAGGGTGGGCAGGTTCGCCGAGGCGGCCACCGCGAAGGCCAGCGCGACCAGCGCGGCGGTGTTGAGTTTGTCGGCGAACAGGCTGAGCACGATCGCCACCGCGCCGATCCCGGCGGCGGCCCACTTGGCGACGTGCACCTCCTCGCGCTCGGAGACCTTGCCGCGCCGGATGACGTTGGCGTAGAGGTCGTGGGCGAAGGAGGCCGAGGAGGCCAGGGTGAGCCCGGCGACGACGGCGAGGATGGTGGCGAAGGCGACCGCGGAGATCACCGCCAGCAGCACCGCCCCTCCGGTGGTGCCGGAGCCGCCGCCGAGTTCCTCGGCGAGCTGCGGGGCCGCGGTGTTGCCCGACTGGTTGGCGGCCTTGATCGCCTTGGGGCCGACCAGCGCGGCGGCGCCGAAGCCGAGCGCGAGGGTCATCAGGTAGAAGCCGCCGATGATCCCGATCGCCCAGAGCACCGACTTCCGGGCCGCCTTGGCGGTGGGCACGGTGTAGAAGCGGACCAGGATGTGCGGCAGGCCGGCGGTGCCGAGCACCAGGGCGAGGCCGAGGCTGAGGAAGTCGAGTTTGCTGGTGCCGGTGGCGCCGTACTTCAGGCCCGGTTCGAGGAAGGCGTTGGCCTTGCCGCTGGCGTCGGCGGCGGCGCCGAGCAGGCTGGACAGGTTGAAGTGGTACTTGGCCAGCACCAGCACGGTCATCAGCGCGGTGCCGGCGATCAGCAGCACCGCCTTGACGATCTGCACCCAGGTGGTGCCCTTCATCCCCCCTATGGCGACGTAGAGGACCATCAGCGCGCCGACCGCGACGATCGTCCACCGCTTGGCGGCGTCGCCGCTGACCCCGAGGAGCAGGGCGACCAGGCTGCCGGCGCCGACCATCTGGGCCAGCAGGTAGAAGATCGACACCACGATGGTGGAGATGCCGGCGGCGGTGCGCACCGGGCGCTGGCGCATCCGGAAGGCCAGCACGTCGGCCATGGTGTAGCGGCCGGAGTTGCGCAGCGGTTCGGCCACCAGCAGCAGTGCGACCAGCCAGGCGACCAGGAAGCCGATGGAGTAGAGGAAGCCGTCGTAGCCGAACAGCGCGATGGCGCCGGCGATGCCGAGGAAGGAGGCGGCGGACATGTAGTCGCCGGAGATCGCGAGGCCGTTCTGGAAGCCGGAGAAGGCGCGGCCGCCGGCGTAGAAGTCGGCGGCGTCCTTGGTCTGCCGGCCGGCCCAGACGGTGATGCCGAGGGTGGCGAGCACGAAGATCCCGAACAGGGTCATCGTGAGACCGCGGTGGTCGGTGGCGGAGCTGGCGAGCAGGTTCATTCGGCGGCCTCCCGGGGGGCGTGGACGACCGCTCCGCGCGCCTCGCGGATCGCGGCCGCGCTCGGGTCGATCCTCCGGTCGGCGTAACGCGCGTACCAGCCGGCGATGGCGAAGGTGGTGACGAACTGGAGCAGCCCGAGCACGAGGGCGACGTTGACGTGCCCGACGACCTTGGTGGCCATCAGGGCGGGGGCGTAGCCGGAGAGCAGCACGTAGAGCAGGTACCAGAGCACGAAACCGATGGTGACCGGGAACGCGAAGTTCCGGAACGAGCGGCGAAGGGTGCGGAACTCCGCACTCTCCTCGATGAGTTGGGTTTCGCTGGGGGTGGTGGTGATCGGCGGCGATTCCACTCTGACTCCTCACTCCTTCGGCGTAGCGGTCGCACCAGTGGAAACGATCGAACGTGAGCGAAGTCACAAGCCCGATGCGCGCCGCGCCATGCTAGGAGGGTCCCGGTTCACCCGGAAGGGTTTGACCGTGATCAGCCAAATCTTCACCCTTCCGCCGTAACCGACTGCTCGAAAACCACCCATCCGGGCATACCGAAGGGGTGGCCCGGCGAACCGGACCACCCCTGGTGGCACGTCAACGGCGGTACGTCAGAAAGCGATCCGCACCTTCAGGGCCGAACGGTCGTCCATCGCCCGGTAGCCGTCCGGAACACCGTCGAGGTCCACCGTGCGGTCGAAGACCAGGCCCGGCTCGATGGCACCGGACAGGACGTCCGGCAGCAGCTCGGGGATGTAGGCCCGGGCCGGCGCGACGCCTCCGTTGAGCGAGACGTTCCGGCCGAACATCTGACCGATGTCGACGCCCGCGCTGCCGCCGTGCGGCACGCCCACGTAGCCGACGGCGCCGCCGTCCCGGGCGATCGACACGGCGGTGCGCATCGACTCCTCGGTGCCGACCGCCTCCAGCACGGCGTGCGCGCCCTGCCCGCCGGTCAGCTCCCGGACCGCCTCGACCGCCGCCTCGCCGCGCTCGGCGACCACGTCGGTCGCGCCGAACCGGCGGGCCAGGTCGGTGCGGGCGGCGTGCCGGCCGAGCGCGATGATCCGCCCGGCGCCCAGCCGGTGCGCGGCCAGCACCCCGCACAGGCCCACCGCGCCGTCGCCGACCACCGCCACCGTGGCGCCCGGCCGCACCCGCGCCGAGACCGCCGCGTGGTGCCCGGTCGCCATCACGTCGGACAGCGCCAGCAGCCCCGGCAGCAGCTTCTCGTCGCCCAGCGCCTCCTTGGGCAGCTTCACCAGGGTGCCGTCCGCGTACGGGACGCGCACCGCCTCGCCCTGCCCGCCGTCCGAGCCGACCTGGCCCCAGAAGCCGCCGTGCGGGCAGGAGGTCTGCAGGTCCTCGCGACAGAAATCACACGTCCCGTCCGACCAGACGAACGGCGCCACCACGAGGTCGCCCGGCCGGAAGCCGCGCACCTCGGCGCCGGCCTCCTCCACCACGCCGAGGAACTCGTGCCCGATCCGCTGCCCGGCCACCCGCGAGGAGACGCCGCGGTACGCCCACAGGTCGCTGCCGCAGATGCAGGCGTTCACCACCCGCACCACCACATCGGTGGGTTGCTGCACGGCCGGGTCCGGAACCTCCTCGACCCGGATGTCCTTGGGACCGTGGATGACCGTGGCGCGCATGAGGGTTCGTCCTTCGCAGAGGTGCCCGCCGGGGTGCCGCGGGCGACCGGAAAACAATCGACCAGGTGTACGACGACTGCACCGTCCACTCTATTCCGGCCGGTCCCGGCCAACCTTCCGGACGACCCCGGCCCACGGCGAAGGGCCCTCCGCCGTCACCGGCGGGCCTTATCCTGTTGGACCATGTACGCCATCCAGCCCGAGACCCCCGGCGCGGCGCCGCGGACCGCTCCCGTCCCGGCCCAGCGCTCCGCCGCCCCCGCCGACGGCGGCTTCGCGGTGGTGGACGTCGAGACCACCGGCCTCGGCCGCACGGACCGGGTGATCTCGGCGGGCGTCTACCGGCTGGACGAGGACGGCGACGTCGTCGACCACTGGTACACCCTGGTCAACCCGGAGCGCGATCCCGGCCCGGTCTGGATCCACGGCCTCACCGACGACGTGCTGGCCGGCGCGCCCACCTTCCCGCAGATCGCCGACGAGTTCGCCGAGCGGCTGCGCGGCCGGGTGATGGTCGCCCACAACGCGCTCTTCGACTGGAACATGATCTCCCGCGAGTTCTCCCGGGCCGGTCTGCACGCCCCGGTCGAGCAGCGGCTGTGCACCATGGTGCTGGCCCGCGACCTGCGGCTGCCGCTGCCCAACGGCAAGCTGTCCTCGCTGGCCGCGTACTTCGGCGTCCACCAGCGCCAGGCGCACAACGCGCTGGACGACGCCCGGGTGCTGGCCGAGGCGTTCCGCCCCAGCCTGGCGCTGGCCCGCTCGGGGGGCGTCCCGCTGCCGCTGCAGTCCTGCCTGGCGGTCACCGACCTCGGCGACGACGCGCCCGCCTCCCCCTCCCGCGCCTCCTGGACCGGCGCCTCGTACCGGCAGGCCAAGAAGCGCCCGCCGTGCCCGTACCCGAACCCCGGGCGCTGGGAGGACGGCAAGCCGCTGGTCCAGGGCATGCGGGTGGCGTTCACCGGCGACACCGCCACCGACCGCGAGCTGCTGGAGGACCGCGCCGTCGAGGCCGGCCTGCACATCGCCACCTCGGTGAGCCGGCTCACCAGCCTGCTGGTGACCAACGAACCGGACAGCTGGAGCGGCAAGGCCCGCAGGGCCCGCGAGGTCGGCACCCCGGTGGTCGGCGAGGACGCCTTCCTCCAGCTGCTGCGCGAGGTCGCCCCGCACCCCGGTGCGTGAGCCCGTTGTGAACAGGGCGTACCGTGCCCATGTGTACCGTTTTCTGCTCTCCCGGCGCTGGCTGATCACCCTGCTGATCGCCCTGCTGCTGATCCCCGCGACCATCCGGCTGGGGTTCTGGCAGCTGCACCGCCACGAGGCGCGGGTGGACCGCAACGAGCTGATCGCCCAGGCGCTCACCGCCGAGCCGGTGCCGTTCGACACCCTGTCGGCCGCCCCCGGGTTCGCCGTGCCCAAGGACCTCACCTGGCGTCCCGTGACGGCCACCGGACAGTACGACCCGGCGCACGAGTTCGTGGTCCGCAAGCGGACCGACTCCAGTGGCGACAAGATCGGCTACTTCGTGGTCACCCCGCTGGTGCTCGCCGACGGCAAGGGCACCGTCCTGGTCAACCGCGGCTGGGTGCCCTCCGCCTCCTCCGCCGCCGAGTACCCGACCGTCCCGGCCGCACCGGCCGGCCAGGTCGCCCTGACCGGCCGGCTGCGCGCCGACGAGGCCGCCTCCGGCAGCGTCAAGGACCGGGCCGGCCTGCCGGACCGGCAGTTCACCCTGATCAGCAGCACCCAGCAGGCCAAGGAGAGCGGCGCCGCCCTGCTCGGCGGCTACCTGGAGCTCACCGCCACCGAGCCGGCCGCCCCGGCCGACCAGCCCGAGCTGCTGCCCGAGCCCAACCACTCCGACATCGGCCCGCACATGGCGTACGCGATCCAGTGGTGGCTGTTCACCGCGATGATCCCGGTCGGGTTCGCGGTGATGGCGCGCCGGGAGGCCAAGGACCGCCGCAAGGAGGCCGCCGAGACCGAGGGCCCGGCGGTCGCCGTCCCCGCCTGAGCCCGCCCCCGGCCGGGCGCCCGCACCGCGGGGACCGTCAGAGCACGTCGTCCAGCTCGCGCAGCAGCCGGGCCTTGGCCCGGGCACCGACCACCGACTTCACCGGCTCGCCGCCGCGGAACACCATCAGCGTCGGCATCGACAGCACCCCGTACGCCGCCTGGGTCTCCGGGTTGTGGTCGACGTCCAGGCTGACCACGGTCAGCCGGTCCGCCTGCTCCCGGGCGATCTCCGCCAGCACCGGCACCATCTGGCGGCACGGCGGGCACCAGTCCGCCGTGAAGTCCACCAGCACCGGCCCCTCGGCCGCCAGCACCTCGGCGGCGAAGGTCTCGTCCGTCACCGTCGCCACCCCTGTGATCTGCACCATGGCCTACCTCGTCTCCCAGTCGTCCCGGTCGGGGGCCGCCGATGCGGCCCATTCGCACTGCGGCGGCTCCGCGGCGGCTCCCGCGGCGAGCGCGTCGCGCTCCCGCTCGGCCCGGGAGTACTGCTCGGACACCCGGGTCCGGACCTCCTGGAGCCGGGCGATGCACTCGTCCAGCTCGGACAGCTTCTTCCGGTAGACCTCCAGCGAGGCCGGGCAGGAGTCGCCGTGCGGGTGCCCCGCCTGGAGGCACTCGACGAACGGCCTGGTGTCCTCCAGGCCGAAGCCGAAGTCCTGCAGGGTGCGGATCTGCCGCAGCAGCCGCAGGTCCTCCTCGCCGTACGCGCGGTAGCCGTTGCCGGCTCGCCGGGCGGGGAGCAGCCCGAGCTGCTCGTAGTACCGCAGTGCCCGGGTGGTCGTCCCCGCCCGCTTCGCCAGTTCACCGATCCGCATGTCCGGACCCTGCCCTTCCGGCCGCTGTTCGAACGCCGCCGGGAACGACGGTAGACCTTGACGCTGGCGTCAAGGCCAGCGTCGGCACCGGCCCCTCCGGGCGGGCCGTCCGTGCCGGGCGCCGCCCGTACCGGGTGCCGTCAGTGCTGGGTGTTGTAGAAGCCGATCAGCACCGCGCCCCACCATGCGGTCTGCGAGACCAGCGCCGACGCCGCGCCCCGGACCAGCAGCCCGGCCGGCGGGCGGTGCTCCCCGTACGCCGTGAGCCGCCGGTGCAGGGTGCCGGCGTACACGCCGTTCAGGGCGATCACCAGGACCAGGACCAGTTTGAGCTGCGTCAGCCCGGCGTCCAGGTGCGGCTCCAGCAGCACGCCGGAGAGCGTCAGCCCGAGCAGCCCGCCCCAGACCGGCAGGTGCAGCGGGGCCGTGAAGTCCACCACCTCGCGCAGAGGACGGCGGCCCAGCGCCCAGAGCAGCCCGTAGTAGTCGATCGCCAGCACCGCGCCGAACCCCACCACCAGCGCGGCCAGGTGGCCGAAGAGCGCCACGGTGTGCAGGGCCGGGCCGGTGTGCAGGTGCCCGGCGGTCCAGGCACTGGCCGCCCAGAGCAGGCAGACGGCGGCCGCGGCTCCGACGGCGCGCGGTCCGTGCCGCGCGTCGTCCGGCGCGTCCGCGGCTCCCCCCGGGGCCGGGACGGTCGGGTGGTACTCGGACATGACGGCTCCGGGGTCGAGGGGAGGATGGCGCGAAAGCAAGGGTAGGTTTCCCTAACTTTCATGGAACCGTCAACTTTCGGCCAGTCATCGTGATGATTCGGCCACGGAGCGCCCGATCCCCGCCACCGTGCCCCGTTACCCGCCGTCCGGGCCGACCCGGCAGGATGGCCCCATGGATCTTGGACTGCAGAACAAGGTGTACCTGGTCACCGGCGCGACCCGGGGCCTGGGCCTGGCCACCGCCCGCGAACTCGCCGCCGACGGCGCCCGGGTGCTGGTCAGCGGCCGCCGTCAGGAGAGCGTCGACGCGGCCGTCGCCGAGCTCGCCGCCCTCGGCGGCGGGCCGCGGGCGGTGCACGGACTGGCGGCCGACAACGCCGACCCGGCGACCGCCGAACGGCTGGTCGCGGCGGCCGTCGAGCGCTTCGGCCGGCTGGACGGCGTGCTGATCAGCGTCGGCGGCCCGCAGGCCGGCCCGGTCGCCACCGCCCCCGAGGAGGCCTGGCGGGACGCCTTCGACTCGGTCTTCCTCGGCGCCCTGCGGATCGCCCGCGCCGCCGCCGCGACGCTCGGCGAGGGCGGGGTGATCGGCTTCGTGCTCTCCGGCTCGGTCCGCCAGCCCATCGCGGGCCTCGGCATCTCCAACGGCCTGCGCCCGGGCCTGGCGATGGCCGCCAAGTCGCTCGCCGACGAACTCGGCCCGCGCGGCATCCGGGTGGTCGGTCTGCTGCCGGCCCGGATCGACACCGACCGGGTGCGCGAACTCGACGCCCTCGGCGGCGACGCCGAGGCCGCCCGGGCCCGGCACAGCGCCGACATCCCGCTCGGCCGCTACGGCACCCCCGAGGAGTTCGGCAAGGTCGCGGCCTTCCTGCTCTCCCCCGCCGCCTCCTACCTCACCGGGGTCATGATCCCGGTCGACGGCGGCGCGCTGCGCGGGCTCTGAGCGCCACCGGGCGGCGTCGGGGCGTCAGGCTCAGACCACGCGCGGCCGCTTGCCGCGGCGGCGGCGCCGCCCGGTGACCTCCGGCCGGGCCGCGACCACCCGGATCCGCAGGTCGGCGGGCAGGTCCGGCAGGCCCAGGCTGGTCCGCGCCCCGGCGCGCGGGCCGGTCTCGAAGTGCTCGGCGAGCGCGGCCGGGTCGCCGCCCGGGGTCATCCGGACGGCCGCCCGCAACCGCGGGTGCCGCGACCCGCGGACCAGCCGGACACCCACCCGTTCGACCTCCGGCAGCGCGACCGCGCCGGTCTCCACCGCCTCCTCCAGCGCCCTGGTGCGCAACCGCAGCCGCAGCCCCGGCGCACCCGGCGTCGGCAGCACGACGGTGGTCGGACCGCTGCGGCGCAGCTGGGCCACCAGCCACCAGGCGGTGCCCGCGACCACCACGACCAGCCCGGCGATCACCGCGGGCCACCACCAGGACTCGCCCGCCCAGCGGGAGCGCGAGCGCGCGCTCAGCACCGGCTGGTCGGGCGAGGTGAGCGGCCACCGGGACGGCGGGTCGACGCCGAGACGGCTGTAGAGGTCGAGCCCGCCGGCCAGCACCAGCACCCCGGCCGCCAGCAGCACCAGCCCGACCACCCCCAGCAGCAGCCGGTTGACCGTGCCCCGGCTCACTCGGTGCCTCCGCCCGCCGTGCTCCCGGCGTCCCGCCTGGCGTCCGGCCCGACGTCCTGCTCGGTGTCCTGCTCGGTGTCCTGCTCGGTGTCCTCGACCGGCTTCGATCGGCGTCGACGGCCCGCCGTCCGCACGTCCAGGCGCAGCGGCCGGGCCAGGGTGACCGCCGCCAGTTCCTCGCGCAGCCGGCGCTGCACCGAGGCCGGGTCGGCCGGGCCGGCGAGGGCGATCCGCACCCGGCGCCGGTTGACCCGCACCCGCAGGTGCTCGACGCCCGGCAGCCCGGCCGCCCGGTCGGCCAGCAGGGCGGCCACCCCGGAGCGGTCGATGGCCGCGGCGGTGCTCCCGTGCGGGCGCAGCGGCAGCCAGCGGCCGAGGCCGGGCGCGAGGGCCAGCCAGAGCAGCCAGCCGCCGATCAGCACGCCCGCGCCGGCGCCGATCAGCACGGCCGGGTCGTCCAGGTGCCGGGTGGCCAGCTCGTCCGCCAGGTCCGCCCGCCACTGCCGCGCCGAGTGCCCCGTCCGCACCGCGATCACGTCGTACAGCAGCGCCCCGGCCACCACCAGCAGCACCGTCGCCACCACGGCCGCCGCCCCGGTACGCGGCACCCTCGGCCGCCGCACCTTCACCGAAGCGGCCTCCGCCCCCGGCTCCTCCACACCCGCCGTCTTCGCCCGCCCCCTCACCGCGCGCCCTCCGCGGCCGGCCGCCCGGGCGCTGCGCCGGCGACTTGCGGTGGGGCGGTCACCGGGGGGTCTCCGGGACCAGGTGTTCGATCACCACGACGACCTCGGCCACCCGGGTGCCGGTCAGGGCGCGGGTGTCGCGGGTGACGCGGTCGCGGACGGTGCGGGCGAGGGCCGCGAGGTCGGCCGGGAAGGGGAGGTCGACGGAGACGCGGACGGTGACGGGGGCGCTCGGGGTCGCGGGGCCGGTGACCGAGACCTTCGGCGGGCCGCCGCGCGCGGTGCGGTCGTGCCAGGCGTCGGCGAGCGCCTCGCGGGCGGCGCGGGCGGCGATCCTGGCGTAGACGCGGTCGGCTATCCGCAGCCGGCCGCGCGCGCCGGGCTCCCGGTGGGCGGGTACCGGGACGAGGGCCGCCATCAGCGGCGCCGGTCGCGGTTGCGCAACAGGTCCCCGAGCTCGCCGGGGTCGATGTCGCCCTCCAGCAGGCGGCCGACCACGAATCCGGCCGCCCCGAGGACGGCCACCAGCAGGAACGCCGCGAAGCCGCCGAAGTATCCGGCGAAGCCGAGCGCCATTCCCACCACCAGGCCGACGATGGCCAGGTTCATCCGTTCCACCTCGTCTTCCGCCGCCGACTGCGTCAGGGGCTACTTCAGCTTGGGCCGCTGCCCGGAGGAGGGTGCTTCCTCTTCCTCCTCCTCGACGTCGGGCTCGTCGGGCAGGTGGACGTCGTTGACGGCGATGTTGACCTCGACGACTTCCAGCCCGGTCATCCGCTCGACCGCGTCGATGATGTTCTCCCGCACCTGGCGGGCGAGTTCGGGGATGACGACGCCGTACTCGACGACCAGCGCGATGTCGATGGCGGTCTGCTTCTCCCCCACCTCGGCCTTGATGCCGCGCCCGACACTGCTGCGCCCGCCGGGGACCCGGTCCCGCATCGCGCCGAAGGTGCGGGCGAGGCCGGAGCCGAGGGCGTGGATGCCGCTGACCTCGCGCGCGGCCATCCCGGCGATCTTCTCGACCACGCCGACGGCCAGCGCGGTGCGGCCGCGCTCGCCGACCGCGGCGTGGGCGGCCTCCGAGCTCGCCGGCGAGGCGGCGGCGGGCGCGGGGGTACCGTGCGGGGCGTTCTTGTGCAGGGTGGCGGGCGTCGGAGTGTCAGGCATGGCTCATCTCCCGTCGTGCGGCTCCAGCTATATCGCAAATCGCTCCAACTCTGGCATTTCGCCACGAATCCCGCCCCCGGAGCAACCGGAAGGCCCGAACGCCGGAAGGCCCGGCCCGGTGGGTGCGTCCCACGGGGCCGGGCCTTCCGGCGCGGTTGCGGTCGGTCAGTCGCCGATGCCGGCGAGGTCGCGCAGCCGGCGGGCCTGCGCCGCCCGTTCGGCCGAGCGCTGCTCGTCGTAGCCGCGGCCGGCCGCGCCCTGGAGCAGGGCCTTGGTCTCGACGACCGCGTTGCGCGGGGCGGCGAGCAGGGCGGCGGCGAGGTCGCGGGCGGCGGCGTCCAGTTCGGCGGCCGGGACGGCGAGGTTCGCCAGGCCGATCGCGGTGGCCTCCGCCGCACCGACCCAGCGGCCGGTGGCGCAGATCTCCAGTGCCCGGGCGTAGCCGACCAGTTCGGTCAGCGGCTTGGTGCCGGCGAGGTCGGGGACGAGGCCCAGCGAGGTCTCCTTCATGGAGAACTGGACGTCCTCGGCGACCACCCGCAGGTCGCAGCCGAGGGCGAGCTGGAAGCCGGCGCCGACGGCGTGGCCCTGGACGGCCGCGACGGTGACCAGGTCGGGGCGGCGCCACCAGGTGAAGGCCTCCTGGTAGCCGGCGATGGTCTCGTCGAGCTCCTTGTCGCCGGCGGCGGCCAGCTGGAGGAAGCTGGGCTCGCCGGGGATGCCCTCGGGGGTGAACATCGCGCGGTCGAGGCCGGCGGAGAAGGAGACGCCCTCGGCGCGGAGCAGCACCACCCGGACGGTTCCGGGCAGCTCGCGGCCGACGGCGGTGAGGGCGCGCCACAGGGCGGGCGACTGGGCGTTGCGCCGCTTGGGCTGACAGAGGGTGACGACGGCGAGTTCACCGTCGATCTCCAGGCGGACGCCGTCCCGCTCCCGGTGCGGGCTCTGCGGATCGGTGGCGGGCGCGGTCATGCGGGGACCTCCGGTGGCGAGGGTGCTTGGCTACCGGAGAGTAACAAAACTGGCGGCGCGACGGCAGGGGGCGGTCGACGGGCGGCTCCCGACGACGGGCGGCCCGGCCGGCGCGCGGCCGTGACATGACGATCGGCGGCCGGTTCGCTCGGGCCGGGGGCGGACGATCAACGGTCGTCTCCCCGGTCGGCGCCCTGCCGCCGAGTCATTCGTCCGATGGATTGACGAAGCGTCAGGAACCAGCTCCAGCAGGAGCTTTGTTCTTGCCCCGCGTGGCACCGCCGCGGCCCCGGAGAATCACCCCGGACTCGCTCAGCATGCGGTGCACGAAGCCGTAGGAGCGACCGGTCTCCTCCGCGAGGGCGCGAATGCTCGCCCCGGAGTCGTACTTCCTCTTGAGATCGGCCGCGAGCTTCTCACGCGCGGCACCGGTCACCCGGCTGCCCTTTTTCAGAGTCTCGGCCACCCGTGCCTCCTCGTAGCGTTGCTCGGTCAGATTCCCATGATCACCCATCCACCGCGTCCTGGCCACCCATTCGACAAGGTCCATGTCCGCAACGGGCGGTCCTGCGGTGGTGATCCGAGCGCACAAGGGCGCTCACGCTGAGTGCACGCCCCCGGGGGCGTGCCGCCGTTCGATGCGAAAGGGCTGATCAGCAGCGTGGTCCCGATCACGATCGAGTGGCGGTCCGACGGAAGCTCCTCAAACGGAATGCAGGACCCCTTCATTCCCGGACACGCCGAAAGGACTAGTTTTTCTGGCCCAAAAAGGGGAGAAATGTCGACGCCCGACCGGGCGGGAACACGAAGGCCCGGTCGTCCGTACGGACGACCGGGCCCCGGGAATGCACGATCAGGCCAGCGTGACCAGGTCGGCGTAGGCCGGGCTCCAGAGGTCCTCCACGCCGTCCGGCAGCAGGATGATCCGCTCCGGCTGGAGCGCGTCGACCGCGCCCTCGTCGTGGGTGACCAGCACGACCGCGCCGGAGAACTCGCGCAGCGCGCCGAGGATCTCCTCGCGGCTGGCCGGGTCCAGGTTGTTGGTCGGCTCGTCCAGCAGCAGCACGTTGGCGCTGGAGACCACCAGGGTGGCCAGCGCGAGCCGGGTCTTCTCGCCGCCGGAGAGCACCCCGGCCGGCTTGTCCACGTCGTCCCCGGAGAACAGGAAGGAGCCGAGGATCTTGCGGACCGCGACCAGGTCCATGTCCGGCGCGGCCGAGCGCATGTTCTCCAGGACCGTGCGCTCCGCGTCCAGGGTCTCGTGCTCCTGGGCGTAGTAGCCGATCTTCAGACCGTGGCCCGGGATCACCTCACCGGTGTCCGGCTGCTCGACCCCGGCCAGCATCCGCAGCAGGGTGGTCTTGCCGGCGCCGTTGAGCCCGAGGATGACGACCCGCGAGCCCCGGTCGATGGCCAGGCCGACGTCGGTGAAGATCTCCAGCGAGCCGTAGGACTTGGAGAGCCCGCTGGCCGTCATCGGGGTCTTGCCGCACGGGGCCGGGTCCGGGAACCGCAGCTTGGCGACCCTGTCGTTGGCGCGGACCGTCTCCAGCCCGGACAGCAGCTTCTCGGCCCGGCGGGCCATGTTCTGCGCGGCCACCGTCTTGGTCGCCTTGGCGCGCATCTTGTCGGCCTGCGCGTTCAGCGTGGCGGCCTTCTTCTCGGCGTTGGCCCGCTCGCGCTTGCGGCGCTTCTCGTCGTCCTCGCGCTGCTGCTGGTACTGCTTCCAGCCCATGTTGTAGACATCGATGGCGGAGCGGTTGGCGTCCAGGTAGAAGACCTTGTTGACGACCGTCTCGACCAGGTCGACGTCGTGCGAGATGACGATGAAGCCGCCCTTGTAGGTCTTCAGGAAGTCCCGCAGCCAGACGATCGAGTCGGCGTCGAGGTGGTTGGTCGGCTCGTCGAGCAGCAGCACGTCGGAGTCGGAGAACAGGATCCGGGCCAGCTCGACGCGGCGGCGCTGACCACCGGACAGGGTGTGCAGCTCCTGGTTGAGGATGCGGTCCGGCAGGCCCAGCGCGGCGGCGATGGTGGCGGCCTCGGCCTCGGCGGCGTACCCGCCCTTGGTGAGGAACTCGGTCTCCAGGCGCGCGTACTTCTTCATCGCGTTCTCACGGGTGGCGCCCTTGCCGTTCGCCATCCGCTCCTCGTTCTCGCGCATCTTGCGCAGCACGCTGTCCAGCCCGCGGGCGGAGAGGATGCGGTCCTTGGCGAGGACGTCGAGGTCGCCGGTGCGCGGGTCCTGCGGCAGGTAGCCGACCTCACCGGAGCGGGTCACCGTGCCCGCGGCCGGGATGCCCTCGCCGGCCAGCACCTTGGTGAGCGTGGTCTTGCCGGCGCCGTTGCGCCCGACCAGGCCGATCCGGTCGCCGGGGGCGACCTTGAAGCTCGCGGACTCGATCAGGATCCGGGCACCGGCACGCAGTTCGAGACCGTTGGCGGAAATCATGGCTGGGGACTACTCCTGGGACGTGGGCGGGCGACCGGACGGGGTTCGGGCCGAGGCGGGAAAGGGCGTCGTCGACGGGGACCGGCGGACCGCACGGGGCGGCACCGCTCGCCTGTCAATGCCCGGAGAGAACAGCCATGGCGGCAAGTCTACCGGGCCGCGCGGGCGGCCCCGGAGAATCACCCGCCCGGAGCACTACGGCTGCTGCGCCCCGCCCTCGCCGCAGCCGCCGGCCGGGCGGACGGCGGCGAACGGCTCGGCCGGGCTGCCGCAGGCCGCCTCGGGCGCCGCCGCCCAGGTGTCGAAGACCCGCGGGGCGACGATCGGCCCGTCCGAGATCAGCACCCGGCGCCCGTCCAGCGCCTTCATCGCGACACCGGGCCCGGCGTTCAGCTGCCACCCGCTGCTGTCCAGCCGGTAGCCGGAGATCCCGCCGGAGACCGGCTGCCCGCTGCTGTTGGCGCAGCTGCGCGGCACCAGCACCGCGTGGTCGGTGGCCACCGTGCGCACCGGGTCGTAGACGCAGCTGCCCGGCGGCTTGGAGTTGTAGCGCAGATCACCGTCGGCGTCGCGGAACCCCATCGTCAGCTCCGGCGTGACCACCGCCACCCAGGGCGTGGACTGCCCGACGGTGCGCAGCGAGGCCGCGGCCCGCTCGGTGGCCAGCTGCTTGCGCTGCTCCTCGGTGCGCTTGTCGGCGCCCGGCTCGCCCGCCCCGCGCAGCCAGTCGGCCAGGCCGGGCACCGCGCGGTGCCAGCGCACCTGCTGGTCGCCGGGCCGCACCGAGGTGACCAGGCCGTCGTCCCAGACGACCACGGCGTTCTCCCCCGCCATCGCCAGGTAGAGCGCCGTGGCGCCCTCCCGGTGGTAGGACCAGGCGTGCTCGCCGGTGGCCCGGTGGTACGCCTCCAGGCCCGGCCCCACCCGCAGGTCGAGGGCGGCCGCGTCCAGCGAGGCCGTGGGGTCCGCGCTCGCGTCCGCGGTGCCCTTCGCGGCCACCCGGTCGCCGAACGGGACCGGCTTGTTGGCGTGCGCGGCGGCGCCCGCCACAAGGACCAGCAGGACCGCCAGGGCAGGGAGGATCGATCGGGGGCTGAGGGCACGCGACTTCCAGGACACGGGCGGAGCGTACCTTTCGGCGCCTGCGCGAGTCAGCCGGACTTTCCCGTACGGCTGAACGGCCGAACCCCGCCGGCCGGTTCCCGGAGCCCCGCGCGGGCCCGCCCGGCGACCTGCGCCGTCGGGCCCCGGAACGGCCCCGCGGGCCCCGGGACGGGGCTCGGCGGTAGGGCGCCCCGGGCCGCGAGGACCGTTACCGAGGTGATACACGGCACACGCGGACGACGTTCGAATATCGCCCACTTTAGGGTGACATTCGGCTTTCCTCGCCCGGTCGCCCCTACTGTCGGCAAGGGTGCTGCCACGCTGCGTGGCCCTCCCCGCTCCGCCCAGCCCTGCTCCGCCCTGCCCGTGGCACCGTCCGGGGGCGCCGTCCGAGGAGACACCATGCGATTCGGCCGTCTGGCGCTGGCCGCCGCCACCCTGCTGCTGCTCACCACCGCCAGCGTGCCCGCCGGGACACCGCTGAGCCAGACCGAGCGGCACTCGCTGTCCTCCGACGCGATCGCGCCGCGCGGCACCGCCCCCCGCCCGCCGGTCCAGCGCCAGGCGCACGAGCCGCCGTTCGGGGCCTTCGTCGGCTCCTGGGACAACTACATCCCGCAGATCGGCCGGTACGCCCAGTGGCTGGGCGACGCCAACCTCCAGGTCGGCCACACCTATCTGGCGGGCAACGGCTGGGCGGACATCGAGGGCGAGCCGATGGTGCTCGCCATGTGGTCGCAGTGGCGGCTGGCCGACCCGTCCCGGATGCTCGTGCTCGGCGTGCCGATGCTGGTGCCGAGCGAGGCGAACGTGCCGGACGGCGAGGTGGCCCGGCTGCTCGGCCAGGGCGCCCGCGGCGACTTCGACCGGCACTTCCTCAAGCTGGCCCGCCGGCTGGTCGCGCTCGGCGGCGCGGACACCGTGCTCACCCTCGGCTGGGAGATGAACGGCGTCACCTACACCCACCGCTGCAAGCCCGACCCGGCCGCCTGGAAGACCTACTGGCGGCGGATCGTCACGGTGATGCGCTCGGTGCCCGGGCAGCGGTTCCGCTTCGACTTCGCGCCCAACCGGGGCCTCGACGCGATCCCGTGGACCAAGTGCTACCCGGGCGACGACGTGGTCGACATCATCGGCATGGACAACTACGACCAGCCGGCCGGCGGCACCTTCGACGACTACGTGCGCGAGCCGTACGGGTTGCAGGACCAGGTCGAGTTCGCGGCCAAGCGCGGCAAGCAGGTCTCGTACCCGGAGTGGGGGCTGTTCCGCAACGGCGACAACCCGGAGTTCGTGCAGCGGATGGTGGAGTGGATCCGCACCCACGACACCGCGTACCAGACCGTCACCGACTACTGTCCGCACGGCTTCTGGCAGTGCGACCGCAACCCGCGCTCCAGCAGCCGGTTCCGGCAGCTGATGACCGGCTCCCCGGGGGCCCCGGAGGCCGCCGTGCCGGCGCCGCCCGCCGCTCCGGCGCCGTCGGCCGCCCCGAGCGCCGTTCCGACGGCGCCGCCGGTCCCCGGTCTCCCGGCGGGGCCGGCGGTCCCCGCACCGCCGGCCCCGCCCACGGCCCCGACCGCCCCCGTCCCGCCGACCGCACCGGCGCCGCCCGCCGGGCCGCGCTAGGCGGGCGGGCGGTCAGCTGCGCCGGCGGGCGGCCAGCGCCTCCTTGAGCCTCGGCGCGCGGGTGTCGAGCAGGCGCACCGCCGCCCCCCGGGCGCGCACCGCGCCGCTCCGGGCGGCGGCCGCCGGGGCCGGCCCGCGCGGGCCGAACAGCAGCCGCTGGTTGGGCAGCTGGTCCGGGCGCCAGCGCTGCTTGTACGGCTCCTGGCCGCGCAGCAGGCTTATCACCGGGATCCCGGCACCCAGCGTCTCGTCCAGCGCGGCGCCGAACAGCAGGCCCGCGATGTCCAGCCGCTCCCGCAGCGCCGGGTGCGCGCCGTACAGGTAGAGGCCGCTGAAGGAGGGGCAGAGCAGCACCAGGTCGACCGCCACCAGCTCGCCGTCCAGCCAGAACTGGTGGACGGCCGCGCGGCCGGTGGCGACCAGCCCGGCGGTGGACTCGGCGAGGTGCCGGGCGAACCGCTCGCTGCGGTGCTCGGGGGTGACGCCGCGGTCCTGCCACTGCAGGAAGTGCAGCCGCAGCAGCCCGTCCAGCGCCTGCGGCACCTCCTCCGGGCCGGTCGTCCGCACCTCCACGCCCGATTGGGCGATCTTGCGCAGCTTGACCCGGCTGCGCTGGGCGGTCCTGCCGGGCACCCGCTGGAGCAGTTGCTCCATCGGGGCGGCCGGCAGGTACTGGCAGAGCGAGTCGGTGAACCGGCGGCGCCGGCCGCGCCACTGCTCGAAGACCCGCTGGACGGCGGCCTCCGGGCGGACCTCGCGCAGCTCCAGGCTGTGCCAGGGGCGGGTGAGCGGGAGGGCGGCGGCGAACTCGGCGGCGGCGCGGTCGGCGCAGTCGTCGTCGAGCAGGACGTCGGTGAAGTCGATCAGCCCGGCGCCGAGGCCGGTCAGGCCGCCGAGCGGGCCGCCGCGCCGCCGGAAGGCGCCCGCGCCGACCAGCCGGCCCTCCCGGCGCACCAGCAGCACCAGCAGGGCGCCGGGGGTGCCGTACTGGCGCCACCAGGAGCGCTGCCAGGCGGCGGCCTGGAAGAAGGTGGCCGTCCGGCAGCGGGCGACCAGGTCGTCCCACTCCTCGGCCAGGGTGTCGAGGGCGTCGTCCTCCCGGCGCAGCTCGGTGGTCCAGCGGGGGGCGCGGGCCTGGGCGGGGAGGCCGGCCGCGGGGGCGACGGCCTCGGTGCTCATCGTCCGCTCCCGGCGGCCGCCCCGGCCCCGACGGGCTCGAACCCGGCGGGCTCCGGTGCGAGGGACTCCGGTGCGAGGGGCTCCGACGCGAGGGCCTCGGCCCCGGCGGCGGCCGGCTCGGCGGCGCGCGGACGCGGGGCGGTCGCGGCGGGCGGCTCCCCGTCGACGGCCCCGGCGGGCCCGGCGGCCCCTTCGGGCCCGGTGTTCCGGCGGCGGGTCATCATCACCAGCGCGCCGATCAGCACCCCGGCCGCGCCGCCGACCGCGACGTCCAGCCGGCCGGAGGGCGTGGTCGGCTTCTCCGGCTCCGCGGCGGCGGCCAGCGGAACCAGCCGCACCCCGGTCTCCTTGGTGCTGGTGTTGGCGAAGGCGACCAGCGAGCGGGACACCGCGTCGGCCGCCCGGACGGCCTCCCGCGGCCGGGGGCCGGTACCGGTGATCTCGATCATCGGCGCGTCCGGCGAGGTGGTGCCGTGCACCAGGGCCGTCAGCTCGGCCAGGCCCTGCCCGGTCTCGGCGGCGGCCGCCGCGAGCACCTGCGGCTGTCCGGCCAGCCGCCCGTACGCCTGGGCGAAGTTGACCGCGGTGGCCGTCTCGCCCTGGGTCTCGGGCACCACGATCACATAGGAGTTGGCGGCGTACGAGGGGTGGGCGACGACGGCGTACCCGGCTCCGGCGACGGCACCCAGCGGCACCGCGAGGACCACCGGCCACCAGCGGCCGACCAGCCGGCGGACAGTACTGCGCGGTTCGGTCATGGAGGACTCCTTGGCTGTGCGGGCCGCCCGGCCGGGGGCCCGGCGGCGGTGCTGCCGGCTCAAGCCCGGGCCAGCCGGTCGTAGAGCGCGCCGAGGTCGGCGGCCACCCGGACGATGTCGTAGTGGCCGACGGCGGCGGGCCGGGGCAGCGGGTCGGTGGTGGGGTCGTCGAGGTCGCGCGGGTCGAGCAGCTCGCGCAGCGCGGCCGTGTAGGCGGCGGCCTCGGAGGGGATCCGGCGGGCCCGCGGGGCGGCGCCGGGCGGCAGTTCGTCCAGCGCCGGGCAGGAGCTGTGGCGCACCGGCAGGCCGGCCGCGAGCCCCTCCAGCACGCCGAGGCCGAAGGTCTCCTCGGTGGACGGCGCGGCGAGCACGTCCAGGGCGGTGAGCAGGTCGGGCACGTCGTCGCGCTCACCGGTGAGCACCAGGCGGTCGCGGACGCCTAGGCCGGCGGCCAGCCGCTCCAGGGCGGACCGCTCGGGGCCCTCGCCGACCAGCACCAGGCGGGCCGAGGCGTCCAGCCCGGCCAGCGCCTCCAGCAGGACGTGGAAGCGCTTGCCCGGGACCAGCCGGCCGATCCCGCCGACCACCCGGCTCCCGGGCGGCAGGCCGAGTCCGGCGCGCACCCGGGCACGGGTGGCGGCCCGCTCGGCGGGCGGGCGGCGGTAGCGGGCGGCGTCGATGCCGTTCGGGATCAGCTCGACCCGGGCCGGCGGCACGCCCCAGGCGTGCAGGGTCCGGGCGACCTGCCGGGACACCGCGACCGTGGTGGTGCCCAGGCGTTCGGCCGCCAGGTAGAGGCCCTTGACGCCGCGGGTGACCGGGCGGCCCTCGATCACCCCGGGGTGCAGCGAGTGCTCGGTGGCGACCACCGCCCGCACCCCGGCCAGCCGGGCGGCGGTCCGGCCGTACAGCCCGGCCCGGTAGAGGTGGGTGTGCACCAGGTCGTAGCGCCCGGCCCGGACCCGGCGGGCCAGCCGGGGCAGCGCGGCGACGTCCCGGTTGCCGCGCATGCCGAGGTGGTGGACGGTGACGCCCTCGGCGCGCAGCCCGGCGGCCACCGCGCCGGGGTTGGTCAGCGCCAGCACCTCGCAGTGCTGGTGGGCCGGCAGATGCCGGAGCAGCAGCTGGAGCTGGCGCTCCGCCCCGCCGGAGGCCAGCCCGGTGACGATGTGCAGGATCCTCACGACGGAACCCTTCGGGCGCGGTTCCTGCGCGCGGCGAGGCGCTGGCGGCGGAGTTCGGCGACGGTGTCCCGCAGGCGGTGGCGGCCGCGCTTGGCGCGCAGGCGCCAGGCGCCGTCGCGGTCGCCGACGTAGCAGCGCGGCAGCGCGTAGCGGCCGGTCAGCGGGGAGTGCGCGATCGCGACGGCGTAGTCGTAGCCGGCGTCCCGGACGGCCTGGGTGGCGGCCAGGTCGACCGCGCCGTACGGGTAGCAGAAGCCGGTGACCGGGCCGCCGACCACCTCCTCCAGGACCCGCCGGCTCTCCCGGGTCTGCGCGGCGAGCACCTCGGCGGGCAGGCCGGTCAGCGCCTGGTGGCCGAGGCCGTGCGAGCCGATCTCCCAGCCCGCGGCGGCGAGGTCGGTGACCTCCTGGACGGTGAGCAGGGTCTTCCGGGGGCCCTCGGTGTCCCAGTCGTTGGCGCGGCCGAGCAGGTCGGCGACCACGTACGCGGTGGCGGTGAAGCCGTAGGCCTGGAGGATCGGCACGGCGTACCGGGCGAAGTCGGCGTAGCCGTCGTCGAAGGTGAGGCCGACCAGCTTGTCGGCCCGCCCGGCCGCGCGGGCCCGCATCAGCTCCCGCACCGAGACCCCGCGCCGCCCGCGCCGGTGCAGCCAGGCGATCTGCTCGGCGAACCGCTCGGGGCTGACCGTCAGCTGGTACGGGTCCTCCTTCTCGACGGCCACCGAGTGGTACATCAGGATCCACGGCGAGGTGGTCTCGGCGACCGGCGCCTCGGGGAGCGGACGTCGGCTCCTGGGCAGCTGCGCCGCGGGTCTGCGGACGCCGGAGGGCGGTGCACCGGTCCGTGGCGCGTCGGTGCGCGGCAGGTCGGCGCGCCGGCCGCCGGTGTCCGGGGCGGCGGGGCGGCGTGCGCCCGACGGAACCGACCGGACTGATCCCCGTTCAGCATCCATGGGGAGGCTTCCCTTCATCGGCGACAGGAGACGGGCCGGGGACCGGTCCCAGGACCCGGAGGGCGGCGCGGACCGGGCCGCGCACCTCGCGAGCGCCGAGGCCGGTGCCCAGGACGGCGAAGGCCAGCGCGACGGTGAGACCGCCGAGCGCGGTGGAGAGCAGGGGGTCGGCGGCGAGGCCGGCGACGGGCGTGCCGAGCGCGGCGGCGCCGGCGGCGGTGGCCAGCAGCCGGGCGTGGCCGCCGAGGACGCGCCGCAGCCGCAGCGGGATGCCGCGCAGGACCAGGCCGTGCAGCAGCAGGGCCGCGGTGGCGGTGATGCCGGCCGCGTTGCCCGCGGCCAGGCCGAGAGCGCCGAACCGGGGGGTGGCGAGCAGGCCGACGGTGACGGTGACGACCAGGCCGAACGCCATGGCGGCGGCCGGGTACCAGTCGAGCAGCCGGCGGCCGCCGTCCTCGGGGCTGGGGTCGCCGGCCCGGCGGACCACCGGGCGCAGCGAGAAGTAGGGGCGGATCATCACGCCGATCAGTGCCTGGGCGAGCAGTCCGAAGCTGTAGACCCGGATGACGGCGGCGGTGGCGGCGGTGTCCCGGGGGCCGAAGGCGCCGCGTTCGAAGAGCAGCGCGACCACCGAGGGGGCGCAGGCCATCAGGAAGGCGGTGCCGAGCAGGACGACGGCGGCCGCCTGCCCGAGGTCCTTCTCCACCCGGTCGCGGGCTGCGGTGACGTCCCCGGCGGCGAGCGCCCGGGCGACCAGCGGGAAGGTGACGGTGCAGATCAGGATCCCGGCCGTCATGGCGAGTTGGGAGACCTTGGCCGCGTAGTTGAGGTGCGAGATGGTGCCGGGCGGCAGCGCCGACCCGAGGAACCGCTCGATGAACACCTGGGCCTGGCGGGTCAGGGTGAACACGCCGACCGGCAGCAGGGCGAGCGGGATCAGCACCAGGGCGTTGGAGGAGCGGCGGGCCCCGCCGCGGCGGCCGCTGCCGGACCGCAGCCGGCGCAGGAAGGGGCCGACCAGCAGGCCGGCCATCAGCAGGCTGCCGAAGGCCACGCCGATCGCGGCGGCGCGCACCCCCCACAGGGCGTGGCAGGTGAGCAGCACGCCGAGGATGCCGAGGTTGTAGGCGACGTAGATGCCGGCCGGGGCGGTGAACCGGTGGTGGGCGCGCAGCGCGGCGGCGAGGTAGCCGGCCACCCCGAACGGCAGCACGGTGATCGCGGTGATCCGGGTGCAGGTGACGGCGAGCCCGGGGTCGGCCAGGCCGGGGGCGAGCAGGCCGACGAGCCGGGGGGCGCCGAGCGCGGCGCCCAGCGAGAGGGTGGAGAGGGCGAGCAGCAGCCAGGGCAGGGTGGCGCGGACCAGCTGGCGGACCGGGTCGGGGCCGTCGGGGCGCTCCTCGCGGAGCACCAGGGCGAGCGCGAAGGCGGGCACCATGAGGAAGGACATGGCGTCCTCGATGAGCAGCGGTGCGGCGGTCTCGGGGACGGTCCAGGCGACCAGGAAGGCGTCGGTGCCCTGGTTGGCGCCGAAGTAGCGGGCGAGCAGGAGGTCGCGGAGCAGGCCGAGGGCGGAGCCGGCGGCGCTGAGGACGGCGGTGACGCCGAAGGCCCTGGCGAGGAAGCCGCGGCGCGGGCCGGAGCCGGCGGGTCCGGTGGCGGCGGGCGCCTGCCGGGGGGCCGGCAGCGCGGGGGAACCGAGGGTGGGAGGCCGGTCCGTGGTCATGCGCCGGCCTCGCGGGGGCGTCCGGCGTGGGCGGCGAGGCCGAGGACGACCGAGGTCAGCACGGTGGTGGCGCCGCCGATGTCGGCGTAGAGGAAGTCCACCAGGACCCAGGTGAGCAGGGCGAGGGCGGCGAGGCCGGGGCCGCGGGCGGCGCGCAGGCAGCCGATCAGCAGTCCGAGGAAGAGCGCCCCGTAGGCGGCGATGCCGACGAGGCCCTGCTCGCTGAGCACCAGGAGGTACATGTTGTGCGGGGAGAGCAGCGGTTCGCGCTGGAAGCCGATGGTGGCGTCGGCGGCGTCGCTGCCGGAGGAGAGCCGCAGCGGGGCGTGGCTGTCGCGCAGTTGCTGGAAGGCCTTGGGGCCGGCGCCGGAGACGGGGTGGTCCTGCCAGATCCGCCCGGCGGTGGCCCACAGGTCGTAGCGGTCGGAGACCGACTGGTCGGGGGCCTCGGAGACGGAGCCGATCGAGCTGAGCCGGGCGGTGACGCCGGAGCCGCCGAGGCCGAGGCCGCCGACCAGGACGACGGCGGCGGCCGTGCCGAGGACGGCGGAGCGGACGGCGAGCCGGGCGTCGGCGCGCAGCAGCAGGACGGTGGCGGCCGCGGTGGTGGCGATCCAGCTGCCGCGGCTGAAGGAGACGGCGAGCGGGAAGGCGAGGAAGGCGGCCGCCGCGAACAGGCTCCGCCGCAGCCGGGCACTGCTCCCGGCCCCCCGTTCGGCGAGGGCCAGGGCGAGTGCGGCGAGCAGGCCGTAGCTGACGACGGTGGACATCGCCATGATGTCGAGGGCGCCGAAGGTGCCGACGGCGCGGATCGGGCGGCCGGTGTAGGAGGCGCCGGTGCCGGTGAGGAACTGGTGGGCGCCGACCACGCCCTGGATCAGCGCGGCGATCACGAAGGAGCCGAGGACGAGCCGCTGGTCGGTGCGGTCGCGCAGGGCGCAGAGCACCGCGGCCGGGACGAGCACGAAGACCTGGGTGAGGCGGACGAAGCCGGTCAGGCTGGTCGCCGGGTCGATGGAGCCGACGGTGGCGACGGCGGCGGCGAGCACGATCGCGCCGAACCGGACGGCGTCGGTGCGGCCGATCGCCGGGGTGCGGCCGCGCAGCAGGTTCACGGCGGTGAGCGCGACCAGGGCGAGCGAGGCGAGGTCGGCGGCGGTGACGTGGACGGCGGCGGCGACGTCCTTCTCCCCGGTGGGGACGCAGACCAGCAGCACGGTGGCGGCGGCCGGCAGGCTGGGGCGTTCGTGGACGACGCCCCCCGCGCGCCGTAACAGCTCGGCGGGGCGCGGGGGTGCGGCGAGGGTCAGGGCCACGGCGTTGATCAGCTCCCGTCCGGGTGGAGCATGAGGGCCGCGGTGCGGCACAGGATCTTGACGTCCTGCCAGAGGCTCCAGCTCTCGATGTAGCGGTTGTCGAAGCGGGCCCGGTCCTCGATCGAGGTGTCCCCGCGCAGGCCGTTGACCTGGGCGAGGCCGGTGAGGCCGACCGGGACGCGGTGGCGGTCCGCGTACTCGGGGTAGGCCTGGCTGAACCGCATGACGAAGTAGGGGCGCTCGGGCCGCGGGCCGACCAGGCTCATGTCGCCGCGCAGCACGTTCCACAGCTGCGGGAGCTCGTCGAGGGAGCTGCGGCGCATCAGCCGGCCGACGGCGCCCATCCGGTGGTCCTGGGCGATGTTCCAGCGGGTGGCGGACTCGTGCTCGTTGCTCGGCCGCAGGGTGCGGAACTTGAGGACGGTGAAGACCCGGCCGTCGAGCCCGGTGCGCTGCTGGCGGAAGAGGACGCCGGGGCCGGTGTCGAAGCGGACGGCGAGCGCGCACAGGGCCAGGACGGGCGCGAGCAGCAGCAGGCCGATCGCGGCGGCGGTGACGTCCAGGGTGCGCTTGGCGGCCCAGCCGGGGCGGCGCGTCGCGGCGCGGCCGACCCGCAGGCAGGGGAAGCCCCAGAGGTGGTCGGCGCCGGCCAGCCGTCCGGCGGTGACCGAGCCGTACTCGCGCAGCGCGGGGACCAGCCAGACCTGGCAGCCGAGCCGGGCCGCGTCGCGCAGGGCGGCGGCGGTCTCGGCCTCGTCGGCGGCGCCGGCGGTGGCCACCACGTGGTGGACGCGGTGGCGGCGGATCTCGCGTTCCAGCACCTCGCGGCCGCCGAGCACGGGCAGGTCGGTGTCCCCGGCGAGCAGCGGCGGATCGGCGTCGAGGAAGCCGACCGGGCGCATCCCGTACTCGCGGCGCTCGGTGAGGGCGGCGGCGACCCGGCGGCCGAGCCGGCCGGCGCCGAGCACCAGGACGGGGCTGGGGCGGCTGCGGCGGATCCGGCGCACCAGGTGGTAGAGGACGGCGCGGCCGAGGACGGCGAGCACCAGCTGGGTGCCGAGCAGGAGGGTGAGCCGGGCCGGGGTGGCGGGGCCGGAGTCGGGCCAGCGGTCCTCCAGGCAGCCGGCCAGGCTGATGGCGAAGGCGGCGGCGACCAGGGCCCGCGCGGTGAGGGCGGGCAGTTCGTCGAGCACGGAGAGGGTGAGCCGGATCCGGTAGAGGCCTCCGGCCAGGTTGAGCAGGATCAGCAGGGGCAGCAGGGCGGCGACGCCGAGCAGCGGTGCGACCCGGACGGCCGGGTCGAGGACGCGGTTGGCGGTGCCGGTGGCGGTGCACAGGGCGAGCGCGTCGACGGCGACCAGGGCGACGGGCAGCGCGAGCCGGGAGCGGACCGGGCGACGGTGCCGACTGGCCGGCGGGGCGCTGCGGGCCTGGGCGGACCGCGGTGGGCGGTCGAGCAGCCCGGTGGCGGGGCGGCGCGGGCCCGACAGGGGCCGACCGGGGTGTGGCACGCTGTCGTGGTCAATGGTCATCGGCGGACGAACTCCCCTGCTGTGTGCCCGGGGTGACGGCGGCCCGGCACCGGTTGGCCCGGGGCGGCCGTCCCGGCCCGGTGAGCGCGGTCCTGACAGCACCTGCTACCACTGGCGGCTTTCGGCTTTCTCGCGATTTCCCGGCGTGAAATCGAAACGAAGCAGGCAAAATCAGACGTTACCGAAAACCGGCTAGAATGCTGGAAATTGACTTGCCGATTCATTCCAGCCGCCCATTAATAGGTATGTCCGATTTGGCCTCTCACCCACAACCGGTGGAGGGTGCGAATACGGCAGCGCCGTTGCGGCGGGGCATTCACGGCATGTGAAACGATCAGATCCGCTGCGGGACACGGGAGCGGCGCCGCCCGGGCGCCGGTCCGGCGCCCAGCAGGTCGCGGTAGAGCGCGTCGACCTGTTCGACCACCGATCGAACGTCATGGCGGGCCGCGGCGTGCTCGCGCAGCCGGGTGCCGCGCCGCTCGCACTCGATCGGATCGGACAGCGCTTCCGCCATTCGGGTGATGAGCGCGGACACGTCCTCGGCGGGCACCAGGGCACCGGCCCGCTCGGACGGCGGCAGGCACTCGCGGGCCCCGGGCACGTCGCTCAGCAGCACCGGCCGGCCGGAGGCCATCGCCTCCAGCGGGGCCAGCGCCATGCCCTCCCAGCGCGAGGGCAGCACCACCAGGTCGGCCGCCGCCAGCCAGGGGCGCGGGTCCGCGACGTCCCCGACCAGCCGGACCCGGGACGGCTCGGCGCCCTCCCGGACCATGGCGGCCAGCCGAGCCCCCTCCGGGCCGCCGCCGACCAGCGCCAGCCGGGCCCCCGGCACCCGGCGCCGCACCTCGGGCCAGGCGGTGAGCAGCACGTCCTGGCCCTTCTGGCGACAGAGCCGGCCCACGCAGACCGCGAGCGGGGCGGCCGGCTCCAGGCCGAGCGCGATCCGGGCGGCCCGGCGGTCGGCGGGCGCGTAGTGGCGCACGTCCACGCCGTTGGGCACCACCGCCCAGTCCGCGTGCAGGCCGGCCGCGACGCCGTCGGTCCGCTCCTGGACGGAGACGCAGAGCAGCCGGTGCGCCCAGCGGGTCGCGTACCGCTCCCAGCGCAGGGTGGCCGCGGCGACCGCGCCGTCCACGGCGGCGAAGGACCAGGCGTGCGGCTGGAAGACGGTCGGCACCGCGCCGCGCACGGCCAGCCGGCCCGCGAGTCCGGCCTTGGCGCTGTGCAGGTGGAGCACGTCGGGCCCGGCGGCCCGGACGATCCGGCGCAGCCGCCAGGCCTCGGCGGCGGTGGCGGGGCCGGGCGAGCGCCGGGCCGGCCACTCCTGGACCAGCGCGCCGGCCGCGGCGGCCTCCCGGGCGAGCCGGCCGCCGGGCGGACAGGCGACCAGCACCCGATGGCCGGCCTCGCGCTGGCCGCGGACCAGGTCGACCACGACGCGGGCCACGCCGCCGTCGACGGGCTGGGAAATGTGAAGGATCGTCATATGCACGGCGGCGAGCCTAGGGTGGCCGCACCGTGCCCGGCGGCCCTCGTCACCCGCAGGTGGCGGGGCGTCCACCCGTACGGCACGCCGCTCGCACGGGTGGACGAACTCGTCGAATTCCTGGACGAGTTGAGGGGGAGGTCCGGAGGACCGGAACCCACCGCGCCGCGCTGCGGCTCAGCGGACCTCGTCCGCCAGGTTCGCGAGCACCTGGTCGTGGATCCGGTTCAGGCCCTTGGGCGCGAAGGTGCGCTCGAAGAAGCCGCCGATGCCGGTCGCGCCCTGCCAGGTGGCCGTGACGGTGACCTTCGACCGGCCCTCGCCGGCCGCCGCGACGGTCCAGGTGATCACCATGCTGGAGTTGGCGTCCTTCTCCACCAGCTGGTCCGGGCGCGGGGCCGAGACGGTGAACAGGCAGTCCCGGATCCGCTTCTCGGTGGCCTGCAGCTTCCAGTGCACCTGGGTGCCGGCGCCGGTGCCGCCGACCCGGACCTCGTACTCGCTGTACTGCGCGGGCAGCAGCTTGGGGCGTGTCACCTGGTAGTCGGCCAGGGCCTCGTACACCCGCTCGGGGGCCGCCTCGTAGACCCGCTCGGTGGTGGCCTGCACCTGTCCCATGGTCGTGCTCTCCTCGTACGGTCGTCCGGCGCCGGGTGGTCGTCCGGGTGGTACCGGCAAGCCAATCACAGCGGACCGCGGACGGCGGGCGGCGCCCTCCCCGACGGCGCGGAGGTTAGGGTGGCGGATGTGCTCGAACAGGTGACAGCAGTGCGCTACGTCGACCCGCTGCGGGCCGGCGGTTCCGTCCCCGGCGTGGTGGAGACCGACGACCTGGGCACCTACGTGGTGAAGTTCACCGGGGCCGCCCAGGGGCGCAAGGCGCTGGTGGCGGAGGTGATCGTCGGCGAACTGGCGCGGCGGCTCGGCCTGCCGGTGCCCGAGCTGCGGCTGGTCGAGTTCGACCCGGCGGTCGCCGACGGCGAGCCGGACCCCGAGATCCAGGACATCCTGCGGGCCAGCCGCGGGCTCAACCTCGGCATGGACCTGCTGCCCGGCGCCCGCGACTTCCGGCCCGGCATGATCGAGGTCGACCCGGCCGAGGCCGGCCGGGTGGTCTGGCTGGACGCGCTCACCGGGAACGTCGACCGGACGGTGCACAACCCCAACCTCATGGTCTGGCACCGGAAGCTCTGGCTGATCGACAACGGCGCCGCACTGGTCTTCCACCACCGCTGGTCCGCCGCCGAGGCGTCCGTCGGCAAGCGCTACGACCTCAGCGCCCACGCCCTCGGCGGGTACCGGCCGGACGTCCGGCTGGCCGACGAGGAGCTCGGGCCGCTGGTCACCGTCGGGCTGCTGGAGGAGGTGCTGGCGCTGGTGCCGGACGCCTGGCTGGCCGACGAGCCGGGGTTCGACTCGGTCGCCGAGCTGCGCCGGGCCTATGTGAACCAGTTGGCGGCGCGGGCGGTGCTCTCCGCCGAGTGGCTGCCGGAGGGGTTCTCCACCCCCGAGCAGCTGCGCGAGGCGGAGCAGCGGCGGGCGGCGCGGACCAGGGCGGGGCGGCCGGCCTGGCTGCGGGAGGTGCCGGACCTGCACGGCAAGCCGTCGGTGGAGACGGTCTGGGAGCAGCACGTCGAGTGAGCCCGGGACCGGGACCGGAGCCCGGACACGCCGAACGGGGGCGGGACCGAAGTCCCGCCCCCGTTCACCGCTCAGGGTGAAAGCCGGTCAGCCGTGGCTCAGCGCCACCACTGGGCCGCCTTCTCGGCGTTGATGATGCCGGCGCCGTAGAAGCCGTTGTCGTCCGCGCCGCCCTCGCAGGTGGCGGTCCACTCGCCGGCGCCGCCCGGGTTGTACGGGGCGGTCGGGCAGGCGTGCGACTCGGCCTGGTTGGTCAGCAGCTCGGTGAGCTCGTCCGCGTTGGCCCACGGGTGGGTGCTGGCGAGCAGCGCGAGCACGCCGGCGGCGTGCGGCGAGGCCATCGAGGTGCCCTGCATGTAGCCGTACCCGCCGCCCGGGATGGTCGACAGCGTGCGGCCGTTCTTGTCCGGGGTGTCCGGGATCTGGTAGCGGCGGTCGCCACCGGGGGCGGCCACGGTGACCTTGCCCTTGCCGTAGCTGGAGTAGTACGACTTCTCGCCGTTGACGCCCACCGCGGAGACCGCGACGACGCCGTCCAGCTCGGTCGGCAGGTTCAGGCAGTCCTGGGTGATCGGGCGCTCGACCGGGGTGGTGTCGTCCGGGCTGGCGACGTCCTTGGTCTTGTGGGCGAGGTCGATGTTCTCGTTGCCCGCGGCGGCGACGTTGAGGACGCCCTTGCGCTGCGAGAACTCGACGGCGCGGCGGACGGCGGTGGTGATCGCCGCCTGGTCGGCGTCGTTCTGGCAGTTGAACATCCACGGGTCGACGAAGTAGCTGTTGTTCGTGACCTTGAACTTGTGCTCACCGGCCCAGACGAAGCCGCAGATGGCGTACTCCGGGTAGATGAAGCCGCCGTCGTCGACGACCTTCACCGCGGCGAGCTTGACGTTCGGGGCGATGCCCTCGATGCCCTTGCCGTTCTTGGCGGCGGCGATGGTGCCGGCCACGTGGGTGCCGTGGGCGCCGTCGACGCCCGGCTGCCAGGCCTCCCAGGCGGTGTTCGGCTTGCCGCCGTCGATGCAGGAGACCGACTGCGAGGCGTCGACGTTGGCGGCGAGGTCCTCGTGGGTGCCGTCGATGCCGGAGTCCAGCACGCCGACGGTGACCTTGTTGCTGCCCAGGGACAGCTTGTGGGCCTTGTCCACGCCGATCTGGCGCATGTCCCACTGGTTGGCCCAGTAGGGCTCCTCGCCCGCGGCGGAGGCGCCGGCCGGAGCGGCGGCGACCTCGGCGGTGCGGTCCTCGGAGGCGGTGATGCCCTTGGTGCGGCTGGCACCGACCGACTCGACGCCCTTGGCCAGCCGCAGCTTGGCGGCGAACTGGGTGTCGGTCGAGCGGGCGATCACCACGCCGATCTGCTCGTAGGAGTACACGACGGTGCCGCCGAGGGAGGTGATCGCCTTCTCGACCTTCTGCACCTGGCCGTGGTTGGCCTTGGTGTTGACGACGTAGCTGAGCAGCGGACCGGTCGTCGACTGCGCCCCGGAGGCGGCGACGGCGGTGCCGGACGGCAGCGCGAGGGCGCCGGCGGTGGCGAGGACGATGCCCACCGCCGCGTACCGGGTCCGGCTGATCCGAGGAACACTCATAGGGGTTGGCCCTCCCGAGTCGTCATGCAGCAGCTGCGGTTGGCAGGTGCACTTGGAATGATCGGGACGTTAGTGAACAAGTGTTGCAATCCGCAAGAGGTAGTCATCTAATCGCCACAAGTTGGTCACCGACGGACGGTATGACTCCGCTTCTGCTGGGCAGGGCCGGGTGACCGGGCGGCCTCAGGGGGCACACGCGCCGGGAGCCACACCCTAGTCAGCCGGGCCGACGGTGGAACAGCCGTCCGGGGCGGCCGGAAGCGGCCAGTGGCGGATCACCGCCAAGCGGCGGCGGCGGACGGTCAGAGCGCGTACAGTCCGCGGGCGTTGTCCGCCGCCACCCGGCGGGCCAGCCGCTCGGCGTCGGCCGCGGTGCACGCGCCGTCGGCGCGCCAGCCGTCCAGCAGGGTGGCGAGGCCGTGCCGGAACTGGGCCGCGCCGACCAGGTACAGCTCGGGCAGGCCGTAGGCGTCGGTGGAGAACAGCAGCTTGCCGAACGGCGCCAGCTCCAGCATCTCCCCGAGCACCGCGGCCGCCCGGGGGCCGACGTAGGAGGTGGTCAGGCCGAGGTCGGTGTACACCAGCGGGAAGGCCTGGGCCAGCCAGGCGGCCTGCCGGTGGTACGGGTAGCCGTGCAGCAGCACCAGCGGGACGCCGCTCGGCTCGGCGGCGCGCACGAAGTCGGCGAGCAGCGACGGGTCGGCGCGGTGCAGGGTGACGTCGGGGTCGCCGAAGCCGGTGTGCAGCTGGAGCGGCAGGCGGAACGCGGCGCAGACCTCCAGGGCGGCCCGGAGCAGTTCGTGCAGCAGCACCGGGTCGGTGAGCCGGCCGCCCCCGGCGCGCTGCCACCCGGCGGCGGCCGCCGCGACCGCGGCCGGGGAGGGCCGCTCGGCGGGCACCGCCAGGCCGCTGCGGTAGGCCACCACGGACTTCACCGCGACGGCGCCGGCCGCGGCCCCGGCCAGTGCCGCGCGGACGGCCCCGGCCCAGGCGCCGGGCGGGGCGGCGACGGCCTCGGCGACCGACTCCAGCCGGACCACCTCGCACACCCGGGCACCGGACGCCTCGGCCAACTCGCCGAGCGGCAGCAGCGGGTGGCCGGCGGCGGTGGCCAGTCCGGTGTCCACCAGGCAGGTGTCCAGGCCGGCCGCGGCCAGCAGCCGGCGGGTCGCCTCCGGGGCGCCGAGCTCGCGCCGCCGGGCGAGGTACTCCTCGGCCGGCGTGTGCGCGGGCAGCCCGAGCGCGGGCGGGCACCAGCGGCGCACGGCGAGGCCGAGCGCGCTGTCGAACGGCGAGGTGCCGGGCGCGGGCGGGCGGTCGGACTCGGTGAGCAGCCCCGCCAGCGCGTCGTCCGCGAGTTCGGCCGTCAGCACGCTGTGGCAGTGGTGGTCGACCAGAGCGGGAACGTCCAGGGCGGGCACGTCCGGCCCGGGCACCGGTCAGTACCGCCAGCGGGTGGCGGCGGCCAGCTCCTCGGGGGTCGCGTCGGCGTACTGCTCGCTCTCGGCCTCCCGGACGGCGAGCACGGCCCCGTACAGCGGCTCGCCGAGCGCCTCGCGCAGCAGGGCGGAGCCGCGGTAGGCGGCGAGCGCCTCGCCCGGTCCGGTGGGCAGCCGGGGCACGGCGCCGGGCGCGGCCTGCGACGGGTCTCCGGTGACCTCCGGTGGCAGCGCCAGCCGTTGGTCCAGCCCGGCGAGGCCGGCGGCGAGCACCCCGCCGATCGCCAGGTAGGGGTTGGCGGTGGCGTCGAAGCACTTGATCTCGGCGTTGGCGGCCGAGGCGCGCTCACCGGTGGAGCCGGTCACCAGGCGCAGCGCGGCCTCCCGGTTCTCCAGGCCCCAGCACCGGTAGGCGCCGGCCCAGTGCGAGGGGACCAGCCGCAGGTAGCCGGCCGGGCTGGAGCAGCCGAGCACCAGCAGCTCGGGCAGCGCGCCGAGCACCCCGGCGAGGAAGCCCTCGGCTTCGGCGGTGAGGCCGTGCGGGCCGGGGCCGCCGTGGGCGAGGTTGCGGCCGTCCCGCCACAGGCTCAGGTGGAGGTGGCCGCCGTTGCCGACCCCGCCGGCCTCGACCGCCGGGGCGAAGGAGACCCGCAGGCCGTGCCGGGCGGAGACGGCGCGGACGGTCTGGCGGATCAGCACCGAGGTGTCGGCGGCCTCGACCGGGCCCTCGGGGGCGACCGAGACCTCGAACTGGCCCGCCGCGTACTCGGGGTGGATCTGGAGCACGGTCAGGCCCTGCTCGCCGAGGGCGCGGAGCACGTCGCGCAGGTAGTCGGAGAGCTCGGTGAGCCGCTGCATGCCGTAGGCCGGGCCGGCCGTCGGGTAGCGGGGCTCCTCCCGGGGCGGGCCGGCCAGCGCGGCCACCCACTCGATCTCGATGCCGGCCTTCAGCGTCAGCCCGCGCGCGGCGGCGGCCGCGACCGTCCGGCGGGCGAAGAGCCGCTGGCAGCCCGGGTGCGGGGCGCCGCCCTGGGTGTAGCGGTCCCCCGGCGCCCAGGCCCAGCCGGGCTGGGCGGCGAGCGGGACGATCCGGTCGACGTCGGGGTACAGCCGCAGGTCCCCGGTGGGGCCGCCGATCAGCGGGCTGGTGACGATGGTGTCGTCGGCGAGGAAGACGTCGAAGCAGGGGGCCGTGCCGATGCCCCACTGGGCGGCGTGCACCAGGCCGCCGAGCGGCACCGCCTTGACCCGGGCGACGCCGGCGTTGTCCACCCAGGTGACGGCGACCGCCTCGACCCCGGCGGTCCGCAGCCGGTCCACCGCCTCCTGGGCGCGCTCCCCGCGCTCGGCCCGGTCGACCCGGGGCGGCGGCACGGCACCGTCCTCGGACCCGGCGGAGGGCTCGGAGGCGGCGGCCGGGCCGGGCCCGGAGGTGGGCTCGGGATGCCCCGCGGTGACGGTTCCGGTGCTCATGGCCCCATGCTGCCCCGCCCCGCCGGGGCGCATAACTCCCCTATCGGGTGGTCCGAACGGACGTCCGTCCACCGCCGTCCCCCGCACGGGTGATCGCCCGCCCGTGAGCGGCGGAAAATCAGCACCCGACCCCCTTCCTACCCGCCAGTAGCTTCGCTACAGTGTCGGCACGCACCACCGTCGGGCTTCGGGAGCCGCACCGACGGGGGCGCCGTCCGCCGTGCGGGACTCGCGCGGAGCGGACGGCGCGTGGCGGTGCGTTCGTCCACCGGTGGGCGCCGCGGATCGCGGCCGCGGCCGGGGCTTCTCCCCTCTGTGTTCAGAGGCCGTTCAGAGTCGCTTCCCACATCGAGCGCCTGAGTACCACGGCACACCCCCAGCATGTCCGGAGCGGACCGGCGGCTGCGCGGTGGCCGCAACCGTCATCCCCCCGCCCCCGCGCGCGGCCCCTCCCCCGCGGGCACGTCCTGCGGAGCGCGCGCGGGCCTTCCATGACAAGGAGTCAGGACAGATGGAGCGTCCCTTCCCCACGGTGGCCGTGGTCGGCCTCGGCACGATGGGTGCCGGTGTCGCGGTCGCGGTCGCGAGGAGCGGCCGCCGGGTGATCGGCATCGAGGCCGACGAGGCCTCGGCCGCCCGGGCGCTGGCCCGGATCGAGGCGGCGACCGCGCGCGCCGTGGCCCGCGAGCGGCTCACCGCCGAGGAGCGGACCGGGCTGCTCGCCCGGATCGCCGTCGGCCACGCGCTGGACGCCGCCGCCGCGGCCGACCTGGTGATCGAGGAGGTCCCCGAGCAGCTGGAGCTGAAGCGGGAGGTCTTCGCCGAGCTGGACCGGATCTGCCCGCCCGGCACGGTGCTGGCCACCGGCACCACCGCGCTGTCGGTCACCCGGATCGCCGCCGCCACCGCCCGCCCGGACCGGGTGCTCGGCCTGCACTTCTTCAACCCCGTGCACTCCATGAAGCTGGTCGAGGTGGTGCGCACCGTGCTCACCGCCCCGCAGGTGGCCGAGGACGCCGCGGCCTTCGCCCGGGACCTCGGCAAGGAGCCGGTGGCGGCCGGCGACCGGGCCGGTTTCGTGGTCAACGGCCTGCTCTTCGCCTACCTCAACCAGGCCGCCGCGATGTACGAGTCCAAGTACGCCACCCGGGAGGACATCGACGCCGCGATGCGGCTCGGCTGCGGCCTGCCGATGGGCCCGCTGGCGCTGCTCGACCTGATCGGCGTGGACACCGCGCGGACCGTCCTGGAGGCGATGTACGAGCAGTCCAAGGACCGGCTGCACGCGCCGGCGCCGATCCTCGGCCAGCTGGTCGCGGCCGGACTGCTCGGCCGCAAGACCGGCCGCGGCTTCTACACCTACGAGGCGCCCGGCTCCTCGACGGCGGTCGACGCCGTCACCGGCCCGGCCGCCGCGAAGGCCCCCGGCCGGGAGGTGCGCAGCGTCGGCGTCTGCGGCTCGGGCACCATGGCCACCGGCATCGCCGAGGTGTTCGCCAAGGCCGGCCTCCCGGTGCTGCTGGCCGCCCGCAGCCCGGAGAAGGCGGAGCGGGCCAAGGCGCAGCTGGCGAAGTCGCTGGAGCGCTCGGTGGCCAAGGGCCGGCTGACCGGGGAGCAGCGGGACGCCGCGCTGGGTCTGGTCACGCCGGTCGGGCAGTACGGCGAGCTGGCCGAGGTGGACCTGGTCGTCGAGGCCGTCGCCGAGGACCTCGCGGTCAAGCGCGAGCTGTTCACCGCCCTGGACGCGGTCGTCAAGCCGGGCGCGGTGCTGGCCACCACCACCTCCTCGCTGCCGGTGGTCGCCTGTGCCTCGGCGACCACGCGGCCGCAGGACGTCATCGGCATGCACTTCTTCAACCCGGCGCCGGCGATGCGGCTGGTGGAGGTGGTCTCCACGGTGCTGACCGCGCCGGACGTCACCGCGACCGTGCTGGAGCTGTGCGCGAAGGTCCGCAAGCACCCGGTGGAGTGCGGGGACCGGGCGGGGTTCATCGTCAACGCGCTGCTCTTCCCCTACCTGAACGACGCGGTGCGGATGCTCCAGGAGCACTACGCGACGGTGGACGACATCGACACCGCGATGAAGCTCGGCTGCGGGTACCCGATGGGCCCCTTCGAGCTGCTGGACGTGGTCGGTCTGGACGTCTCGCTGACCATCGAGCGGGTGCTGCACCAGGAGTTCCGCGAGCCGGGCCTGGCCGCCGCGCCGCTGCTGGAGCACCTGGTCGCGGCCGGCTGCCTGGGCCGCAAGACCGGCCGCGGCTTCCGCGACCACGCGCGCCGGTGACCGCCCCGCCGCCCCACGGGGGCCGGCCCGGCCACCCGCAGTTCCGCCCCGAGCGGGCCGGCTGGGGGCCGGGCGCGGTCTCGGCGCAGTGGCCCAGACCCGCGGTGAGCGGCCCGGTGTCCCCGGTGCGCCGGGGAAGGCCCCCGGCCGCGGCCCCGGGGACGTGTAGCGTTCCGGCCATGGATCGGGTTCAGTCAGTATCCCCGCAGCAATCCGCCCCGGGCCGCGACGGCCGGCCGGCCGGGACCGGCCAGGACGGGGGCCCGGGCGGGGGCCCGGGCGGCCGCCGGGCGGCGGCGCAGCGCCAGCAGATGCGCCAGGACCTGGCCACCGCCGCCATGGAGCTGTTCGCCTCGCAGGGCTACGAGGAGACCACGGTCGACCAGATCGCGGCGGCGGCCGGGGTGGCCCGGCGGACCTTCTTCCGGTACTTCCGGTCCAAGGAGGAGGCGATCTTCCCGGACCACGACGACACCCTGGTCCGGGTGGCCGATCTGCTCGCCAGCGCCGAGCCCGAGGAGCACCCGCTGGACGTGGTCTGCCGGGGCATCAAGGAGGTGCTGCGGATGTACGCCTCCACGCCCGGGGTCTCGGTGGCCCGGTACCAGCTGATCCGTCAGGTGCCGGCGCTGCGCGAGCGGGAGATCGCCGTGGTGGCCCGCTACGAGCGGCTGTTCACCCGCTACCTGCTGGGCCGCTTCGACACCGCCGGGGAGATCCCCTCGGGCTGGCAGCGCGGCGGCGAGGACGACTCGATGCTGGCCGAGGTGTCCGCGGCGGCCGTGGTCGCGGCCCACAACCACGTGCTGCGGCGCTGGCTGCGCGCGGGCGGGCGGGGCGACGTCGAGGCGCAGCTGGACCACTCCTTCGAGGTGATCCGGCGGACCTTCTGGGGGTCCAGTGCGCCTGGGGCCCGTCGCCGTGGTGCGGTGGTGGCACCCGGTGCCAGTGGGACGGAGGGGGAGGCCGCGACGGCGAGCGCACTGAGTGCCAGCCCCGGAGGTGAGGTGCTCATCACAGTCGCCCGGACGGACGCTCCGCTGGACGTCGTGGTGGAGGCCGTGCGGGCCGCCCTGGAGGGTGCCAGACCGGCCTGAGCGCCGACGTTTTCGCAGGTCGAAGCGGTTTTGAGGGCCCGTGTCGAGATGTCGACACGGGCCCTTCGCATGCCCCGGGAAGGCCCTGCGGAGGGGGTCGCGGACCGCCGGAATTGCTGGCACGCGGTGTCTTTACGAGTGGCACAGGGTGCCACTACCTTGTTACCCACCAGTCGCGGCGCCGCGGCTCCCCACCTCGGCGCGCCGTCGTACCGGCGCTCCCCCAACCCCGGGAGCGACCCACCGCAGGACCAGGCCCACCAGCCGCCAGGCCCACCCGCCACTCGGCCCACCAGCCACCACCCACCACCACCCCGTTCAGCGAAGCCGGTGTCCGCTCCCGGCTCCCCCAGACGCCCTGTGCCCTCACACAGGTACGCCTTCGGAGGCAGCCATGAAGGAAATCCTCGACGCGATCCTCAGCCCCGACAGCACCGCGGCGGACTTCGCCCACGTGAAGCTGCCGGAGTCCTACCGGGCGGTCACACTCCACAAGGACGAGGAGCAGATGTTCGCCGGGCTCGACAGCCGCGACAAGGACCCCCGCACGTCCCTCCACCTCGACGAGGTCCCGCTGCCCGAACTGGGCCCGGGGGAGGCCCTGGTCGCCGTGATGGCGAGCGCCGTGAACTACAACACCGTGTGGAGCTCGATCTTCGAGCCGGTCTCCACCTTCGGCTTCCTGGAGCGCTACGGCCGGCTCTCCCCGCTCGCCAAGCGCCACGACCTGCCGTACCACGTCGTCGGCTCCGACCTGGCCGGCGTGGTGCTGCGCACCGGCGCCGGGGTCAACGCCTGGAAGCCGGGCGACGAGGTGGTCGCGCACTGCCTGTCCGTCGAGCTGGAGTCCTCCGACGGCCACAACGACACGATGATGGACCCGGAGCAGCGGATCTGGGGCTTCGAGACCAACTTCGGCGGCCTCGCCCAGCTGGCCCTGGTGAAGACCAACCAGCTGATGCCCAAGCCCGCCCACCTGACCTGGGAGGAGGCCGCCTCCCCCGGCCTGGTCAACTCCACCGCCTACCGCCAGCTGGTCTCGCGCAACGGCGCGGGCATGAAGCAGGGCGACAACGTGCTGATCTGGGGCGCCAGCGGCGGCCTCGGCTCCTACGCCACCCAGTACGCGCTGGCCGGCGGCGCCACCCCGATCTGTGTCGTCTCCAGCCCGCAGAAGGCCGAGATCTGCCGGGCGATGGGCGCCGAGGCGATCATCGACCGCAGCGCCGAGGGCTACCGGTTCTGGAAGGACGAGCAGACCCAGGACCCGCGCGAGTGGAAGCGGCTCGGCGGGCGGATCCGCGAGCTGACCGGCGGCGAGGACGTCGACATCGTCTTCGAGCACCCCGGCCGGGAGACCTTCGGCGCGAGCGTCTACGTCACCCGCAAGGGCGGCACCATCGTCACCTGCGCCTCCACCTCCGGGTTCATGCACCAGTACGACAACCGCTACCTGTGGATGTCGCTCAAGCGGATCGTCGGCTCGCACTTCGCCAACTACCGCGAGGCCTGGGAGGCCAACCGCCTGGTGGCCAAGGGAAAGATCCACCCGACCGTCTCCAAGGTGTACCCGCTGGAGCAGACCGGCCAGGCCGCGCTGGACGTGCACCACAACAAGCACCAGGGCAAGGTCGGCGTGCTCTGCCTGGCCCCCGAGGAGGGCCTGGGCGTGCGCGACCACGAGCTGCGCGCCAGGCACCTGCCGGCGATCAACCTCTTCCGCGAGCTCGACGAGCGGAGCGTCCAGCCCGGCCGGAACATCTGAGGACGATCCGATGACCGATCAGAAGCGCGACCGCCCCTGGCTGATGCGCACCTACGCCGGGCACTCCACGGCCCAGGACTCCAACGCGCTGTACCGGCGGAACCTGGCCAAGGGCCAGACCGGCCTCTCGGTGGCGTTCGACCTGCCGACCCAGACCGGCTACGACTCCGACCACGTCCTCGCCCGCGGCGAGGTCGGCCGGGTCGGCGTGCCGGTCGGCCACGTCGGCGACATGCGGACCCTGTTCGACGGCATCCCGCTCGAACAGACCAACACCTCCATGACCATCAACGCCACCGCGATGTGGCTGCTGGCGCTCTACCAGGTGGTCGCCGAGGAGCAGGGCGCCGACATCGCCAAGCTCACCGGCACCACCCAGAACGACATCGTCAAGGAGTACCTGTCGCGCGGGACGCACGTCTTCCCGCCCGGCCCCTCGGTGCGCCTGATCACCGACATGATCGCCTACACGGTCGGGAACATCCCGAAGTGGAACCCGATCAACATCTGCAGCTACCACCTCCAGGAGGCCGGGGCCACCCCGGTCCAGGAGATCGCCTACGCGATGTGCACGGCGATCGAGGTGCTGGACGCCGTCCGCGACTCCGGCCAGGTGCCGGCCGAGCGGATGGGCGAGGTGGTCGCCCGGATCTCCTTCTTCGTCAACGCCGGCGTGCGGTTCGTCGAGGAGATGTGCAAGATGCGGGCCTTCGGCCGGCTCTGGGAGAAGGTCACCCGCGAGCGGTACGGCATCGAGGACCCCAAGCAGCGCCGGTTCCGCTACGGCGTCCAGGTGAACTCGCTCGGCCTGACCGAGGCGCAGCCGGAGAACAACGTCCAGCGGATCGTGCTGGAGATGCTCGCCGTCACCCTCTCCAAGGACGCCCGCGCCCGTGCCGTCCAGCTGCCCGCCTGGAACGAGGCGCTCGGCCTGCCCCGCCCGTGGGACCAGCAGTGGTCGCTGCGGATCCAGCAGGTGCTCGCCTACGAGTCCGACCTGCTGGAGTACGGGGACCTCTTCAACGGCTCCGAGGTGGTCGAGGCCAAGACCGCCGCGCTGCTGGCCGGCGCCGAGGCCGAGATCGCCAAGGTGCTGGAGATGGGCGGGGTCATCCCGGCCGTCGAGTCCGGCTACCTGAAGTCCAACCTGGTCGCCTCGCACGCGGCCCGGCGGGCCCGGATCGAGTCCGGCGAGGACCGGGTCGTCGGGGTGAACTGCTTCGACACCACCGAGGAGAGCCCGCTCACGGCCGACCTCGACACCGCGATCATGGTCGTCGACCCGGCCTCCGAGCAGTCGGTGCTGACCGCCCTGGACGCCTGGCGCGGGCAGCGCGACGAGGCCGCCGCGCTGCGCGCCCTGGAGGAGCTCAAGACCGTCGCCGCCGGCACCGCCAACCTCGTGCCGGCCACCCTGGCCTGCGCCCGCGCCGGGGTCACCACCGGCGAGTGGGCCTTCGCCCTGCGCGAGGTGTTCGGCGAGTACCGCGCGCCCACCGGCGTCGGCGGCGCCCCGGTCGCGGTCGCGGCCGAGCCCGGCGGCGAACTGGCCGCGGTGCGCGAGGCCGTCGCCGCGACCGCCGCCGAGCTGGGCACCGGCAAGCTGCGCCTGCTGGTCGGCAAGCCCGGCCTGGACGGGCACTCCAACGGGGCCGAGCAGATCGCCGTCCGGGCCCGCGACGCCGGGTTCGAGGTGGTCTACCAGGGCATCCGGCTCACCCCCGAGCAGATCGTCGCGGCCTCCGTCGCCGAGGACGTCCACTGCGTGGGCCTGTCGATCCTCTCCGGCGCCCACTCCGAGCTGGTCCCCGACGTGCTGCACCGGCTGCGCCGGGCCGGGGTGGAGGATGTCCCGGTGATCGTGGGTGGCATCATCCCGGCAGCGGACGGCGAGGCCCTCAGGGCCGCCGGCGTCGCCGCCGTGTTCACCCCGAAGGACTTCGGCATCACGACCATCATCGGCCGGATCGTGGACGAGATCCGGCTGGCCAACAGGCTCCAGCCCTGGACGCCCGCCCCGGCCACGACGACCAGCTGACCCCGGAAGGAACCACCCCCGTGCCCAACGTCAACCGCCTGCGCCCGCGCCGCTCCTGCCTCGCCGTACCCGGCAGCAACCCGCGCTTCCTGGAGAAGGCCCAGGGCCTGCCCGCCGACCAGGTCTTCCTCGACCTGGAGGACGCCTGCGCCCCGCTGGTCAAGGAGAGCGCCCGGCACTCCGTCGTCGACGCCCTGAACAACGGCGACTGGAGCGGCAAGACCCGCGTCGTGCGGGTCAACGACTGGACCACCCACTGGACCTACCGCGACGTGATCACCGTCGTCGAGGGCGCCGGCCCGAACCTCGACTGCATCATGCTGCCCAAGGTCCAGGACGCCGAGCAGGTCAAGGCGCTCGACCTGCTGCTCACCCAGATCGAGAAGACCATGGGCTTCGAGGTCGGCCGGATCGGCATCGAGGCGCAGATCGAGAACGCCAAGGGCCTCATCAACGTCGACGCCATCGCCCAGGCCTCGCCCCGGCTGGAGACCATCATCTTCGGCCCGGCCGACTTCATGGCCTCGATCAACATGAAGTCCCTGGTCGTCGGCGAGCAGCCGCCCGGCTACCCGGCCGACGCCTACCACTACATCCTGATGCGCATCCTGATGGCCGCCCGCGCCCACGACCTCCAGGCGATCGACGGCCCCTACCTCCAGATCCGCAACCAGGAGGGCTACCGCGAGGTGGCCGGCCGCGCCGCCGCGCTGGGCTTCGACGGCAAGTGGGTGCTGCACCCGGACCAGGTCGCCGCCGCCAACGAGATCTTCTCGCCCTCCCAGGAGGACTACGACCACGCCGAGCTGATCCTCGACGCCTACGACTGGTGCACCTCCGAGGCCGGCGGCTTCAAGGGCTCGGCGATGCTCGGCGACGAGATGATCGACGAGGCCAGCCGCAAGATGGCGCTGGTCGTCTCCGGCAAGGGCCGCGCCGCCGGCCTGCGGCGCACCTCCACGTTCGAGCCCCCGAAGGCCTGAGACCCCGAGGATCACTGAGACATGCAGTTCGGACGCACCTACGAGGAGTTCGAGGTCGGCGCGGTGTACAAGCACTGGCCCGGCAAGACGGTCACCGAGTACGACGACCACCTCTTCTGCCTCCTCACCATGAACCACCACCCGCTCCACCTGGACACCAACTACGCGGAGCGGACCACCGACTTCGGCCGCAACGTCGTGGTGGGCAACTACGTCTACTCGCTGCTGCTCGGCATGTCCGTCCCGGACGTCTCCGGCAAGGCGATCGCCAACCTGGAGATCGAGTCGCTGCGGCACGTCGCGCCGACCTTCCACGGCGACACGATCTACGGCGAGACCACCGTGCTCGACAAGTGGCCGTCCAAGTCCAAGGACGACCGCGGCATCGTGTACGTCGAGACCAAGGGCTACAAGCAGGACGGCACGGTCGTCTGCATCTTCCGCCGCAAGGTGATGGTGCCGACCGCGACGTACACCGAGGCGCGCGGCGGGGAGCAGCCCGGCCGCCCGACCCCCCTCGGCTGAGTCCGGTTCCCCCCCTCGCACACCGAGCCCCGGACGGGCCGGCCGCCGTCATCGGCCGCAGCCCCACCCGGTTCACGGGGGCTCCGCGGAAGCCACGCCCGCGGAGCCCCCGTCCACCCTCCCCTTCCTCTTTTCCCCAGTCCTTCCCCCAGCCCTTCCCCCAGGCATGACAGGAGCCGCACGATGGGACGCCTCGCACAGACCGACGGCCTCACCGAGATCCAGCGGGACATCCTCGCCACCGTGCGCGAGTTCGTCGACAAGGAGATCATCCCGGTCGCGACCGAGCTGGAGCACCGGGACGAGTACCCGACCGCGATCGTCGAGGGCATGAAGCAGCTCGGCCTCTTCGGCCTGACCATCCCCGAGGAGTACGGCGGCCTCGGCGAGTCGCTGCTCACCTACGCCCTGGTGGTGGAGGAGATCGCCCGCGGCTGGATGTCCGTCTCCGGCATCGTCAACACCCACTTCATCGTCGCGCACATGATCAACGCGCACGGCACCCAGGAGCAGAAGGACCACTTCCTGCCGAAGATGGCGGCCGGCGAGATCCGCGGCGCCTTCTCGATGTCCGAGCCGGGCCTCGGCTCCGACGTCGCCGCGATCAGCACCAAGGGCGTCAGGTCCCAGGACGGGGAGTTCTACGTCCTCAACGGCCAGAAGATGTGGCTGACCAACGGCGGCACCTCCACCCTGGTCGCGGTGCTGTGCAAGACCGACGAGGGCGGCTCCACCCCCTACAAGAACATGACCACCTTCCTGATCGAGAAGACGCCGGGCTTCGGACCGAACCCGACCGTCCCCGGCCTCACCGTGCCCGGCAAGATCGAGAAGATGGGCTACAAGGGCGTCGACACCACCGAGCTGGTCCTCCAGGACGTCCGCGTCCCGGCCGACCGGATCCTCGGCGGCGTCCCCGGCCGCGGCTTCTACCAGATGATGGACGGCGTCGAGGTCGGCCGCGTCAACGTGGCCGCGCGCGGCTGCGGCGTCGCCCGCCGGGCCTTCGAGCTGGGCATCGCCTACGCCCAGCAGCGCACCACCTTCGGCAAGAGGATCGCCGAGCACCAGGCGATCCAGTTCAAGCTCGCCGAGATGGCCACCAAGGTCGAGGCCGCCCACCAGATGATGGTCATGGCCGCCCGCAAGAAGGACGGCGGCGAGCGCAACGACCTGGAGGCGGGCATGGCCAAGTACCTCGCCTCCGAGTACTGCAAGGAGGTCGTCGAGGACTCCTTCCGGATCCACGGCGGCTACGGCTTCTCCAAGGAGTACGAGATCGAGCGGCTCTACCGGGAGGCCCCGATGCTGCTGATCGGTGAAGGTACTGCGGAGATCCAGAAGATGATCGTCGGGCGCCGCCTGCTGGAGGAGTACCGCATCGCGGAGTGATCCACAGGCCTCGGAAGCCGCCGGTCGACGGGCGTGCGGGCCCGTCCCGGCACCGCGCCGTGCTCCGACCCGGTCGCCTGGTCCGCCCCGGGTCCGGCACGGCCCACCGAAGCGGCCGTAGGGCGTACAGCTGCTGTCACGCGCCCTGCGGCCGCTTCGGCATCCCCTCGGCCGGCCCTCGACCTGCCCCGGGCGGACCGCCCCGAACGGCCGTACGGGCACCGTTGAGACATGAGTCACCAGCTTCGCCGGGTCCCTTGGGAACCGGAGCGGGGCGAGCTACGGTCGTAGGGAAGGGGCGCGACCGCGCCTCCGGCAGGTCACATGACGAGCAGGCGGGTTGCCCACCCACCGTCTGCTCCCGATAGCATCCACCGGGACAGCAGACGTCCCCCTCTTACCCGATCCCGCGGTGGCCCCCGTCCAGCGGCCATGATCCCCCGCGACAAAGGTCTTCGATGCCCATCAGCCCGTCCCCTCACACCTCCGTCACGGACCGCGATGCCCTCGCAGCCACGACGGCCGGTCGGCGACCCCGCGTGACCATCGCGCGCGGAGCCACCCCCTGGTTCGTCCCCACCCTCGCCACGGCCGCCGTGACCACCGCCCTCACCCGGCGCAGTGGCAAGTGGGCCCTGGCTGCGGTACCCGCCTGTGCGCTCGGCGCCGGCATGCTGTGGTTCTTCCGCGACCCCGAGCGTGAGATCGGCACGGGCAGAGTGATCTCCCCCGCCGACGGCGTGGTCCAGAGCATCGACGCGTGGCCGGACGGCCGGACCCGCGTGGCGATCTTCATGAGTCCGCTCAACGTCCACGTGAACCGGGCCCCGCTGCCCGGCACCGTGACCTCCGTCGAGCACGTGCCCGGTGGCTTCGTGCCCGCGTTCAACAAGGACAGCGACCAGAACGAGCGGGTCGTCTGGCACTTCGACACCGAGCTCGGCGACATCGAGATGGTGCAGATCGCGGGCGCCGTGGCGCGCCGGATCGTGCCGTACGTGGACGCCGGTACCAAGGTCGAGCAGGGCGAGCGGATCGGTCTGATCCGGTTCGGGTCCCGGGTCGACACCTACCTGCCGGCCGGCGTCGAGGTCGGCGTCGAGGTCGGCCAGAAGACCACCGCCGGGGTGACGCGCCTTGACCGTGACTGATCCTGAGACGATCGTCGGCCTGGAGGACGAGGAGACGGTCCTGCGCCGTCGCCGTTGGGCCCGCGACCGCGAGCTGCGCGCGCCGCGCTCGCCGCAGCACCTGTCCACCGCCGACTTCCTGACCCTGGGGAACGCCGTCTGCGGCTTCCTGGCGATCTACTCGATCACCACCGGGGTGCTCGTCCCGCACATCACCAACCCGGACGCCGCGCCGGACAAGCACAGCGCCGCCACCGCGGTGACGCTGCTGCTGATCGGCTCGATGTGCGACCTGTTCGACGGTCTGGTGGCGCGCAAGCTGCGCTCCTCCGCGCTCGGGGCCGAACTCGACAACCTGGCCGACCTGATCAGCTTCGGCATCGCGCCGGCCTACTTCGTCGCGGTCTGGGGCATGGTCTCGCCCGGCTCCAACAGCCGCCTGTCGGCCCTGATCGCGCTGACCGTGCTGCTCGCGGTGGTCCTGCGGCTCGCCCGCTTCTCCGCCGTGAAGATGCGGCCCGGGGTCTTCCAGGGCATGCCCTGCCCGATGGGCGCCATGACGGTGATCGCCATCGTGCTGCTCGACCCGCCGTTCCTGCCCGGTCTGCTCGCCATCTTCGGCGCGGCGTACCTGATGGTCAGCCGGATCGAGTACCCCAAGCCGCAGGGCCTGCTGGCCACCGCGACGCTCTGCTGGATCGTCGTCTCGATCGGCTGCCTGGGGGCCTGGGCGACCGGTCTGCCGGGCGGCGACAACCTGCTGCACATCGGCGCGTTCGCGCAGATCGCGCTCGCCGCGATGGCGCCGCTGCTGGTCATCCGCCGCAAGGTGGGCCAGAAGGTCGGCGACGTCCGGGCCCGCCGCGCGGAGTCGCGGATCGGCTGACGCTCCTCCGGTCGCGCGGAAGGGCCCGGCCCCCCGAGGGGGGCCGGGCCCTTCCGCATGTGCGCTCCCGCTCGGCTAAGCGCCGCCGCGGTGGACGCTGAAGGCCGAGCGGCGGGCCGCGCGGGCCACGCCCGGGTCCGGGTGCACGCCGGAGACGGCGGTCAGCACCGAGGCCGCCCGCGGGTGCCCGGACTGCCGGGCCCGGGCGAACAGCCGCACCGGGTCGCCGGCCGAGGCGCCCTCGACGTGGCCGACCAGCAGTTCCGTTTCCCCGTGGTCGAGCACGGCCGCGGCGGTGTCCACCCAGAGCCAGGCGGCGTCCTCCGCGCCCAGCACATCGGCCGGGGAGACTCCCTCGTCCGAGCGCTCGGCCAGCCAGAGCAGCGCGTAGGGGCGCAGCACCGGCTCGTCGGCGGCGGCCCGGACGGCCTGCTCGGCGGTCACGCCGGCCACCCGCAGCGCCTCGAAGGCCAGGCCGCGCACCAGGGCGTCCTCGCCCTGCGCGGCCTCCAGCAGCTCGGCCACCGCCCGGTCGGCCGGGCGGGCGGCCAGCCAGGCCCGGTACTCGGCGCGGGCCGGGCCGGGCGAGTAGTCGGCGCAGGCGCTCAGCAGCTCCAGCGCGCTCTGCTCGATGTGGCCGGCGGCGGTCTGCGCGACGGTGCAGATCTCCTCCAGCTTGGCCCGCACCGCCCAGTGCCCGAGCGGGGAGAGCTCGGCCGCGTTGTCCCGGCGGGCCAGCGCGCCGACGGCGGCCAGGCCGTCCAGCATCCAGTCCAGGACGGCGGCGACGTCGGCGGGCGAGGCCGGGGTGTCGATCTGCGGCTCGCGGCAGGTGCCGCGGACGGCGGAGACGGCGGAGGCCGCGTGCGGGACGGGCGACAGGCCGAAGGTGCCCTCGCCGCCGCCGACCCGGCGCTCGTCCAGGCCGCGCCGGAGCAGCTCCAGCAGCTCGACGTCGGCCACCGGGCCGTCCACCAGGTGCAGGAAGGAGAGGAGCTGCGGCGCCTGGTCGACGGCCTGCCCGGCGAGCACCGCGAAGACCCCCCGCAGGGCGGCGGGCGGGACCGGGGCGAGCAGCGTCCAGGCGTCGAACAGCGCCGACCAGCCGCGGACCACCGCCTCGTCGTCGTGCTCCCAGGCGTGCAGGCGCCAGCCGGGGCCGGCGCCGCCGTCCCGGGCCTCGACCAGGCCGACCAGCAGGGCCTGGCCCCACGCCTTGGCGGCGGCGCCCACCGTCATGGCGAGCGCGAGGCCGGCGGCGCGGGCGTCGTCGGGGAGCAGCTCGCCGCGCTTGTCGACCTCGTCGAGGTCGCCGGCCCAGCGGGCGATCCGGACGGCGTCGACCAGCATGCGGCGGGCCAGCGGGGCGAGCTCGGCGGGAGCGGGGAAGCCCTCCGGCACAGGGACCCGGCCTCGGCCGGGTGCGGGGGCGGGGCCTCGTCGGCGGGGTACGCCCGGGGCCCCCGGCCTGGCGCCGGCGGGGCGGTGGGCCGTTCCGGGGAGACGGGTCACCGTCGCACCGGTACCGATCGTCGGCGGGAGCGGGGCATCACGGTCGCGCGGATTCCGAGACGTCACGTCGAGCAGTCTTCCCCTTGCACCGGCCATCTGTCACATCCGGTTGTCCGCGCGGGGCGGGAGGGGGGCGTGGGGGCTCGACAAGATCGGGCAACAGAGGCCAAACCGACTGGCTTGATCTTTATGGCGAGTCCATGCCAGATGGAACCGGTGTGCCGCGGAATTCCGCGCGAGGGGGGGCGGGAAGGGGATCAGCAGAACGGCGTGAGCCAGCGGCGGAGGGTCTCGGCGTAGCGGTCCGGGGCGCTGTTCCACAGGGCCGCGTGGTCGCCGCCGGGGAAGGCCTGGAGGTTGACGAGGTCCGGGCGGCGGTCGGCGAGGCGCCGGGCGGCGGCGAACGGGGCCACCGGGTCGTCGGGCCCGTGCAGCACCAGGGTGGGCACCCGCAGGTCGGTGCCCTCGGCGAGGCGGGCGAAGTCGGCCAGATCCACGCCGGTGCGGCCCTGGGCGGCGAGCACGCCGAGTTCGGCGCTCGCGCCCCGGAAGCCGGACCGGGCCGCGCCCCGGCGGGCGGTGGCCGGCCAGTCCAGCACCGGGGAGTCCAGGACCAGGCTGCTGATCGACGAGGCGAGGTCCGAGCGGGCGGCGGTGTGCAGGGCCATCGTGGCGCCGAGCGACCAGCCGTAGAGGACGACCCGGCCCGCGCCGCCCTCCAGGGCGGTGCGCACCGCGGCCTCGACGTCCCGCCACTCCGTCTCGCCGAAGTGGCCGAGGCCGTCCGGGGAGGGGGGCGCGCCGGCGTCGCCGCGGTAGGTGACGGCGAGCGCGGGCAGGCCGAGGCGCTGCAGCTCGGGGAGGACCGGCAGGGCCTGCCCGCGGTCGGCGTCGGGGCCGTGCACCAGGACCACCCAGGTGCCGCGCTTGCCGTCCACCCGCCAGGCGGGCAGCGCGCCCAGCTCGCCCTCGACGGCCGTCTCGGCGAACGGCAGGCCGAGCGCCGAGGCCGGGTCGCCGAGGTACACCCGGGGCGTGAGGCGGACCTCGGTCCCGGGGGCGAGGGTGCCGCGGTCGGCGCGCACCAGGCGGCGGGTGACGCCCTGCTCGTCGCGGTGCAGGACCTCCTCGACCACCGCGTGGCCGTCCTCGCCCCACTCGACGGCCCAGCGGCCGGGCCGCTCGCTCACCGCGGTGCGGGTGAAGGTGACCTGCCCCGCGCCGAGGCTCCGGACGCGCACCGGGCCGGTCCGGTCGCGGGCGTCCCCGGTCGGACGGACCATCCGCTCGGACGCCTTGCGGCCGATCAGCAGGACGGCGGCCCCGGTGCCGACGGCGGCGGCCGCCACGGTGGCCGCGATTCCCCAACGCATACTCGCTCCCCGGTGCTCGGTGTCTGGCTGCTGCTGCTCGGTGTCCGGCTGCCGCGGGGTCCGGCCGCTCGACGTCCGGACCCACCCCTCAGTCCACTCGCGCGGGCGGGGGGAAGCCAGTAGGACACGGCCGTACGGGTTGTTCCGCGAGGAAGGTCACACCGGCGGGGACGGGGCGGCGCGGCGTGTGACCAAGACCCCGGACAACCTCGGTTGACTCCCGGTTCGGGCCCGTGATGGGATCCTTCAGCCAATACGGAGGCATGCAGAGGAAGCCGGTGCGAGTCCGGCGCGGTCCCGCCACTGTCACCGGGGAGCACGACCGGAACACGCCACGGCGAGCCGTCAGAAGCCGCTGGAAGGCCCGGATCGCGCGTCCGACCCGGAAGCCAGGAGACTCTCGCCCCCGGTTCGTCGATCCAGGGCGCGGACCCTGAGTGAGGACACGCACGCGATGCTGCGCCCTGCCGTGCGCCCGCCGGGCCGGGCCCTCGCCTTCGGCGCGGGCGCCGTCGCTGGCTACCTGGCCGACGCCCGCTTCGGCGACCCGCGCCGCGGCCACCCGGTGGCCGGCTTCGGCTCCGCCGCCGGTCGGCTGGAGCGCCTGCTGTGGCGCGACCACCGCGCCGCCGGCGCCGCCTTCACCGCCCTCGCCGTGGGCACCGTCGCGGCCGGCGCGCTGGCCGCCGACCGGCTGCTGGCCCGCCGTCCGCTCGGCCGGGCCGCCCTCGCCGCCGCCGCGACCTGGACGGTGCTCGGCGGCAGCTCGCTGACCCGGGAGGCCCGCACCATCGGCCGTTCGCTCGCGGCGGGCGATCTGACGGCGGCCCGGGAGCGGCTGCCGCACCTGTGCGGGCGCGACCCGAGCGCGCTGGACGAACGGCAGCTGGCCCGCGCCGTGGTCGAGTCGGTGGCCGAGAACACCGCCGACGCCGTGGTCAACGCCCTGGTCTGGGGCGGTCTGGCGGGCACGCCCGGCCTGCTGGCGTTCCGCGCGGTGAACACCCTGGACGCGATGGTCGGTCACCGCTCGCCCCGCTACGCCCGGTTCGGCTGGGCCTCGGCGCGGCTGGACGACGTCGCGGGCTGGCCGGGCGCGCGGCTGACCGCGCTGCTGACGGTGGCCGCCGCCCCCGAGCCGCGCACCGCCTGGCGGGTCTGGCGCCGCGACGGCTCCGCCCACCCCAGCCCGAACGCCGGCCAGGCCGAGTCGGCCTTCGCGGGCGCGGTGGGCGTGCGCCTCGGCGGGACGCTGCGGTACGGCGAGCGGGTGGAGCACCGGCCCGTGCTGGGGGAGGAACTGCGCCCCGTCGGGGTGGACGACATCGAGCGGGCCTGTGTGCTCTCCCGGCGGGTGAGCGCGCTGGCCCTGGGTACGACGGTCGCCGGGCACCTGCTGCTCGGGGCGGCCCTGGTGAGGAAGCGGAGGAGTGGGTCATGAGCAAGGCGCTGCTGGTCGCCGGGACGACCTCGGACGCCGGCAAGAGCGTGGTCACCGCGGGCATCTGCCGCTGGCTGGCCCGGCAGGGTGTCGCGGTCGCGCCGTTCAAGGCGCAGAACATGTCGCTGAACTCCTTCGTCACCTCCGACGGCGCCGAGATCGGCCGCGCGCAGGCGATGCAGGCGCAGGCCGCCCGGGTGGAGCCGGAGGCGGCGATGAACCCGGTGCTGCTCAAGCCCGGCGCGGACGGCCGCAGCCAGGTGGTGCTGCTGGGCCGCCCGGTCGCCGAGGTCGGCGCGCTGGACTACCGCGAGCGCAAGCCGGTGCTGCTGGAACGCGCCCTGGAGTGCCTGGCGGACCTGCGCACCCGCTTCGACGTGGTGGTCTGCGAGGGCGCGGGATCGCCCGCCGAGATCAACCTGCGCGACCGCGACATCGCCAACATGGGTCTGGCCACCGCCGCCGGGCTGCCGGTCGTCGTGGTCGGGGACATCGACCGCGGCGGCGTGTTCGCGGCGATGTACGGGACGCTGGCGCTGCTGTCGGCGGAGGACCAGCGGCATGTGGCGGGCTGGTTCGTCAACAAGTTCCGCGGCGACGCGCGGCTGCTCGCGCCGGGCCTGGAGATGCTGCGCGAGCTGACCGGCCGCCCGGTGCTCGGCACCCTGCCGATGCTGCCGGACCTCTGGCTGGACGCCGAGGACTCGCTCGACCTGTCCACCGTCGTCGACCGGACCGCCGCGCGCGGCCCGCTCGGCGCGGACGTGCTGCGGGTGGCCGTGCTGCGCTTCCCCCGGCTGTCCAACTTCACCGACCTGGACGCGCTCGCCCAGGAGCCCGGCGTGCTGGTCCGCTGGGCCACCCGGCCCGAGGAGCTGGCCGACGCCGACCTCGTCGTCCTGCCCGGCACCCGGGCCACCGTCGCGGACCTCGCCTGGCTGCGCGAGCGCGGCCTGGAACCGGTGCTGAAGGCGCGGGCGGCGGCCGGGCGGCCGCTGCTCGGCGTCTGCGGCGGCTACCAGATGCTGGCGCGCTCGATCGTGGACGAGGTCGAGTCGAAGGCGGGCGCGGTGGACGGGCTCGGGCTGCTGCCGACCCGGGTGCGCTTCGGCGCCGGGAAGGTGCTCGGCCGCCCGGTCGGCGAGGCCTACGGCGAGCGGGTCGAGGGGTACGAGATCCACCACGGCGTCGTGGCCGTCGAGGGCGGGGAACCGTTCCTGGACGGCTGCCGGGTGGGCCAGGTGTGGGGGACCACCTGGCACGGCGCGCTGGAGAACGACGGCTTCCGGCGCGCGCTGCTGCGCGAGGTCGCGCAGGCCGCCGGCCGGGCGTTCGTGCCCGCGCCGGACACCTCGTTCGCCGCCGCGCGGGAGGCCCGGCTGGACCGGCTGGGCGAGCTGATCGAGGAGCACGCGGACACCGACGCGTTGTGGAAGCTGATCGAGGGCGGGGTGCCGGCGGCCGGATCGCTGCCGTTCCTGGCGCCCGGAGCCCCTGGGGAGCATGCATGAGTGACGTCCGTTATCCGTTCACGGCCATCGTGGGCATGGCCGACCTGCGGCTCGGCCTGCTGCTGAACGCCGTCTCGCCCGCGGTCGGCGGGGTGCTGGTGCGCGGCGAGAAGGGCACCGCCAAGTCGACCATGGTGCGCGCGCTGGCCGGGCTGCTGCCGTCCATCGCGACCGTCGACGGCTGCCGCTTCGCCTGCGACCCGGCGGCGCCGGACCCGCAGTGCCCGGACGGCGCGCACGACGGCGGGGCGTCCTCGCGGCGCCCGGCCGAGCTGGTCGAGCTGCCGGTCGGCGTCTCCGAGGACCGGATCGTCGGCTCGCTGGACCTGGAGCGGGCGCTCGCCGAGGGCGTCAAGGCGTACGAGCCGGGGCTGCTGGCCCGGGCGCACCGCGGCGTGCTCTACATCGACGAGGTCAACCTGCTCCAGGACCACGTGGTGGACCTGCTGCTGGACGCCGCCGCGATGGGCCGCTCCTACGTCGAGCGCGAGGGCGTGTCGGTGCGGCACGCGGCGCGCTTCCTGCTGGTCGGCACGATGAACCCGGAGGAGGGCGAGCTGCGGCCGCAGCTGCTCGACCGGTTCGGCCTGACGGTGGAGATCGCCGCGACCCGGGAGCCCGCGGAGCGCGCCGAGGTGGTGCGCCGCCGGCTCGGCTACGACGCCGACCCGACCGCGTTCGCCGCCCGCTTCGCCGGGGACGAGCGGGCGCTGGCGGCCCGGATCACCGCCGCGCGCGAGCTGCTGCCGCAGGTGGAGCTGACCGACACGGCGCTGCGCCAGATCACCGCCGTCTGCGCGGCGTTCGAGGTGGACGGGCTGCGCGCGGACATCGTCATGGCGCGCACCGCCGTCGCGCTGGCCGCCTGGGCCGGGCGCACCGAGGTGCTGGCGGAGGACGTCCGCAAGGCCGCCCAGCTGGCGCTGCCGCACCGCCGCCGGCGCAACCCGTTCGACGCGCCCGGGCTGGACGAGGAGCAGCTGGACCGGGTGCTGGAGGAGCACGCCCAGCAGGAGCCCGAGCCGGAGCCCGAGCCCGAGCCCGCGACGGCCGAGGGGCCGCAGGACGACCCGGACCCGGACGGCGACACGGACCCGGACGGCGGCGGCCCGCGGGACGGCGGCCCCGACGGCGACGGGGGCGGCGGCGCGCCGGAGCCCTCCGGTCCGGACGGCCCGCCGCCGGCGGCCGCGGACCCGGCCGCCGGGGAGGACGCCGCCCCGCAGCCCGTCCCGGCGCAGCACCCCTCCCCCGCGCGGGAGTCGGCGCCGGTCGCGGCCGGCGACCCGTACCGCACCCGGCTGTTCGCGGTGGACGGCACCGGGCGCGGCGCCCAGGGCCGCCGCTCCCCCGCCGAGACCGACGGCGGCCACACCGTCCGGGCCCGCCGCCCGCGCGGCCGGCTCGCCCGGCTCCACCTGAGCGCCACGCTGCGCGCCGCCGCGCCGCACCAGGTGGCGCGCGGACGGTCCTCGCGCGCGCTGGTGCTGCACAAGGACGACTTCCGCGAGCAGGTGCGCCAGGGGCGGGAGTCCAACCTGGTGCTGTTCGTGGTGGACGCCTCCGGTTCGATGGCGGCCCGGCAGCGGATGACCGCCGTCAAGGGCGCGGTGCTGTCGCTGCTGATGGACGCCTACCAGCGCCGCGACAAGATCGGCATGATCACCTTCCGCGGCGCCTCGGCCGAGCTGGCGCTGCCGCCGACCTCCTCGGTGGAGGTCGGCGCGGCCCGGCTGGAGTCGCTGCCCACCGGCGGGCGCACCCCGCTGGCGGCGGGCCTGCTGCGGGCCCACGAGGTGCTGCGGGTCGAGCGGATGCGCGACCCCGACCGCCGGCCGCTGCTGGTCGTGGTGACCGACGGCCGGGCCACCGGCGGCCGGACCGCCGTCACCGAGTCGCACCGGGCGGCCGGGCTGCTGGCCGCGCAGGGCGTGGCGAGCGTGGTGCTGGACTGCGAGTCCGGCCCGGTGCGGCTCGGCCTGGCCGGCGCCCTGGCGGCGCGGCTGCGCGCCACCTCCGTGGCCCTGGACGAGCTGCGCTCCGACGGCGTCGCCTCGCTCGTCCGCGAGAACCGCCCGAGCGGCGCGAACCGCCCCAGCACCACGAACCGTCCGAGCACCACCGCATCGCGAAAGGCGGCCTGAGCCGACATGCCCAAGGGTGTCCCCGAGAGCGTCCCCGAGGACGGCCTGACGACCCGTCAGCGCCGTACCCAGCCGATCACCGCCGTCCACACCGGCCCCGGCAAGGGCAAGTCCACCGCCGCCTTCGGTATGGCGCTGCGCGCCTGGAACCAGGGCTGGTCGGTCGGAGTGTTCCAGTTCGTGAAGTCCGCCAAGTGGAAGGTCGGCGAGGAGAACGCGCTGCGGGTGCTCGGCGCCTCCGGCGAGGGCGGCACCGTCGACTGGCACAAGATGGGCTCCGGCTGGTCCTGGATCCAGCGCTCCAGCGCGATGGAGCTGGACAGCGAGGCGGCGGCCAAGGAGGGCTGGGAGCAGGTCAAGCGCGACCTGGCCGCCGAGACCTACCGCTTCTACGTACTGGACGAGTTCACCTACCCGATGCACTGGGGCTGGATCGACCCGGCGGAGGTGGTCGCCGTGCTGAAGGACCGCCCGGGCAGCCAGCACGTCGTCATCACCGGCCGGTACGCGCCGGAGGCGCTGACCGGCTTCGCCGACCTCGTCACCGAGATGACCAAGGTCAAGCACCCGATGGACGCCGGCCGCAAGGGCCAGCGCGGCATCGAGTGGTAGCGGTCCCGAGCTACGGAGCCTGAACACGTGAACATCCCCCGCCTCGTCGTCGCGGCGCCCTCCTCGGGCGCCGGGAAGACCACCGTCGCCACCGGCCTGATCGCCGCGCTCACCGCGCGCGGGCTGGCCGTCTCGCCGCACAAGGTCGGCCCGGACTACATCGACCCGGGCTACCACGGGCTGGCCGCCGGGCGGCCGGGCCGCAACCTGGACGCGTTCATGTGCGGGCCGGAGCGGATCGCCCCGCTCTTCCTGCACGGCGCGGCCGGGGCGGACGTGGCGGTGGTCGAGGGCGTGATGGGCCTGTTCGACGGCGCCTCCGGGCGCGGCGAGCTGGCGTCCACCGCGCACGTGGCCAAGCTGCTGCGGGCGCCGGTGGTGCTGGTGGTGGACGCCGGCTCGCAGTCCCGGTCGGTGGCCGCGCTGGTGCACGGCTTCGCCTCCTGGGACCCGGAGGTGCGGCTGGCCGGGGTGATCCTCAACCGGGTCGCCTCCGACCGGCACGAGCAGCTGCTGCGGGAGGCCCTGGAGGAGGGCTCCGGGGTGCCGGTGCTGGGCGCGGTGCGGCGCTCGGCGGCGGTCGCCACGCCGTCCCGGCACCTGGGGCTGATCCCGGCCGTGGAGCGCTCGGCGGAGGCGCTGCGGGCGGTGGCGGACATGGGCGAGCTGGTCGCCGGCTCGGTGGACCTGGACGCGGTGCTGGCGCTGGCCCGGACGGCGCCGCCGCTGGCCGGCGTCGAGCCGTGGGACCCGGCGGCGGAGGTGGGCGCGCCGACCGGGGGGACGCCGGTCGCGGGCGCATCGGCCGGGGGCGCGCCGGCCGGGGGCGCATCGATCGGGGGCGCGCCGCGGATCGCGGTGGCCGGGGGCGCGGCGTTCTCCTTCTCGTACGCCGAGAACGCCGAGCTGCTGGCCGCCGCCGGCGCCGAGGTGGTGCCGTTCGACCCGCTGCACGCCGACGCCCTGCCGGAGGGCACGGCGGGCCTGGTGATCGGCGGCGGGTTCCCCGAGCTGTACGTCCGGGAACTCAGCGCGAACGATCAACTGCGGTCCGCGATCGCCGCGTTCGCGGCGGCGGGCGGCCCGGTCTCCGCCGAGTGCGCCGGACTGCTCTACCTCGGGCGGGAGTTGGACGGCCTGCCGATGTGCGGGGTGCTGGACACCTCGGCCCGGATGACCGAGCGGCTGACCCTCGGGTACCGGGAGGCGGTGGCCCTGCACGACTCGCCGCTGGCACCGGCCGGGGCCCGGCTGCGCGGGCACGAGTTCCACCGGACGGTCTGCGAGCCGGGCGCCGGCGAACGGCCCGCCTGGGGCTGGCGGTTGCCGACCGGCCCGCGCACCGAGGGATTCGCGGGCGCGGCCGGGGTGGAGAATGTTCACGCTTCGTATCTGCACCTGCACTGGGCGGGATACCCGCAGCTCGCCGCCTCCTTCACGGCGGCGGCCGCGGCGTTCCGGGCGGGCTGAGGCGCACTCGGCGGAAACCGACAGGCCTTCGGGTCTGGTGCTGCGGCCGTGCGGGGCGTCAAAATAGGGACAGAAAACCGCATATCGCCCCATTCGCCACCGGCGCCGGCGCGAGCCGACCGCCGCTCGGCGAACCGGGCGGTAGTCGGCGACCGCTGACCCGGCGGGGCGCCGAACACGCCCTCGCGGCGCCGCACACGCCCCGGCGGGGCGAGCAGGCTCGAAGGAGCCGTCACGATGCGTTACACATTAACCCCGCTGCGTCCCCACCCCGTCACCGACCTCCCCCTCCCCCACCACCCGCGCTCCTGTCCGGTGCCGCTCTCACCGGACGCCCTCCAGGCGCTCCATGACGAGTACCAAGGACTGATCGACAGCCGTCGGCTGCCGAAGTTCATCACCTTCGGCCAGTACTTCTACGTCTGGCGCTCCCGGGTGCGCGGCGAGAACGTCATCGGCCTCGACGACGGAGCCCGCCGCCCCGGCCCCAGCACCAACGCCCAGCTGATCACCCGTCCGAGCAAGCAGCTCAAGGGCGTGGTCCGCACCATGGTCCTGCTGGTGGACTTCCCCGACCTGCCGCACGACCCCGCGAACACCCCCGAGCACTTCGAGAAGCTGCTGTTCAGCTCCGGCACCTTCCCCACCGGCTCGATGCACGACTACTACCAGGGGGTCAGCGGCTTCGACCCGACCGACCCGAGCGGCGGCGGCATCGACGCCCAGGGCGAGGTGCACGGCTGGTTCCGGCTGCCGCACCCGATCTCCTTCTACGCCGACAACCAGTCCGGCCAGGGCACGGCGCCCAGGAACGAGCAGGGCATGGCCGTCGACGCGATCGCCCTCGCGCTCAAGAACGGCGTCACGTTCACCAAGGACTTCGACGCCCTCGGCACGGGTGACGTCACCGCCCTGTTCGTCGTCCACGCGGGCACCGGCGCCGAGGGCGTCCAGGACCCGGCCAAGGTCCAGGCCGCCCTGTGGAGCGCCAAGTGGATCAACGACGACCCCACCCAGGTCGCGCCCGGCCTGGCCGTGCAGACCTTCCTGACCGTCCCCGAGGACTGCAAGGTCGGCGTCTGCTGCCACGAGTGGGGCCACCTGGCCTGCGGCTTCGCCGACTACTACGACACCGGCGACGTCGAGTTCACCCAGTCCAACGGCCTCGGCAACTACTGCCTGATGGCGGCCGGCTCCTGGGGCAACCAGGGCGACACCCCGGTGTACCCGAGCGGCATGCTGCGGATGTTCCAGGGCTGGACCACCCCGCAGGCCGTCACCAGCACCACCAAGGACATCGTCCTGCGCCCCGTCTCCGAGGGCGGCGACATCCTGTTCGTCCGCAGCCCGCGGATGACGCCCACCCAGTACGTCATCGTGGAGTACCGGCGCCAGAGCGGGCAGGACAAGTTCCTGCCGGACCAGGGCGTCGCCGCGTACGTCGTGGACGAGGCCATCGACAACGTCAACGACGAGAAGCACCTCGCCATCGAGCTGATGCAGGCCGACGGCCGCCGCGACCTGGCGAAGATCTTCGGCCAGGGCAACCGCGGTGACGACACCGACCTCTACCCGGCGCTCGGCAACACCAGCATCGGCGAGCACACCCGGCCCGCGCTGGACGAGCCCGGCGGCACCTGGACCGGCGTCACCCTCGACGTCGCCGGCACGCCCGGGACGGACCGGATGGAGGTGAGCGTGACCATCGAGTGACCCGGCCGCCCCTCCAGGCGGCTGGATGACCGATTGTCAGGTGATCGTCCTCAACGGGGGCCCCAGCTCCGGGAAGTCGGGAACTCCAGCATCGCCCGCCGGCGGCAGGAGGTGCTGCCGGATCCCTGGTCGGCCCTCGGGGTGGACACGCTGATCGCCGCCCTGCCCGCCGCGCTGCGCGGCTCCGGCGGTGGCTCCGGCGCAGCCGCGCCCGGCGCGGACGGTGAGGCCGGACCGGGCAGCGGCGGCGATCCCGGCGTGTCCGCGGACGGACGTGTCCGCGGACGAACCCGCCGACGGCACCGGCCGGTTCGTCGGCACCGGCGGGTCGGAGGTCGGCGGCGGGTCGCAGGTCGGCGGCGGCAGCGGACCGGCAGCGCGTCAGGCCTCGGCCGCCGCCAGGCCGAACCGCACGCCGGTCAGCTCCTCCGACAGCTCCCAGAGCCGGCGGGCGGTCTCGGCGTCGGCCGCCGAGGGCGCGAGTGCGACCCTGGTCGGCGCGCCGCGCAGTTCGCCCCGGCCGTCCGGGCCGATGAACTCCCCGCCGCGCGCGGACGGGTCGGTCGCCGCGTACAGCTGCGGCAGCGCGCCGTCCTCCGGGCGCTGGGCGAGCGGCCGGAGCAGCCGTCCGAAGAGCAGCCGGGTGAGGCCGGTCGGCCCGTTGGTCTGCAGGCCGGTGGCGGTGTAACCGGGGTGGGCGAGCAGGCTGCGCACCGGTCGGCCGGACGCGCTCAGCCGGCGGTGGAGTTCGCGGCCGAAGAGCGCGTTGGCGAGCTTCGACTGGTCGTAGAAGCCCATCGGCGAGTAGTCGCGCGCCCCGGTGAGGTCGTCGAAGCGGATCCGCCCCTTGCGGTGGTTGAGCGAGCTGACGGTCACCACGCGCGGGTCGCGGCCGGCGGCGAGGGCGTCGAGCAGCAGGCCGGTGAGGGCGAAGTGGCCGAGGTGGTTGACGGCGAACTGCAGCTCGTGGCCCTGCGGGCTGAGCGCGCGGGGCGGGGCGAACACCCCCGCGTTGTTGACGAGGACGTCCAGCCGGGGGTGGTCGGCCGACAGCCGGTCGGCGAAGGTCCAAACGGTGTCGAGGTCGGCCAGGTCGAGGCGGCGGACCTCCAGGCGGTCGGCCGCGCCGGGGTCCGGCAGGGTGGCGGCGATCCGGGCGGCGGCCGAGCGCCCCCGCTCCTCGTCGCGGACCGCGAGGACCACCCGCCCGCCCCGCTCGGCCAGCGCCCGGGCGGTGGCCAGGCCCAGCCCGCTGCTCGCTCCGGTGACGACGAACACCCGCCCGTGCTGGTCCGCAGGGCCGCCTGTTGGCTCCAAAGGCTTCATGTGGCAGATGCTGCCGCTCGTGTCACTCGGTGTCAAGACGCTACTGGATGACATGACCGGCATGGCGTTACCATCGTCGGGTGACCTCCCGACCCGCCGTCAGCCTCGCCCAGCGCAAGCGCCAACTCGTCGTGGACGAGCTGACCGAAGCCGCCTTCCGGCTGCTCACCGCCCAGGGGTTCGACGCCGTCACGGTGGACGAGATCGCGGCCGGCGCCGGAGTGTCCAAGCGGACGTTCTTCCGCTACTTCGCGTCCAAGGAGGACGTGATCGTCCGGTTCCTGGCCGACCTGGGCGCCGGCATCAGCGCCGAACTCGCCGCCCGCCCCGCCGCGGAGCCGCCCTCGGCCGCCCTGCGGCACGCCGTCTCGGTGCCGCTGGCCGCGTGCGGCGAGCACGGCGACCGCGCGCTGCGCGCCGTCCAGCTGATCCTGCGCACCCCGGCGCTGCATGCCCGCTTCCTGGAGCGGCAGGCCGAGTGGCGCGCGGAGCTGTCGGCCGAACTGGCCCGCCGCCTCGGCCTCGACCCCGCCGCCGACCTCTACCCCCGGCTCGCCGCCGGGACGGCGCTCACCGCCTTCGGCGCCGTGCTGGAGCGGTGGAGCGACAGCGACGGCGCCGCCGACCCGGCCGCCCTGACCGCCGAGGCCTTCACCCTCCTCGCCCCCGCCCTGGACGCGCCCGCCCGCTGAGCGCGGGCGCCCGTCCCCGAGCTGTTCGCCTCCGCCGACCCGGACGGGGGCCGCGCCACGGCGTCCGGGAGCTGGCCGACCCGCTCCCCGCCTACCACCGGGGCGTGGCCCTGCTCGGCGACGCCGCACATGCCATGTGTCCTTTCCAGGGCCAGGGCGCCTGCCAGGCGATCGAGGGCGCGGTCGTGCTGGCCGCCGGTGTCCGCCCCGACCGCGTCCTCCTCGCCCGCGCCGCCGCCACCTACGGCTGGCACCCGCCGCGGCTCGCGGGCTGAGCACCGCGGCATGCGACAGGGGGCGGCCCCGGCCGGTGCCGGAGCCGCCCCCTGCCGGTGGACGTGGTCAGAGGCGGCGGCGGGCCATCCAGAAGGTGGCGCCACCGCCGATGCCGAGCACGGTGAGACCGGCCGCCAGGGCCGCCGCGAGCGACCCGGAGGACCCGGTCTCGGCCAGCTCGACCGTGGCCGGGGCCGCCGCCACGGGGGCGGCCGGGGCGGGTGCGGGCGGAGCGGGTGCGGGCGCCTCGACCGGGACCGCGGGCGCGGCCGGGGCGGCGGCGGGCGCCGCCTCCGCCACAGGCGCGGCCGCCGGGGCCTTCCCGGCCGACGCGCCCTTGCCCGCGGAGGCCTCCTTGCCGACGGACACGCCCTTGGCGGCGACCGCCCCCTTCCCCGCCGACGCGCCCTTGGCGGTCGGCGTCTCCTGCACGGCCGGCTGTGCCTTGGGCGCCGAGGCGTCCGGCGCGACGATCTGCACCGTGGCGTCCCCGCCGCCCATCGACGTCCCCGAGAACGGCGCGGTCGGGCTCTCGTTGACGAGCAGGACGGAGGTCATCTTGACCGACCCGAGCGGGGTGACGGCGTCGAACGACACCCGGACCCGCAGGGTGGTCGTCGACTTGGCGCCGACACCGAAGTCGCGCTCCTTCAGGTAGGCGCCGGGGCTGTCGGCGCCGAAGGTACCGCTCACCTGCGGCACCGTGGTCCACTCGCCGTTCGCCTTGCGGACCTCGACGGTGGCGTGCGTACCGGCGAACAGGACCTCGGAGACGTTGAGGTAGCGCGAGGGCGTCGGGTTCTTCAGCACGGCGTCGAACTCGACGGGCGACCCGCCCGCGACCGCCGTGGCCGGGACGTGGGACAGCCCGGACGAGAGACCGGTGACCTTGATCGTGTCGGTCACCCGGGCCGCCGCGGCCCCGCCGGCGCCGATGCCCACGGTCGACTCGAAGGCCATCGACTGGATCCCGCCGTTACTGGCGCCTTCGTGCGGCCCGCCCATCGGTACGCCGAGCCGCAGCCGCACCGTCGCGCTGCCGTGCGCCGGGATCTCCAGGGAGTACGGCACCTCGCCCCAGTAGGCGAGGTCGTCCCCCTCGCCGCCGGCCGACAGCGGAACGGGCTTCCACGCGCCGTCGGCCGGGTCGCGGTAGTCGAGGACGACGGCGTTGTTGCCCGGCAGGCCCGCGCCGGTGACAGCCTTCAGGTAGAGGTGGTAACCGGCCTCCTGGGAGCCGGTGTTGGTGACGGTCTCGGTGAACTCGACCGGCTGCCCGGCGAGTCCGATCACGGCCGGGGCGTCGACCTTGAGCTTCGCCCCGAGCAGCGCGCCGTCGTCCGCGAGGGCCGCGGGCGCCGACAGCAGGACGGTCCCGCCCGCCAGCACCGTCGCGAGGACGGTGGCGGCGGCCCGGGAGACCGTGCGGCGCGAGCGGTTCCGACGGTTCACGACGGTGGTACGCATGAGAATTCCCCCCCCATTTCCGCTGCGGGCACACCTCAGCGGAAAAGTGCTGACCATGGTGAATTTTCCACGGACGGACAGACCTGGTCCGACCGCCCGGGAGTGAAGGTGAGCCGGGCCGAGAACCCCTCCTCGGCCAGTGCTCCCAAGGCGTCTTGGCGCCTCATGGTCATTCAGACACGCGGCCGGGAAGAACGGTTGCACACCGACCGACGAATTTTTCCGGGACTTCGCTACCGTGCCGGGAATCCGCTATCGGGATCCCGTGAACCGGTGGTTCGCCATCGAACTCCCCGCCTCGGTCAGGTCACGCGGTGAGCGCCGGACCGTCCTCGGCGGTGTCGTCCGGGGTCTGCGGGAGGGTGAGGGTGGCGAGGGCGCCGCCGTCCGGGTGGTTGGTGAAGGCGAGGGCGGCGCCGATGACGCGGGTGTGGCCCTGGGCGATGGTGAGGCCGAGGCCGTGGCCCCTGCCGCGTTCGCGGACGCTGGTGCGGAAGCGCTGGGGGCCGTCGCGCAGGAGTTCCGCGGGGAAGCCGGGGCCGTGGTCGCGGACGGTGATCCGGTGGCCGTCGACGCGCAGCTCGATGGTGCCGCCGCCGTGGCGGTCGGCGTTCAGGAGCAGGTTGCCGAGGATCCGGTCGAGCCGGCGCAGGTCGGTGCGGACGGACGCGTCCGCCGCCACCTCGACCGCGACGTCCAGACCGGTGAGCGCGACCGTGCGGCGCACCGCGCGTTCCAGCGGCACCGCCGAGAGGTCGGGCAGTTCGGCGTCGGCGTCCAGCCGGGAGACCTCCAGGAGGTCCTCGACCAGTCCGCGCAGCGCCTGCACCCGGTTCTGCACCAGCTGGGTGGGCCGCCCCGGGGGGAGCAGTTCGGCGGCCGTGACCAGCCCGGTCAGCGGGGTGCGCAGCTCGTGCGCGACGTCGGCGGTGAACCGCTGCTCGTCCTCCAGCCGCCGGTACAGCTCCCGGGACATGAGGTCGACCGCGGCCGCGAGGTCGGCGACCTCGTCCCGGCCGTCGACGAGTTCGCCGATCCGGGTGTCGGTGCGCCCGGAGGCGATGCCGCGGGCCGCCGTCGCCGCCCTCCGCAACCGGCGGCTGATCCGGTCCGCGACCAGCACCCCGACCAGCACGGTGGTGAAGACCGAGGCGGTGACGGTGATCAGGATGATCCGGTCCAGGTCGGCGATCGCCCGGCGGTCCTGGGCGAAGTCGAGCCGGACCGAGAGCACCCCGCCGCTCACGGCGCCCGCCGCCCACATCGACTCGCCCTCCGGCCCCCGCGCGAGCAGCGACCCGCGCCGCTCCTGCGCCGCGAGGGTGCGCAGCCGCCCGGGCAGCGCCGGGTCGTCCAGCGCGGCGTGCCGGCGGCCGCCTCCCGTGAGGTCCTCGCCGCGCTGGTAGGCGCCGAGTGCCGCGTCCAGCGCGGTGAGCGCGGAGCCGCGCGCCTGGCCGACGTGCTGGCGGACCATCGCCTGGTGGACGAGCAGGCCGACCGCCACCGCGACCAGGACGGAGATGGCGGCGACGGCGGTGGCGATCTGGCGGCGCAGCGTCATTCGGCCCGCCGGAGCTTGTAGCCGAAGCCGCGGACGGTCTCGATCCGCCCGCCGCCGATCTTGGCGCGCAGCCGCTGCACGTGGACGTCGACCACGCGGGTGTCGGCGCCCCACTCGTAGTCCCAGACCCGCTCCAGCAGCACGGCGCGCTCCAGCACGATGCCGGGCGCGGCGGTGAACTCCAGGAGGAGGCGCAGTTCGGTCGGGGTGAGCGGGACGAGCCGGCCGTGCACGCGGACCTCCATGGAGTCGGTGTCCACCTCCAGGCCGTCGAAGCTGCGCACGGGCGTGCGGGGTTCGGGGGCCGCCGGTCCGGGGATCGCCGGTCCGGGGGCGGCGGGTCCGGGGGCGGGCACGGAGGCCGGTGCGGGCTCGGGCGCGGGGGCCACCGGGACGACCCGGATGCGGCGCAGCACGGTGCGGATCCGGGCGACCAGCACCGCGCTCTCGAACGGCTTGACGACGTAGTCGTCCGCGCCCGCCTCCAGCCCGGACACCACGTCGACCGGATCGGTGCGCGCCGACATCATGAGGATCGGCAGCTGGCTCTCCTCGCGGATCCGCCGGCAGAGGCCGACCCCGTCGAGCAGCGGCAGCATCACGTCGAGCAGGACCAGGTCGGGCCGCTCGGCGTGGAACGCCTCCAGCCCCTCCAGGCCGTCGGCGGCCGTGGCCACCGGGAAGCCGTAGCGCTCCAGGGCCATCCGGGTGGCCTCCCGGATCACCTCGTCGTCCTCGACGATGAGGATCCGGGGGTGGCTGGGTGCCGTGGGGTTCATGGCTTGGCCTCCGGGCGGGCGGGCGGCCGCGCGGTGGGCGCGGCCGTGGGCACGGCGGTGGGCGTGACCGGGCGGATCGAATACGGCTGCGGAGCGGGCGCGCCCGCTCCGGAGCCCGGGGCGGAGGACGTGGGCTGCCGGACCGAGGGCGCTTCCGGCCGGGGAACGGCCGTCACCGCGTAGTCCTCGACGGTCGGCACCCGGTAGGAGCCGACCACCCAAACCGCGGAGGTATCCGGCATCGGCCCGATGCCCTCGACCTTCTGCTCGGCCAGGACGAGCCGCGTACCGTCCCAGCTGAAGCGGCGGCTGGTCCGGGACTGGACGGTGGTGGGCTCGTACAGCCACAGGTCGATGCCGACCATCTCGGCGCCGAACCGCTTCAGCAGCTGCACCCTCAGGATCGACAGGAGCCGGTCGTCCGACACCGTGTAGACGTGCAGCACGTCCGCGCTGACGAGTCCGACGACGACGAGCAGCTCCGGCCGGCCGTCGCCGGTGAGGTCGCGGTACTCGGCGTTGCGGATCTCGCAGCCCTCACAGGGGTCGAGGGCCCGCCGTTCCTCCAGGCCCACCTCGGGGTCCTTGGCCAGCAGGGTGCGGACGTCCACCGAGGTGACGTCCTGCTCCGCGACGCTCATGTCCGGGACCGGCAGCGGTGTCGGCTGTGCGACACGGGCCGGACCGGGCTCCGGAGAGGGCGCCGCAGCCCGGTCCGGCCAGAGCGCCAGGCGGGCGGGCGGAGGTGTGACGGCCGCCGCCGCGCCGTGGTCGCGCAGTTCCCCGGGAGCGGCGCAGCCGACCCCGAGGGCGAGGAGCGCGGCGGCGAGGAGGGTCCGGACGGCGTGCGGGCGACGGGCGATGGTGCTCATCCTCCGGTGACCCTCCTTGTCCGCGTTGGTTCGTGTCCGGTGATAGGTCGTCGGCACGGCGCCCGCCGGTTCCCCGGCGGGCGCCGTCCGGCAGGGTAGCCGGAGCCCGATCAGCCGGCGGAGGCGGCCGGGACGGCCAGGTCCGCCAGGACGATGATGTTGTCCGTCCAGTGCCCGTCGGCCCCGATCCGGCCGCCGCAGGTGATCAGGCGCAGCTCGGGCGCCGCCGTGTCGCCGTACACCACGGCGGTGGGGAAGGCGTCCTTGGCGGCCTGGACCAGCTCGCGGACCTTGAAGTCCACGGTGCTGCCGTCCTCCCGCCGCACCTGGATCAGGTCCCCCGGCCGCAGCTTCGGCAGGCCCCGGAAGACCGCCGGGCCGCGCGCGGTGTCGTAGTGCCCGATCAGGACGGCGGGCCCGGTCTCCCCCGGGGTCGGGCCGTTGCGGTACCAGCCGGCCTCACCGGCCCGTTCGACGGTCGGCACCTCGACGGTGCCGTCGGCGTTCAGGCCGAGGCCGGTCACCGGGGCGTCGACGCCGGCCGCCGGGACGAGCAGGCGGGTCGGCTTCGAGGCCGCGAACGGGCTCGGCGCGGCGGCTGCCGCGCCGGTGGCGGCCGGGACGGCCGGGGCCGCCGTGCCGGTGGCGGCCGGCGTCGCCGCCGGTGCGGCCGAAGCGGTCTCCCCCGCCGCCTGGCGCGCCGAGGTCTCCACCCGGACCACCGGGGGCTCCCGCTGGTCGGAGAGCGCCACCGTCGTGCCGAGCACCAGGCAGAGCAGCCCGGCCGCCCCGAAGACGCTCCGGTTCAGCCGGCCCGGCCACGACCCCCCGTCCCGGGCGCGCCCCCCGCGGCGACGCCCGACCGGGCGGCCGTCGTCAGCCGCGCGCACCGGAGCGGCGACGCAGCACGGCGAAGCCGAGCGCCCCGGCGCCGACGGCCGCGACGACGCTGCCGCCGACCAGCTGGAGGCCGGACGAGTCGCCCGCGGCGGACCCGTCACCGGCCTGCGCGGCGCCCTTCGGCACTGCACGGACCTGCGGCTGACCGGCGCCGGTGCCGGTACCGGTCTTGCCCGCCGGCCCCTTGGGCGCCGGGCTCTTGGTCCAGGTGTTCGGCTCCTTCCCGGACACCAGGATCACGCTTTCCCCTCCCGGACCCTCCTGCAACAGGTAGCTGGTCCCCCAGCGCACGTTCCCGCGCAAGGTGTAGGTGTTCCCCGGGCCCGCGATCACGGCCACCTCCGCGGGGAGCGTGGCCACCGGGCCCGGGGTCACGGTGGGTACGGCCGTCGGCGTCGGGGCCACGGTCGGCGTGCCGGTCGGCGAAGGGGCCACGGTGGGCGTGCCCGTCGGCGTCGGGGCCACGGTCGGCGTGCCGGTCGGCGAGGGGGCCACGGTCGGCGTGGCCACCGGGGACGGGGTCGCGGTGGGCGTGCCGCCGTCGGCCCAGGCCTGCCCGCCGGTGACGACGGTCAGCAGCGCGGCGCCGGTCAGGGCGCAGACGGCCGTCAGCCGCACGACGGCGCGGTTCCTGGTCGTACGCGTAGCCATACGAACTCTCCATTCATCTCGGCGACGCGGTCCCCGGCCGGGTGCGGCCGGCGCGTCGGGAGTGACGCTAGGAAGCCCGTGTCGCGGTCCCCGGCCGGTCGTGTCACAGCGGCTCATCGGCTCTGTAACGACCTGCGGCCCGCCCGCTCAGCGGCGGATGAACCGGTCGAACCAGTCGAAACGGCCGGACCGGCCGGACCGGCCGGACCGGCCGGCGTACCGGTCCAGCGGGCCCGGCCGCTCCGGCGCGAAGGGCGTCCCGCCGCGCAGCCCCCGGTAGCCGATGACGAGCGCCTCGCCGAGGAAGCCGACGCCGATGGAGAGGTTCACCGGGCGGGCGGCCTCGTGCATGCCGAGCTTCCCGGCCAGCAGGCCGTAGAGCGCCGAGGCCAGGAGGGCGAGGACGACGACGAGGAAGGTCCGCCCGGTGTAGCGCTGGTACAGCACGCCGTTCCGGCGGGACAGCGCGACGGTGGCGCCGCGCAGCGCGCCGAGGCCGAGGCCGATCAGGCAGCCGCCGACCGCCCAGCCGGCGTCGGCGCCGTTCAGCTCCTCGGCCTCCAGCACCGACCAGACGCCGAGGGCGGTGAGCACCACCGGCGGGCCGAAGAGGTCGCGGAGGTTGACCGGTTCGCCGATCAGCCGTTTGACGACGACGGCCGCCGCGGCCACCGCGATGATCGTCACGAGCAGCCATGTCTGCACGGCCCGCACCCCCCTTGTGCTCCCGGGCCGTCTGCCGCCCGGATGTCCGGCGGCCCAATTTAGCTCGACCGTGCTATAACAACAACATGCCTAAGGTCGTCATCCCCGAAACCCGCCGCCAGGACGTGGCACGGGCCGTCCTGCGCATCGTCGGCCGGGACGGACTCGAACACGCCTCGCTGCGCAACATCGCCGACGAGGCGGGCCTGGCGATCGGCTCGGTGCGCCACTACTTCGACAGCCAGGCCGAGGTCGTGATCTTCGCGATGGAGGAGCTGTGCGGGCGGATCGGCGAGCGGATCCACGGCCACGCCGAGCGCCTGCTGAACCCGGCCGCCCCGTGCACCCGGCCCGACCGGCGCGCCGCCGTCGAGGCCCTGCTGGCGGAACTGCTCCCGCTGGACGCCGCCCGGCGGGAGGAGGCGGTGCTGTGGCTGGCGTTCACCACCGCCGCCCGCACCCGCCCCGAACTGCGGCCCGGCACGGCGCTGCTGCACGAGTCGACGCGCCGGCTGATCGCCCGGGTGCTGGAGGAGGCCCGGCGGGTCGGCGGGGTCCCCGGCGACCTGGACCTCGGGCTGGAGACGGAGCGGCTGGCCGCGCTGCTGGACGGCCTCGCCCTCGGCATGGTCCTCCACCCGGACGGCGTCGACCCGCGGGCCGCCCTGCTGATCCTCCGCCGCCACCTGCGCGACCTGGCGGAACGGCGGAGCGACGGGGGCGACGGGACCTAGGTCCCAGGGTCCACCGCGAGCCGAACCGCAGCCGGAGGCCCGGCCACCGCTTGGTCCGTACGGTGGCGGTATGAGCGTCGACCTGGACAAGTACTTCGCACGGATCGGGTGGGACGGCGAGCGGGCGCCCACCCTGGCCACGCTCCGGTCACTGCAGCACGCGCACGTGCTGGCCGTCCCGTTCGAGAACATCGACGTCGTGGTCGGCACCGTGCCGTCGCTGGACCTCGCCGATCTGGAGGCCAAGATCGTCAGCGGCTCGCGCGGCGGGTACTGCTTCGAGCACAACACGCTGTTCGCCGCCGTGCTGGAGCAGGTGGGCTTCGAGGTCGCCCGCCACACCGGCCGGGTGCGGGCGGGCGCCCGCCCCGGGGAGGTCCGGCCGCGCACCCACCTGGTGCTGGCCGTCCGGGTGCCCGGGGCGGACGGGGCGCGCCACCTCGCCGACGTCGGGTTCGGCTCGCGCGACGCGCTGCTGGAGCCGCTGCCGATGGTCCCCGGCCTGGTCCGCGAGGGCCGGGGCCGCCGGCACCGGCTGGTCCTGGAGGAGGCGGACGGCCCCGTGCCGGTGTGGGTGCTCCAGATCCGGGCGGGCGACGCGTGGCGGGAGCTGGTGTCGTTCACCCTGGACCCGGCGCCTCAGCCCGACATCAACCTCGCCAACTGGTACGTGGCCACCCACCCGCGCTCGCCGTTCCGCCGCCTCTTCGTGCAGCGGACCCTCCCCCACGGCCACCTGTCCCTGGACGGCAGCACGCTCACCCGCACCGCCGGGGACGGCACCCTGACGGTGGAGGAGCTCGACGGCGGGCGGGGCGTCCGGGAGGTCCTGGAGGCGGAGTTCGGCATCACCCCGCCGCCGGACGTCCGACCCGAGCGGTAGCGGCCACTCGGTCCCCGGCCTGGGCGGCTACTCGGTGCGGTAGGCGTCGAAGACGGTCTGGTCGAGCGTGTTGCCGTCGGTGTCGGTCAGCTCCGCGCGCAGCGAGACGCCGGTGCCCGCCGACGGGTTCCGGACGGTGACGGCGCCGGCGTCGACCGGGAGCGCGGTCCACGAGGCGCCGCCGTCGGTGGACGCCGAGACCCTCAGCGCGCGGACCCGGCCGTCCGCGGCGGCGCCCTGCACGGTGACCGGCACCCGGATCGGGCTCCCGGCCGCCGCCGTGCCGGCCGGGCTCAGCTCCGGCGAGAACCGCACGACGCTCACCGGCACCGGGGCGGGCCGGTCCGTCGCGGCCGAGGAGAAGGTCCAGGCCGCGTTCACCCGGGTGGTCGCGCCGGTCGCGGTCCTGCGGGTGACCGTGGCGGCCAGCCGGTACGAGGCCTTCTCGGCGGGCACGGTGAAGGCCGCGCGGCCGGCCGCGCTGTCCGCGCCGGACCGGGCGCCGACCAGCACGCCGTCGCGGTGGAGCGCGGTGTAGGCCGTGTCGAAGGACGGCGCCGACGGCGCGTGGCCGTCGCCGTCGGCGAGCAGCGGGAGGTGCGTGGTGAGCGTGTCGCCGTCGCGCTCGACGCCGGGGCGGTCGGTGAGCGCGGGGCCGAAGACCGGGCCGTCGAAGGTCTGCGTGGTCGTGGCCCCGGCCCGCAGGGCGAGGCGGTCGGCGAAGTAGCGGTTCCCCGGCGCGCCATCGGCGCCGCGGGTCGCGAAGCTGAGGTCCCAGGTACCGCGCTGGGGCGTGACGAGGAGGGTGGCGGTGCCGGGGACGGGCATGTCCTGCACGACACCGATGGTCGGTCCGGCGCCCTGTCCGGGGGTCGGCGCGAGGTCCACGGTCGCCGTGCCCCCGGTGCCCGGCTGGGCCACCGCACGGATCCGCAGGGTGGCCAGCTCCTGCGCGGTGTAGTGGTGGGCGAGCCCGGTCAGCGCGCGGGTGCCGGAGAAGGTCTGGCCGAGCGCGTAGGTGGCGGTGTCGCTCGTCCAGTACGTGTCGTACCACTGCCGCACCGACCCGGCCTCGCTCTCCGGCCCGAGGTGGGCCACGCGCAGGGGGCCCGGCGTCAGCTTCACCGTGCTGGCCATCCGGGTGGTGCCCTGGTGGGTGACCTCCAGGAACATCCCGCCCTGGAGGAAGCGCGCGGCGCCGTCGGCGGGGCGGACGTCGACCGGGGCGGTGGTCCGCGCGTCGACGGTGACGGTGGTGTCGCGGTCGAGGTCGAGGCGGGGCTGGACGATCCAGTCGGTACCGTCCGCCTGCACCCTCGTGAAGAGGCTGCTCTCCAGCAGGTAGCGGCCCTTGGGCAGCTGCACGGTGGTGGTGCCGGAGGCGTCGTACGGGCTCACCAGCTCGCCGGCGCCGGGACCGGAGATCCCGGTGACGGTGGTGGAGTACCGCTCCGGCGCGTGGCCGGCGCGGTCGACGTGCCGGATGGTGAGGGTGTACGTCTCGGCCTCCGCGGCGGAGGCCGCGCCGTCCCAGGCGGGGGTCAGGCCGCCCACCAGCGTGGCGGCGACGGCGAGGGACCGGAGGGCGTTCCGGCGGGTCACAGGAGTTGTGCTCATGCCCTGACCTGCCCGCACGGCCGCCGGAGTTCCTGTGATCCGGACCACGTCCGGGCGCCGCGCAGGCGGTCGCTCAGCCGGTCGCTCAGCCGGTCGCTCAGCCGGTCGCGCAGGCAGTCGCGCAGGCGGTCGTGGCTACCCGGCGTCCGGCCGGGGAGCGGTCAGCCCGGCGGTGAGGAACGCGACCACGGTGGCCAGTTCCGGGAACGACGGCTCGACGGCGGAGGCCGCGTCGGCGGCGAGCGGCCGCCCGTACGCCTCCAGCAGCGTGGTGAACGCCAGCCGCCAGCGGTCGGTGATCTCGTGGACGGTCAGCTCGGGCAGCGCCCGGCCGAGGACGACCTCGAACGGGGCGGTGCCCGCCCAGGGGGAACCGCTGAGCGGGCGGTCGGCGGTGAGCATGGTCTGGGCGAGCAGACGGCACAGCATCCGGCCGCGCTCGGTGCGCACCAGTTCGTCGAAGGGCTCGGCGACGGCCGCGACGAGCGTCCGCACCTGCGCGGGCCCGGTGGTCGCCGGGTGGAGGGTGGCCGCCTCCAGCCGGTCCTGCCAGAGCGGGAGCAGCTCACGCCCGAGCAGCGCCGCGACCAGGCCCTCCCGGGAGCCGAAGTGGTAGTGCACCGCGCCGGGGTTGAGGCCGGCCTCCGCGTTGATCGCCCGCACCGACACCTGGCCCACGCCCCGCTGGAGGAAGAGCCGCTCGGCGGCCGCGAGCAGCCGGTCCCGGGTCGGGGCGGGGTCCGGGGACGGGGCTGGGTGCGGGGTCGGGGCGGGGTTCTGGGCGGTTCCATCCGGCATGTCGCCATTGCACCACAGGAACCCGGGTTACCATTCAATCAGTGATTGAATCGCGATTGGCAGATGCCCGGAACGGGCGTCCCGCCAGTCCCGTGCGCCGGCGCGCACGTGATCGAGAGGGCTCGCACCATGGGTATCCACGCCGTCACCGGCTCCGCTTCGGGCATGGGCGCCGCCAGCGCCGCCGTCCTCCGGGAGGCCGGGCACACCGTCATCGGGGTCGACCTCCACGACGCCGACATCACCGCCGACCTGGGCACCGCCGAAGGCCGGGCAGCCGCCGTCCGGGGGATCCTGGACGCCTCCGGCGGGATCCTGGACGGCGTCGCCGCGGTGGCCGGCGTCGGCCCCGCGATGAAGGACGCCGGCGCGGTGGCCTCCATCAACTACTTCGGCCCGGTCGCCCTGCTGGAGGGGCTGCGCCCCGCGCTCGCCCGCTCCTCGGCGGGCCGCGCCGTCGTGATCGGCTCCAACTCCTCGACCACCGTGCCGATGATCGACGACACGCTGGTCGACCTGCTGCTCGCGGGTGACGAGGACGCCGCCCGCGAACACGCCCGCGCCGCCCAGGCGGCGACCCCCGCCGAGGTGGCGCAGGCCGCGCCGAGCATCTCCGCCTACGCGAGCTCCAAGTTCGCCCTGGCCCGCTGGGTGCGCCGGACGGCGGTCACGCCGGCGTGGGCCCGCGAGGGCGTGCTGCTCAACGTCATCGCCCCCGGCGCGGTGGTCACCCCGCTGATGCTCGGGTCCACCGGGGTGGGCGAGGAGCCGGACGCCGACTCCTTCCCCACCCCCATGCCGCTGGGCGTCTTCGGCCGGCCCGAGGACATCGCCTTCTGGGTGCACCAGTTCCTGCGGCCGGAGGCCCGCTTCACCACCGGGGCCACCCTGTTCGTCGACGGCGGCACCGACGCCGCGATGCGCGCGGACGCCCAGCCGACCGCGCTGACCCTCTGAGACGGCGCGGGCGCGCCGGGCCGGGAGCCGTCCCGCCCCGGCGCGGCGCCGCGCTACCGGGCGGCGCGGCGCTACCGGGCGGCGGCGCGCGGGCCTCGGCCCAGGCCCAGGCCCCGGCCGAGGTCGAGCAGGCTCAGGCCGAACATCAGCACGCCCAGCGGGACGTGCGGCGCCGGCTCGTGGGCGACACCCAGCACCACCTGCACCGAGGCGAGCGCGAGGAAGCCGGCGGCGTACAGGACCGGCCGCGCCGGGCCGCCCCCGGGCCGCCAGGCCAGGACCGCGGCCAGCAGGTAGAGCATCGAGGCCCCGTACATCACCCGGGCGCCGACGCTGTGCAGCGTCTCCCCGTAGCCGGTGGAGAGCAGCAGGCCCGCGGTGGTCGCCTGGAAGAAGATCGCCAGTGTCTGCAGGCCGACCGCGACCTGCGGGAACGTGAAGCTGCGGCGCTCGACGGCGTTGCTCGGGATGGCCATGGTGCGGTCCCTCTTCCTGCCTCGCGGCGGTGGATCGGTAGTGTCCCGCTGATTCGACGACGCAGGCCCGTGAAGTGTGAGGCGGGCGGGCACGAACGGGGGGCGACCAGCGTGGGGACCGAGGACGGGCGTTCCGAACGGCCGGCGGACGCGGCCGTCGGCGAGCGGCGCCACCTGATCGACCTCGCCTACCGGATGCTCGGTGCACCGGCCGAGGCCGAGGACGCCGTGCAGGAGGCGTACGCCCGCTGGTACGCGATGACGCCGGCGCGGCGGCGGGCGGTCGAGGTGCCCGGCGCCTGGCTGACGACGGTGGTCAGCCGGATCTGCCTGGACGTGCTCGGCTCGGCGCGGGTCCGGCGCGAGCGCTACGTCGGCGAGTGGCTGCCCGAGCCGCTGCCCGACCGCACCGAGTGGCTCGGCGGCACCGGCGGCCGCCCGGCCGACCCCGCCGACCGGATCACCCTGGACGAGTCGGTGCGCATGGCCTTCCTCGTCGTCCTGGAGTCGATGACGCCCGCCGAGCGCGTGGTGTTCGTCCTGCACGACGTCTTCCGGTACCCCTTCCCCGAGATCGCCGCGATCGTCGACCGGACCCCCGCCGCCTGCCGCCAACTGGCCTCCTCCGGCCGCCGACGGGTCGGTGCCGCAGGTGCCGCAGGTGCCGCAGGTGCCCCGGCGGCCGGGCGGGCCCGGCAGGCCCGGCAGGCCCGGCAGGCCCGGCAGGCCCGGCAGGCCGAGGCGGCCGAACAGGCCGAGGTGGTGCGGCGGTTCAGGCGGGCCTGGGAGGCCGGGGACATCGAGGCGCTGGTCGGCCTGCTCGACCCGGCCGCCACGATGGTCGCCGACGGCGGCGGCCTGGTCGGCGCCGTGCTCCGCCCGGTCGAGGGCGGCGCGCGCATCGCCCGGTACCTCGTCCTCATGGCCGAGAAGGCGCCGGGGCTCACCCTCCTGGAACGCACCGTCAACGGCCTCCCCGGCCTGGTCGCCCAACGCGACGGCGCCACCGCGACGGTGGCCGCCCTCGACCTCGCCGACGGCCGGATCACCCGCATCTGGGCCGTCCGCAACCCCGAGAAGCTGACCCGCTGGACGGTCGGCGGCGGCACGCTCTGACGTCCCGGCCCCGCGGGGAACCACCCCGCGCGGACCGGCCGTTGGTCCGATCAGCGGGGGGCGGGCGATTCGGACCTCGGAGGTCGGTATGGCTCGGCAGGGGGCGCTTCGGCGCGGTTTCGGTGCGGTGGCGGTGGCCGCCGCGGTGACGGCGGGCACGGTGACGTCGGCGGTGGCGGCCGACGACCGGGGGCGGCACGGCGACGGCGTCCACGGCGCGACCAGGGCGGCGATGGCGGAGCTCGTCCGGGCGGAGGGCCTGCCCGGCACGATCGCCGGCGTCCGGGAGGGCGGCGGAGGCTGGTCGGCGGCCGTCGGGGCGGCCGACACCGCGACCGGGCAGCCGCGGTCGCCCCGGGAGCGGTTCCGGATCGGGAGCCTGACGAAGACCTTCACCGCGACGGTGGTGCTCCAACTCCGGGCCGAGGGACGGATATCCCTGGACGACCCGGTGGAGAGGTGGCTGCCCGGCGTGGTGCGGGGCAACGGGAACGACGGGTCGGCGATCACGATCCGGCAGCTGCTGGGGCACACCAGCGGGCTGTTCTCCTACGACGAGGATCCGGCGATGATCCAGCGGCTGGCCGGCCCGGACTTCCTGCTCCACCGCTACGACACGTACCGGCCCGAGGACCTGGTCCGCACGGCGGTCTCCCATCCGCCGCTGTTCGCCCCGGGAACGTCCCGCTCGTACTCCAACACCAACTTCGTGCTGGCCGGGATGATCATCGGCAAGGTGACCGGCCGCCCGTACGGCGAGGAGATCGAGCGGCGGATCATCCGGCCACTGGGCCTCTCCGCCACCACCCTGCCCGGCACCGCCGCCGGGCTGCCCCGGCCGCACGCGCTCGGCTACTCCACGCTGTTCGGCGGCTCGCCGACGCCGCTGGAGACCACCGAGCTCAACCCGTCGTGGGGCGGGGCGGCCGGGGAGATGATCTCCACGACCAACGACCTGACCCGCTTCTACTCCGCCCTGGTGCGCGGACAGCTGCTGCCGCGGGCCGAGTTGGACGAGATGCTCCCGGCCGGTGGCGGCCCCGGGCTGGGCATCGGGAGCGTGAAGCTCTCCTGCGGGGTCACCCTCTGGGGCCACACGGGCACCATCCACGGCTCGTCGACGGTGGCGCTGACCACCCGCGACGGGCGGCACGCGGCCGCGTTCAACACCAACGCCGACTGGGTCGAGGGCGAGCGCGGGCTCGCGGAGGCCGAGTTCTGCCGCTGAGCCCCGGTGCTCAGCCCTGTCCGGCCGCCTGTTCGTAGAGCGCCACCAGCACCCCGTGCACCGGCTCGCCCTCCGGGGCCTCGACGGCCTCGTCCACCAGGGCCTGGAGGGCGGCGCCAAGGCGGGCGGCCTGGTCGGCGGTCAGCCGGAGGTGCCGCAGCACCAGCAGGGGGTCCTGCGGAGCCTTGACGCACGCCTCGGCCACCGCCCCGAGCAGGGCGGTGGTCGGGCCGGCGTCGCGCCCGGCCACGGTGATCCGCCGGGCGGTGCGCCGGTAGAGGTGCTCGCTGCCGCCCCGCACCTTCCGGGTCTCCACGATGCCGACCACGCCGGCGTCCTGCAGCACCTTGAGGTGGTGGGCCACCGTGCTCTTGCGGCTGTCCAGCGCCGCCGCGAGCTCGCCGACGGTGGCGGGCCGCCCGCCGAGCGCCAGCAGCAGCCGCTGGCGCAGCGGGTGGGAGAGCGCCTTGAACTGCTGCGGGCTCTCGACGGTGAGCTCTTCGGCCTGGGCCTGGTCCTGGGTCCTGTCGTCCACCCGTAAAGCGTCCAATTTTCTTGACGCTTTCGCAAGCCGCATGCTCCACTGGCCTCCTACCTGATCGATCACCAGCAGCGGGGACGGCACATGACACAGCTCCAGTCGGCCGAGATCACCGGGATCGTCGCCGAGGCCGGCCGGCTCGCGGCCGAGCTCTACGTCTTCCCCGAGATCGGCGCACGGATCGCCGCACGCCTCGACGAGGCACTCGCCGAGGGCCGCTACGCGCGGGCCGAGGACGCCGAGGCCCTCGGCCGGCTGGTCACCGAGGACCTCCAGTCCGTCAACGGCGACCGCCACCTGCGGCTGAAGTTCCACCCGGCCGCGATCCCGACGGAGCAGGAGGACGGCGCCGTCCTCGCCGAGCTGACGCGGGCCGCCGACCTCTCACTCGGCGGCGTGCCCCGGATCGAGCGCCTGGAGGGCGGCGTCGCCCTGTTGAAGCTCGCGCCGATCCTCTTCCCGCTCGACATGACCGGCGACGCCCTGAACGCCGCGCTCACCCTGGTCGCGCGCGCCGAGGCGCTGATCCTGGACCTGCGCGAGTGCGTCGGCGGCCACCCGTACACGACCGCCCACATCTGCGGCCACCTCTTCGACGAGCCGACGCACCTCAGCTCCCTCTACGACCGCGAGACGGACGCCGAGCAGCAGTTCTGGAGCCCCGCGATGGCGCCCGGCCCGCGGTTCGGCGGCAGCAAGCCGCTCTACGTGCTGATCAGCAAGGCCACCTTCTCCGGCGGCGAGGCGCTCGCCTACGACCTCCAGCAGCACGGCCGCGCCGTGGTGATCGGCGAGCCGTCCGGCGGCGGCGCCAACCCGCGCCGCGGCTTCACCCTGCACCCGCACCTGGAGGCCACCATCCCGACCGCCCGCTCGATCAATCCGGTGTCGGGCGGCAACTGGGAGGGCACCGGCGTCATCCCGGACACCGAGACGGACCCGGCCCGCGCCCACGAGACAGCCCACCGCGCGGCCCTCGCCGAGGTCGCCCGCCGCGCCGGCGACACCCCGTCCGCCTCCGCCGAGGAGGCCCGCCGAGCCCTGCACGGCACGGCGCAGGCCGGCCCGACGGGCGCGGACGCCCGGCTCTGAGGCGCCTGTCGGACAGCACGCCCCGGACCCGACACGTCGGCGCACCCGTCTGCGACTGACCAACTGCAACCGACGCACAGGACGTCCCCGGGGCCCGGAACCGCCCGGTTCCGGGCCCCGGGCGCGCCGGAACTCACACGGCCGGCCCCGCGATCCTCCGAATCGGGAGCGGAGGGCACTTCTCGGGCACGCGCGTCAGCCGTATCAGCTCCTCCGGCGGGCGCACCCCTCGCTGGATCGCCTGCACGTATTGATCCGCCTGCGAGAGGCCTAGCATGGGTGCGTTGCGACGAAGATGGCGCATCGCGGGGATACGGCCACCCTTCTGGAACTGCAAGCTTGTGGTCTCGAGCAGAACGTCCGGCAGCGGAACCCCCTTGTACTGCGCGAGGAACATGGCCTGCCAGTCATTGATCCGGAAGGTCTCCCCGGGGATCAGGTAGATACTTCCGTCATCCCCGTCGACGAGGTACGGGCCGCCCCCTACTAAAGAACTTTCAACCAGAGGGTTCCGCTTGAACCTGGCCGAGTTCCAGCCCACCACCCATCCGACAGGCGTCCTCGTCACCCCGAGGACGGCCAGCTCAGGCCCCCCGCCCTGACGCTCGGCCAGCAGACGGGCAATGAGATCGCTGGCTCTGGCCTTGGAGATCTTCACTTCGGACTCCAAACCGTCGTTTCATGGAGACTCCAGGCGGCCGGCCCGCACTCGGAGGCCGGCGGCAGAGCTCCTCGCAGTCAACCAGGGCACCTGCTCGGGCGCGACCCGTTAACCAGGCTGCCGCCCGGCACCGTGCTGCGGTTCGTGCACCGGCCGCACATCGCGATCTACGCGAGTGCCCCGCCCTGCCGACCCTGCGCTGACGCCCCTGACGGCCGTCAGCCTCCCCGGCGGCTGGGCGGGTTCGGGGCCGTTCAGCACCCGATCTTCGAACCGTCCACGGCAGCCTCGGCGGAGGTCCGGAAGGTCCCGTCGGCCTCCGCTCCCTGCCTGAACGTTATCGTAAGTTTCTCCCAGCCCATTTCGGACTTCCTTGTGAAACATGTCCGCACGTCCGACGGCCCGGACTCCGGCCCTTCTCTTTTCCAGCCCAGCCCGGAGAGCTCTCTCTTGTAGAAGCCGATCAAGTCCTCGCGATTTCCGCCGTACGTATACACGCGACTGCTGTACAACCAGGAACCCGCGGAATCGTCGCCAACACAGTCGGCCGAATCAGCCGACTCCTTGACCTCTTGCGATCCACTCGGCTTCACGGTGAAAGCATCCAGCTGGTCGAGCGCGGCCAGGCGAGCATCCTGGCCCGAGCACTGGTCACCCCCATCACCCAGAAGTGGCCCGGACGCGACCACAATCGACACCACAACCCCCAGGCCGAGAACGGAGACCGCTATCGCCAAGCGAGTCGCAATCCGCATTCGTCGGGCATCCATCACGAAATCTCCCTGTCGTCCTGCTCAGCACTACTCGAACGGAGAAGCCTCGCTCCTTCATTGCTGCTGGTCAACGGCGTGGGAGTGGAGATTGTAGTGGCACGGGGCGGGTGTGGGACGGTCTTTGTCGGACCGTCCCACCGGCGGGCGGCTGCGGCGCCTGCGAGTGGTCATCCTCGACAGGACGCCGAGGAGGTGGTCAAGGATGCGCCAACGAATCTGTGGGATCAGTAACTTGCTGACTTGTTTCTGAGGACCGGGGCCCATGCCACCCCCGACGACCTTCAACGGCTACTCTCCCGCAGTTGCTGGGACGCGGACGAAATCCGCGACGACCTGCAGGCCTACGTCGCCAAACACCTCGACACCGACGACGGCGTGCTGATCGTGGACGACACCGGCTTCATCAAGAAGGGCACCACCTCCGCCGGTATCCAGCGCCAGTACTCCGGCACCGCCGAACGCACCGGGAACTACCAGATCGGCGTCTTCGCCACCTATGCCACTCGTCGCGGCCACGCTGGTCGACCGCAACCTCTACCTACTCAAGACCGTCGACCTCGTCTGCGTCGCCGGCTGCCACTGGAAGATCGGGGAGCGCTTCCAGCGCGCGAAGAACGAGTACGGCCTCGACCAGTACGAGGTCCGCCGATACGTGGGCTGGTACCGACACATCACCTTGACCATGCTCGCCCACGCGTTCCTGGCCGTGACAGCCGGCCAGGAACGCGAAAAGGAGGAATCGAATGGGGCACGCCCGAGCTCGTTGGGCCTCACACCGGCCGAGATCCGTCGTCTGCTGGCAACTGGCCCTCACCGAGATCCCTGCCACAGCCGCGCACTGAGCTGGTCACGGTGGCGCCGGCGACACCAAGCGCGCCCGCCACTGGCAGTACATGCGGCGCGGCCACCCGATGCTGGGGCGGCCCGGCAAGGACCATCCTCCACCCCTCCCCGACAGCACTACATTCCCCACCCCCAGAGCAATGACCAGCAGGAATGGAGAAGCGCAGCTGGAGCATCAGTCGACGGGGGTGCCTCGGAGGAGGAGGGGGAGGTGGGCGCCCCGGGCGAGGGCGTTGAGGGCGTGGGTGATGCGGTGGTGCTGCTCGGGGGGCATGGCGTCGGGGAGTTGGGCGGTGTGGAGCCAGTGGGTGGCGATGGTGGTGTACGGCGGGCGGTGGCGGGCGACGATCGATTCCTGGGCGGCGGTGAGGCGGCCGCCCCAGTAGACGAAGTCGAGGCCTTCGGGGAGGTCCTTGGCGGTGATGTAGTCGGTGGCGAGGATGTGGCGCAGGGGGAGGACGAGGCCGGTGTCGGTCTCGGTGTGTCGGCGGGCGGCGAGGTGGGGGAGTTCGTTGGCTTCGGCGCTGCCGCCGGGGAGCATGAGGCCGGATCGGTAGGCGGTGGCGGTGAGGAGGACGGCGCCGTCGCGGTTGAGGATGAGGGCCTGGTGGCCGAGTCGGCGGCGGGGCGGGTGGGTGAGGGCGGAGGCGAGGTGGTGCAGCACGGGGTACTCCTGGGGGTAGGTCAGTTCTTGTCGGTGGTGATCCAGGTGAAGCAGGCGGGGAGGCCTGCGGAGATGCCGGTGGCGAGGATCAGCCCGAAGATGAGGAGTTGGGGGGCGAGGGGCCCGTCGTGGATCGGCCAGCAGACGAGTGCGGCGGCGAGGGCGCTGAGGGCGGGGACGCCGAGGGCGGTGGCGACCAGCTTGAGGGGGCGGTTCACGCCACGTCGGCGGTGCGGGGCCGGCTGGGGTGCTGGACGGTGAGGAAGCGCGGGGAGTCGAGGGCCTGGACGTGCTCGGGCTTGGTGGTCCACTCGCAGCCGCCGCGCTCGTGGCGGAGGTAGGCGAGCCCGGCGAGGGTGTCCATGTAGACGCCTTCGACGGGGTTTCCGGCGAAGTCCCGGTGTCCGAGGTCGCGGACGACCTCGCCGACGACGGGGGTGTGGACGGGCATGCGGGGGCGACTGGGCATGGGGGCTCCTGGTTGCGCTGTGCGTTGGGGTCGCTACGACCCGTGTCCATGGTGAGGTGATCGCGGCTACGATTGGAAGCCGAGGAAATGGCGAATCTGTCCTGGGTTCAGTTGGAGCCACCATGAACGAGCGCAAACTCGATCCGGCATCATCCCCGTTTGCCCCCATCGGAGTTCAAATTCGCAGGTCACGCAAGGCGAGAGGTCTCACACAGCCGCAGCTCGGCGAGATCACCAGGTTCTCGGCGTCCTACATCTCGCGAATTGAACGAGGGGTAGAACCTCCGAGCCGACGCCTGGCACAGGAAGTCGACCGCGCGCTCGACACCGGGGGCACCATCGAGCTGATGCTCGACCAACTTGAGCATGTTGTCCTCAAGGAAGGGCTCCCGGAGTACGTCGCACAAGAAGCCAAAGCGGTAACCATCCGCCTGTTCCACCTGGGCCTGATCACCGGTCTGCTACAGACGCAGGAGTATGCCGCGGCATACGAGTTGGCCTCGGTCCGGCGCGGTGCAGCTACTTCGCAGCAAGCAGAGGCACGCGTGAAGTTCCTGTTGAACCGCCAAGCCACACTGAAGCGGACACCTCCCCCTTTCATCCAGGCTGTGCTTGACGAGTGGAACCTACGACGACCGATCGGTGGCCGAGCTGTCATGATCAGGCAGCTTCAGTTTCTGGAGGAGCTGGCTCAACAACCCAACGTGACCCTCCAGGTGGCCCCGCTCCATCTTGGGGAGGACAGACCCTTCGTTCATCCGGTGAACCTGCTGACCATGACGAACGGCAAGATGCTGGGTTACACGGAGAGCCACAAAACAGGCTTCCTGGAGCGTGACGCCCAGATACTGTCAGCCTGGGCCAGGGACTACGATCGACTGCAGGTCGAATCCCTGTCCCGAGCCGGCTCACTGGAGCTGATCAGAGCAGTACGGAAGGACTTTGAGAGCCATGCAGCACCTTGACCTCGCCAGCGCTCGGTGGCGCAAGAGCACGTACAGCGGCCAGGGCGGTGAGTGCATGGAAATTACTGCCGACTTCCCGGGCATCGTCCCCGTCCGCGATTCCAAAGACCCCCAGGGGCCTGCCCTCGTCTTCCTCACCTCCGCCTGGCGATCCTTCGTCACCGCCGTCCAGGCCGGCGAGTTCGGCATCATCTGAACCAGGCCTCGCGTCAGGCAGCGCCGGTCCGCCGGGCGAACTCGCGGACTCCGGGAAGTACCGCCGGGGCGTAGAGGAGGTCAGCGGTGAGCGCCCTCAGCGCCGGTCGGCGCAGTTCCTCCGGCGCCACGTGCTCGACGAACCGCAGTGCGGCGAAGGTCCGACGGTGGTCGCCCAGGCGATGCCACATTCGCGCGCTGTCCGTACCGAACCGCGCACGCCGCTCGGCAGACGGCAGTTGTTGCGGAGCCATGCCAGTGGCGTGTGGAACGCCCTGGTCGGGCGTGCCCAGCGCGTTGTGGACCCCGATCCAGTAGAGGGCAACCTGCGATTCGGTGGCGTCCACAGTGAACAGCCGCCCCTTCGGGGCACGGCGGCCTGCGGCAAGGCGTGCCGTCGCGCTCTCCGCGCCAGCCATCAGGTCGAGGGCGTCACTACGACGCTGTCCGCAGGCCGCCGTGTAGGCGGCCGTCAGCAGGAGCGTCGCGCCCACGGCCTGCGACTCGGCCGTTCGGTCACCCGCAAGAGAATCGGCGCTACGACGCAGAAGGTCCACCGCAGCGGCCGGCCGACCGGCACGCCGCATCGTGATCGCCAGGACGCGCGCCGCCTCACCGCGGATCACCGGATCGCCACTTGCCTGGGCCGCCGCCAGGGCCCGATCGGCGGTGGCCCAGGCGACATCCGCATGGGACTTGACCGCCAACTCGGTGGCCAGGACCCAGGCACGCGCGACATACCCGTGTGCCTCTTCGCGGGCCCGGCCGATCAGGGAGTCCCGGGTAGCCTCCGTAGCCCCCAGCAAGTTCGGAAGCACTGCGCCGAGAGCCTGGTAGCGCGCGGCGGTGAAATGGTCACGCGCCTCATGGAGCAGAACCTCCAGTTGTCGACCCGCGACAGGCTCAGTGTCCTTCGGCTCGTAGAGTGCGCCGAGAATCCGCGTGGCCGGATCCTGCTGAGCCGCACCGGCAGGTGACGGAAGCATCGAGACCCCAGCAGCAGCCACGCCTGCCGCGAGCAGCTCTCTGCGGAGCATCGCACCCTCCTGACCGAGCGTCACATCGGATGCCAGCGTATCCGGTCGTTCCAGTCCGACGGCGCTTGGCAAGAGATCGAGGGCCTCGGCCATGAGTGCGAGCGTTCGCTCGGCAGGGCGTAGCAGGCCGGCCTCGACACGGCTGATCGCCGACGCCGAGTACCCACATCTCCGGCCCAGCTGCACCTGAGTCATTCGATGCGCCGCACGAGCGGCCCTGATGACCGTCCCGAGCCGGCGAGGCTCCAACGTCGACAACGTCGCGACCTCCAACTACGTGAGCTGGTTCGGTCGGTCACGCTACTGGCCGACCGAGGCCCCAGGGGAGGGCGCGCATGGCGCATGCGTGGCACGCACAGGGCTTGCGCAGCGCACGCGGAATCCCCCGGTCGGACCAGCAGCCGGGTTGTCTGGTGGTGCCCGGCCGGCGCACTCCCTGCATCACCTCAACCCGAGGAGATCCCCATGAGCTCGGTTCTGCTCGCCAGGCCCGTTTCCCGGACCCAGCCCACCGCGAAGCCCGCGACCGATACTCTTCGTGACAGGGAGCGTGAGGCGAGCGCCCGCACCTGCCCGGTGTGCGGGTCGACGTCCACGTTCCAGACGATGGACGGCCGGTGGGGCTGCACCCAGTGCGGCTCGACCTGGTCCTGAGAGCCGCGAGGACGCCATGGCTGATTGTGCCGAGTGCCGCACCGCTCCGGCGGTGATCGAGGATCTCGATGTGCAGCCGCCGAAACCATGGTGTCTCGCATGCGCGACCGCCCTGGTGCGCGCCGGCGACCCCGTGATGACGTACCGTCCGCTCGATGAAGAGGACGCCTACCGGCGCGTGCTGGCAGGCGGCAGCACCCAGGCGCTGCCGTTCCGCTGAACGGCAGCGCCATCGCCCGTCCTCCGCGGCCCCCGACCGGACGTGCCGGTCGGGGGCCGCGCTGCTCACTCCGCCTTCCAGCCGTGGGCGTACGCGATGTGCAGCGTGCCCGGGCCGATCCTCCTCCGCTGCGGCCGGCCGACCCTGAGGCCGTCGTCCTCCAGCGTGACGCAGTCGTGCGAGTCCGGGTACTCCAGGGCGCGGGCCGGGCCGTCGGTCACCAGGGAGTGCACCAGCGAGCCGGTGGTCCGGAACGCCGGGGCGCTGCCGGTCAGGAACAGCGTGTCCGCCGCGAATCCGAACCGCAGCTCGTCACGCCAGCCCGCGTAGTGGCTCGGCCCGTGGTCGAGTTCCTCATACCTCCGAAAATCGGTCTCCGGGATCTCCGCGGTGTGCGTCCTCCCTACCCCCAACCGCCCCCGCACCGCCTTCCACCGCGACGGCGGGAACCCCAGAGTGTGCTGCACCAGCACCAGGTCCAATGCCACCGTCGACCGCCGCCACTCGCCGATCCCCTTCGGCCCCTCGCGTCCCGCCTTCAGCGGCAGGTACACCAGCGACCGCCGCGACCGCGCGGCCAGCCCCACCGCCGCCGTCAGGCTCTCCGCCGCCGTCCGGTCCACGTACATGTCCAACGACCAGCCGTGGTCGTACAGCACGGCGCGCCCCGACCGGGGGCCCGCCTTCACCACCCGGTACTCCTCGCCGCCGTGCCGGACCCGGTGGACCGTGGTGCGCAACTTCACCGGACAGTCGTATCCCATCCGTACGCGCCCTGTCCCCCGCGTTTCCGACCGCCTACCGTGGATCCGGAGCCCACGGAAGGAGTCCGCGACGATGCCCGGTACCCACTGGCGCAGGAGCACCTACAGCAGCAACGGCGGCACGTGCCTCGAAGTCGCCGACGGCCACCCCGGCGTCGTCCCCGTCCGCGACTCCAAGAACCCGGCCGGACCCGCCCTGCTCTTCCCCGTCGACGCCTGGCGCGCCTTCGTCAGCGCCGTCAAGGCTGACGAGTTCGACCTGCTCTAGACCCGACGCCGTTCAGTTGAGGCGGGTCGGGGTCGCGTCACTGTCCCGCCGCCGGAACACCGGCGCTCCGGCGGTTCGACCACGGTATTCCGGCGCTCCGCCGCCGGACGGAACAGCCGGCGCGAATGTGACGCCCAGTCATCGAAAAGTCACGCATTTCCGTGGTCGGCGCACACCCGCGATATTCGTGGCCCGATTCCCACGGACGGATCCCCGTAGCCGGTTCGTCACGCCCCGCATTCGCTCCTCCCGGAATTCCACGCGCGATTCGCGGCCCGCGCGGGCCCCGGACGGGGTGCGGACATCCGGGCCGCCGGCCCGGCCCCGGCTAGACGTCGAGAGCGGCCTCGATGCGCTTGAGACTGTGCCGGGCGAGCGCGAGGTTGGCGCGCGAGCGGTCCAGCGCCAGGTAGAGGAAGAGCGAGCCGTGACTGCGGGTCAGCGGGCGGATCAGGTGGTACTGGGTGCCGAGGGTGATCAGGACGTCCTCGATGACATCGTCGATCGACAGCGCGGCCAGGGCGCGTATCTTCGCACGAACGACCTCGGTGTTGGCGGCGGCCGCAATCTCCAGGTCGAGCTGCGGCCCCCCACCGAGGAGCCCGAGTGACATACCGCTCTCGTAGTCGGCCACGGCCACTCCGATGGCCCCCTCGATGGCCATCGCGTCCTTGAGTGCGTCGTCAATGTTCATGCGCTGTTCGTCCTTTGCGTGACTTCCGGGCAGAACCCCCGTGTGCGGGAACAAAGTAGCAAGAAGTCACCGGTTGTGGTCACCTCGTGAAAATGATGGAATAAAGTACGCTACCGGGGTTCAGAACGTGAAGGGGTACTGGTGCGCGCACTCGAAGCTTCCCTCGCCGATGTGCTCGGCTCCCCCGGAGTGGTCGGTGCCGCGCTCGTCGACGCCGTCACGGGTCTCGGCTACCAGTCCGCCGGGGACCACCGGCTGCTCGGGACCGGGGCCGAACTCGCCGAGCTGACCAACCTGATCGGCGAGCGGCTGTACGAGGCGGGGGCGGAGGGCGAGTTGGAGAGCCTGGTGGTCACCAGCACCCGCCATCACCAGGTCGTCCAGGTGGTGTCCCGGAAGGGCGACCCCCTGCTGCTGGCCACCGTGCTGGACCGGGAGCGGACCAACCTGGCGCTGGCCGTCCGCCAGACCGCCGACCGCGCGCAGGACTTGCTGGCATGACCGACCCGTCCCACGACACGGCACCGTCCGCCGTGCCCGCAGCTCCCACGACGCCGGCTCCGCCCACCGCGCGCAACGTGCCCGCGCTGCTGCTCGCGCTGCGCCGGACGGAGTTCACCGGCTCGGTCACCGTCTCCAGCGCACCGGGCGGCACGATCCACCTGGAGCAGGGTCTGGTCGCCGCGATCGAGACCCCCGGGGCCCCGACCGCCGAGACCCTGCTGCTGAAGTCCCGGCGCGTCGGCGAGGAGGAATGGGCGTCCGCCGAGACGGCCGCGTCCGCCGGCCGACCGGCCGACGCTCCCCCGGCCTGGGGCGGCGACCTCGGCGCGGCCCTGGTCGCTCAGGGGTCGATCGGCGCCGCCGAGCTCGAAGCCGTCTGCGCCGCCGCCGCCTTCGACGGGGCCTTCGCCCTGGTGCTGAGCCCGCCCGGCAGTTGGGAGACGGCCGAGGCGGCGCCGCCCGCCAGGATCGCGCTGCGCCCGGGCATCGAGCCGGAGCGGCTCTTCGAGGAGACCGCCCGGCGGACGGCCCTGCTGACCCGCCTCTGGGGACCGCCCGGCGAACTGGCCCGCATCCGGATCCGTCCTGCCGCCCGGGCCGAGTCCGGCGCGCTGCGGATCCCGGCCCGCTACCGGGAGATCCTGGCCGCCGCCACCGGCCGCCGCACCGCGCGCGACCTCGGCTTCGCCCTGGGACGCGGTGTGTTCGCGGTGCTCCTCGACCTCGTGCGGATGGACGCCCGGCACCTGCTCCACCGGGAGCCGGAGCACCCGGCTCCGCTGGCACCGAGCGTGGCCCCGCGCGTGCCGACGAACGAACCGCCGCCGGCCGGCACCGGGCCGCTGCCGCGCCGCGTCCGCAGCGGACGCGGCGCGGGTGGTCCGGGCGGCCCCGGCGGCCTGCCCGCCCGACCCGAGGGAGCGGCGGCCGCTTCCGACGGCCCACCGAACACACACCGCGCCGAGCACACCGCGCGCACCGAGACGACCGAGCAGAGCGAGAAGAGCGCACCATGAGCAGCCAGACACCGACCGCCGTGCTGGTCGACGAGTTGAAGTCCCTCCGCGACCGGGTCATGGGCATCTCGGAGAGTGTCATCTCCACCACCGACGGCCTGTTGGTGGCCGCCGACACGGCCGCCGTCCACCCCGAGTCCGCCGCCGCCCTGTCGGCCGCCATGCTCGGCCTCGGCCGGCGCACCGCGGCCGAGGTCGGCGTGGGCGGCCTGCGCGACGTGGTCACCCGCTGCAACAGCGGCTACGTCGTGGTGCTGGCGATCGGGGAGCAGGCGCTGCTGATGATCCTGGGAGACGAGGGCCTCGACGTCGCCGGCCTGCACCGCGAGTCGCCCGCCACGGTGCGCCGCCTGAGCGAGCTGCTCGGGATGGTCCCCGCGATCTAGCCCCAACGCCGTCCGGTTGGACGCGGGGCCAGGGTGTCAGGGCCGGTCGGCAGAGCAGCGGAGCTGTCGGGGAGGAGGTCTGCACTCCAGGACTCCTCTACGGCAGCTCCGCTGTTGGAACAGGGCTGCCGCACCACGGACCGTCGGAGTGGCAGCCGGGGCGTTCACGCCGGGACTTGTCGGCGAGTTGACCCGGATCGTTCCGTTCGAGAGGGGCGATGAGGTGCCGGCCGGTGCCGGCGCGGGTCGGATGCCAGGCGGCGCTGCGGTCGGCAGGTGCATTCCGGTGGCCCCCGATCGGCTGCTGTGCTGTAATCGCACGCACCGTTCGCCCGCGCCCCAGGAGCCGACCGTCCGATGAGCGCCACCTGTCCGCAGTGCTCCGCCCCGGACCAGTCCGTCACCGTCCCGCACGCCCTCGCGCCCGCCGCCCGGCCGCCGCTCGACGAGGCGGCCCGCGTCCACCTGGTCCCGCCGCCCGCGCCGCAGCCGGGCCGGCTCCGGCTGAACGGCGGCACGATCACCTGCTACGCGCTCGCCGGCGTCTTCACCCTGCTCGCCGTCCTCTCCCTGATCGGCAACAGTGACGCCGAGCAGCTCGACGGCGCCGAGCCCGCCTACGTGGCCGGCTACCTCATCGGCCCGTTCCTCATCCCCTTCCTGCTCCTCCTGACAGCCGTGGCCCTGCACGCCGTCTCCCGCAAGGGCCAGCGCCGCCGCTTCGCCGAGACGCTCCCCGCGCAGCAAGCCCTCTGGCAGCGCCACCACTTCGTCTGGCAGGCCGCCTGGCTCTGCCACCGCTGCCGGGTCGCCTTCTTCCCTCCGGCCGTGCTGCGCCCCGACGTCGCCGCCTCCCCGCCGATCCCGCTCGACCAGTTCCCGCTCTGGGTGATGACCGCGTCCGACCGGACCTACGGCTCCCCGACGCCTCCCGTCGCGCCGAGCTGACCCGTAGGGCCTGTTCCTGCTTCCATGGGCGGATGCCCGAGACACCCTCGCCGCTCCTCCCGCCGCCCGCCGAGGTCCTCGGCGTCCGCCGCATCCGGCTCGTCGAAGTGCCCGCGCCCCGCCTCACCGCCGAGGAGCGGCGGGAACGGGACCGCACCTGGGCGAACATGGTCCTGGCCAATCCCACGCTCTTCGACGGCCCGGTGGTGGCGTGCGCGGGCACCTCCTGGCCCAGACCCGGCGAACTCCACGTCTTCTGGTCGCGCGTGACCTACCGGCACTACGCGCTGCGCCAGGTGATGTCGTCCACCGCCCCCACCGCCTCCCTCGCCGTCAGCGTCCTGCAGCCCACCGACGACGGCCGCCTGCTCGTCGGCCGGATGTCCCCCACCACGGCCGCCCCCGGACGCTGGCAGCCCCCCGGCGGCTCCGTCGAACCCCCGCCCGACGGCGAGCGCCTGGACCTCGCCGCCCTGCGCCGCAACGCCGCCCGGGAGCTGTCCGAGGAGACCGGAGTGGCCGCCGGCCCCGGCGAGTTGGCGCTCTGGGCGGTCACCCGCGGCCGGTACGGCAGCATCGGCGTCCTCTTCCTCGCCCCGCCCCTGCCCGAACCGGTGCTGCGCGAGCGCTTCGGCGGCGTCGCGCCGCCCGAGCGGGAACTGGTCGAGCTGGCCTTCGTCCGCTCCCCCGCCGACCTTCCGGGCCTCCCCGGCCCGCAGGCCGACTACCTCGCCCCCACGCTCCACCGCTTCGTCCGGCAGCAGCGTCGGCCGCAGGGCTGAGGCGGCCGTCCGGGAGCGCCGGCCGCTCTCCTGCCCGCCCGGTCGACCCGGTCGGGTCGCCACCGCCTACGGTGGAACGTCCACCGAGCGAGGAGTTGGCGATGCGTCACGTCGAAGGGGCACCGGCACCGGCCCGGCTCGCCGCCCACGGGGCGGTGGCGAGCCGGCTGTCACCGCTGAGCGACCGGCGGCTCGGGGAGCTCGTGGCGTCCGCCGCTCCGCTCGGGTCCGGCGTCGGGGGCCGGTCCTCGGCCCTGGAGGTCGACGGGACGCGGGTGTTCGTCAAGCGGGTGCCGCTGACGGACCTCGAACTCCGGCCGGAGAACGTCCGCCGCACGGCGAACCTCTTCGGGCTGCCCGTCTGGTACCAGTACGGGATCGGCTCGGCCGGGTTCGGCGCCTGGCGGGAGCTGGCCGCCCACACCGCGACCACGCGCTGGGTCCTGGACGGGGCGTACGACGGCTTCCCGCTGATGTACCACTGGCGGGTGCTGCCCGACAGCGCGCCCGAGGGCTTCATCGACTTCCTCGGCGGCGTCGACGACGCCGTCGCCCACTGGGAGGGCTCCCCCGCCGTACGCGCGCGGCTGGAGGCCGTCGGCGGGGCCTCGCACAGCCTGGTGCTCTTCCTGGAGCACGTGCCGCAGACCCTCGCCGCGTGGCTGGACCGGGACGCGGCCCCGTACGGGTGGGCGGAGGAGCACGTGGCCCGGGGCGCGGCGTTCCTGCGCTCGCGCGGGCTCGTGCACTTCGACGCCCACTTCCACAACCTCCTCACGGACGGCTCGCGGATCTACTTCGCGGACTTCGGGCTCGCCCTGAGCGAGGACTTCGAACTCTCGGCGGAGGAACGGCGCTTCCTCGCCCACCACCGCGCCTACGACCGCGACTACGCCGCCGCCCACCTGCTCCGGCACCACCTCCTCACCCGCTACCGGGGCGACACGGAGGCGGCCGCCTTCCTGGAGCAGTGGCTCGCGGGCCGGCGGCCCGACGGCGTCCCGCCGGAGGTCGCGGCGATCGTCGACCGGCACGCCCGGACCGCCGTCGTCCTGGACGGCTTCCAGCGCCGGCTCCTCACCGAGAGCAAGCGGACGCCGTACCCGGCCGCCGAACTCGACCGCGTCGCGGCGGAAGCGGCGAGCGCGGCGGGAACGGCCGGAACGGCGGGAACGGCGAGCGCGGAGTAGGAAGTCGGACCCACCGACTTCCCACTCCACCGCCCGGCTACGAGCGCGCGGCCGGACGCCCGCACAGGGCGTCGTCGACGAGCTTGCTCATGGCCTGCTCCACGTGCAGGACGTCGTCCTCCGAGGCGGCGAGGACGCCCGACAGGGAGACCGTGACGCTGCGCCGGCCGTCGGCGGTGGCGCCGGAGGCGGTGATCCAGCCGGCGTCGCCGCCCTCGTGGCCCCAGTACCGCCCGCCGCAGGAGAGCGGGCGGGAGAAGAGGCCCAAGCCGTCCCGGGCACCCGGCATGAGCTTCCGGAACTCCTTGCCGACCCGGACGGTCCGCTTCATCTGCGCCAGCTGCGCCGGCGGCAGCAGCCGGCCGCCGAGCAGGGCGCCGAAGAACCGGTCGAGGTCGGCGGTGGTGGAGACCAGCCCGGCCTCCCCGTTGGTGCCCGGGCCGACCTGCTCGGTGACGTCCACCAGCGGCTCGTCCGGTCCGAACCGCTGGTAGGTCCGGGCGTGCGGCCGGGGCAGCTCGGGGGACGTCCCCGGCCGGAAGGTGTGGACGAGGCCGAGCGGCCGGACGATCCGCTCGCCGACCTCCGTGTGCCAGGGCTGCCCGGTGGCCCGCTCGATGATCATGCCGAGCAGGACGTAGCCGGTGTTGCCGTAGCTCCAGCGCTCACCCGGCTCGAAGTCCGGGCGGTGGGCCATCGCGCGGGCGACGGTCTGCTCGGGTGTGTAGCTGTCGTACCGGTACTTCTGGAAGTCCTCCGCCGAGGTGTGGTCCGGGTAGTCGTCGTGGAGGCCGCCGGTGTGCTGGAGCAGCTGCCGGACGGTGATCGCGCCGCCGTCGTTGCCGTTCCCGGACACCACGCCGGGCAGCCACCGCTCGACGGAGTCGTCCAGCGAGAGCCGGCCCTCGCCGACGAGCTGCAGGACCACGGTGGCCACGAAGGTCTTGGTGACGCTGGCGATCCGGAAGTGGCCGTCCGGGGAGACCGGCTGTCGGTCAGCCAGGTCCGCGACGCCGCTGGTGGCGGTCACGTTCCCGCCGTCGGAAGTGGTCAGGCGGGCCTGCACGCCCGTCACGCCGAGCGCGGTGATCGCGTCGGCGTCGCGCCGGAGGCGGAGGTCCGGCCGCTCGGCGGCCGTCGCGCCGGGCACGGTGGTGGAGAGGGTCGCGGTCACGAGGGCGGCCAGCGCCAGGCTCCGCGTGAGGGATCGGATCGTCATGGGCGTTGACGGTAGGTCCGGCCGAGGTGCCCGGGCGCTACCGCCGGCGGGTGGGAAAAGAGGGTGGCGGGCTGTAGTGCCGGGCCCGTTCGCCATGGCCCAGACTTGCCCGGATGAACCGTCATGAAGCCGGGCCGCCGGCGGGAGTGCGGCGCGCGCTGGGCTATCTCCTGGCAAGCCTGGCGACCGGCGCCGCCACCCTGGTCGCGCTGCCCGTCCTCGCCGTCGCGCCGAGGACGGCGCGCGCCTGGGCGTCCCGGCACCGCCGCCGCGCCGAGCGGCTGCTGCGGGTGCCGGACTCCGGTGCCGTCCGGGTCGGAGCGTGGCGGGTGCTCGGCTGGCTCTGCGCCTCCGCGGTGAGCGGCCCGGTGTTCGGGCTGGTCGCGGTGGTGTGCGCGGGCAACGCGGTGACCACGGCCGTCACGGTGCCCCTGTGGTGGGCGCTGCCCGCCGGCACCCGCGCGGGCGGCTTCGCCGCCGGGGTCCCGCTGACCGGGTGGGGCACGGCGCTGGCCCTGGGGACCGCGCAGTTCGTCGTCCTCGCGGCCCTCACCGCCCGGCTGGTCCCGCTGCTGGCGCGCCTGCACGCCCGGACCTGTGTGGCGTTGCTGTCCCCCTCGGCCGCCGAGCGACTGGCGCGGCGCGTGGAGACGCTGACCGAGACCCGGGCCGGAGCCGTGAACGCCCACGGCCTGGAGCTCCGCCGGATCGAACGCGACCTGCACGACGGCACCCAGGCCCGGCTGGTCGCCATCGCGATGCGGATCGGTCTGGCCCGCGAGGTGCAGGACACGGACCCGGTGCTGCTGACCAGGCTCCTGGCGGAGGCGCACGAGGGCACCGAGGAGGCCATGACGGAGCTGCGCGCGGTGATCCGGACGATCTACCCGCCGATCCTCGCCGACCGCGGCCTCGCCGGGGCGCTGACCGCGCTGGGCGCCCGAGCGGCGATCGCCACCACGCTCGACATTGAGGGCATCGGGGGCATCGACGGCATCGACGGCCTCGGCACCGGCGGGCCCGCCGCGATCCCCGCCGCCGTCGAGACGGTGGCGTACTTCACCGTCGCCGAGGCGCTCACCAACGCCGCCAAGCACAGCCGGGCCACCCGGACCACCGTCCGCGTGGCCCGCGACGGCGACCGGCTGTCGATCGGCGTCACCGACGACGGGGTCGGCGGCGCCGACGAGACGCGGGGCACCGGGCTCGCCGGAATCCGCCACCGCGTCCTGGCGCTCGACGGCACCGTCCACCTCCACAGCCCCGGCGGCGGCCCCACCACGCTCACCGTGAGCCTGCCGTGCGGGTCGTGATCGCCGAGGACAACGTCCTGCTGGCCGGCGGGCTGAAACTCCTGCTCACCGCCGCCGGCTTCCACGTCGCCGCCGTCACCGAGGACGCCCCCGGCTTCGCCGCCGCCGTGGCCGAACACCGCCCGGACGTCACCATCGTGGACGTCCGGCTGCCGCCGACCTTCCGCGACGAGGGCATCCACGCCGCCATCCACGCCCGCCGCCGGCACCCCGGCCTGCCCGTGCTCGTCCTCTCCCAGTACGTCGAGCAGCAGTACGCCGGCGAGCTGGTCTCCGACGGCCGCGGCGGCGTCGGCTACCTGCTCAAGGACCGGGTGGGCCGGGTGAGCGAGTTCATCGACGCGCTGCGGCGGGTCGCCGCCGGCGGCACCGTCATGGACCCCGAGGTGATCGGCCAGCTCCTCACCCGCCCCGCCCACGACCCGATCGCCGCCCTCACCCCGCGCGAACGCGAGGTCCTGGCCCTGATGGCGGAGGGCCAGGACAACGCGACGCTCGCGGCCCGGCTCGTCATCACCGAGAACGCCGTCCACAAGCACATCGGCAACATCTTCGCCAAGCTCGGCCTCTCCCCCGCCGACAGCGGCCACCGCCGCGTCCTCGCCGTGCTCACCTACCTCAGCCGCCGCTGACCGGGCCGCGGTCCCGGCCAGGACGAGGACCACGCCCCCGCGCCCGGTCGAGGCGGAGCGCGCCCGGGGAAAATGGCGGGCCCGGCGGGGCGAGCGGGGGCAGAATCGGGCCCATGGCGGACATGGAAGCGTTCCGGGACGCGGTCACCGGCTGGGCGGCGGGCGGCCCCGGCGGGCCGGCGGGTGAGGCGGCCGGGCGGCTGGGTGTGCGGACGGCGGTGCTGGTGGAGGGGCCGAGCGACCTCGCGGCCGTCGAGACGCTGGCCGCGCGCGAGGGGCGGGACCTGGCCGCCGAGGGGGTGTGCGTCGTCTCGATGGGCGGGGCGATGAACGTCGCCCGCTACGCGGGCCTGCTCGGGCCTCCGGGGCTCGGGCTGCGGCTGACCGGGCTCTGCGACGAGAACGAACAGGGCTTCTACGAGCGCGGGTTGGAGCGGGCGGGCGCGCCGGGTGAGGGCTTCTTCGTGTGCGTGTCGGACCTGGAGGAGGAGCTGATCCGCGCGCTGGGCGTGGCGAGGGTGGAGGAGATCGTCGAGGCCGAGGGCGACCTGCCCGCCTGGCAGATCTTCGTCCGCCAGCCCGCGCACCAGGGCGGGGTGCCGGAGCGGCAGCTGCGACGGTTCCTGGGGACGAAGAAGGGGCGGAAGATCCGCTACGGGCACCTGCTGGTGGGGGCGTTGGAGGCCGGGAGGGAACCGGCGCCGCTGCGCGAGCTGCTCGCGGCGCTGTGAGCGGCCGCGGTGAGCACGGCGGCGAGCGTCCGACGACGCGGGCCCCACGACCGCGCGGGTCAGAACTCGACGGCGTCCAGGTGGTAGGTGGTGTCGACGACGAAGCCGCCGGCGTCGGCCTTGATGGAGAGCACGTACTGGCCGGGGGCGAGCGGGTCGAGGGCGCACCACAGGCCCCAGGCGACGCGCGGGATGCCGGTGGCCAGGAAGCGCTTGGAGGCGAACTCGTGCACCTTCAGCGGGACGCCGTTGAGGGTCGCCCCGGCGGCGGAGGCCTCGACGCGCCACGGCGCGGAGGAGAGGCCGAGGGCGATCCGCTGGGTGTTGAAGACCGGGAAGAAGACCGGCTTCCCGGCGGCGATCGGGCAGCGGCGCACGACCCGGCCGCCATAGGTGCCGGCGAGGAACCAGACGTCGGAGGGCTGCCGCCAGCCGGCGAACTCACCGGTGGTGTCGGCGACCGGGCTGCGCTCCATCGGGGCGGACAGCGCCCACTTCCACCAGCGTGCCGCGAGCGCCGCGCCCCGGCGGGGGTCCACGGTGTCGGCACCGGTCTCGGGGGAGACGGCCTCGCCCACGTCAGCTCCTTCGGGTCCACGCGCGCACCGCACATCGGCCCGCGCAGCGACCCTATCCGGTGACGGCCGGGCCCTCCCGCGCGGGAGGGCCCGGGGTCCGGGGCCTCAGCCCTCCAGTCGGCGGACGACGATCTCGTACTGGTCGACCGCGCCGTCCCAGCGGACGACCACGGTGCCGCCCTCCGACACGTCGTACGCGTCCTCGTCCTCGTCCTCGCCGCCCTCTTCGTCGGCCGGGTCGATCGGGACGAAGGCGAGGTCGTGCGAGTCCTGGTCGCAGAAGGCCACCAGGACGTCCCGCAGCGCCGGGTCGGCCACGCCGGCGACCCGGTCGTGCGCCTCGCCGTCCAGCTCGTCCCCGGCGCCGCCGACACCGGGCGGCATCGAGGCGGACGCGGTGACGCCGGTCAGACCGGTCGCGGCGAGCAGGGCGTCGAGCAGGGTCTCGCCCCCGGCGGCCACCCGGGCCTGCCAGAGCGTCCACAGGTCTCCGGGCAGTTCGGGCGACGCGAGGTCGACGCCGTGCCGCTCGGCGGCCCGGCCGAGGTCCGCCCCCGGCAGGACCCCGCTCCACTCGGACTCCTCCAGGGCCGCGGCGAGATCGGCGGCGAAGGGGGCCAATTCCCCGGACAGCCCGCGCGGTTCGACGTGGAACAGCGACCGGCTCGCGTCGAAGACCAGTTCCGTCTCACCGAGGTCGCCGGGCGGGGTGAGCAGCAGCTGCGCGGTGGTCACCGACTCCTCCCCCGCGAGCACGGCCCGGCCGACCCACACCGGGTCCCGATCCGACTCGCTCTCGGCGAGGAAGTTGCCGCTGTAGAAGGTGCCGTAGCGCGCCTTCCCGTCGTACTCGGCGAGCGGCCGGCCGAGCACCTCCCCGAAGGCCTGCCGAAGAGCGGCGTCCCACTCCTCGGATCGCACGGCCGGGGCATCGTGATGAAGCGTCATGCCGGGAGTACAGCACGCCCAACCGACAACCCCCGCCCCCGGGTTGGCTCAGCGGCTGTAGTTCTTGAGGACCTCGGTGTCCAGGACGACATCCAGGCCGGGCAGTTCCGCCCGTTCCCCGTAGTCGTAGCTCCGGATCTCGCGGTAGCGGCCCTTGACCGGTTCGCTGTGGACGGTCACGGTGTCGCTGTCCCGGTCGATCAGCAGGTAGACGGGGATGCCGCTCTCCGCGTACGCCCGGGGCTTCTTGACGCGGTCGCGCTCGTCGGCCCGCCGGTCGAACGATGTGACCTCGGCGACCAGCAGGACGCCACCGGCGTCGGCCCACTCGCCCTGGCCCGCGAAGTACTCGGCCGGCGCGAGGGTGCCGTCCGGGCGCGCGTCACCGTTCTCGTACGACGGGATGCGCAGTCCCTGTTCGCCGAAGAGCCAGAGGTCGGGGCGGTGCTGCAGGCAGATCCGCTGAAGCCAGGCGATGATCTGACCGTGGTCGCCGTCGGGCGCGGGCTTGACTCCGATTTCACCGTCGATGAACTCGAGCGCGATGTCCTGGAGCGCTGCGGCCTCGGCGATGGACTCGAACGCCTCAAGGCTCATTTGCGGCCGGTCATGGGTGATCACGGCCTCTCCCTCTCTGCAGGCTCCTTCGAGGTACAGCAGTCACCGTACGCCAGTGGGCCGTCAGCCGGTGGCGCGGACGTAGATGTCGGCGGCGCCGGGGAGGCCGACGGGGTCGGGGGCGACGTAGATGCGGCGGGCGGAGGTGGCGGGGACGGTGGGGGTCGGGGCCGGGTCGGCGGTGGGGGTCGGGGTGGGTGAGGGGGTGTCCTCGGGGGCGGAGGTGGCGTCGGAGGCCGGGGCGAGGTGCTCGGCGGGTTCCGAGGCGGTCGGCTCGGGCTCCGCCGCGGGGGCGTCGTCGTCCGGGAGGGCGGAGGGGGCTGCGTCGGGGGTCGCCGAGGGCGACTCGACGGCGGGCTCGGTGGAGGGCGCGGTCGACGGCGCGGCGGAGGTCGCGGCGGAGGTCGCGGCGACGGACGGGCTGGGCGACGGAGCCGCGAACGGGTCGGGTGCGCCGACCTCGTGCGCCTGGGCCGGCTCGTCGCCGCCGAGGGCCTCGGCGAGGTCGGAGGGCAGCGGGGCGAGGCCGCCGGGGGCGGCCAGGTCGTAGGTGCGCAGGAAGTCGCCGACGCCGACCTCGCGCCCGCCGGCCAGCCGGTAGTGCAGGTAGGCGACGGGCCGGCCGTCCGGGGTGCGCGTGTAGACGGCGCCGACCGGGACGTAGTAGCGGCCCGCGCCCGGGTGCTGGGAGGGGTGGAGGCCGGCCAGCAGTTCGGCGCGGTCGCGGTCGGTCTCGATCGCGCCGCGGCCGACGGTGAGGGCGTTGACGCCCCGGACGGCCAGGGCGGCCAGCACCGACACGAAGACCACCAGCCCGATCGCGACGGTGCGGCGCAGCACGGGTCTGCCGTGCAGCGCCGGCCACGAGTCGCTGGGCACGCGTTCCGGCGACAGCCCGCGATCGGGCCCTCGTTGCCTCACTGTTCCTGCTCCCCCGGTCGGTCGTCCTGTGGCGGCCCGGCGCGGCGCGACCACTCTTAGTGCTCGACGTGGACCCTACGCTTGGAGTTCCGCGTGGAACCACCCGGCCCGGGACGGTTCGCGTCAGCCCAGGTACGCCGGGGCGACCGCCGCTTCGAGCAGCCGCCGGGAGGAGCCGGTGCCGTCGGCGGGGACGGTCCACAGGTCGGCGCCGAAGTCGCCGGGCATGGCGTACAGCAGGGTGTGGTCGTCGGACCAGACGGCCTGGTCGTCGATGCTGCGCTGTTCGGCGGTGGCGGTCTCGGTCATGGTGGCGAGGTCCAGGACGTACAGGCGCCAGGGGGCGTCCTCGGAGGCGCCGGGCATCCGCTTCTTGTAGGCGACCCGGGTGCCGTCCGGGGAGAGCGAGGGGCACTCGACGTTCTGGTGGAGGGTGGTGAGGGTGCGGGCGCCGAGGTCGCCGCGGACCAGGTAGGTCTGCCCGCCGGTGGCGGCGGTGGCGTAGAAGGCGTTGTCGTCGACGAAGGTCACGCCCCAGATGTTGACGTCGGGCGAGCGGTACGGCTTGCCGTCCTTGACCACGGTGAACTCCTCCAGGTTCTCCCGGAGGTTCCAGTCCCGGACGTCGACGATCGAGGTGCGGGTGGAGAAGTCGGTGCCCGCGTAGGAGTCGCCGCTGACGAAGACGGTCCAGGCGGCGAGGTGGCCGGAGGGCGAGACCCGGGAGCGGGTGGGGATGCCGGCGGCCGGGAAGGAGCGCAGTTCGCGCAGGCGGTCGTCGAGGACGACGGCCCGGTAGGTGTCCTGGAGGGCGCCGCGGTCGGCCCGGAGGCAGATGCCGGTGCCGGCGGCGGCGTAGAAGCGCAGGCACTGGACGCCGGAGGAGGTGCGCGGGCCGTCGGGGCGGTCGGCGGGGACGGTGGCGATCTCGTCGCGGTGCGGGCCCCAGGCCATGTTGCGGAAGAGCAGCTGCCGGGCGGCGGGCGCCTTGAGGGCGACCTCGCCGGGGGTGACGACGGGGCCGCCGGCCTGGACGCGGTCGCGGTCGGCGGAGCGGTCGGCGGCCCACAGGACGGCGCCGGTGCCGACCCCGCCGAGCAGGAGGACGGCGACCAGCAGGATCAGCACCCGGGTGCGGTTGCGGAGGGGGGCGGTGGTCACTGGGGCACCTCGGGGTCGGAGGGGGTGGCGGCGGACTCGGCGGCGGACTCGGCGACGGGCTCGACGGCGGGCTCGCGCAGCACGAACGCCGCCCCGGTGACGCAGCCGGCCAGCGCCAGCGCCGACCAGGTCAGCGCGGCGGTGCCGCCGACGGCGCTCCACAGCGCGCCGAACGCCAGCGAGCAGGCGAACCGGGCGAGCGCCTGTCCGGTGCCGACCAGGGCGAGCCCGGCGCCGCGCTGTCCGGCGGGGACGGTGTCGGCCGCGGCGGCGGCGAGCACGCCGTCGGTGGAGGCGTAGAAGGCGCCGTGCAGCAGCAGCACGCAGACCACCACCGGCAGGCCGTCGAGCGGGGAGAGCAGCAGCCCGTAGGCGAGCAGCAGGACGCCGTGGCCGGCCAGGAACAGCCGGCGGCGGCCGATCCGGTCGGCGAGCGCGCCGAGCGGGACGGCCAGCAGCAGGAAGGCGCCGGCGGTGCCGAGCGGGAGCAGCGGGAAGTACTCGGTGGCGAGGCCGAGCCGGCGCTGCACGAGCAGGTAGAGGAAGGAGTCGCTGACGGTGGTGAGGCCGAGCAGGACGGCGCACACGGTGAGCCGGCGCAGCCCGGGGATGCGCAGCAGCGCGAACCCGTCCCTCAGCCGGGGGTGCAGCGTCGACGGCTCGTCGGCGTCCAGGCGGTTCGGCACGAAGAGCAGCAGGACCAGCACGCCGAGCACCGCGACGCACGCGCTGACCGCGAACACCGCGTGGTAGCCCTGCTGTTGGCCGCCGTCGGCGAGCAGCGGGCCGCCGGCCGTCCGCAGCACCAGGAAGGCGGCGAGCGGTCCGAGCAGCGCGCCGGCCGTGTCCATCGCCCGGTGCACGCCGAACGCCCTTCCGCGGTGGGCGGGTTCGGTGGCGAGCGAGATCATCGCGTCGCGCGGGGCGGTGCGCAGTCCCTTGCCGGTGCGGTCGGCGGCGAGGACGGCGCCGATCAGCGGCACGGTGTGGACGAGCAGCAGCAGCGGTTTGCAGGCGGCCGACAGGCCGTAGCCGACGGCGGCGACGGCCTTGTGCCGGGGCGCGCCGTCGCGCCCGCGCCGGTCGGCGAGGTGGCCGCCGGCCAGCCGGACGACGGCGCTGAAGCCGTTCTGGATGCCGTCGAGCAGGCCGAAGCCGAGCGGGGACAGGCCGAGGCCGGTGAGCAGGTAGAGCGGCAGGACGGCGCTGACCATCTCCGAGGAGACGTCGGTGACCAGGCTGACCACGCCCAGGACCACCACGGTGCCGGGGACGGCCGCCCGCGCTGCCCGGCCGGTGGCGCCGTCGGCGGCCTCCCGCCGCCCCGGCCGGGTGGCGGCCGGGGCGACGGGGGCCTTGGAGCTGCGGGAGTCCGCGACGTACACGGGCGTCAGTTCCAGATGCCGGTGATGGTGGCGGCGGAGGCGGCGTTGCCCGCGTGGGTGGTCAGGCCCGCGAGGTCCTCCAGGGTGCGCAGCACGTTGTAGTGGTTGTAGGTCGTGGCGGTGGTGGCGCCCGGGGTGACGTGGGCGCCGTAGAAGACGGTGGGGATGCGGTTGCCGGAGAGGCGGTTGTCCTCGTCGAAGGTCACGACCAGGATGCTGTTGTTGTTCTTGGCCCAGGCGGCGTAGGCGCCGAGCTTGTTCTGGATCCAGGTGTCGCCGGTGCCGACCGAGCAGTCGTGCATGTCGTTGCAGAGGTCCGGGACGACGAAGGAGACCTTCGGCAGGTTCGCGAAGCTGGTCGGGAACTGCGTCATGGTGAACGCGGTGTTGGTCGGCACGTTGCCGAAGCCGAACCACGGGTTGTGCTTCTGCGCGTACTTGCCGCTGGAACAGACGGTCGAACCCTGGCTCGGCAGGCCCTCGTTGTAGCTGGCCCAGCTCTTGCCGGCGGCGATCAGCTCGGAGGCGAGGTTCGGCTGGTTGATCGAGCCGACCGGCACGCAGCTGTCGTCGGTGCGGCCCTGGTTGGAGCCGGAGAACAGCTGGTAGTAGTTGGGCTCGCTGGGGTGGGTGAGCCCGAACGACTGGGTGAGGGTGGCGCCGCCGGCCTTCAGGGTGTTGTTGATGTACGGCGCGCTGGAGCTGCCGATCACCTGGGTGTAGGCGTGGTTCTCCATGACGACGACGACCACGTGGTCCGGGGTCGGCAGGCCGGCGGCCTGCGCGGTGGTGCCGGTGGCGGCCCAGAGGCCGAGCGAGCCGGCGACCAGGGCGAAGCCGGCGGCGGAGGCGGTCAGGGTGCGGCGGCGGGGGCGGCGCGGAGCGGCGCCCTCGGCGACGGGGTTCGTGGCGCTCATGTCAACAGTCTCCGGGGTTTCGGGCATGGTGTCCTCCGTGTCGGGAGCGGTCGGGTCGGGGAGGCGGCCCGGCCGCGGGGGAACTGCCGGATGGGGAGAGGACCGCCGATCGGGGGACCGGCGGTTTCGGAGCGCCGCAAACAATAGGAGCGGCGCGGTGGCGCGGGCCCCGGCGGCCACATGACGAAAAGGCGAACAGCGATCGCTGGCCGAGGATCGCCCTCCGGCGCATGTCACAACCTTCTCGATTGACCCGTCCGTCACGGGCGTGATGGGATTTCGGCGGCCCTCGGCGCCCGGCACCGCCCTGACCTGGGCATTCCGGCCGGCGGACGGTGGCGGGTTTCGGCCGCTCCGGGCGGCCCGGCCGGGGCCGGCCGGCGCGCGGACCTCGGACAGGTGTCGGGCGGGTGACGTGGAGAAATGGGACGTGGGCAGGGCGTGAGCACCGCGTGAGGGGTCCGGACGGGAACGGTTCGCGGCAGATCGGTTCCGGCGCGTTGGGCGGTTCGGGTGACGGCGGGGGCGCCCCGGCTCCGCCCGGCCGCGGGCGGCTCGTCGTCGGGGTGGGCGTGCGCGGCTCGGCGACGGAGGCGGAGCTGCTGGACCTGATCCGGCGGGCGCTCGCCTCGGCCGGGCTGCCGCCCGGAGCCGTCGCCACCCTCGCCACCCTCGCCGGCAAGGGCGGCCACCCCGCCGTCCGGGCGGCCGCGGCGGCGCTCGGCGTCCCGGTGGCCGAGTACCCGGCCGGGACGCTGGCCGCCGTCCCCGTGCCGAATCCGTCCGGCGTCGTCGGCGACGCGGTCGGCACGGCCGGCGTGGCCGAGGCGGCGGCGCTGGCGGGAGCCGGCGGCGGGGACGCCGAGCTCGTCGTCCCCAAGCGGAAGTCGGCGGCCGCGACGGTGGCCGTCGCCCGCGCCCAGGCCGTCCAGCACCCCCGGAACACCCCAGGAGAGCAGCCGTGACCCCCCAGTCCCCCACCGAGCGGGCCGCCGCCGAACCGACCGCCGCCGAACAAACCGCCGCCGAGCCCGATCTGCGCCACCACGGGGACGCCGAGGTGCGCGCCGACGGCGCCGGCCTGGTCGACCTCGCCGTCAACGTCCGCACCGGCACGCCCCCGGCGTGGCTGCGCGAACGCCTCGCCGCCAGCCTCACCGGCCTCGCCGCCTACCCCGACGGCGCCGCCGCCCGGGCCGCGGTCGCCGGGCGGCACGGCCGACCGGTGGACGAGGTGCTGCTCACCTCGGGCGCCGCCGAGGCCTTCGTCCTGCTCGCCCGCACCCTGACACCACGCCACATAGCCGTCGTGCACCCGCAGTTCACCGAACCCGAGGCCGCTCTGCGCGACGCCGGGCACCCGGTGCGGCGGGTCCTGCTCGCCCCCGGGGAGGGCTTCCGGCTGACCGGGGGAGCCGTCCCGGAGGAGGCCGACCTGGTCGTGCTCGGCAACCCCACCAACCCCACCTCCGTCCTCCACCCGGCCGCCGCCGTCGCCGCCCTGGCCCGGCCCGGCCGCACCCTGGTGATCGACGAGGCGTTCATGGACACCGTGCCCGGCGAGCGCGAGTCCCTGGCCTCGGCCAGGGACCTGCCCGGCCGGGTGGTCGTCCTGCGCAGCCTCACCAAGACCTGGGGGCTGGCCGGCCTGCGGATCGGCTACGCGCTCGGCCCCGCGCCGCTGATCGCCGCCCTGGCCGCCGCCCAGCCCCTCTGGCCGGTCTCCACTCCGGCGCTGGTCGCCGCCGAGGCCTGCTCCACCCCGGCCGCGCTCGCCGAGGCGGACCTGGCCGCGTACGAACTCGCCGTCCGGCGCGAGCACCTGGTGAAGGGCCTGGCCGCGTTCCCGGCCGTCCGGGTGCACGGCGAGCCCGCCGCCTCCTTCGTCCTGCTCGAACTCCCCGGCGCCGACGCCGTCCGCGCCCGGCTGCGCACCCTCGGCTTCGCCGTCCGCCGGGGCGACACCTTCCCGGGCCTCGGCCCGGACTGGCTGCGCGCGGCCGTCCGGGACGAGGCCACCACGGACCGCTTCCTGGCCGCCCTGGCGGAGGCGCTCGACGGCTGACGCGCCCCGACGGCCGACGCGCCCCGACGGCCGACGCGCCCGGCGGCTGATGCGCCCCGGAGGCTCCCCCGGCTACTCGCAGATCGCCGGTTCCGCGGCCGGTTCGAGCAGCACCGGATCGGCGAGGTAGCCGGGGGCGTCGAAGCGGAGCCGGTCGGCGGCGGTGAGGGTCGCCCACCCCGGCAGGACGGGTGGCGCCCAGCCGACGCCCCACGCGCCGGGCAGGCCGGACGGCAGGACGGGCGGCCGCCCGGTCCGCCACGAGCGCCCGGCGAAGCGCAGACGGCCGGTCTCGCACCGGGTGTTCCAGTCGAGCGCGTAGGGGACGCCCAGGGCGGCGGCCGGGCCGGGGTCCGCCGGGACGGTGCCGGGCGTCACCTCACGGTGCGGCGGCAGGGCGCCGGTGTCCGCCGTCGCCACCGCCGTCGCCGTCACCAGCGCCGTCGCCGTCGCCGTGCCCCTGACCGTGACGGGGGCCGGCCGCCCGCCGTCGGTCCCGGAGGTCACCAGCACCACGGCCAGCGCCGCCCCGGCGGCCGCCACCACCGACCAGCGGGCCGCCCAGGCCCACCGGCCGTCCGGCCGCTCAGGATCCCGCTCCCCGCCCTCGTACTCCCGCTCCCCGCTCATCCCGGTCGCCTCCTCGGAGTCCCGTCCTGGTGGCCATGGGACTCCCCGGGCCGGCATCCGGTTCCCCGCCCGTCAGGAGCGCAGCACCACCGGATCGCCGAGCGCCACCCGGCCCGGCGCCAGCACCCGGGCGTACACGCCGACGCAGGGCAGCGCGGGCATGCCCGGCAGCGGGACGAGCCGGTTGCGCTCCGCGAGCGTGCGCAGCGCCGCCGCCGAACGCGGCAGCCGCGGACCGTGCGCGAGGGTGGGGACGGCGCAGCGCGGCGTCGCGGTGACGACGTGCAGGCGCAGCTCCGCCCCGATCGCCAACTCGCCCTCCACCCAGCCGTTCTCGACGAATCCGGGGTCGGCGTCGAGGGTCCGCACCAGCACGTTCGGGCGGTACCGCTCGGCCGCGGCGCCGCCCGCCGCGGCGAGGGCGGCCGTGGTGAGCAGGTGGAGCGGGGCGAAGTCGAAGAAGGTGCCGGGCGGAGCGCCGCGCCCCAGCTCGTTGACGGTGAACCCGACCTCGGCGCGCGGGCCGTGTGCCAGGACCTCCTCCGGGACGGACCGCTCGATGCCCGCGCCCGGCGGCGGCTCGCCGACCAGCCGGACCTTGCGCCCGAGCAGCTCCGACAGCCCGCCCTCGTCGACGGCGGCCCCGTCCGGGCCGGTGATCACCACCCCGCCGCCGGGCGCCGTCGCGGCGGAGAACCCGAGCGCGCCCGCCCACCGGCGCGGGTGCTTGGCGCTCACCACCCGCCCGGTGTCGGCGTCCAGCAGCGCGTACGCGCGGTCGCCGCGGATGCCGCGCTCCGTCACGGACGCCGCGCGGAGCTCCTCGCCGAGCATCGACTTCACGGGGTAGCGCCGCAGCCGCTCGACCGTGCCGACCCTCACGCCCCGATCCCCAACTCCGCGCGCGCCCAGGCCCGCAGGGTGGCGAAGTCCTCGGTCCGCAGACCGATCCGGGGGTTGATCCGGAAGGTGGCCGCCGGTCCGGGATGGTTCGCCGCTATCCACTCGGTGTCCTGCGGCCCCAGCTCGTCGTCCACCCAGACGAACGGCCGCCCGGCTGCCCAGTCGACCAGCACCCGGGTCTTCCAGTGCAGGCCGTCGGGCTCGTCCTGGTGCATCCGCGGCCAGCGGACGTACGGGAGTCCGGGCAGGCCGAGGAGCGGGGCGATCCAGGTGTTGGCGTCCTCCTGCCAGGTCGTCGCCCAGACCAACTCGAAGGGCAGGCTCAGCAGTTCCGGGCCGTGGTCGGGGTTGAGCCAGAGCCGGAGCGGCTCGACCTCCTCGCCGGCGCGGCCGGGGAAGCGGGTCAGCCAGAAGTCCGGCCGGAGGTGGTGCGTCCGGTAGCCGGGCGGCTGTTCCTGCGGCACGGCGGCGTACGGGTTCAGCGGGCCGTCGACGTCGAGGAGGAGCAACGGGAGTGCGGTCATGGGGGGAATCGTCCCGCGCGGCGGGGGCGTTGGCCATCCCGTTCCGGCGCGGCGGTCTGCGACAGGATCGGGATATTTCCCGCACCGGGCCGTGAACGATCACGCCGTACGGTCGGGTTGCGCCGGTGAACGACACCGGCGGTCACCACCCAGGGGGAACCCGCATGCGCTCGCGCCGTCTCGCTCTCACCGCCGTCGCCGTCGTGGCACTCGCCGTCACCGCCGCCGCGTGCGGGCCGGAGAACAGCGACACCGCGGCCCCCGCGTCGAGCCCGGCCGCGACCACCGCGACCACCGCGCCCTCCGCCGCGGCGCCCTCGGCCACCACCGCGAAGCCGTCCGGCACCACCACCACCGCCGCAAGGCCGTCCACCGCGCCCTCCGCCACGCCCTCCGCCGGTTCCACCGGCTCCGCCCCCGCCGCCGCGCCGGCGGGCACCTGCGGCGCCAAGGACCTCGTGCTGACCGCCAAGGCGGAGTCCCAGGCCGGCGGCTACATCCTGATCGCCGCCAAGGCCAAGCCCGGCGTCACCTGCACGCTGCCGCCCCGGCCCCCCGTCATCGCCTTCGGCTCGCGCGGCATCGAGGCCTCCAAGGCCGAGCCGGGGGTCAGCCAGCCGATCAAGCTCAGCGGCTCGGACACCGCCTACGCGGGCGTCATGACGAAGACCACCAAGGACAACCAGGCCGTCGAGTTCGGCGACATCATCGTGGGCATCGGCAGCCCGGACCCCGACCCGGTCAGCCTGCCGATCGGCCCGACCAACGTCGACAAGCCGATCGTCACCAACTGGCACAACTCGCCGGAGAGCGCCGTCCCCGTCCACTGAGCCAAAACCGCTGGTCGGGCGGTCGGATCCCTGCTTGGATCCGACCATGACCAGTGACACCGGACTGCCGGACGGCTACGAGATCTCCACCGACCCCGCGCGCCTCGACGCCGCGCTGATCCACCAGTGGCTGTCCCAGGACGCCTACTGGGCGCTCGGCCGCAGCCGCGAGAAGCAGGACCGGGCGATCGCCGGCTCGCTCAACTTCGGCCTCTACGAGCGGGCTTCGGGCGCCCAGGTCGGCTACGCGCGGGTGGTCACCGACCACGCCACCTTCGCCTGGCTGTGCGACGTCTACATCGCCCCGGCCGCCCGCGGCCGGGGCCTCGGCACCGCACTCGCCGCCGGCGTCCGCGACCGGCTCGCCGAACACGGCCTGCGCCGCCTCCTGCTCGCCACCGCCGACGCCCACGGCGTCTACGCGAAGGTGGGCTTCCAGGCCGTGGCGAAGCCGGAGAAGTGGATGATCCTGGGCGAGCAGTAGCCCCGGTCTACTCCGGCCGGCGCCACAGGCCGCGGGCGGCCAGCACCGGCAGCACGCCCTCGCCGAACCAGTACGCCTCCTCCAGGTGCGGCATCCCGCTGAGCACGAACTCGTCGATCCCCAGCTCGTGGTACTCGGTGACGAGGTCGGCCACCTCCCGGTGGCTGCCCACCAGCGCCGTCCCGGCCCCGCCGCGCAGCAGGCCGACGCCCGCCCAGAGCCCGGGGTACACCTCCAGCCGCTCCGCCGAACCGCCGTGCAGCGCGAGCATCCGGCGCTGGCCCACCGACTCGCTGCGGGCCAGCGCCCGTTGGGTCTCCCGGACCCGCTGCGGGTCCATCGACGCCAGCAGCCGCTCCGTCTCCGCCCACGCCTGCGCCGAGGTGTCCCGGGTGATCACGTGCAGCCGGATCCCGAACCGCACCACCCGCCCCTCCCGCGCGGCGAGTTCACGGATCCAGGTGATCTTCTCCCGCACCTGCGCGGGCGGTTCGCCCCAGGTGAGGTACACGTCCGCGTACCGGGCGGCGACCTCGCCCGCCGCCGGGGACGACCCGCCGAAGTACACCGGCGGCGCCGGCTCCGGCAGCCGGGTCAACTCCGCCCGCTCGACCCGCAGATGGGGACCGTCGTGGTCCACCGTCTCCCCCGCCCAGAGCCGCCGCACGACCGACAGGAACTCCCCGGTGCGGGCGTAGCGCGCGTCCTTGTCCAGGAAGTCCCCGTACGCGCGCTGCTCCGCCGACTCGCCGCCGGTCACCACGTTGAGCAGCAGCCGCCCGCCGGCGTGCCGCTGATAGGTCGCCGCCATCTGCGCGGCCAGCGTCGGCGCGATCTGCCCGGGCCGGAACGCCACCAGGTACTTGAGCCGCTCGGTCACCTGGGTGAGCATCGCCGTCGTCAGCCAGGCGTCCTCGCACCACGCCCCGGTCGGGGTCAGCGCCCCCTCGAACCCCAACTGCTCGGCGCTGCGCGCGATCTGCCCCAGGTATCCGAGGGACGGCGGCCGGTCGCCCCCGGCCGTGCCGGGCGTCGACCCGTGCCCGCCGCCGACGACGTGCCGGCTGTCGCCGTTGGTGGGCAGGAACCAGTGGAACGTCAGGGCCATGAACAACACACTCCGTACCGGGAAGAGCCGCCTGGGGGAAGGGGGGTGAGCCGCTCACCCGTGACAGGCGGCCGTCCACACCCGCGCGAGATCCACGTGCAGGCGTCGCACGAGGTATCCGGGGGCAGCGGCGGAGGCAGTCATACGCGCGATTATCCGCCCATGACCAGCACCGATCAAGAGTGCCGTCCGCCGCCCGCCCGTGTCTCAACTTGGCCACCACACGGCCGAAACAATGGGCGCCGAGCCCGGCGCGCAGGATCATGGGCGACGCAAGCGCCGGGCCAGCCAGGGGGGTTGGGCCTCCGGCGCCGGTGGAGCGGAGACGAAGTGGCGCGCAGGCATCTGGTGTACGTGCTGCCCGGGATCGGCGGCAGCGTGCTGGAGCGGCCGGGCACGGCCGGGCAGCCCGGCGGGGTCGTCTGGGACGCGGGCTTCGGCGACATCGCCGACCTGCTCGTCAGGCCCGGCCGGCTCGCCCCCGACGAGCCGCTCCGCCCGACCGGCCTGATCCGCTCCCGCCGGCTGCTGCCCGGCTGGACGGTCGTCCCCGGCTACGAGCGGCTGCTCGACGGCCTGCGCGCGCTGCCCGGCGTCCGGCTCGACGAGGGCCACCCGGACCGGCGCGACCCGGCCGCCAACGTCGTCGTCCTCCCCTACGACTTCCGCCTCGGCGTCGCCCACGCCGCCGAGCGGCTCGCCGCCGACGTCCACGAGCGGCTCCAGGACTACGCCGAGGCCGAACGGGCGGGCCGGGTCACCGTCGTGGCCCACTCGATGGGCGGACTGGTCGCCCGCTACTGGCTCGGCCCGCTGGAGGGCTGGCCGCTCTGCCGCGCCCTGATCACCCTGGGCACGCCGCACCGGGGCGCGCCCAAGGCGCTGAACGTGCTGGCCGACGGCGTCCGGGTGGCCGGGGTCCGGCTGGACCGCGTCAGCGAGCTGCTGCGGAGCTGGCCGGGCGTCGCCGACCTGCTCCCCCGGTACCCCGCCGTCTGGGACGCCACCGCCGGCGCCGCCCGGTACCCGCACGAACTCGCCCTGCCGGGGCTCGGCGCGGCGGCCGAGGCCGGCCGGGACCTCCACCAGGAGATCGAGGCCGGCTGGCGGAGCATCCCGCGCGGCCCCGACGCGCCGGTGGTCGTCCCGCGCCTCGGCTGGAGCCACGACACCCCGTCCTCCGCCCACTGGGACGGCCACCGGCTCACCCTGCGCAAGACCCCGCCGAGCTGGCTGCGCCTCGACGGCTGGGAGCACGACCACGGCGACGGCACCGTGCCCGCCTTCTCCGCCGTCCCGCTGGAGCTGAGCGCCGACGACGCCTCCGGCTGGCGCGAACGCGACCGGCACGGCCCGCTCGCCTCGGCGGCCTGGGTCCCCGGCCTCGTCGAGGCGTACGAACGGCGGGCCCCGCTCACCGCCGTCCGCGGCGAGGAGCGGAAGGCCTCGCTGGGACTCGACCTGGACGAACTGCACCCCGCCGGAGCGGCGGTGCCGCTGCGGGTGCGGCTGCGCGGCGACACCGCCCCGGAGGGCGGGGAGGCGCTGTCCGTGTGGGCGGCGGTGCGGCAGGCCGAGGAGCCGGGCCGCCGCACCGCCGAGGTGCGGCTGGAGTGGGACCCGGCCGAGGGCTGCCACCGCGCCGACCTGCCCGGGCAGCGGCCCGGCCTGTACGACGTCAAGGTGACGGTGCGCGCCGTCCCGGGCGTGGGCGACCTCACCGCGGGCGACGCCTTCGCGGCGGTGGACGCATGAGCGGCTGGCCGCGCTGGAACCAGGAGGGCGAGCCCGCGGCGCTCGCCACGTACGTCCGGCCCGACGAGGTCGCCGCCCTGGTCCGCCTCCCCGGCCCGGCCGGCGGCAGCCGCCTCGACCAGGCCCGCGCCGTGTACGAGGCGCTGGCGGGCGCCGGGATCACCTACGCGTACGAGGCGCCGAGCGACGACCCCGCGCGGCAGGTGGTCCGCCAGCCGGCCGAGGTGCTGTGGAGCCCCCGGCACGCCACCTGCCTCGACCTCGCGCTCACCCTGGCCGGCGCCTGCCTGCACGCCGGACTGCACCCGTTCGTCCTGCTGCTCGACCCGCCCACGCCCGGCGCCCCCGCGCACGCGCTGCTCGGCGTACGCATCGGCGACCCCGACGCGGACCCTGACGAACCGGGCCCGCCGGACGCCGACCTGTGGGAGACGCGGCCGGAGGACTGGGACGACCTCGTCCAGGAGGAACCGGACGGCCCGGCCCGCCCCCTGCTGCTGCTCGACCCGGTCGGCGTCGCCCACGCCCTGCCCACCTCGCCGATCATCGGGACGTCGGCTGCCTTCGCCGAGGCCGCCCGGGCCGGCGCGCGGTACGCGGCCGAGTGGACGTGGCGCGTCGCCGTGGACGTGGGGCGGGTGTGGCGCGCACGGGACTCCCATGCCCCGTCCGACCAGCCGGTCGACGACCCGCTGCGGCCGCCTTACCTGCCGCTCGACCCGGAACTCCACCGGCCGCTGCAACTGCTGCGGCCGGAGCACAACGTGGTGCCGTTCCAGTCCCGCGACGAACTGACCGTGCTCACCGGCTGGTGCCGGTCGGTCGCCGAGGGCCGCCACACCGGCGTCGCCGTCGTGCACGGCGTCGGCGGCGCGGGCAAGACCCGGCTCGCCCTGGAGGTCGCCCACCGGCTCGCCCAGCGGGACGGCTGGTACGCGGGCTACCTGCGCAAGGACACGCCCGGGCTGGACTGGCTGGGCGTCGTCACCTCGCCCACCCTGGTCGTCCTCGACTACGCCGACGCCCGGCCCGCCGAGGCGCGGCAGCTGCTCAGCGTCCTGCGGCGGCGCACCGAACGCGGCGGCGCACCCGCCGTCGTGCTGATGACCGCCCGCTCCACGGACGGCCAGTGGCTGGACGAACTGCGCCAGGACTGGACCAACGACGGCCACCTCTGCCGGGAACGCCCGCCGATGCTGCTGCCGCCCGAACACCCCGACGGCGAGGCCCTCGTCCGGCGCGCCGTCGAGGCGTTCCGGCTGGACGGCGAGCCCGTTGGACCGACGATTGTGGACCTCGCACCGCAGGACTGGACCACCCTGGACCGCCTGCTGCTCGCCTTCCTCACCGCCCGCACCCCCGACCGGGACCGGCTCCCCACCACGCGCGCCGAGCTGTACGAGGAGGTGCTCGGCCACGAGCACTCGTACTGGGCCCAGGTCTACCAGCGGGTCACCGGGAGTGCGGGTGACGCCCCGCTCGACGTCCTCGACCGCGCCGTCACCAGTCTCACCCTCCGCGCACCGGTCGGCCGGAGACGGATCGTGGACGCACTGCGCGTCGTCGAGGAGCTGACAGACGACGGACGGTGGCGCGAACAGGTCCGCACCACCCTCACCGGCTGCCTCCAACCGGCCCCCGGCGAACCCCTCACCCTCCGCCCCGACCCGATCGCCGACCACCTGGCCCTGCGCACGCTGCGCGAGGACGACGAGCTGCTGACGGCGACGCTGGACGGGCTCGGCGAGGTGGAGCTCGTCGACGCGCTACGGCAGTTCAACCGCGCGGCGGCGACCGACCAGGAGACCGCGGCGGGCCTACTACTCAACTGGACGGCGGCGGGCGACGACCGGTGGAAGCCCGTCCTGTCGGTGGCGTCCGAGCAGGGCGGCGCGGCCCTGGAGACCCTCGACCGGCTGGTCGGCGGGACGACGGCGCCGACCTGGCTGGACGAACTCGCGGACGCGATCCCCTACTCCGCCGTCGGCCTCCCGCAACTCGCGCTGCGCGCGGAGCTGCGCCTGCTGGCCAAGGTGCGTGCGGCCGGCAGGACCGGGTTGGTCGAGCTGGCCACTCGGCTGGTCCTGGTGAGCCGGCGGCAGTCCGACACCGGGGACCGGGCGGGAGCCCTGGCGTCCGTCACCGAAGCCGTCGCGATCCACCGTCTTTTCGCCGAAGCCGACCCCACCGTCTTCCTCCCCCGGCTCGCCGTGGCCGTCAACAACCTCTCCGCCGAGCAGTTCGAGGGCGGGGACCGGGCGGGAGCCCTGGCGTCCATCACCGAGACCGTCCAGATCCACCGCCTCCTCGCCGAAGCCGACCCCATCGCCTTCCTCCCCGACCTCGCCGTGGGCCTCGGCAACCTCGCCATCCAGCAGCTCAGGACCGGAAACCGCACGGAGGCCCTGGTCTCCATCACCGAAGCCGTCACCCACTACCGCCAGCTCACTGTGACCGACGGTGCCGCTTTCGTCCCTGATCTCGCCACCGCCCTCAAGAACCTCGCCGACCTGCAATCCGACACCGGGGACCGGGCGGGGGCGCTCGCGTCGGTCACGGAAGCCGTCGCCATCCGCCGCCGACTCGTCGAAGGCGAGGCCGACGCCACCGCGCTGCTCCCCGACCTGGCCGCCGCGCTCAACAGCCTTGCCATCCGCCGAGCCGACACCGGAGACCGCATCGGGGCCCTGGCCTCCATCACCGAAGTCGTTGCGATCCGCCGCCGGCTTGCCACCATCAATCCGGCCGTTTTCCTCCCCGACCTCGCCGGCGCCCTCACCAACCTCTCCATTCTGCAAACCGGCACCGACAGCCGAACAGACGCCCTTACCTCCGCCACCGAAGCCACCACCTACTTCCGCGAACTCGCCGAAGCCGACCCCGCCGCCTTCCTCCCCAGCCTCGCCACCGCCCTCAAGAGCCTCGCCGACCGCCAGGACGGCACCGGGGACCGGCAGGGTGCCCTCGCCACCGCCACCGAAGCCACCACCTTCCTGCGCGAACTCGCCGGAGCCGACCCCGCCGCCTTCCTCCCCCGGCTCGCCACCGCCCTCACCAACCTCTCCGACCGACAAGCCAACAACGGGGACCGAGCGGGCGCCCTCGCCTCCATCACCGAGGCCGCCGTGTACTTGCGCGAACTCGCCGAAGCCGACCCCGCCGCCTTCCTCCCCCGGCTCGCCACCGCCCTCACCAACCTCTCCGTCCGACAAGCCGGCAACGGGGACCGGGCGGGCGCCCTCGCCACCGCCACCGAAGCCACCGCCCTCCTGCGCGAACTCGCCGAAGCCGAACCCGCCGCCTTCCTCCCAGACCTCGCCACGACCCTCGGCAACCTCTCCAACCGGCAAGCCGACAACGGAGACCGAGCCGGCGCCCTCGCCACCGCCACCGAAGCCACCACCTACTTCCGCGAACTCGCCGAAGCCGACCCCGCCGCCTTCCTCCCCCGGCTCGCCTCCACCCTCACCGGCCTCTCCAACCGGCAAGCCGACAACGGAGACCCCGCAGGCGCGCTGGCATCCATCGACGAAGCCGCCGGAATCAGCCGCCGGCTCGCCGGAACCAACCCCGGAGCATTCCTCCCCCAGCTCGCCAGGGCCCTCACCAATCTCTCTGCCAGACGAGCTGGCAACGGGGACCGGGCGGGCGCCCTCGCCACCGCCACCGAAGCCACCGCCTTCCTGCGCGAACTCGCCGAAGCCGAACCCGCCGCCTTCCTCCCAGACCTCGCCACCGCCCTCGCCAACCTCTCCGACCGACAAGCCGACAACGGAGACCGGGCGGGCGCCCTCGCCACCGCCACCGAAGCACTCGCCGTCCAACGCCCGCTCGCCGCAACCGCCCCCGCCGTGTTCCTCCCCCAGCTCGCCTCCACCCTCACCCGCCTCTCCCTCCGACGAGCCGAGACCAAGGACCACACCGGCGCTCTGGCCTCCATCACCGAAGCCCTCGTCGTCCTCCGTCAACTCGCGGAAGCCAACCCGACAGCCTTCCTCGCCGACCTGGCAGGGGCCCTCAACAACCTGTCCAGGTACCGGTTCCTGAGTGGAGATCGGGTCGGCGCGCTGACCTCCGTCGCCGAAGCCACCGTCCTCTACCGCCGTCTCGCGGAAGCCAGTCCCGCTCAGTTCCTCCCCGCCCTCGCGACAACCCTCAACAACCTCTCCGACCAGCAGTTCGAGGCCGGGGACCGGGCGGCGGCGCTGAGCTCCGCCACCGAGGCACTCGGCATCCGCCTCCGCCTCGCCGAGTCCAACCCCGCCATCCACCTCTCCGCCCTGTCCGCAACCCTCGCCCACCTCTCCGACCAACTGTCGGACGAGGCGGCCCGTCCGGCCTGGGAGCAGGCGATCGCCGCCCTGCACCACCACCCCTTGGCGCAGGCGGATCTGTGCATCGGCCTCGCCCTCCGCCACGCGAAGCGCGGCGAGAACGAGCAGGCGACCGAACTCCTGGTCTCCGCCGCACGCAACGCGGTCATCGGCGGCCGGGAACAGCTCTCCGACCTCAGGAACCAGATCAACGGGATCGTGACGGGGTTCGCCCTGCACGACGAACGGCTGCCCGGCTGGGCCACCGAGCCCGTGTCGGACGGCTTCCTCCGTGTCCTGGACGCCTGGCCGCAACGATCGGGCTGGCCCGGAACGGAGGACTTCCTCCGCAAGCACGCGGATCACCTGCGCACGCCCCGGTCTCGGCGCCAACTGGATCTGGCCCAGGCCCTGTTCCCCGGGGATCCGGACCTCCAAGTCCTCCGCCGCATGCTGCACGACATCGACGCCCGCGGCCTGCACGCCGTCCTCGCCGAAGGCCGGGCCGGGCATCACGCCCGCACCCTGGTGGCGGAATGGATGTCGACCCGCACCTGGCCGGAGTCCCTCGCGTTCCACGCCTCGCACCGCGAAGAGCTGGAGACACCGGACACCATGTCGCTGCTCGCCGGAGCGGCCCCCGACCCCTCGGCCCTCCAGCACTACGGGATCCTGCGGCTCGCGACCTACGGGAGCTTGGAGGACGTCTACCTGATGGTCACCGATCCGGGCGTGGCCGGCCAAGAGGCCATAGCCGCCCTGGAGGCCGGGGAGCTGTCCCTGCTCGCCGACCTCACGATGGCCTGTCCTCCCCTGCTGGCCGGCCCGGACGGGAGGCTGTTGGGCATGGTGCACGCCATGGCCGCCGGCCACCCGGACCAGGCCCGCGAGATCTGCGCCCTGACCTCCGAGGAGGACACCCCTCTGCGGCGTGAGGCCTACGCGATCCATCTGCGCGAACTCGCCCGACGGCGGCCGGACCTCGCGGAGCCGGCCAACGAGTTGGCCGACGTCCTCCACCCCTCCGCCTGACGCCGCAACGCCCGCAGGGCCTCCCCGGTGAGGTGGGGAGGCCCTGCGGGCGTGCGTGGTACCGGTGCCGGTCCTACCGGCGGGCCGGGATCAGACCAGGCCGGCCTTCTCCAGGGCGGCGCAGCAGGTGTTGATCAGCAGCCGGGTGACGACGTAGGGGTCGACGTTGGCGTTCGGGCGGCGGTCCTCGATGTAGCCCTTCTGGTCCACCTCGACCTGCCACGGGATGCGGACCGAGGCGCCGCGGTCGGAGACGCCGTAGGAGTAGACGTTCCACGGGGCGGTCTCGTGCTTGCCGGTCAGGCGGGACTCGATGTCGGCGCCGTACTGGGTGACGTGCTCCAGGACCTTCTCCTGGGAGGTGCCGAGCGACTCGCACGCGGTGATGATCGCGTCGTAGTTCTCGCGCATCGCCTTGGTGGAGAAGTTGGTGTGCGCGCCGGCGCCGTTCCAGTCGCCGCGGACGGGCTTCGGGTCGAGGGTGGCGTCGATGCCGAACTCCTCGGCGGTGCGGTAGAGCAGGTAGCGGGCGATCCACATGTCGTCGGAGACGGTCAGGGCGTCGACCGGGCCGATCTGGAACTCCCACTGGCCGGGCATGACCTCGGCGTTGATGCCGCAGATGGCCAGGCCGGCGTCGATGCAGCGGTCGAGGTGCAGCTCGACGATCTCGCGGCCGAAGACCTCCTCGGCGCCGACACCGCAGTAGTAGCCGCCCTGCGGGGCCGGGTAGCCGCCCTCCGGGAAGCCGAGCGGGCGGGAGCCCTTGAAGAAGGTGTACTCCTGCTCGATGCCGAAGATCGACTCCTGCGCCTCGTACTGCTCGGCGACGGTGCGCAGCAGGGCGCGGGTGTTGGACTCGTGCGGGGTGCCGTCGGTCTCGTTGACCTCGCACAGGACGAGGATGTGGTCGCCGCCGCGGATCGGGTCCGGGACGACGCGCACCGGGGCCAGCACGCGGTCGGAGGCGTGGCCCTCGGCCTGGCTGGTCGAGGAACCGTCGAAGCCCCAGGTGGGGATCTTGTCCGCGTTCGGCAGGACACGAGTCTTGGAGCGGAGCTTGGCGGTCGGCTTGGTGCCGTCGATCCAGATGTACTCGGCCTTGATTGCCACGGCGGTGTACCTCGCAAACTGAGTGGTGGGTGCCCGCGTAGCGTTGCAAGTCGCCGTTTCCCGGTTGTTCCTCTCATGTAACGCCCATGTGAACCAACCGTCCGCATTGGCACGGTTACGGTGCGGGAGTGCCGCAGGTGGCACCCCCGCATCCGTGGGGCCGCGGGCGGGCGGCCCGAGCGGGCGGCCCGGGTCAGTGCCGGCGGGCGTGGGCCGGGGCGGCCCGGCGGCGGCGGGTGGCCCAGAGGGCGCAGGCGCCGGCGGCGACCAGGGCGGCGGCGCCGGCGGCGAGCGGGGCGGTGGCGTCGTTGCCGCCGGTGGTGGCGAGGGCGTCCGGAGCGGCCGTGGAGGCGGCGGCGGACGGGGCCGCGGGGGGTGCGGTCAGGCGGGCGGTGGCGGACGGGGTGGTGTCCGCGGCGGGCTGGGCGGTCGGGGTCCGGGTGACGGCGGCCGCGGGGGTGGCCGACGGCGTCACGGTGGTCTCCGGCGCGGCCGTCGGAGCGGCCGGGACGGGCTTCTCGCAGCTCACCGAGGCGACCGTGATGGTGCCGGTGACCTTGGCGACGTTGAGGTTCAGCGGGTCCAGCGCCACCTGGACCTCCAGGGCGGAGGCGGCGGCCGTCGTCGAGGTGGTGGTCTTCTTGGAGAACTCGACCGACACGCTGCCGACCAGCGGCACGTCCACCGTGGTCGGCCCGTACAGGCCGACCGTGACCGGCTTGCCGAGGACGGTGAGCTTGGCGGGCGCGACCACGTCGGCGGTGGGCTGCCCGTCGACGGGGCAGGTGGCGGTGGCGCTGAGCGCCTCCAGGCCGAGCAGGGTGGTCGCGGGCAGGCCGGGGGCGTGCACGTCGGCGTCGGCGAGGGTGACGGAGGCGGTGGCGCCCTTGGCGTCCACCTTGGTGACCGACTTGCCGACCTCCGCCTTGACCAGGGTGACCGGGCCGGACTGGTCGACGCCGTCGACCTTCGCGGTGAGGACGGTGCCCTCGCGCTGCGCCGGGGACTCGACCTTGTTGAGCGAGACGTCCACCGGGACGTCCACGGCGTTGTTCAACAGCCGGACGTCCAAGTCGAGTTCGGCGGTGACGGCGCGGGCCTTGCCGGGAGAGGCGGTGGCCGCCGGCGTCGGCTCGGCGGCCCCGGCGGGCGGCACGGTGAGAACGGTGCAGGCCAGGGCGACAGTGGCTGCGGAAACGATTCGTCGAGAAGACATGGTGATACCCCCACGGCTGAATGGATGAGCCGCCAGTCTTCTCAAACGATCCGTCACATGAGTCATACAGAGCGTCATTTCACCCGTTGGGGTGAAGTTGACGCTCCGCGCTGACGCACGTCTGCTACGGCAGCCGCCAGTCCACCGGCTGCGCCCCCTGTCGCGCCAGCAGCTCATTGGCCCGGCTGAACGGGCGCGAGCCGAAGAATCCCCCGCTCGCCGAGTACGGGCTCGGGTGCGCCGACTCGATCGCCGGGATCTCACCCAGCAGCGGCCGCAGGTTGCGCGCGTCACGGCCCCAGAGGATCGCCACCAGCGGGCCGCCGCGCGCCGCCAGGGCGCGGATCGCCTGCTCGGTGACCTCCTCCCAGCCCTTGCCGCGGTGCGCGGCGGGCTTGCGCGGGGCGGTGGTCAGCGCGCGGTTCAGCAGCAGCACGCCCTGCTGCGTCCACGGGGTGAGGTCGCCGTTGGACGGCTGCGGGAGGCCGAGGTCGCTGCCGTACTCCTGGAAGATGTTGACCAGGCTGGCCGGGATCGGCCGGACCTCGGCCCCCACCGAGAAGCTCAGGCCGACGGCGTGGCCGGGGGTCGGGTACGGATCCTGGCCGACGATCAGCACCCGCACCTCGGCGAACGGCTGCTGGAAGGCGCGCAGCACGTTCGGGCCGGAGGGCAGATAGGTGCGGCCGGCGGCCAGTTCGGCGCGGAGGAAGTCGCCCATCGCGGCGACCCGCCCGGCCACCGGCTCCAGTGCGGTGGCCCACCCGGGCTCGACGATCTCGTTCAGTGGACGCGGTGCCATGGGCGTAACCCTATCGGCCTACACCGACAGCCCGTTCACCGAGATGATCACACCGCGGGAGCGCGGACCGCGGCTCACGCCACCGGGCGCCCGCGCAGCACCACCAGCCGCGGATCGGCCAGCACCCGGACGTCGGCGCGCGGGTCGTGCGCGTACACCACGAAGTCCGCCGGTGCGCCCTCCTCCAGGCCGGGGCGCCCCAACCAGGCGCGCGCGCCCCAACTGGCCGCCGACAGCGCCTCGGCGGGGGTGAGCCCGGCCTTCACCAGCTCGGCGACCTCCTCCGCGACCAGGCCGTGGGCCAGCGAGCCGCCCGCGTCCGTCCCGACGTAGACGGGGATGCCCGCGTCGTGCGCGGCGCCGACCGTGTCGTAGCGGCGCTCGTGCAGCCGGCGCATGTGGGCCGACCAGGCCGGGAACTTGGCCTCGCCGCCGGCCGCCAGCTGCGGGAAGGTGGCGATGTTGACGAGCGTCGGCACGATCGCGACCCCGCGCTCGGCGAAGACCGGGATCAGCTCCTCGGTCAGGCCGGTGGCGTGCTCGACGCAGTCGATCCCGGCGGCCAGCAGGTCCGGCAGCGACTCGGCGGCGAAGCAGTGCGCGGTGACCCGCGCGCCCTCCTCGTGCGCCGCCGCGATCGCCTCCGCCAGCGCGTCGCCGGGCCAGCAGGCGGCGAGGTCGCCGCGCTCGCGGTCGATCCAGTCGCCGACCAGCTTGACCCAGCCGTCGCCGCGTCGGGCCTCGGCGCGCACGTAGGCGGCGAGGTCGCCGGGCTCGATCTCGTGCGCGTAGTTGCGGATGTAGCGACGGGTGCGGGCGATGTGCCGGCCGGCCCGGACGATCCGGGGCAGGTCCTCGCGGTCGTCGATCCAGCGGGTGTCGGCGGCGGACCCGGCGTCGCGGATCAGCAGGGTGCCGGCGTCACGGTCGGTGAGCGCCTGCTTCTCGCTGGTGGCGGCGTCGACGGCGCCGTGCGCGTCCAGACCGACGTGGCAGTGCGCGTCCACCAGGCCGGGCAGCACCCAGCCGTCCACCGTCCGGACGTCGGCGGACGAGGCGCCGACGGCGGCCGGACGGGAGAAGGTCACCCGGCCGTCCACCACCCAGAGTTCGTCCCGGACGTCCTCGGGACCGACCAGCACCCGACCCCGGACGTGCAGCACCGCGCCATCGCTCATGGCCGCACTCTACCGACGGCGCCGTTCCCTGTAAGCAGTGCGGATGGGGCAGACTCGTTCCCGGCCAGCACCGTTCCTCCCCCCTCGAAAGGCCCAGAGACCGTGAGCCCCTTCCTCGACCTGCCCCCGCTCACCGCCGCCGACTTCGCGGCGATCGAGGACAAGGTCGCCGCGCTGCTGCACACCACCGCCGACGTCATCGTCACCCAGGGCGAGGCGCTGCTGCCGCTGGAGGCCGCCATCCGCGGCGCCGCGCACCCGGGCTCGACCGCGCTCAACATCGTCACCGGCCCGTACGGCCAGACCTTCGGCAACTGGCTGCGCGACTGCGGCGCGAAGGTCGTCGACCTCGTCGTGCCGTTCGACAGCGCGGTGAGCGCCGAGCAGGTCGCCGCGGCCCTGGCGGCCGAGCCGGCCGTCGACTTCGTCTCGCTGGTGCACGCCGAGGCCGCCACCGGCAACACCAACCCGGTCGCCGAGATCGCCGCCGTGGTGCGCGAGCACGGCGCGCTGCTGATGGTGGACGCGGTCGCCTCGGTGGCCGCCGAGCCGCTGCTGACCGACGCCTGGGGCGTCGACCTGTGCGTGATCGGCGGGCAGAAGGCGATGGGCGGGCCGGCCGGCGTCTCGGCCGTCTCGGTCTCCGCGCGGGCCTGGGAGCGGATCACCGCCAACCCGGCCGCCCCGCGCCGCTCCTACCTCTCGCTGCTGGACTGGAAGGAGCGCTGGACGGACGCCGGGCGCACCGCCCTGCCGCACGCGCCCGCGCAGCTGGAGATGCTGGCGCTCGGCGCCTGCCTGGACCGGATCGCGGCGGACGGCCTGCCCGCCGTCATCACCCGCCACCGGGCCGCCGCGGCCGCCCTCCGCGCGGGCGTCCGGGCGCTCGGCACGCTCGCCCCGTTCGTCCCGGACGACGCGCACGCCGCGCCGGTCGCCACCACCCTGAGCACCCCGGCCGGGCTGGACGCCACCGCCCTCGCCGCCGAGCTGCGCCGGCTCGACCCGTCGCTCCCGGTGCAGGCCGGCGGCGGCGCCCTGGCCGCCGAGATGCTGCGGGTCAACCACTACGGCCCGGCCGCCACCCTCGGCACCGTCCGCGCCACCCTCACCGCCCTCGCCGCCGCGACCGGCGCCGATGCCGCCCCCGCCCTCACCGCGGCCGGGCAGGCCTGGGACGCCACCGCCTGAGACGCCGGCGTCCGACAGCCCGGGAAGCCCCGCCGAACCGCCCCGTCCGCCGCCGCGGACGGGGCGGTCCGCGTTCCGGCGGCCTCCGCTCCGCCACCCGCCCCGGCACTGTTCCCGCACCGTTCACCCCTCCGGCACCCGCTGCTCACCACGGCCCGGCAGGCTCCTGCGCACGGAGAAGTTGGCTATACAACTTTTCGCCGAGCGCCCCAGCGCCCCAGTGCCCAGCACCCCGGCGCCCCCGCGCCCGCACCCCCGCCGCCGAGGAGAAGACCATGACCACCGAGCTGTCGCCGTACTGGCTGCGCGACAACTGCCCCTGCGCCGAGTGCCGCGACCCGCGCAACGGGCAGAAGCTGTTCCAGATCACCGACCTTCCGGAGGACCTCGCGATCGCCGCCCGGGCCGAGCTGGAGGGGCACCTGGAGGTGCTCTGGTCGGACGGGCACCGCTCCCGCTACCCGTCCGGGTGGCTGGCGCAGGAGGCGGACGGGGACGGGCGGACGGAGGCGGACAAGCGGCTCTGGGAGGCCGCCGACTTCGCGGGCGGCATTCCGCGGACGCCGTGGCCGGCCCACCTGGCCGACCCGGCCGAGCGGGCCGCCGTGCTGGCCGCCGTGCGCCGCGACGGCTTCGCCGTGCTGCGCGGCGTGCCGGTGCGCGAGCGGCAGGTGCTGGCGGTCGCGGAGACCTTCGGGTTCGTGCGGGTCACCAACTACGGCGAGCTGTTCGACGTCCGGGTCGAGCCGGACCCGAACAACCTGGCGTTCACCAGCGCCGCGATCACCCCGCACACCGACAACCCGTACCGCGACCCGGTCCCCACCCTCCAGTTGCTGCACTGCCTGGAGAACGCGGCGACCGGCGGGGACTCCGGCCTGGTCGACGGCTTCCGGGCCGCGGCGCTGCTGCGCGCGGAGGCGCCGGAGCACTTCGCGGTGCTGACCCGCACGCCGGTGCCGTTCGTCTTCCGCGACCGCGGCACCGAACTGCGCGCCGACCGGCCGCTGATCGAGCTGGACCCGCTGGGCCGGATCCGCGAGGTGCGGTTCAACAACCGCTCGATCGCCACCCTGCGCGGCTCGGCGGCGGAGCTGGACGCGTTCTACGCCGCCTACCGCGCGTTCGCGGCGATCACCCTGCGCCCGGGGCTCCAGCTGGACTTCAGGCTGGAGCCGGGCGACTGCCTGATCTTCGACAACGTCCGGCTGATGCACGCCCGGACGGCCTTCGCCCAGGACGGCCGCCGCCACCTCCAGGGCTGCTACGCCGACCTGGACTCGCTCGCCTCCACCCTGGCCGTGCTGCACCGCCGTTCGGCCGCGCTGGACGAGCTGGCCGCGCTGTTCGCGGGCGAGGGCGCCGGGGAGTACCTGGGCGAGGCGGTCACCATGGCCGAGCACATGCTGCAGGCCGGCGCGCTGGCCGAGGCGGCCGGGGCGGCCCCGCAGCTGGTCGCGGCGGCGCTGCTGCACGATGTCGGCCACTTCCGGGGCGCCCTGCACGGACGGGATCTGATGCAGGGTCAGGACAACCGGCACAGCGACACCGGGGCCGACTGGCTGGCCCGCTGGTTCGGCCCGGAGGTCACCGAGCCGGTCCGGCTGCACGTGGCGGCCAAGCGCTACCTGTGCGCGGTCGAACCGGACTACCGGGCGCGGCTGTCCGAGGCCTCCGCGTACACCCTCCGGGTGCAGGGCGGCCCGATGTCCGAGCGGGAGGCCGCCGACTTCGCCGCCCAACCGGGCGCCGAGGACGCGGTGGCGGTGCGCCGCTGGGACGAGCAGGCCAAGGAGGCGGACGCGAGGACCCCGGACTTCGCCCACTTCCGGCCGCTGCTGGCCTCGTTGATGCGCTGACGGCAGGTCGGCGCGCGGGCGGCCCGGAGCACGGGCCGCCCGCCGCGCCCGGCCGTCAGTCCACGTCCCGGGCGTGCCGCGAAAGCGCCGAGGTGGCCAGCGAGTTGTGCACGCTGAACGCCACCGTGCCGGGCAGGTAGCGGTCCTGGGACCACTCCACCGGCGTCCCGGTCGGGTCGGTCGTCCGGCGCCGCTCGCGCAGCAGCGGGCCGCCGCGCCGGCAGCCGAGCAGCCGGGCGTCGTCCCCGTTGGCGGCGACGATGTCGATCGTGTGGTCGGCGTCGGTGAACAGGATGCCGTGCTCGCGCAGGACTTCGGTGTGCGAGACGACGTCCGGCGGCAGCTCGGCGACGATCTCGCCGACCCGGGGCGGGTAGACGGTCCGCTCGACCATCACCGGCGTCCCGGAGAGCGTGCGCAGCCGGACCATGACGTAGACCTCGTCGGCCGGTTCGAGGCGCAGCTGCTCGCGCTCGGCGGCGTCGGCCGGGCGGCGCACCATCGAGTCGAGGATGCCGCCGGGCTCCTCGCCCATCGAGTACGCCCAGCGGGTGAAGCTGAGCAGTTCGGAGAAGCTCTGCACCCGGGCCGTGCCGAGCACCACCCGGCGGGTGCCCCGGCGCGAGGTGACCAGGCCGTCCGAGCGCAGCACGGCGAGCGCCTGGCGGACGGTGCCGCGCGAGACGCCGTACTGCTCGGCGAGCGCCCCCTCGGCGGGCAGCCGTCCGGCCTCCCCGAACGCGCCGGTGGTGATCGCCTCCCGCAGGTCGGCGGCGACCTTGCGGTAGAGCGAACCCGTGCCGCGCTCGGTTCCCGGCGCTCCGGCCGACGCATCGGCCGAACGGGCCTCCGGGCGCCCCGACTCCAGTGCCACGTCAGTCAATGTCCCTCCTGGGCGGTGTCCCGCGCAGCCCTTCCGGCGCCGGACAGCCCGACCATATCCCGCTGCGCTCCCGAAGCATCGCACTCGGCGAACACTCCGCCGGCGACCTGATTCGACCGTTCCCGCAGCCGACCCCGGGGCTGGGCCATCCGTTCACCTTCCCGTCACCGGGCTCCGGCGTACTTACCCCCGTCAGCGAAGTTGGCTAGTCAACTCGGACGACGCGATCGACCGCTCACCTCGGCCGGCCCGCCGCCCTTCGCGAGACGCAGGCCCGCGGAACCCCCCGCGAACGCCCCCTCGCCGTACGCCCCCTTAACAGGAGACTTCCCCGTGACCGTGCACCGCGCCCGTGCCGCCGCTTTCGCGGCCGTTCTGACCGCCGCCGCGCTCTCCCTCACCGCCTGCGGCTCCGCCGGGTCGAGCGCCAAGTCCGGCGACGCCGCCAAGGCGGGCGCCAAGGACGCCAAGGAGGCCACCTCCGCCGCCGACTTCGGCGGCATGGACGGCCTGGTCGCCGCCGCCAAGAAGGAGGGCAAGCTGCACGTCATCACGCTGCCCCGGGACTGGGCGAACTACGGCAAGATCATCGACTCGTTCAAGGCCAAGTACGGCATCGAGGTCGAGGAGGAGAACCCGGACGGCTCCAGCCAGGACGAGATCAACGCGATCAACTCCCGCAAGGGCCAGGACCGCGCCCCCGACGTGGTCGACCTGGGCAGCGCCTTCGCCCTCCAGGCGGTCAAGGACGGCATCCTCGCCCCCTACAAGGTGGCCACCTTCGACAAGGTGCCGGACACCATGAAGGACGCGAACGGCGCCGCCGTCAACGACTACGGCGGCTACGTCTCGATCGGCTGCGACGCCAAGAAGATCGCCAACTGCCCGAAGACCTTCGCCGACCTGCTCAAGCCCGAGTACAAGGGCCAGGTCGCCCTCAACGGCAACCCGACCAAGTCCGGCTCCGCCTTCGGCGGCGTCTACGCGGCCGCGCTCGCCAACGGCGGTTCGCTGGACAACGTCCAGCCCGGCATCGACTTCTTCGGCAAGCTGAAGCAGTCGGGCAACTTCAACCCGGTCGAGTCCACCCCGGCCACCATCGAGAAGGGCGAGACCCCGATCTCGATCGACTGGTCCTACCTGAACGCCGGCTACACCGACGAGTTCAAGGGCAAGGGCATCGACTGGAAGGTCTCCATCCCGGTCGACGGCTCCTACGCCCAGTTCTACAACCAGGCCATCAACAAGTGGGCCCCGCACCCGGCGGCCGCCCGCCTGTGGCAGGAGTACCTGTTCAGCGCCGAGGGCCAGAACCTCTTCCTCGGCGGCTACGCCACCCCGTCCACCTTCGAGGCCCTGAAGAAGGACGGCACCCTGGACGCCACCGCCGCCGCCAAGCTGCCGGCCGTCGAGAAGCCGTTCACCACCTTCCCGACCGTGGACCAGATCAACGCGGCCAAGAAGGTCGTCACCGAGAACTGGACCAAGGCCATCGCAGGCTGACCGACCGTCAGCACTCATCGAACGGGCTGAAGAAGCACTCATGACCACGGCTCCCACCCCGGTGCCGACCACCCCCGCCGCCACCGCACCCGGTGGCGGCGCGGGGGCGTCCGCCACCGCCACGACCACCACCCCCACGACCACCACCGCCACGACCCCCACCCCCCGGCGACGGCCGCTCGCCCGCCTCGGCGGCGCCTCCTGGCTCGCCGCCGTCCCGCTGCTGCTGTTCTTCCTGATCGGCTTCGGACTGCCCACCGTCGCCATCGTGATCGGCGCGTTCACCACCTCCAGCGACGCGGAGGCCGGCGCCGGGCAGTTCACCTTCGACAACCTGGTGGACTCCGTCCAGGGCGGCTACCTGACCGCCATGCTGAGCAGCCTCAAGCTCTCCGCGCTGACCGCGCTGCTCGCCACCCTGATCGGCCTGCCGCTCGCCCAGGCGGTCGTCACCTCCCGGCACGGCTGGCTGCGCCAGGCGGTCCTCACCGCCTCCGGCGTGCTCGCCAACTTCGGCGGCCTGCCGCTCGCCTTCGCGTTCGTCGCCACCCTCGGCAACGCCGGTGAGATCACCAAGCTGCTGCACCTCACCGACCACGGCTGGTCGCTGTACTCGTTCACCGGCCTGACCGTCGTCTACCTGTACTTCCTCGTCCCGCTGATGGTGCTCACCATCACCCCGGCCCTGGACGGCCTGCGCACCCAGTGGCGCGAGGCGGCGCAGAACAACCGCGCCACCACCGTGCAGTACTGGCGCCACGTGGCCCTGCCGATCCTGCTGCCCTCGCTGCTCGGCGGCTTCGTCCTGCTCTTCGGCAGCGCCTTCGCCGCCTACGCGACCGCCGCCGCCATGGTCGGCGCGACCGTCCCGCTGGTCAGCCGCTCGATCGCGGACGCGCTCTCCGGCAACGTGCTGGTCGGCCAGGGCAACCTCGCCCTCGCCCTCAGCCTCAACATGATCGTCGTGGCCGTCCTGGTGATGGCCGTGTACCTCCCCCTCCAGCGCCGGAGCGCCCGATGGCTCAGCTGACCACCCCCGCCCCCGCCAAGCGACGCACCGTGCGCTGGTGGCGCGGCGCCGTGCTGCTGCTCGCCGGCGTGTACTTCGTCGTCCCGCTCGCGGCCTCCTTCTGGTTCTCCATCGACGACCCGCAGGGCATCTCCTTCGCCGCCTACACCGGGCTGCTCTCCGCCCCCGGCTTCCTGGACAGCCTCTGGCTGACCCTCGGCCTCGCCGTCGTCACCGTCCTGGTGCTGCTGGTCCTGCTCGTCCCGGCGCTGATCGCCGTCCGGCTCGGCTCGCCGAAGCTGCGCCCGGTCATCGACGTGCTCTGCACCCTGCCGCTGGTCGTCCCGCCGGTCGCGCTGACCGCCGGCCTGATCGGCGTGCTCCGCTGGGGCCCGGACTACCTGATGGACACGCCGTTCTTCCAGACCTTCGTGTTCATCCAGGACCCGGACTTCCCGCTGGTGCTGGTCATCGCCTACGTGCTGATGGCGCTGCCGCTCGCCTACCGCGCCCTGGACGCCGGCCTGCGCTCGGTGGACGTGCGCACCCTGGTCGAGGCCGCCCGCAACTGCGGCGCGAGCTGGCCGCGCGCGGTGTTCACCGTCGTCCTGCCCAACCTGCGCGGGGCCCTGCTGAACGCCTCCTTCCTCACCCTGGCCCTGGTGCTCGGCGAGTTCACCGCCGCCTCGATCCTCGGCTTCCAGCCCTTCCCGGTCTGGATCTACTCGGTCGGCAACAGCCAGGCCCACATGTCGGTCGCGGTCTCCATCCTGAGCCTGCTGCTCACCTGGCTGCTGCTGCTCCTGCTGGCCACCGTCGGCCGCGAGCGCCGCCACAAGCCCGCCACCTCCTGAACCCCCCGGAGTCACCCATCATGACCACGGCCACCGCCCCCGTCACCGGCGTCCCCCTCGCCCCCGGCAGCGCGACCGTCGAATTCCGCTCGCTGCGCCGCGCGTTCGGCGCCACCACCGCCCTGGACGGCCTCGACCTCACCGTCCACCCCGGCGAGCTGCTCGCCCTGCTCGGCCCCTCCGGCTGCGGCAAGACCACCGCGCTGCGGATCCTGGCCGGCTTCGAGCAGCACGACTCGGGCCAGGTCCTGGTCGACGGCCGGGACATCACCGCGATCCCCGCCCACAAGCGCGACGCGGGCATGGTGTTCCAGTCGTACAGCCTCTTCCCGCACCTGACCGCCGCCGACAACGTCGCCTTCGGCCTGCGGATGCGCGGCACCGGCAAGGCCGAGCGCCTCAAGCGGGCCCAGGAGCTGCTGGAGCTCGTCGGCCTGCCCCAGCACGCCGGCCGCTACCCGCACCAGATGTCCGGCGGCCAGCAGCAGCGCATCGCGCTCGCCCGCGCGCTCGCCCTGCAGCCGCGGGTGCTGCTGCTCGACGAGCCGCTGTCCGCGCTGGACGCCAAGGTCCGGCTGTCGCTGCGCGAGGAGATCCGCCGCCTCCAGCAGGAGCTGGGGATCACCACCCTGTTCGTCACCCACGACCAGGAGGAGGCGCTGTCGATGGCCGACCGGGTCGCCGTCCTGCGCTCCGGCCGCCTGGAGCAGTGCGCCACCCCCTCCGAGCTGTACGCCCGCCCGGCCACCGCCTTCGTCGCCGAGTTCGTCGGCACCATGAGCCGCATCCCCTGCGAGCGCTCCGGCGAGGGCGTCGAGGTCCTCGGCCGCCGCCACGCCGTGGACGGCACCCGGCCGGCCGACGGCGAACTGCACGTGCTGGTCCGCCCGGAGAACGTCCAGCTGGCCCCCGACGAGCAGGGCGCCGCCCTGGTGGTCTCCGCGTCCTTCCTGGGCGCCGTCACCCGCCTCACCGTCCGCCTGGACGACGGCACCGAGGTCAAGGCCGACCTGCCCACCGAGGCCGCCGCCGCGCTGCCCATCGGCTCGCGCGCCGCGCTGACCCTCCCGGAGCGGCCGGTGCTGGTCGACCGTCGTACGGTCTGATCCGTCCTGTTGAACCGCCTCGAAGGTACCGCCATGCCTCACACTCCCTCACCCGCCGCCGTCCTCTTCGACATGGACGGCACCCTCGTCGACACCGAGCAGCTCTGGTGGCAGGCCGCCGCCGAACTCGCCGACGAACTGCACCACTCCCTCACCGAGGCCGACGCCCCCGAGGTCCTCGGCCAGGCCATCGAGCACACCGCCGCCCACCTCCACCGGGTCAGCGGCACCTCGTTGAGCGCGTCCGAACTCGCCACCCGCCTCGGCGACTCCTTCGCCGGCAAGGTGGCGGCGCAGACCGTCCCCCGCCCCGGCGCCCTCGCCCTGCTCGCCTCGCTCCGGGACGCCGAGGTGCCCACCGCCCTCGTCTCCGCCTCCCCCCGGCGGGTCGTCGACATGGTGCTGGGCTCCATCGGCCGCGACTGGTTCGCCGTGACGCTCGCCGCCGAGGACACCCCGCGCACCAAGCCCGCCCCGGACCCCTACCTGGCGGCCGCCTCCCTGCTCGGCCTCGACCCGGCGGTGTGCGTCGCCGTCGAGGACACCCCGACCGGCGTCGCCTCCGCCACCGCCGCCGGCTGCGCCGTCCTCGCCGTCCCCTCCAGCGACGTCCCGATCCCGGACAGCGCCCGGGTCACCCTGCTGGACAGCCTGGAGCACGCCGACCTGGCCCTGCTCGGGAAGCTCACCGCCGCGCCCGGGGTTTGAGCCCCCATGCCCTACGTACTCCTCACCCTCGCGATCCTCAGCGAGGTCTGCGCCACCAGCTGCCTCAAACTGACCGAGGGCTTCAGCAGGTTCTGGCCGAGCGTGGGCGTGGCCATCGGCTACGTCCTCTCCTTCGCCCTGCTGGGCCGCGCCCTGAAGCACATCCCGGTGTCCGTGGCCTACGCCGTCTGGTCCGGCGCCGGAACGGCGGCCGTGGCCGGCATCGGCGCGGTCGCCTTCGGCGAGTCCCTGGGCCGCCTCCAGTGGTTCGGCATAGCCCTGATCATCGTCGGCGTCGTCGTCCTCAACCTCAAGGGCGGCCACTGACCCACCCCGCGGGCCCCGTGCGCACGGCGCACGGGGCCCGTCCCGCTTCCCGGCGATCTCATGTTCTGATGTTCCGTCAACTTTTCGCCTGCCACCCGGTGTTGGGGGAGTGCCCCGGCCTCCCCCTGCCACGGGGGAGGCGTAGCGTGCGAACCGGGGACGAGACGGCTTTCCGCGCGAAGGACAGGTTCCACCCCGACGGGTGGCGGCTCGGATTCGTGATCGCCGCCGCGGAGCCCCGCGGCCGTCAGCCGCGCCGGTGGAGGGCGTAGGCGGCGGTGAGGGCGACGGGGCGGTCGGGGTCGTCGGAGAGGGCGGTGAGGGCGCGGGTGGCGACGGGGCCCGGGATGTCCACCAGGGCCTGGGTCAGCCGGCGGCGGGCGGGCGCTTCCAGGGTGTCCGGGGCGAGGCGGTCGACGAGGGCGGCGGCGATCCGGTCGGCGGACGCCGGGTCGGTCGCCAGGGCGCCCAGGGCGTCGGCCGCGTCGGCGTCCTTCGTCCCCTCGACGATCATGTCGACGAGCACCGGGGCCGCCTCGGCCACGCCGCGGGGGCCGAGGGCCCGCGCCGCGTGGCCGCGGACGGCGGCGTCGGGGTGGGTGAGGGCGTCCCGCAGCACCGCGGTCGCCGCGGCGCCGGGCAGCTCGGCGAGGGACCGCACGGCCCGTAGCCGCACCTCCGCCGAGGGCGCGCCGAGGCCCTCCGCCAGCAGCCCCGACGCCTCCTCCCCCGCCTGTGCCAGCGCCCAGCGGAGCGCTCCGGCGACATTGGGGTCCGACTCGCCGAGCACGGCCTCGGCCAGCGCCTCCACCGGCACCGCGGCGTCCTCGGTCGCGGACAGGGCCGCGCGGTGGCGCGTCCTGGCGCTCGCCGACCCCAGCGCCTGGAGCAGCGCGACGCTGCGGAGGACCTCCTCCCAGCCCGCGGGTTCCGCGGCCCCGATCCGGCGCAGCCGTGTGAGCAGCTCCGTCTCCGCCGCGATGCGCTCCCGGGTCCCGCGGATGAGGTCGTCGACGAGTTCGGCGGGCGCGAAGCCGGGGTCGTCGAGCGCCCGCCCGACGTCGCGCAGCGACAGGCCCAGCGACCGCAGGCTCTCGATGTGGAAGATCCGCCGGACGTCCTCCTCCGCGTACTCCCGGTAGCCGCCCTCGGTCCGCCCGGTCGGCCGCACCAGGCCGAGCGACTCGTAGTGCCGGAGCATCCGGGCACTGACCCCGGACCGTCGCGCGACCTCACCGATCAGCACGGCCTACCCGCCCTCCCCGCCGGCCCCGCCCAGGGCCACGGCGCGCTTCGCCTCCTCGATCGCGAACTCGAAGCCGGCGTCCGGGTCGCGCCGCAGCCGTTCGGTGGCGAGCGCGTGCGCCCGCACCCGGGGGTCCGCAGCCGCGGCGGCCGCCTCCAGGGCCGGCCGCGTCGCCTCCCCGAGCGCGATCAGCGCCCGGCTGAGGCTCAGCTGCGTCTCGCGTTCGCCGCGACCGAGCTGTTTCGCCAACTCTACGGCCAGCCCGGGCCGCTCACACTTGGGCGCGAGCACGACCGCCGCCCGCCAGGCGGTCCGGGCCACCTCGTCGTCGGTGTCGGCCAGCAGCGCCGGGGTGATCGCCGGCCAGGCCCGCCGGTCCCCGATCTTGGACAGCGTGTGCAGGGCCTGGCTCCGCGCCCGGGGGCGCTCCGAGCGGACTTCGCCGACGAGCGCCGGGACCGTCGCCGACGGCGCGTGGCGGGTGAGCGCCCAGGTCAGCATCTCCCGCACGTAGAACTCGGGCTCGATCGCACAGCGCTCGACCAGCTTGCCGACGTACCTCGGGTCCGGCGCGGTGCCGACCGCGAGCGCGGCCTGTAGCCGGACCGACGAGCTGGTGTGCTCCAGCCCGCGGAACGCCCGGGCCGTGGCCGTTTCCTCTTCCGACACGGTCATCGCGACCACCTCCTGGACCGCAGTGAAGTCCTTGTCACCGTGTCAAGGTCAAGCCGCGGCGTCGGCCGCCACCCGGAAGCCGATGTTGCCGGCCGAGCTGTCCGGGGTGTTGGAGCTGCGCGCCGCCACCCGGTAGCGGTTGCAGTACGAGGCGTGGCACATGTGGGAGCCGCCGCGCATCACCCGCGAGTCGCCGTCCGGCGGGCCGAGCGGGTCCCGGCGCGGGCCGGTGCGGTGGAAGTCCGCGCTGAACCGGTCCGCGCACCACTCCCAGACGTTGCCGACCGTGTTGTACAGCCCGAAGCCGTTCGGCCGGAAGGCGGTCACCGGGGCCGTCCCCCGGTGGCCGTCCGCCGCCGTGTTCAGGGTGGGGAAGACGCCCCGCCAGATGTTGCACGCGTACCGCCCGCCGGGGGTGAGTTCGTCGCCCCACGGGTAGCGCGCCTGCTCCAGGCCGCCCCGGGCGGCGTACTCCCACTCGGCCTCGGTGGGCAGCCGGGTGCCCGACCAGGCGCAGTACGCCTGCGCGTCGTGCCAGGAGACGTGGACCACGGGGTGGTTCTGGCGGGTGGTGACCGAGGAGCCCGGCCCCTCGGGCGCCCGCCAGCTCGCCCCGGCGACCGCCCGCCACCACGGCACGGCGGCCACCTGCGGGGAGGCGGCGGCCAGCCGGTCCGGCAGGAAGCCCTCGAAGACGTAGGAGAAGCCGAAGGCCTCGGCCTCGGTGCGGTGGCCGGTGGCCTTGACGAAGGTCGCGAAAGCGGCGTTGGTCACCGTGGTCGGCGCGATCCGGAACGGGCTCAACTCGACGGCGCGGACCGGTCCTTCGCCGTCGGCCGGGTAGCCCTCCCGGTCGTCCGCGCCCATCAGGAACCGCCCGCCGGGCAGGCCGGTGAGCTGCCGCGCCACCCGCGAGCCCGCCCCGGTGACGGCCCGGGCGACGGCTCCGGGAGCGGCGAGCGTGAGAGCGACGGGCGCGACGGGCCCGTCGCCGTCGCGGCCGGGGGTGCAGCAGGGCTTGGTGGTGGACACGGTGGTTCCTCGTTCGGTCGGGGTCCGGGGGCGGCGGCCGGCCGCCACCCCCGGACCGTCGGGGAAGGGTCAGGCGGCCCGGTCGGCGGCCAGCTGCGCCGCCAGACCCGGGATGCCGAGCGCCTGCTCCTCCTGCGGGGTGGCCTGGTGGAGCAGGTTGGTCAGCTGGTACGGGTCGGCCGACAGGTCGTAGTACTCGCGGAACTTCACCTCGCCGGTCCCGGACACCGTGCCGTTGGAGTCGGTGTGCAGCGCGTAGTACTCGGTGTACTGCTTGTCCTTGGCCACGTACGAGGACCAGGTGGGCGGACCGCCCGCCGCCGTGCCCTGCTTCCACCACTCCACCAGCAGGTGGTCCCTGCTGTACGGGGTGAGCAGCGAGTGGCCGTCCTGCGGGGTGTCCGGCGTGATGCCGGCGGCGTCCAGGATGGTCGGGGCGACGTCGATGTTGGCGACGACCCGGTTGTCGACCGTGCCCGCGCCGAGCCCGCCGGCCGGCCAGGAGAGGTAGAACGGCACCTCGTGCGCCGGGGAGTAGGGCACGGACTTCTTCAGCCAGCCGTGGTCGGCCCAGGTGTAGCCGTTGTCCCCGAGGTAGATGACCAGGGTGTTGTCCAGCTGGCCGAGCGCCACCAGCTTGTCGTGGATCGCCTGCACGGCGTCGTCGACGGAGAGCAGGGTGCGCAGCTGGCGGGTGCGCACGGCCTGGGCGTCGGCCAGGGTGGCGGTGGCGTTCTGGATGTAGCCGGGCTTGTCGCTGCGGTCGTCCTCGGGCACCGAGGGGCGTCCGTTCCACGGCGGGACGACGGTGTCCGCGTACTTGGGGGCGGGCACGTTGGGCTCGTGCGAGGCGTACGGGGTGACGTAGGCGAACCAGGGCCGGGAGTCGGTGGCGGCCTTGTCGAGGAAGGCCAGGGTGCGGTTCTTGATGATGTTGGTGGTGTAGCCGGTGAGGGTCTGGACGGTGCCGTCGATGTTCCAGTTGGCGTTGGTGTACGCGGGCTGGAGCAGCGCCCACTCCTCGAAGTGCGGCGGGTTGTCCGCCAGCGTCCAGGAGTTGAGGTACTTGCCGAACAGCCCGGTGCGGTAGCCGGCCTGCTTGAGGTAGCGCTGGACGGTGGTGTGCTGGTCGAGGCTGTACGAGGCGCCGTTGTTGCGCACGCCGTGGTTGTGGGCGTAGCGGCCGGAGAACACCGAGGACCGCGAGGGCGCGCAGAGCGGCGTGGTGACGTGGCCGTTGGTGAAGCGGACCCCGTTGCCGGTGATCCAGTTCACGATCTGCGGGGTGGCCCATTCGGTGTGCTTGGGCTGGTCGTCGGTGACGATCAGCAGGATGTTGGGCCGGGCGGCACCGGCCGCGGCGGCCGGGCTCCCGGCCGCCAGCTGGAGCGCCGCCGGGGCCGCGGCGGTGGCGGCCACGGCCGCGGCGCCGGCCAGGAAGCCGCGCCGCCCGACCCGGGGCGAACCATTCGTTTCCGAATCGCCGATCTCGCTCATGAATTCCCTCCATGCTTTTCGGTGATTCCGTGGGCGGCCTCGCGGGGAAATCCCGCGGGCGGCACCGGAATCATTCACGGGGAAAGCGGCTTCCCGGTCCGCACGACGTCCGCGCCCGCACCCCGGACAGCATTCACGGGCACGGCGACTCACCGGGGATCCGCGGTGAAGGAACCGGGGCACCTCGTCGACCTGCACGAACCGTGCGGGTGCGAGTCACCCCGAGAAGGTCCGACGCGCTGCGGCCGGTCCCCGTCCACCCGTCCGGGGACCGCCGCCGGTTCACGCCGGATCGGGCGTACAGAGGGCGCTCGCGAGCCGTCCGAAATCGACGTGCCGGCGAGCAGCCAGGAACTCTCCAGCTGCCATGCGAGCGACTGTAGGAGTTCCCGGCGAACACTGGCAATACCCGGGCGCTTTTGTTTCCGCGCCATGTCGGATTTCCGGCCGCAGGTTTCCCCTCGTCAACAACCGGGCCCCGCGCCTATCCTTCGGACGTGATCATCCCGACCGAGCCGGTACGGCTCGTCATCTTCGACTGCGACGGCGTCCTGGTGGACAGCGAGCGGATCGCGGCCCGCGTGCAGATCGCGCTCGGCGCCGAGCTCGGCTGGCCGCTGACCGAGGAGGAGGTGGTCGAGCGCTTCATCGGCCGCTCGATGGCCTCGATCGACGAGCAGATCGCCGCCCGGCTCGGCCGGCCGACCGCCGACCGGTGGTGGGCGGAGTTCGTGCGGCGCCACGAGGTGGAGGTGGACGCCGGACTGGAGCCCGTCGACGGCCTGCCCGAGGCGCTCGCCGCGATCACCCTGCCGACCTGCGTCGCGTCCAGCGGCTCGCACGAGAAGATGGCGCACACCCTGGGCCGCACCGGCCTGTTCGACCGCTTCGCCGGGCGCATCTTCAGCGCCACCGAGGTCGCCCGCGGCAAGCCCGAGCCCGACCTCTTCCTGCACGCGGCCCGGCGGATGGGCGTGCCGCCGTCCGCGTGCGCCGTCGTCGAGGACAGCGCGCCCGGCGTGCAGGCCGCGCGCGCCGCCGGAATGCGCGCCTTCGGCTACGCGGGCGGCCTGACCCCCGCCGCCCGCCTGGCCGGCCCGGGCACCGTGGTCTTCGACGACATGCGCGAACTCCCGGCCCTGCTGGCCGCCGGGTGACCGGACGGGCCCGGACGCCCGGCGAGTGCTCGCGCTCCCGGGGGCAGGACGCGTTCCGGGAGGCCCCGGGGTGCCGCCGGCTCCCGCCCGCCCTCCCCTCCAGGACGGGCGGGAACACCGGCCCCGACGGGACACTCCGGGCGGCGCGGGCCCGACGGCGGACCGCACGCCGACCGGGCGGGCGCGCCTCGCGTCGCGCCCGCCCGGTGCGACCGGCCCCGGCTCAGCCCGCCAGCAGCGCGGGCAGCTCGGCGACGGACGCCAGCACGTGGGTCGCGCCGTCGGCCCGCAGGCGCTCCTCGCCGTGGGCGCCGGTGAGGACGCCGGCGACGACGGAGGCCCCGGCGCGCGAGCCGGTCAGCATGTCGTAGCCGGTGTCGCCGGCCACCGCGATCCGGCGGACCGCGTCGGTCCCGGTGCGCAGCAGCGCGGTGAGCGCGAGGTCCGGGTACGGGCGGCCGCGGCCGGCCTCGGCGGGGCAGAGGGTGAGGTCGGCGATCGACTCCCAGCCGAGGGCGGTGAGGATGCGGTCCTGGGTGGCCCGCGAGAAGCCGGTGGTGAGGACCACCTTGCGGCCCTGGCCGCGGAGTTCGGCGATGGCCTCGGCCGCGCCGGGCAGCGCTTCGCAGTGGCCGGCGTCGACGAGGTCGTGGTAGGCGGCCTCGAAGGCGGTGTTGGCGCGCTGGGCCTTCTCCTCCTCGCCGAACAGGTGGCGGAAGACGGAGATCTTGGACTCGCCCATGGTGGCGCGGACGTGCTCCAGCATGCGGGCGTGCTCGGGACTGTCGGCCTCGACGCCGAGCGAGCCGGCGGCGGCCCGGAAGGCGCGCTCGACCAGGCCGTCGTCGGCCACGGTGGTGCCGGCCATGTCGAGGACGACCAGGCGGATGTCGTACGGCATGATGTTCAGTTCCTCCGACGGGCTTACAGGTTGGCGAGGTTCGCCGTGGTCTCGGCGATGGCGGGCGAGCAGGTCATGCCGCGGCCGCCCGGGCCGGTGACCAGCCAGACGCCGTCGCGCACGCGCTCGCGGTGGACGACCCGGGTGGTGTCGACGCACTGCGCGTACACCCCGGCCCAGCGGCGGCGGATCCGCGGCAGCGGGCGGCCGAGCAGGTCCTCCGCCACGCCCACCAGGTGGTCGTAGGGGTCCTCGACCACGTCGAAGCCGAAGGGCTGGTCGTACTCGTGGGTGTCGCCGATGGTGAGGCCGCCGTCCAGGCGCTGGACCATCAGCAGCTGCATCTTGTGCTCGGCGGCGACCGGCGGCTGCGGCTGGACCTCGCGCAGGCGGTCCAGGGCGGTGCCGGCGAAGGCCGGGTAGTAGCGGAAGGAGTCGCCGTCGGCGACCGAGGTGGTCAGCGGCTCGCCCAGCGGGTCGGTCTGCATCATCTGCAGCCGCACCTTGCGGACCGGCAGCTCGGGCGCCAGCTCGCGGACCAGGCCGCCCAGCCAGGCGCCGGTGCACAGGACGACCAGGTCGCCGGTGTGGACGTCGCCATGGTCGTCGCGGACGGCGTTCTCGCCGACGACGTCGCGGACCTCGCGGCCGGGCAGGAAGGTGTAGCGGCCGGTCGCGGCCAGCGCGGCGCGCAGCGCGGGCTGGGCGACGCGCGACTCGACGGCGGCGTCCCGCTCGCAGTGCAGGGCGCCGAGCAGCTTGCCGCGCAGGGCCGGGTTGAGGGCCCGGGTCTGCTCCGGGTCGAGCAGCCGGTAGCCGCGGAGCTCGGCGTCGGGCAGGGTGAGCGCCTGTTCGGCGACCGCGAGCTCGGCCTCGGTGCGGATCGCGGTGAGCGATCCGTTGGCGCGGAAGCCGAGGCCGGGCACCTGCCCGCCGATCCGCTCCCACAGCTCGCGGGCCCGCACCGCGGTGTCCAGCTCCTCGCCCCCGGCCCGGCCGCTGACCCAGACCAGGCCGAAGTTGCGCACCGAGGCGCCGCGCGCCTCCGCCTCGCGCTCCAGGTGGACGACCTCGTGACCGCGCTCGACGGCCTGCCAGGCGTGCATGGTGCCGAGCACGCCTGCTCCTACGACGATGACTCTCATGCGGCCAGACTGGTGCCGCCAGGTGTCCGAGGGGCGTCCGACCGGCGGCCCGCAGATGAACCGGCCGATAAGTTGTACAGACAACCTGACGGCCGGTCCGCCGCCCGGGCCGCGGCTCAGCGCCGCACGGCCGCCCGCAGGTAGTGCCGCCGGCCGAACTTCGGCTCGTCCACCGCCGTCAGCTCCTCCACCTGGAACCGGTACAGCGCCGCCGCCCCGCCCCCGGTCAGGAACTGCCGCCGGACCTCGTCGTCCTGCGCGAAGGCGGGGTAGCGCCCCTGGTACGCGGCCAGCGCCGCCTCCGCCTGGCGCCCCCACGCCTCGCCGGCGCTGCCGGTCAGCTGGAGTCCGCGCAGCTGCTCGCCGAAGACCGGCGGCGGCAGGAACACCGTGGCCGCCGCCCGGGCCTCCTCGGCCAGGTGGTGGCTGTGCCGGGTGGCGCGCTCGCTGACGAAGTAGAGGACGAGGTCGTCGTCGTAGGCGAAGAAGGCGAGGTTGGCGTGCGGGCCGTGCTCGTGGCCGGCGGTCGCGAGGGTGAGCACCATCGCCTCGGCCAGCAGCCCCTCGACGCCCTTGCCGAGCTCCTCGGCCGGCCAGTCCCCCTGGGTGATGTCGAGTCGGTACGGCATGGGCAGCACTTCCCTCCACTGGCACGCCCGGCGCGCGCGGCGCCCTGGCACGACTGAGCCGGGCGGGTGCTCCCCTCGGGGGCAGCCGCGCCCGGCTCACATGCTCTCCCCGCCACCCCGGCCACACAAGGGTCGGGACAGCGTCCGGCCTGCTCGCCGTCGGGCCGGTCAATCCTGCCGGGCGCTCACCGGCCGGCCGGCCCGCGCCGACACCGCCCGCGGACCCGCGCCGAGCAGCGGCCGCAGCGGACCGGTCCGTGCCCGCTCCACCACCGGCCCCGCCGCGCCGGCCGCCAGCGCGAGCGGGACGGCCACCAGGAGGCCGACCAGCGCGCCGACCAGGACGTCGTGCGGGTAGTGCACCCCGACCCAGACCCGGGAGGCGCCCATCAGCACGGCGGCCACCGCGGCGACGGCGCCGATCCGCCGGTCGGCGACCCAGAGCGCGGCGGCGGCCGCGAAGGCGATCACGGTGTGGTTGCTCGGGAAGGACCAGTCACCGGCGCCCGGGCAGGCCTCCAGGGTGTCGCGCACGTGCAGCTGGGCGCACGGCCGGACCTCCTCCACCAGCCCCTTGAGGCCGGAGTTCACCGCGTAGGCGACGAGCACGATCAGCGGCGAGGCCAGCACCCTGGCCATCACCGCCGGCCCGCCGCCGCGCGCCCGCCACCAGGCGGCCAGCATCAGCAGCGCGAACAGGCCGAGGCCGAGCAGCGTCCACGCCTCGACGAGCTGGTTGAACCAGTGCGGCGCGGCGTCCGCCCAGCCGACCACCCGGCGGTACAGGCCGCCGTCGATGCCGCTGCCGTCGGTCACGGCCAGCTCGCTGGGCGCCGTCACCGGACGCCACCGCCGTGACGGCGGACCCGCTGGGCGCGGAACACTTCGAGAACAATCGGGAGCATGGAGACAACTACTACCAGAACAAGGGTGAATGACAGATAACGGTCGATACCGGTCACGAATGGACCGAATACCGACCCGACAAGCGCACCGAGCACGCCGAACACATCCGTGACGGCGGGCGCCGAGGCGGCGAGCGGCTGGACCACGGCCGACGGACCTCCCGTACGTTGGTGGGCGGCACCGCAGGGCGCACCCGACTGTCTACAATCGCGTAGACGGTCTACATGACTGTAGACGATAGCTGGAGGAACCCCCGCCATGTCCGACGTACCGTCCGCCCGCCGGCCCGCCGGGGAGCTGGAATCCGAGGTGCTCGCCGCCCTCTGGGCCGCGGACCGGCCGCTCACGCCGCAGGACATCCAGGGCGCCCTCGGCGACGGCCTGGCCCGGACCACCGTCGCGACGATCCTCGCCCGGCTGCACGACAAGGGGACGGTGCACCGCACCCGCTCCGGGCGCGGCTACGCCTACACCCCGGCCGTCGCCGACCCCGCCGGGCTGGCCGCCCGCCGGATGCACGCCGAGCTGGGCCGGGAGGCCGACCGCTCGACCGTGCTCGCCCGCTTCGTCTCCGACCTCTCGGCGGAGGACGAGCGCCTGCTGCGCGACCTGCTGGGCGACGAGGACGCCGCCCAGTGATCGTCGCGGTCTGGGCCCCGCTGCTGCTGCCCTTCCTCGCCGTGCTGCCCGCCCGCCGGCTCGCCGAGGCGCTGCCGCCGCGCGCCGCCGTCTGGACGCTGGCCGCCACGGCGACCGTGCTGGCCGCCGGCACGCTCTGCTCGCTGGGCCTGCTCACCGCGGCCGGGCTGCTCCGGCTCCCGCCGGTGGCCGCCCTCGGCCACCTCTCGCCGCGCTGGCTCGCCGCCGGGACGCCGGGCATCCCGGTGGCGGCGGCCTGGCCGGCCGCGCTGGCGCTCGCGGTGCTCGCGGCCCTCGCCCTGCGCACCGCGCGCCGCCACCGGCGCGATCTGGGCGCCGCCCGTACCGCCGTCGAAGCCGCCACCGGAACGGCCCCCGCCGGAACGGCCCCCGCCACGGCCGACGCCGCCACCCGCGCGCCCCGTCCGACTGTCGGCCCGCACGACCAGCATCCGGACACGCGCCCCCCGCGCGCACCCGTGCGCCGGGCGCGCACCCCGTGGGCCCAGCGCGCCAGGCAGCTGCTCACCACCCCGCCCGCCACCGAACTCGCCGTCCTGCCGGACGAGCACGCCGACGCCTTCGCCCTGCCCGGCCGCCTCCGCCGCCCCGGCCGGCCCGTCGAACCGGGCCGGATCGTGGTCACGGCCGGCATGCTCCGCGCCCTGGACGCCCCCGAGCGCGCGGCGCTGCTCGCCCACGAGCGCGCCCACCTGACCGCCCGCCACCACCTCTTCCTCGCCCTCGCCGCCCACGCGGCCGTCGCCCACCCGGCGCTGCGGGCCCTGCGCGCACCGCTCGGCTACCACCTCGAACGCTGGGCCGACGAGTCCGCGGCCGCCCGGGTCGGCGACCGCGCGGTGACCGCCCGCGCGGTGGGCCGGGCCGCCCTCGCCGCCGGCCGCTCCCCCTGGCCGGGCCGCCCCCGGCACGCCCCCGCGGCCCACGGCGGACCGGTCCCCCGCCGGGTCGCCGCCCTGCTCCACCCGCGCCCCGCCGGGACGGCCGCCGCCCGCCGGACCGCCGCCCTGGCCCTCGCCGCCTGCCTCGCCCTCACCGCCGCGACCAGCCTCGACGCCACCGCCGACCTCCACCACAGCGTCGAGGCCGCCCAGCGGCAACTCCCCACCCGCTAGCGCGCCAACCGCCCGCAATCGTTGGCATGATCACTCTCGTACCGTCTGGTATTCCGAGTTGGCAGACCCCATCCCCAGGAACCGGTGGCGCCCGTACTCTTTCGTCAGCGCGTCGGCCCCGGCGCGCCCTCGAACGGCGGCGAGGAGCGACACGAGTGCGGCAGCCAGGACGGCAGACCCGACGGCCCGAACGTCGAACTCCGCAGAGCGCGGCCGAACTGGCCAAGGTCCACGAACGCGCCCTCGCCGAGGCCGCCGCCCGCAGCGCCAACCGGGACCCCTCCGCCCCCGACGACCCCCCGCCCTTCCTCCAGCCCCGCCCCGAGATCGGCGACTCCTGGGAACGCCTGCGCCGCCTCGGCCTCGACCCGGACGCCGGCGCCACCGCCGTCCACCTCGGCCCCGCCGAGATCGAGCACCGCCGCCGGGCCAGCGGCCTCGACCCGCTGCTCCCCATCCTCCGCGGCACCCTGGTCGAGCAGGTCGAACAGCCTCCGCTGATCCTCGCGATCACCGACGCCGACGGCCACATCCTCTGGCAGGAGGGCGAACGCGGCCTGCGCCGCAGCGCCGACCGGATCGGCTTCCTCACCGGCGCCCGCTGGGTGGAGGAGCGCGTCGGCACCAACGGCATAGCCGCCGCGCTGCGCGCCCAGCGCCCGATGCAGGTCCACTCCGCCGAGCACTACCTGCGCAGCCACCACTCCTGGACCTGCGTCGCCGCCCCGGTGCACGACCCCGGCACCGGCCGGCTGATCGGCGCGATCAATCTCAGCGGCCCGGCCCACTCCGTGCGCCCGTACCTGCTCCAGCTGACCGCCACCGCCGCCAAGCTCGCCGAGACCGAACTGCGCGCCCGCCGCCTCGAATCCCTGCACCACCTGCGCACCCTGGCCGCCCCGATGCTGGCCCGGGTGAACGGGCCCGCCCTGGTCGTGGACGCGGCCGGCTGGACGGCGGCCGCGGCCGGACTGCCCCCGCCGGCCCGGCTGCGGCTGCCCGCCGAGGGCTGGGGCTCGACCGCCGTGCACTGGCTGCCCAGCCTGGGCGAGTGCGTGATCGAGCCGCTCGCCGACGGCTGGCTGGTCCGGCCGGTCCGGCCGCAGGACGCCGTCCAGGCCGTCCCCGGCGGGCCCGACGGCCCGGGCGCCGACACCGCCGGCACCGGCGGCCCGCTCGCCGAACAGGCCGAGGGCGCCAGGCTCCGGCTCGACCTGCGCCGCGCGGGCAGCCCCGAGCTGTCGGTGCGCGGCGCGGCCGGCAGTTGGTCGCACGCGCTCAGCCCGCGCCACGCCGAGCTGCTGCTCCTGCTCGCCACCGAGCGCGACGGCCTCAGCGCCGCGCAGCTGGCCGACGCCCTGTTCGGGGACCCGGCCCGGACGGTGACGGTGCGGGCCGAACTGTCCCGGCTGCGCCGCTACCTGGGCGCTCTGCTGGCCCACCGGCCCTATCGCTTCGCCGAATCGCTGCTGGTCACCGTGATCGGCCCGGAGGACCCGTACGACCTGCTGCCCGCCTCCTCGGCGCCGGCCGTGCGCAGGCTCCGCGCGGGGCTGGTCGGCGGAACGGTCCGGCTGCCCGGCACCCCGCCCTTACCGGGCCCGCGCGCCCCGGCCGACGGGTCGGCGCCGCCGCGCCCCCGGCCCGGCTGCCTGCCCCCGCCGCCCCCGTAGCGCCCGGGCCCACCGCCGCGGGCCCACTTCAGCGGGCTCAGCGCCCGCCGGCCAGCAGTTCGGACAGTTGGTCGTCGGTCGGCCCGCAGGACCGCTCGGCGGCCTCGGAGACCAGCGCGTACGTCCGGTCCAGCCAGTCCTGGACCTTGGGCTTGGAGGCCTCCAGCAGGGCGCTGCCGTGCGGCGACTCGAGCGCCAGGTGCAACGTCGAGCCGTGGCACGGGCAGTACGCCGGCCACAGCTTGACGTCGCCCTGGCCGCTCAACGAGCGGAGGCCGTCGCGCAGCAGTTCACGCGAGAACACCCAGTCGGCCTCGTCCGGCCGCCCCAGGTGGAACGTCAGCAGCACCTCGTACGGGCGCGCGGCGTCGAACCGGAACCGCGTACGGACCTCTCCGACCACCTCCTCGCCCAGCGAGATCCGCAGGGTCAGCACCTCCTCCACCGCCGCCGGAGCGGCGGTGGAGCCTGCCTCATCGCCGCCCGTGGGGGTAGCGGCGAGGGGGGCACTGGAGGGTGCTGGCAGCGGGTCGGGCGGCATGACGGTCTCTCCGGGACGGCGTGGGATGTCCACCAGCGTGCTTCACCGCGCGAGGGTCGGGCAAGGGTTGCAAAGAGGTTGCAATAACCCCCGCACCGGCCGAGGGGACCTTACCCGCCTTGTCAGACGGACCGTCAACTTCCGCTGGTCAAAGGGTTGTCCACGGATTGGATCAATTCCGTCCGAGCACTGGCCATCGCCCGGGTGCCCGCTGCTACGCTCGTCCCCCTGCCGGCGCACGCCCGCGCGCGCGACCGGTCGGACTCCGCACGCGCGCCCCCGCGACCACCGGACCGGACCGTGCCCGAAGGACCCCCGGACGACGTTTCCGACCGGACCGGACCAGCCGGTACCGCATCGGACCGGACCGGACCGGATTCGACGGGACCGGACCGGGCACGCCGACCGCACCGGGCCGCCGGCGGCCGTCCGCCCGGTCCGACGGCACCGGCACCGCCGTCGGCACGTGGGAGAATACGACGACCGCAACGGCGACTTCAGGGGAGGGAGGGTCAGGTGAACCTGTCCGACGACACCGGTCACGACGCGCCGTACGCGCACGACCGGTACCGCACGCGGAACGGCCGGCACGGCCGCCCCGGCCCGTTCGGCGGCCGCCTGCGGCTGCCCACCCTGCGGTTCTCCGGCGCCGCGATGGCGATGTCCACCGTCGTGGGCATCAGCATCGCCACCACCTTCCTGCTCAACGAGCAGCAGGGCGTGGGCCGCCGGGCCGGAGTCGCCCGGGTCGGCTCCAGCGGGCCGCCCACCCCGTCCACCTCCCCCGGCACCGCCGCCGCGACCGGCAGCGGCACGACCTCCGGCACCGGGACCGCGGCCGGCCAGGACGCCGCCGGCCCGGACACGACGACGGGCCGTCACCCGTCCGGCACCCGCGCCCCCGACGCCGTCCCCGGTCAGCGCACCTCCAGCCCGCCCGCGCCGCGCACCGGCGGCTCCCCGTCCACCGCTCCGCTCGCCGAGGGCCCGGCGCCCCGACACGGTGTCACCGGCGGCCCCGCCAAGGACCGGCCCGGCACCACGGGCGCCACCGGCGACCCGGGGACCCTGGCCGGCGGCCGGCCGGAGCACCCGCAGCCCGCCGACGAGCAGGCCGCCACCGCCGGCACCGGCGCGCAGACCGCCCGCCGGCCCGGCGAGGCCCCGTCGGCGCCCGGCGCCCCCGCCTCGCCGTCCCCCTCCGCGCCCGCGCCCTCGCCGACCGCGCCGCGTCCGTTCGTCCCCGCCCCCGACGCCCCGGGCGTCCCCGCCCCGTCCCCGCGCGAGTGGACCGGCGAGACCCTCGGCACCGCCGACGACGGCACGGAGGAGACCGGCTCGGCCGAGCCGGACACCACCGCGGACGAGGCCGACGACCAGGCGCTCGGCGGCGCGGCCCTGGTCCAGTCGCTCGGCCGCGACGGCACCCGGCACATCCTCGCGCTGACCGTCACCGAACCGCTCACCGCGCTGCAGGCCGAGTTCCGCCTCGCCCCCGGCACCGCCGTCCCCGGTGCCGGCACCGCCTGGACGGACCTGGCCGGCACCGTGGTCACCACCCACCAGGAGCGCGGCGCGGCGGTCTACCGCTTCAGCACCCCGCCCGGCACGGACGTCCGCCCCGGCCGCTACACCTTCACCGTGCGCGGCACCCGTCCCACCGGGCACGCCACCCGCCCGGCGGCCACCGCCCCGCCGCGGGCCGCGGGCCGGCCCGGGACGCCCGAGTCCTGGAACGCCGGCGCCTTCGGCATCGCCCGGCCGCGTGCCGTCGCCGCCCTCGGCGGCTTCACCACGCCGGCGCCGCGCGCCGCCGCCCCCGTCGCGCCGATCGCCCCGACCGGCTGACCCCCGGTCCGACAACCTGACAGGTCAGCGCCCCGTTCGGGCTCATCCGGCCGGGCTCGTTCGTTACTGTGGTCGCCAACCGGCACAGCCGCCCCACCGCCGGGGCCGGCGCCGCACCACCGCATTCCCAGGAGGAGTTCGTGTCCACGGTCCTGACCCAAGGCGGCAACGCCCCGCTGACCGCCGCGCGGGTGACCGTCGAGGTCACCGCACCCAAGGCGCTGGACGTTTCGGGCCTGCTGCTGACGGACGCCGGAAAGGTCCGCTCGGACGACGACTTCGTCTTCTACAACGCCCCGAACGGCCCCGGCGTGACCCACCGCCCGGCCGCCGCCGGGACGCCGGACGCCATCATCGTCGACACCGCCGCCGTCCCGGCCGGGATCACCAAGATCGTGGTGACCGCGAGCCCGGACGAGGCCGGCGCCACCTTCGCGGGCATCGAGCCGACCGCGACCGTCCGGGACGCCGCCAGCGGCCAGGTGCTGGTCACCTTCACCCCGCCGCCGCTCAGCCGGGAGACCGCGCTGATCGTGGTCGAGGTCTACCGGCGCAACGGCGCCTGGAAGGTCCGCGCGGTCGGCCAGGGCTACGCCGACGGCCTGGCCGGCATCGCCACCGACTTCGGCGTCAGCGTCGACGACCAGTCGGCCGCCGCCCCGGCCCCCGCCGCCGCCGCGCCCGCCGCCGCGCCGCCCGCCGCGCCGGCACCCCCGACCCCGGTCGACCCCCGGCTCGCCATGGCCTCCGCCCCGCCGATGCCGCAGAGCGCGCCCCCGATGCCCCCCGCTCCCCCGGCCCCGCCGGCCGCCGCCCCGTCCTTCACCAAGGTCACCCTGGACAAGGGCCGGGTCAGCCTCACCAAGGGCGGCTCGGTCTCCCTGGAGAAGAACGGCAAGCCGTTCCTGTCCGCCGTCCGGATGGGCCTCGGCTGGGAGCCCGCCGGCCGCGGCCGCAACATCGACCTCGACGCCTCCTGCCTCGCCTTCGACGCCCAGCGCGAGAAGCTGGACACCGCCTGGTTCATGAAGCTGGGCATCTTCAACGGCGCGATCGCCCACTCCGGCGACAACCTGACCGGCGAGGGCGGCGGCGACGACGAGTCGATCACCGTCCACCTCGACGGCCTGCCGGCCGAGGTCTGCGGCCTGGTCTTCGTGGTGAACTCCTTCTCCGGCCAGAAGTTCACCGAGGTCAAGAACGCCTACTGCCGCCTGGTGGACGCCGCCACCAACCAGGAGCTGGTCCGCTTCGACCTCACCCACTCCGAGCCGCACACCGGCGTGGTCATGTGCAAGCTGGTCCGCCAGTACTCCGGCGAGTGGGTGATGACCGCGATCGGCGAGTACGTCGACGCCAAGACCGCCCGCGCCATGGTCAAGCCGGCCGCCTCGATGCTCTGACCCCCGCCCCCTTTCGGCGCCCCCGGCACTGCGCCGGGGGCGCCGCCGCCCCTCCTCACTCCTCGATCGCCCCGCCGACCTGCCGCAGGTGCTGCCGGAAGCTGTACGCCGGGTCCGCGGCGCGGCGCTCCAGGTAGGCGTCGAACGCGGTCTGCCGGCGCAGCGTGTCGCCCGAGCGGATCCGCTCCGCCTGCGCGCGCTCGGTGCGGGCGAGGCCGGCCGCCGTCTCCAGCACCTCGTCCAGCCGGGCGGCGGGCACGAACAGCACGCCGTCGGCGTCCGCGAACACCACGTCCCCGACGCCCACCAGGTGCGGCCCGAACCTGGCGCTGGCCAGCGCCTCCGGCTCCCGCCCGTCCAGCCGCAGCGGCCCGAGCGGCAGGCTGCCGTAGCTGAACACCGGCAGCCCGATCTCCACCAGCTCCGGGGTGTCCCGGTGCAGCCCCCACACCACCACCCCGGCGGCCCCGGCGGCCCGCGCCTCCAGCACCGCGAGGTCCCCGATGCACGCCTCGTCGAGCCGCCCGCCGTTGTCGATCACCACGACGTCCCCGGGCTCGGCCGCCCCGTACGCCTCCAGGAACACGTCCACGCTCCCGTAGTGCCGCACCGGCAGCACCCGCCCGGCGACCCGGCTCCCCGGCACCACCCCCCGCACCCCCGCCGGCGCCGCCCGCACCTCCACCCCCACCCGCACGCACGCGTCCGCCACCAACGGCGTCGACAACTCCGCGAACCGCTTCACCACCATGCCAACTCCCCTCACCAAAAGCCCAGTTCACCAGCGAGAGGATCCTACGGCCCCGCCGCCCCACACGATCGGGTGAAAAATCACCGTGCACGGCATAACTCCGCTCGACCCGGCACTAGCGTGACGTCCACCTGAAGGAGGGGCATCATGAGTGCTGTGGCGCATGAGAAACCGATCGCGGACTCTCCGTCGCAGGAGGACATCCTGCTGGAGAGCTTCCTGAGCCTGCACTCCCCCGAAGGCTTCCGGGCCGAGCTCATCGAGGGAGAGATCATCGTGGCACCACCACCGGACGGCGATCACGAGGACCACATCAACCATCTGATCAAGCAGGTCGTTCGACGCTCCGCAACCGACATGAGTGTCTCCGGCGGCAAAGGACTGCGTCTCGTCAGCGGTGGCCTCTGCCCCAGGAACCATGTCATCCCCGATGCCACCTTCGCACCCGAGGTGCTCCGACTCTTTCGCGGCGCCCCGTCCTGGATGGAACCCGACGGCGTGGCCCTGGTGGCCGAGGTGACCTCCTCCAAACCCGACCAGGACCGCATCGCCAAGCGCCACTGCTACGCACGCGCCGCGATTCCCCTCTATCTGCTCATCGACCGCGAGAAGTCCCAGGTCAGCCTCTTCTCCCAGCCGAAGCGCGACGAGTACACCGAAGTGCACATCGCGGCCTTCGGCGAGTCGCTCGCCCTCCCCGCCCCGTTCGACTTCGAGCTGGACACCAAGCCCTTCCTCTAGAAGCCGGACGCACGACGGCCCGCGCCCTCCGGGTGGAGGACGCGGGCCGTCGGGTGCTCGTACGCGTCAGCCGCGGGTGGCCATGGCGCGCAGGAAGAAGGTGAGGTTGGCCGGGCGCTCGGCGAGGCGGCGCATGAAGTAGCCGTACCACTCCTGGCCGTACGGGAGGTACACGCGCATGGTGTTGCCCTCGCCGGCGAGGCGCAGCTGCTCCTCGGGGCGGATGCCGTAGAGCATCTGGTACTCGAAGGAGTCCCGCTTGCGGCCGTTCCACTGGGCCAGCTGGCCGGCGATCTTGATCATGTTGGGGTCGTGCGAGGCGATCATCGGGTAGCCCTCGCCGGCCATCAGGATCTTGAGCGCGCGGACGTACGCGAGGTCGACCTCGTGCTTGCCCTGGAAGGCGACCGACTCGGGCTCCTTGTAGGCGCCCTTGCACAGGCGCACGCGCGAGCCGGCGCCGGAGAACTCGCGGCAGTCGTCCTCGGTGCGGCGCAGGTAGGCCTGGAGGACGACGCCCAGCCAGGGGTAGTCCTCGCGCAGCTCGCGCGCGATGGCCAGGGTGGAGTCGGTGGTGGTGTGGTCCTCCATGTCGAGGGTCACCGTGGTGCCGGCGTCGGCGGCGGCCTCGCAGATGCGGCGGGCGTTCTCCAGCGCGATCTTCTCGCCGTCCACCGGGAGGAACTGGCCGACCGCCGAGAGCTTGACCGAGACCTCGGCGCCGGCGGCCAGGCCGGTCTCCTTGAGCGCCTTGAGCAGGTACTCGTAGGCCTCGGCGGTGCCGGCGGCCTGGGCGGCGTCGCGGGTGTCCTCGCCGAGGTGGTCCAGGGTGACCTTGCGGCCGGTGGCGACCAGGTCGTCGCAGGCGGTGACGGCGTCGTCGAGGGCCTCGCCGGCGACGAACCGCTCGACTATCGCGTGGGTCGGCGGGAACTTCTCGACGACGGTGCGGACCTGCGAGGACCGGGAGGCCGCGAGGAGGGCGGAACGGAGCATCGTGACTCCTGGAGCTGGTGCTTCTAAGGGTGGCAGAAAGAACGGGCGGCAGGCCGAGGGGGGTGGCCGGCCCGCCGCCCGTGGGACGCGCCCGGCTGCGGGACCGGGGCGTCGGGGACTAGGAGTCCGGGGCACTCAGCCCATGTGCGGGTAGCGGTAGTCCGTCGGCGGGACGAAGGTCTCCTTGACCGAGCGGGTCGAGGTCCACCGCGCCAGGTTCTGCTTGGCACCGGCCTTGTCGTTGGTGCCGGAGGCCCGGGCGCCGCCGAACGGCTGCTGGCCGACGACCGCGCCGGTCGGCTTGTCGTTGATGTAGAAGTTGCCGGCGGCGTTGCGCAGCTTGAGCATCGCGTGCTGCACGGCCTCGCGGTCCTGGGAGATGATCGCGCCGGTCAGGCCGTAGGCCGACACCGACTCCATCTGGGTCAGCATCTCGTCGTACTTGTCGTCCTCGTAGACGTGCACGGCCAGGATCGGGCCGAAGTACTCGTCGCGGAAGTACTCGCTCGCCGGGTCCTCGCAGACCAGGACGGTCGGGCGGACGAAGTAGCCGACCGAGTCGTCGTAGGTGCCGCCGGCCAGGACCTCGACCCGCGGGTCGGCCTGGGCGCGGTCGATGGCGGCCTTGTTCTTGGCGAACGCGCGGTCGTCGATGACGGCCGACATGAAGTTCGACAGGTCGCTGACGTCGCCCATGGTGAGGCCGTCGACCTCGTCGCGGAACTCGTCCTTCAGCTCGGCCCAGATCGAGGCCGGGACGTAGGCGCGGGACAGGGCGGAGCACTTCTGGCCCTGGAACTCGAAGGCGCCGCGGGTCATGGCGGTCTTCAGCACGGCCTTGTCGGCGGACGGGTGGGCGACCAGGAAGTCCTTGCCGCCGGTCTCGCCGACGATCCGCGGGTAGGTGCGGTAGCCGGAGATGTTGGTGCCGACCTCGCGCCACAGGTGCTGGAAGGTGGCGGTGGAGCCGGTGAAGTGGATGCCGGCCAGCGCCGGGTGCTTCAGCGCGACGGCGGAGACGTCCAGGCCGTCACCGGTCACCATGTTGATGACGCCCTTGGGCAGGCCGGCCGCCTCCAGCAGCTGCATCAGCAGGTGCGCGGCGAACTGCTGGGTCGGCGAGGGCTTCCACAGCACCACGTTGCCCATCAGCGCCGGCGCGGTCGGCAGGTTGCCGGCGATGGCGGTGAAGTTGAACGGGGTGATCGCGTAGACGAAGCCCTCCAGCGGGCGGTGGTCGCTGCGGTTCCACACGCCGTCCGAGGAGATCGGCTGCTCGGCCATGATCTGGCGGGCGAAGTGCACGTTGAAGCGCAGGAAGTCGACCAGCTCGCAGGGGGTGTCGATCTCGGCCTGCTGCGCGGTCTTGGACTGGCCGAGCATGGTGGCGGCGGCCAGGGTCTCGCGCCAGGGGCCGGCCAGCAGGTCGGCGGCGCGCAGGAAGATCGCGGCGCGGGAGTCGAAGGAGAGCGCCTGCCAGGCCGGGGCCGCGGCCAGGGCAGCGTCGATCGCGTCCTGCGCGTCCGCCTGGGTGGCGTTGCGCAGGGTGCCGAGCCTCGCCGCGTGGTTGTGCGGCTGGACGACGTGGAACTCGGTGCCGCCGCCCATCCGGCGCTCACCGTTGATCGTCATGGTCAGCTGGACCGGCTCCTGGCCGCCCAGCTCCTTCAGCTTGGCCTCCAGACGGGCCCGTTCCGGGCTGCCCGGGGCGTAGCTGTGGACCGGCTCGTTCACCGGCGCGGGGACCTGGGTCACAGCGTCCATAGAGCGCACGCTCTCCTTCGTTTCTTGCGGGGGGATGCCGGCGCGGGTCGCACGTCGGCCACATGACGAACGCTATTCCTGTACGGGGGCCCGCTTGATTGGCCGGACGGCTAAAATCATCCGGACGGCGTTGTCCGCCCGGATGAAGAATCGGCGCGACGACCCACCACACGCCCCACGCACGCCCCACCGGACGCCCCGAGGAGCCCCCGAGGAGGCCCGTATGACCACCCCCGGCCTCCCGCTCCGGCAGCTGCTGATGTCCCTGGGCGAGCCGCTCGTCGAACTCCAGGCCGCGCCGCAGGGGCTGGACGTCCCGGTCCGCGACGTCGCCATCCTCGACCCCGAGGACCCGCCGACCGCCGCCCCCGGCGAACTCGTGCTCGCCATCGGCGCCCGCGGCCGGGCCGCGCTCCCGGCGCTGCGCGCCGCCGGACGGGCCGGGGCCGCCGCGGTGGCCGTCAAGCTGGACGCCCCCGGGCAGGCCGACGCGCTGCGCGAGGCCGCCACCGAGGCGGGCGTGGCGCTGCTGTCGGTGCGCCGGGAGACCCGCTGGGAGCACCTCGACTCGCTGGCCCGCGCGATCATCGCCGGTCCGGACGCCCCGGACACCCCCGGCACCGCCGAGCACAACGCCGGCGACCTCTTCTCGCTCGCCCAGACCGTCGCCGTCCTCACCAACGGCATCGTCTCGATCGAGGACACCTCCAGCCGGGTGCTCGCCTACTCCCGCTCCTCCGACTCCGACGAGGTCGACGACCTGCGCCGGCTCTCCATCCTCGGCTGGCAGGGCCCCGAGCCGTACCTGTCCAAGCTCCGCGAGTGGGGCGTCTTCCAGCACCTGCGCAGCTCGGACACCGCCATCGCGGTCGACCCGCACCCGGAGCTGGGCCTGCGCCGCCGGCTGGCGATCGGCATCCGGGCCGGGGCGCAGCCGCTCGGCACCATCTGGGTGCAGGAGGGCTCCCAGCCGCTCGCCCCGCTCGCCGAGCAGGCCCTGATCGGCGCGGCCCGGGTCGCCGCGGCCCAGCTGGTGCGCCGGCGCCGGGAGCTGTCGGCGGACGTGCGGCTGACCCAGACCCTGCTCACCGGCCTGCTGGAGGGCTCCACCGGCCCGCAGTCGCTCGCCACCCACCTCGGTCTCGACCTGCGCCGCCCGGCCACCGTGCTGGCGTACAGCGCGGGCACCACCGAGCAGCTGACCCGGGCCGAGGTGACCGGCCTCATCTCGGTGCACACGGCGGCCCGGCACCGCGCCGCGCTGCTCGCGCCGATCGAGTCCCGGGTCTACGTGCTGCTGCCGGAGCTGCCCGCCAACCTGCCGATGGCCACCGTGCGCGGCTGGGCGCAGGAGGTGGTCGAGGCGGCCCGCGACCACCTGGGCGTCCCGCTGCGCGCCGCGATCGGCTCGACGGTGGACGGCCTCGCCCTGGTGCCCGAGTCGCGCGCCCAGGCGGACCGGATCCTGGACGCGATGGGCCGCGGCGGGGTGGACCTGGAGGTCGCCGCGCTGATCGACGTCCAGGCGGAGGTGCTGGTCAGCGAGATCCTGGCGCTGCTCCAGGAGCGCGGCGGCCTGCGCGACCCGCGGCTGACCGCGCTCGCCGGGTACGACCGGCGGCACGGCACCCGGCTCGCCGAGTCGGTGCTGGCCTGGCTGGACGCGCTCGGCGAGGTCCGGGTCGCGGCGGACGCCCTGCACATCCACCCGAACACCCTCCGCTACCGGGTGCGCCGGGCCGAGCAGCTGACCGGCATCGACCTGGCCCAGCCGCAGCAGCGGCTGCTCGCCATGCTCCAGCTGCGGCTGCCCGCCGAGCCCTGAGCCCGGGCACGCGACAGGGGCCCGTTCCGGGGAACGGACCCCTGTCGTTCAGCCGCGCTCAGCTCACTGGCCGTAGCCCTGGCCGCGCTTGTGCTCGTTCAGGCGGTGCCACGGGCCGGTGATGGCCAGCTGGATGCCCGGGGTCTGGATGTTGGCGAACAGGGTCTTGCCGTCGTCCGAGAAGGTGACGCCGGTGAACTCGCTGAACTCGGGCTTCTCGGCGGTGCCGATGTTCAGCTCGTTGCGGGCGATCGCGTAGGTCAGGCCGTCCTCGGTGGCGCCGAACAGGTGCGAGACGCCCTCGCCGTCCTCGGCGATCACGATGCCGCCGTAGGGCGAGACGGTGATGTTGTCCGGGCCGTCGTAGTTGTCGTGGTCGCCCCAGACGTCGGTGTTGACGCCCAGCAGGACCTTCAGGGTGATGGTGCGGCGGGTCGGGTTGTAGAACCAGACCTGGCCGTCGTGCTGCAGCGGGCTCTCCGAGCGGGCGAAGCTGGAGACGAAGTAGAAGCCGCCGTCACCCCACCACATGCCCTCCAGCTTGCGGGCGCGGGTGACCTCGCCGTCCTTGAACTGCTTGCGGATGGAGACGGTCCGCGCGTCGCGGTCCTGGACCTTGACCCAGTCCACGCCGTAGGTGGTGCCGACCGTGGTGGCGCGGGACAGGTCGTCGATGAACTTGCCCTGGGCGTCGAAGACCTTGAAGGCCTCCAGCACGCCGGCGTCGGCGGCCAGCTTGCGCAGCTTGTAGCGGCCGTGCTTGAAGCCGGCCTCCGGGGTCCAGCGGAACAGCAGGCCGTTCGGGTTGGAGGCGTCCTCGGTCAGGTAGACGTGGCCGCGCTTCGGGTCGACGACGACGGCCTCGTGGGCGAAGCGGCCGAACGCCTTCACCGGCTGCGGGTCGCGGTTGTAGTCGTCGTCGAACGGGTCGACCTCGAAGATGTAGCCGTGGTCCTTGGTGAAGCCGTTCTTGCCGGCCTTGTCCTCGGTCTCCTCGCCGGACAGCCAGGTGCCCCACGGGGTGACGCCGCCCGCGCAGTTGGTGGCGGTGCCGGCGATGCCGACCCACTGCTCGACCTTGCCGTTGGCCTTGGCGTGCACGATGGTGCAGCCGCCGGCCGCGCCCGGGTCGTAGACGTGGCCCTCGGTCAGCGGGACCGGGTTCGGCCAGTTGGCGCGGGCGCCGCCCAGCTCGTGGTTGACGACCAGCAGGTTGCCGCCGCGCTCGTCCTCGAACGCCGAGGTGCCGTCGTGGTTGCTCGGGGTGAACTCGCCGGTGCGCAGCTTGCTGACGCCGGCGCGGTTCAGGACCTTGTACGTGAAGCCCTTGGGCAGGGCCAGCAGGCCCTGCGGGTCGGCGGCCAGCGGGCCGTAGCCGACGGCGACGCGCTCGGCCTCGGCGGCCGCGGCGACCGGAACCTCGCCACCGGCCGGGGCGGCGATCGCGCCCGGCGCGCTGGCCAGGGCCTCGGCGCTGCCGGCGATCAGAACGCCGGCCCCGACGATGGTGGAACGGTTGACGAAGTCCCGGCGGGACAGCGACATGGCAGTCACTCCTGAGGGGTGGGCCGCCGACCGGGGAGCCCCCCGGTGCGTGGCGTGCGAGGTGTCGACGATGGTCGTCGACGCCCAGCAGACTCGGCCCGCCCGGTGAACGCCCGGTGAAGCGGACACCTCTCCGAGGTGGTCATTTGCCGACCTTATGCGAACCCGTGACTCACCTTTTACCCCGTTACCACAGGTCACACCACAGGTCGGGCCGGCGTCACCCGCCGTTCGGCCTCCGACGGCCCGTCAGGCCCGCCGCCGGCTCACCGTCCGACCCGCGCCGCCCGCCACTGCTCCCAGGCCGCCAGCCACAGCTGCTCGCCCATCCGCTGCTCCCCGCGCTCGCCGCGCTCCCCCCGCCGGACCTGCCGCCAGGCGCGCTGCGCCGGCACGCTCGCCACCTCGCTGGCGAACACCGTGTACCGGATCGACTCCTCCACCGCGGCGTCGCCCTCCGGCGTGCCCACCACCCAGTGCGTCACCTGGGAGAGCCGGCCCAGCTGTTCGACCATCGCGGCCACCGCCTCGGCCGCCTCCGCCCGGGTCTCCGAGGCCAGCCGCATCTGCTGGCGCACCGCCGTCTCCCAGCGCAGCGCGCCGGCCTCCGCGTGCGCCCCCCGGAGCGGCCGGGGCGGGCGCCCGGAGCGCAGCCGCGCCTCCAGCGCGGCGGCCTCGCTGATGCCGTGCGCGATCACCGCCCGGTGCGCCTCCAGCCCGGCGACCGGGGAGAGTTCGCGCTGCTCCACCGGCAGGTGCCGGGCGCGGCGGACGGCCAGCTCGCGCAGCAGCGCGGTGCGGCCGCTCAGGTAGCGCTCGTGGTCCCCGATCCGCGCCAGCTCGACGCCGCCCGGCGGCACACCGCGCCCGCAGACCGTGACGGTCAGCCCGTCCACCCGGAACCGGCCCGCCCAGACCGGTTCGGTCCCGCCCATCGGGCAGCAGCCGGGCAGCGCCGCGCCGGACCACAGGCCGCGCCGGTCCTCGTGCACCTCGACGGCGCGCGGCTCGCCGTCGACGGTGATCCACTCGCGCAGCGCCCGCACCCGGCCGGGCGTGTCCCCCTCGTCGACGCCGAGCTGTTCGTAGACCCGGTCGCGCTCGTCCTCGACGACGTCCTCCAGCTCGGGCAGCGGCTCGAAGCGGTCGGCGCCCGGCCGGTGGGTGCGCACCGTGACGTAGGGGCCGTCGGCCGAGGTCCAGTCGCCGAAGCCGACCTCGATCCAGCCGGGCGCGGCCCACGACCCGGGGTGTCCGGCCCGCTCCGCCTCCGGTCCGGCGCCCGCGGCGGCGCCGCTGTCCGTCCCGTAGGCGACCAGCGCGCCGCCGGCCGGCCCCGGCACGGGCGCGACGCCGTACACCGGGAAGTCGGCCGCGACGAGGGTGCGGCGGGCGAACTCCTCCTGGACCGCCAGGAACTCCTCCAGGTCGCCGACCGGGCGCCCGTCCGGGCGCCTGCCCGGGGACCCGGACGGGTGCCCGTCCGGGTGACCGTCGAGATGGCCGTCCAGGGGTTCACCCGGGCGGTGGTTCGGGCAGTCCTCCGGACCTCCGCCCGGGCGGTCGCACGGGTCCACCGTCCCCGCACCGTCCCCGTACCGGCCGTCCCGGCCCCCTCCGCTCGCCCGCGTCATCCCGCGCCGCACCCCCTGTCCTCGCCGCCCTCACCGGGCCGTCGGCACCGTGCCGTCGACACCCGGGCAACGATACGTGGCCCGACCTGCCGGGTCATCAGGCCCTTTGCCCGCCGGGCGGATCGGCCGTCCCACCGGACGGCCGCGTCCGGGGCGCCGCTGTCGGTCCCCGTCCCTACGCTGGCGGGCATGACAGCAAGCACACCCGTCCCGGCCCGGCTCAGCGTCGTCACCCTGGGTGTGAGCGACCTCGACCGCAGCGCCCGCTTCTACGAGGCGCTCGGCTGGCACCGCTCCGCCGCCTCCAGCCCGGACATCGTCTGGTTCCGCACCGCCGACTCGGTGCTCGGCCTCTACCCGCACGAGGAGCTGGCCGCCGAGGCGGGCGTACCGTCCGTCGGCGAACCGGCGTTCCGGGGCGTCACCCTCGCCGTGAACCTGGAGTCGCCGGCCCTGGTGGACACCGCCCTGGAGACGGCGGTGGCGGCCGGCGCCGTCGTGGTCAGACCGCCGACGGCGACCGGCTGGGGCGGTTACTCCGGGTACTTCGAGGACCCGGACGGCCACCTCTGGGAGCTGGCCCACAACCCCTTCTTCGCCTTCACCGAGGACGGCTCGCTCGACCTGCCCCGCTGAACGGCGCGGCCGCGGATCAGCCCTTGGAGCGCGCCTTGAACGCGGCCTTGCGGGCCTCCTTCGCCACCGCCCGGTCCGGGTGCAGCTCGCCGACCGCCTCCAGCACGTCCGCCGTGTACGGGTGCTCGACCCGCCACAGCTCGCCGAAGTAGCCGCCCGGCTCGTCGGTCACCGGCAGCTCGGCGACCAGGTCGCGCAGCTGGTCGGGATCGCCGCCGGTGTCCAGCAGCTGCGCCGCGAAGGCGTCCACGACCGTCCACAGCGCCATCGCCCGGTCCGGCGCGGGCACGTCCGCCACGCCGAGCGAGACCAGCCAGGCCCGCGCGCCGCCGCCCAGCTCCGGGTCGTCCAGCACCTCCCGGACGGCCGGCTCGGCGGGCGCGCCGAGCAGGGTCAGCGCCGAGTGGCAGAGCAGCCGCCGCATCGGGGCGTACGCGTCGGTGCCGCGCGCCGCCGCGAGCAGCTCGCGCGCCGCCGCCACCGGCTCCCGGCCGGCCACCCAGACCTTCAGCTCCTCCTCGGGCAGCACATTGGCGGCCTCGCTGACCCCGCGGAGCAGCTCGGCGGCGTCGCCCCGGGCCAGGTCTCCGACCAGCGGCGCGTCGTAGCCGTCCTCCAGCAGCCACTGCCGGATCCCGTACTGGCCCAGCGGGGTGAGCCGGACCAGCCCGAACCGGGCGGACTCCGCCTCGTCCAGCTCCGCCGGCTCCGCCCGGTCCGCGGGCCCGGCCGGCCCTTCCTCCTCCTCGTCGAAGAGCTCCGGGTCGATCGGCCGGTACTCCAGCAGGCCCAGCTCGGCGAGGTCGGCGAGCATCGGGTCCAGGGCGACCATCACATCGGTGATGTCGCCGAGCAGCTCGTCGCTCGGCTCCTCCCCCTCCGGGACCACCAGCAGCGCCGCCAGCACGCCCAGCGGCACCGTCTCGTGGCCCGGCTCGGCGAAGGCGGTGGTCTCGTACAGCACCTGGAGGGCCTCGTCGAGCAGCTCGGCGGCCTCGTCGCGGGCGTCCTCGACCTCGTTCAGGCCGTCCTCGTCCGCGTCCTCCGGCCGCTCCCCGTCCTCCGCCTCCAGCTCCTGGGAGTCCGCCTCCACCGCCAGCTCGCGGACGATCCCGGCGGCCGTCAGCCACAGCTCCAGGACGGTGTCGGCGTCGCCCGCCTCGGCCGGCTCCAGGTCCGGGCCGGGGACCGCGACGTGCTCGCCGGCCGCCGTGGTGCCGATCTCGACCAGGTCCAGGTCACAGGCCAGCGACCAGGCGCGCATCGCCTCGACCACCGCCTCCTCCGGCGCGTCCCCCTCCGCGGGGGCCAGGCCCAGCAGCCGGGCGGCCGGGGCGCGGTCCGGGCCGGTGAGGTCGCCGAACTCGTCCACCGCACGGTGCGGCGCCGCCCAGCGGGCCAGCGCCAGCGCCCACCCGAACATCGGGACGGCCTTCGCCAGCTCGGCCAGCTCCGGCTCGGACGGCAGCGTGACGGGCGGCACCAGCACCGCGGCGTCGTCCAGGTCGTCGTCGTCCAGCCCGTGCGCGGCGAACGCCCCGTACAGATCCTGCAGCTCCAGGTCGGCGGGCAGGACCGCGCCCTCGCCCGGCGCACCCGCCGCCGGGGTGTCGGCGTTCCTACGACGTCGTGCGGCCATCGTTGCGCGTTCTCCCTACGCCGAGCGGTCAGCCGGGCCGGGGCGGTGGAGATCACCTCCGCGTCACCGGTCCACCACCTCAGCGTATAGGCCGGGCACGCCCGATGCCCGGCCGCCAGGGGCGCGCGCCGCAACCGTGCGCCCACCCCTTATCCTTCGAAGTCGGTACCGCGCACAACCCCGCGCGCGCCGACGGGCAACGTAGCCCCCCCCCTCTCAGCTCACCTGCACCACCAGGGAGCCCGCACCGAGGCCACCACCACAGCGCCGCCAGGACGGGCGCGCCGGCACACCCCGCCGACCCGGGTGGTGCCCGGCCACAGGAGACCCCTGCCATGGCGGACCTCTCCCCCGCCGGCTCCGGCCTGCGCACCGCGCAGTTCGACGGACGCCGACTGTCGGAGGCCCTGCTTCCCCTGGAGCTCGCGCCGCGCGCCCAGCTCCAGCTCGCCGCGATCAGCCGCTGGAACGCGCTGCGCGGTGTCCGCGTCGGCCTCGTCGCCGCCGCCCTGCTCCTCATGCTGATCGGCGCCAACCTGGCCACGCCGATCTACTCACTCCTCCAGCAGCAGATGCACCTGACCGCGCTGGACACCACGATCCTCTTCACGGTCTACGTGTTCGCGCTGGTCCCGGTGCTGGCCGTGGTCGGCCACTGGTCCGACCACCTCGGCCGGCGCGCCCTGATCCTGCCCGCCGTGGCGCTGTCCGCCGTCGGCGACGTCGTGTTCGCGACCTCCGGCAGCTTCTGGCAGCTCGCCGCCGGCCGCGCCGTCCAGGGCATCGCCGTCGGCCTGACCACCGGCGCCGCCGGAGCCGCCCTCGGCGACCTGCTGCCCGACCACCCGACCCTGGCCGCCAAGCTCACCCTCGCCTGCTCGGCGGGCGGCGTGGCCCTCGGCCCGGTGGTCGGCGCCCTGCTGGCCGGCGGCTCCGACCCGCTGCTCAGCCCGTTCCTGCTGCACGCGATCGCCCTGCTCGCGCTCTGCGTGCCGCTGGCCCTGGTCCACCCGAGGATGCCCGGCCGCAACCGCCCGCCGGCCGCCCCGCCCCGCATCACCACCCCGGCCCACCTGCGCCCGCAGCGCCTGCGGCTGCCGCTCACCGGCCGCCGCACCTTCCTGCTCGCCGCCGCGGCCGGCTTCATCTCCTACGCGGTCTTCGGCGTCTACCTCAGCCTGGCCCCGGCCTTCGCCGCCAAGCTGCTGCACACCGACTCCAAGCTGATCGGCGCCGTGGTCGCGGCCCTGCTCCTCGGCTCCTCGGCCGTCGCCCAGCTGCTCGTCCCGCCGACCGCCGACCGCCTGGTCATCGCCCTCGGCATGGCTGGCCTGGCCGCCGGCCTGGCCCTGGTCGTCGCCGCCCAGTACACCGGCACCCCGGCCTTGCTCTTCATCGGCAGCGTCCTCGGCGGCGCCTGCCAGGGCATCGCCTTCCGCTCCCTGTTCACCACCGCCGTCGCCGCGATGAACCCCGAACGGAGGGGCTCCGAGCTCTCCTCCCTCTGGATCATCGTCTACCTCGGCTCCTCCCTCCCCATCGTCGCCGTCGGCGCCCTCGTCCAGGCCTACGGCCTCCTCCCCGCCACCGGCGGCTTCACCCTCCTCGCCGCCCTCCTCTGCGCCGCCCTGGCGATCGCCGTCGCCCGCGCCCCCGAGCACGGCTGACCCGCCGCACAACGCCGCCGCCCCGGAACGGATCTCCGTTCCGGGGCGGCGGCGTCCCATCCCCGGGGCTTCCAGGCGTCCGTCTGATCTCGACACCGCACGTTGAAACGAGAGCTATGGTGGGCCGCTCAGACCGACAGGAAGAGAGCACCATGCAGCACCGTGTCCGCGCCGTCCTCCTCACTCCGAGCGACACCGTGCTGCTGATCAAGCGCATTCGTCCCGGCATCGACCCGTACTGGGTGATCGTCGGCGGCAAGGTCGAGCCGACCGACGCGAGCCCCGAGGACGCCCTGTTGCGCGAGGTGCGCGAGGAGGTCGCCGGCGAAGCCCGGATCGTCAGCCTCCTCCACACCATCGAGAGCGACGACGAGCGCCAGGACTTCTACCTCGCCGCCATCGAGGAGTGGAGCTTCGCGGACCGCAGCGGTCCCGAGTTCAGCCAGGAAGGCCGGGGCGAGTACCTGTTGGAGGAGATCCCCGTGACCACCGAGGCCCTCGACGCGGTCAACCTCCTGCCGCAGGAGATCGCCACGGTCCTCCGCGCGGCCGTCGCACGCGGAGACCTCTCCGCCGCCCGGTAGTCGCGGACACCTCACGCTACGCCTACGCCCCCTCCTCATCGCCACCGCTGCCTGCGCCCCCAAGCGTCCCTGACCAGCACAAACACCGCCGCCCCGAAACATCCGTTTCGGGGCGGCGGCCGGCCTCGCGGGTGACCGGCCCGCCTTCCGATCCTTGAGCGCGGGCCGGTCCGCTCATGGCATCGTCAGCTTGTACGGAAGGCACCCTCGGGCCACACGACCGTCACAGGTAGCTGGGCGGCACGGGCTGCGGCGACAGTGTCAGCGGTTCCCCCACGCCCGCTGCCGGGCCTGCCGTCCCACACGGCGAACAAGTGGTCAGCACGGCGCAGCAACTCGTTGTTGGCGGCTTCGTACGCCTCGCGGTTGGCCTCGGCGAACGGCATGACCACAACCTCGGCGGCGACCTGGTGAAGACGGTCGAACTCGGCTGCGTACGCTGGCTTGACCTTGGTCTCACGATAGTCGGCCGACGGGATTACAGCGATCAGTCGGCCGCCGAGCGAGAGCACCGCATCGGCGAAGATCGAGTCCGCGCCCTTGGCGATGCACGAGACACCGGTGAGACCGTGCTCGGTGTGGTCAGCGAGTAGCTGATCCAGCGCCTCGCGGACCAGGACGACACTCTCTTCGGTGAGGTCCATGTGCCCGGTCACCGCGATCACGGTCATGCCGCTCCCCTTTTGAGTCAGTTCGCCAGTAGCTCGCGGATGCTATCGCGGGCTTCCTTGACGGCCGAGTTCGTGGATTCCCGGACGGTGTGCCGGTAGAGGTTGCCGAGCTGGGTGCGAACCCGGTCGGACTTCGTGAGCGTGGCGGCGGCTACAGCACGGTGGGTCTCCTCAATGGCCCCCGACACGTCGCCCATGAGGAACTGGGCCTCGGCAAGCCCGATCCGGTCGAGTGCGTGAGATCGACCGGCTTCTGCCCCTCGCTCGGCAAGCGCTGCCCGGATGTGGTCGGCGGCAGCCTCGGCGTGGAAGCGAGGGTCGGTGCGAGCAAGATCCAGCAGCCGTCCGCCGGTGACCCCCGAGATCTCGGCTTCATCGAAGTACGCGATCCAGTGCGGTTCGTCCTCGGCGGCGCCGGCCGAAGCAAGCTCTTCCCGGGCCTGGTCGGTTGCCCGCCGGAACGCGGCTACCCGTCCCATCGCGGCGTAGGCCCATGCTTCGCGCGTGCGAAGCATGGCCCGAACCCGGGGGCCGGTATGTCCGCGACTGCCGTCCTGCGCGAGTCGGACGAGTTCGAGCGCGTCGCCGGGCCGGTCGGTGCACAGCATCTGGCGTGCCATGCCGGCCAGGACATTGGCTCCGAACGCACGGTCACCGCCCGCGTGCGTGGAGCGCAAGGCCAGGCGGTAGTAGTCCTGCGCTCGGCGTTGGTGTCCGGAATCCCACATCATGGTCGCTGCGGTACCGGCGAGTTGTGCCATGACGCAGTGGAGGCGTCCCTCGATGTCGGGTCGTTGCCGCTCTTCGAGAGCGGCGGCGATGTCGTTGAGTTGGCCCAGCACCGCCTTGGCCCGCAAGCCTCCGCCGAAACGGTGGTCCCATTGACGGAACGCGACGGCTGCGTGTTCGAGTTGGCCGATGTCGTGGGTCCCGAGGCGGCCCGGACGTCTGCGCTCAGAGGCGAGTGCCGGCGGGACCAGCCACCCTTCGAGCGGGTCCAGGAGAGCGGTCCCGGTGATTGCGGCGCCGGCGAGCAGCCAAGCGGCGGTGCGTCTGTCCATGGTGAGATCAGTTCCGGTGAGCTCTGTGGCCAGTGTGGTCGTCACCTCCGGCCGCCATGGGAAATCAACGTCCGGCGGGCTGACCGCGATCGTATTGGGCATTTCCGCGCTGCACTTCTCCCATGAGCGCGGGGCCAGACCGAGAAAGTTGCCGGGGATGCCCAATCCATCGGCAATACGGGCGATCACCTCGTAAGAGGTGATCCGCTTGGATCCGTCGGACATGATCACGGAGACCTTGCCAGGAGTGAGCTGGCACGCCGCCGCGATGCGGTTCTGGGACAGACCGCCGTACTTCTTGATCAGGCCGAAGGCTGCTGCGAAGTCATGCTCAGCGAGTGCCAGGCGGAGATCCTCGCGTGCGAGCAGCTCGGCTGACAGCCGTGGACCACGGGTCGGGCCGGTGTGCGTCATCGGACACAGCCTTCACTTGGAACATAGCCGGTTACGAATCATCAAGTCCTCTCCTCACAGATGCTATTACCGTCCAGGTAACACCCGACGGGAATCGTCTGAATCTGCTTCCGGTCCGATCCTTATTTGCGTGCGGTCCGCCGCACGATCCGAGAGTTCGGCTGGAGGTTGTGTGCCTGTCACCGTCGCCGTCTCGCCTGTCGGCCCCTGCGGGTCCTGGCGGTTCGAGAAGCCCACGTCCCTCAACCCGCGGGGTGGTCGCTACTGATGAGCGACATCGCTTCGTTTCCGGTGCCGCAGGAGTGGGATGTCATGCCGGACCCGTCGGCCATTCCGGCGGCTCGCCGCCTGGTGGTCGAGATCGCACGGTTCTGGCGGGTACCGCTCTCGGACGAGGCACTGCGTGATGCCGAGTTGTGCACCATCGAACTCGTGGGGATGGCACCCGCTCGGGACCGGCAAGGTCGTGTGGTTCGAGTGCTCGGCGGACCAGTCGGTGACCGGAGACGCACGGCTCGCGGTGCTCGTCCACGCCGCCCAGACCATCTGACCCACTTCAGGCTTCAGCCGCACAGGGCGATTCACCCCCTCGAACCTTCTGCTCAGAGGTGGGCGGAAGTCATGACAGAAGGAGCACCGCGTGGAGAACGACATGAAGAAGCCGACGCCGGAGGAGTGCGGACTTCTGCTCACGGTCCAGGAGTTGACCGCTGTCCAGGACAGGTACGACAGCCTCCGGTCCGACAACGCCGGTTCCTCGGGCGACGCGCCCTGGCCCGGTGGTGACGGCAACCTGACCGACGTCGCGTAGGACCCGGTCATCCCAGGGGCGGGGGTTCACGCACCGAGTGGGCCCCCGGCCCTGAGTCCAACACTTTCCAGGAGGTAGAAGTGGAACACCGCTTGATCACCGCAATCGAGACGGCCCTGGGCTGGGACGGCTCCGAACCGATCGGCGCGGGCTTCGCGCTCGGGCGGATCGAGGACGACGCGCTGCTGTCGCGCATCCTCACCCCGAACAAGCTGCTCGACATCGCCATGCGGCGCAGCCTCAACCGGCCGCAGTTCCGGGCCTTCCAGAAGGGCGAGGAAGTCCACCCGGCCATCTACTTCACCGATACCGTCAGCCCGCGCGGACAGTCCATCCCGATGGCCAACATGCACCGTCTCGGGGACCTGCTCCGGCAGGGGGCGACGCTGATCATGGACCAGGTCAACGTCTTCGACCCCACAATGGAAGTCGCCTGCCGCGCCTTGCAGTGGTGGGCACGCGAGCGGGTGCAGGTGAACGCCTACCTCACCACCAACGCCGCCGAGGGCTTCCCCCTGCACTGGGACGACCACGATGTGATCGTGGTCCAGCTCTCGGGGCAGAAGGACTGGGAGGTCCGGGCCGCGTCCCGGACCGCACCCATGTACCGGGACGCCGACCCGAACAGCGCCCCCAGCGAAACCGTGATCTTCAACGGCACGCTCCACGCGGGCAACGTCATGCACATCCCTCGCGGCCACTGGCACCAGGCCACCCGCACCCGCAGCGGCACCGGTCACAGCCTGCATGTGACCTTCGGCATCACCAAGCGCACGGGCGCGTCCTGGATGGCCTGGCTGGGCGACTGGTGCCGCGAGCAGGAGGTCTTCCGCCGAGACCTCGACCGCACCGGCACCGACACCACACCGCTGGTGGAAGCAGTCACCCGACTCGTCGGCGTTCGCGGACCGGAGAACTTCCTGACCGCCTACGAGCAGCAGACCGCCCCCGGCCGGCAGGTCCCGTTCCTGGACATCTTCGGCGGACTCGACGCCGTGGTGTGCACCACCCACTTCCCGCCCCGGATCACCGAGTACGAAGGCACCGCAGGCGTCACGTCGGCCGGGAAGCAGCTCACCTTCGCCGCCAAGGCGCTGCCTGCCCTCCGACCGCTGCTCAGCGGCCGACCGGTCCCGCTCGAACAGGCGGCGGTGACCGTCGGGGACGAGATCCACGAGGTGGCCGACATCCTGATCAAGGAGGACCTGTGCGCACCGCTGACCGACGAGTTGTCCTCGGGCTACACCGGTCTCGTCACCGTCGCGACATCCTGACCGAAGCCCTGGGGCTCGGCGTCACCACGATCGACACTGCCTCGAACTACCTCCACCACCGATCCCACCGCACCCTCAGTGAGGTGGCCGGCGCCCTGCTCCCGAAATTCTCGATCTCCACCAAGGTCGGCTACTTCAGTGACGGGCACAGCCTCTCCCCGGCACGCCTGCGGGAAGCCGTCGAGACGGTGGTGGCCGACCTCGGCCGTGAACCGGACACGGTCCTGCTGCACAACCCGGAGCACTCCGGGCCGGACGCCCAGGCCCTGATGAAGGCGTGCGCTGTCCTGGCCGATGCGGTGAAACAGGGGTGGTGCGGTTCCTGGGGGATCTCCACCTGGGATCCGCGCCCGCTGATCGGCCTCGATGCGCTCCGCCCAGATGTCCTCATGGTCCGCTCGGGCCTCCTGGTCAGCAGCAGCGTCCTCGACGCCGCAGAAGCGTTGGTGACCGCGTGGAGGCCGACCCGGGTGCATGGGATGAGTCCCTTCGGCGGCAGTGCGACCGACCCTGTGTGGCAGAAGATCGACCCGAGGGTGTTCCTGCGGTCGTCTGACGCCACACCGGTGCAGGCGGCGTTCCGGGTCGCCTTCGCACTGCCCGAGGTGGAGGCGGTGGCGGTCGGTACCGATGACGCCGAGCACCTGCGGGAGCTTTGCGGCGGACTGGAGCACGAGATCGACACACATGCCCTCCAGGCTTACCGGCAGCTCCTGCGCCAGTCCGCCTGAAGCTCCTTCACCACCTGCTCCGCCAGTGCGCGGGCTCCCTCAAGGCGGGGGTCCTCAGGATGTGCGTATGGCCCGAGGATCTTCGCCGCGACGAACAGCGTCATCAACTGGCCGTCCCGGCTCTCGAAGTCGGCGCTCCGTTCGGCGCGGACGTGGGTGGCCAGTGCAGGTACCGCGAGAGACGCGGCCCATAGGGTGGCGGAGTCCAGGCCGCGTGGGGCCATGCCCCAGTCCTCCCAGTCGAAGAGACAGAACTCCGGAGCCGTCACGTTCGCCCAGTTCAGGTCCGCGTGTGCCGGGTGCCACTCGTCCACGGTCGTGTCGACGTGCGGGAACACCTGGCGGATCGTTCGCGTCACCAGGTCCTGCGTGATCGTCTCGGTGTCGGGCGTGGCGATCCGGTTCGTCCGCTGTCGCGCCAGCGAATCCAGGGAGGCGTTCAGCTGCGCCCACCAAACGGGAGACAGCTCGGGCACGTCCACCACCACCGCGGGCCCCACTGGTTCGGACGGCAGGAGCCGGGTCTCGTCTGCCCGCCACATCACCGGCTCGGCGTCGTCCCGCCAGGCGACACCTGCCAGCCAGGCGGGCTTCGCGATGCCGCTCAGCGCCTCGGCCGACGGCGTGCCGTCCCCGCCCTGGGCGCCGATCCGTTCCAGCCCGCGCCGTTCGATCCGTACCCACGTGCCGCGTTCGGTGCGGGCGCCCACGGATCGGCGCTTGCGAACCATCGACGCCCGGTCGAGCCGGGTGCCCAACGCGGTCTCGGCGCGTTCCAGCACTTCATCCACGGACACCCGGCGCAGATCCGTCATGGGGCAAGGGTAGCGGGAGTCACCCAACGCCTCACGCTGCGTCAAATGACGTGATGCGTTCCGCGCTCAAAGAGAAGATTGCGACCCCGACGGTGCGGGAACGGGCCTGCGCCGGCCTCGCACGAGCGCGGCCCGCGGCGGTCGGGAGCGGCGCTTCCGTGACGGCCCGGGGTGTCGCACGCGCACGCGCCGCCCTGCGGGGAGCGAGAGCACCGCATGTCGAGATCCCTCCCTCGGTGGCGACTCACGGGTGAGCGGTGCACGTGAGCGCCGCAGCCGAGGAGGGATGCGCGATGCAGGAGCTTGTGCAGCGGGCCGTTGACGAGATGGTGGAGTCGGGCGAGGAGCTGGGGATCCAGGTCGCGGTGTACCGGCACGGGGAGCTGGTGGTGGACGCGGTGGCGGGGGTCGCGGATCCGGGGAGCGGGCGGCCGGTCGGCTCGGACACCCCGTTCTACAGCGCCTCCACCGGCAAGGGGGTGACCGCGACGGTGGTGCACGTGCTCGCGGAGCGCGGGGTCCTCGACTACGACCGGCCGATCGTGGAGCTCTGGCCCGAGTTCGGTGCCCACGGCAAGGGCAAGGCGACCGTTCGCCACGCGCTGACCCACTCCCTCGGCGTCCCGGCGGTGCCGGCCGGCCTCACGGTGCGGGACCTGGCCGACTGGGACGGGATGTGCGCGCTGATCGCCGGCTCCGAGCCCTGGTGGGAGCCCGGGACCAGGACCGGCTACCACGCGATGACCTGGGGCTTCGTGATGGGCGAGATCGTGCGCCGGGCCACCGGCAAGCCGATCTCGCAGGTGCTCGGGCAGGAGGTGGCCGCACCGCTGGGCATCGCCGACGAGCTGTACTTCGGTGTCCCGCAGTCCGAGCTCGGGCGGCTCGCCCGGCTGGAGGAGGCGCCCGGTACCGCCGCGATCATGGCGGCGATGCCCGCCGACCTGCCGTTGTTCAGGGCCACGCCGCCCGCCGTGACCCCCGGCGCCGCGTACGGCAACGACCCCGTGGTGCTCACCTCGGACATCCCCTCGGGCGGCACGATGTCCGCCCGCGCGGTGGCCCGGATGTACGCCGCGCTGCTCGGTGAGGTGGACGGTGTCCGCCTGGTCTCGGACGAGCGGCTGCGCGAGGTCACGGCCCTGGCCACGGACGACGTCGACCAACTGATCGGCTTCCCGGTGCCGCGCGCGCTGGGCTGGAACCTCGGCCGGCCCGGGGCCGACCTGCGGCGGACCCGGAGCACCTTCGGCATGCCCGGCATGGGAGGCAGCGCGGCGTACGCCGACACCACGACCGGGACCGCCTTCGCGCTGACCAAGAACCGGTTCTTCCCCGGGCCCTCCACCGCGGTCGACCGGATCGGCGAGCTGGTCGCGAAGGTCACCGGGAGCTGACCGGGAGCTGAAACCGCGCGGCCCCTTCCCCCGGAGAAGGGGAAGGGGCCGCGCGAGAACGACAGGCCTCAGACGTTGAAGCCGAGGGCGCGGAGCTGCTCGCGGCCGTCGTCGGTGATCTTGTCGGGGCCCCACGGCGGCATCCAGACCCAGTTGATGCGCAGGTCCTGGACGAGGCCGTCGGTGGCGGTCTTGGCCTGGTCCTCGATGACGTCGGTCAGCGGGCAGGCCGCCGAGGTGAGGGTCATGTCGATGGTGGCCACGTCGGACTCGTCGATGTGGACGCCGTAGATCAGGCCCAGGTTGACGACGTCGATGCCCAGTTCGGGGTCGACGACGTCCATCAGGGCCTCGGTCAGGTCCTCGACGGAGACGGTGCCGGCGCTGGTGCCGACCGGGCCGGACGCGGTCTCCTCCGCGGGGGAGGTGGTTTCGTCGCTCATGGGTGGTTCTCCTCCTCTGCGGGGTCAGTCGGTGACGGCGGGGTGCTCGGCGAGGGCCTTGGCGGTGGCGTCCTTCCAGGCCATCCAGCTGAGCAGGGCGCACTTGACCCGGGCCGGGTACTTGGAGACGCCGGCGAACGCGACGGCGTCCTCCAGCACCTCCTCGTCGCCCTCGCCCTGGCCCTTGCTCTGCATCAGCTCCAGGAAGGCCTCCTGGACCGCCTGCGCCTCGCCCACGGACTTGCCGACCACCAGGTCGTTCAGCACCGAGGCACTGGCCTGGCTGATCGAACAGCCCTGCGACTCGTACGAGACGTCGGCGACGGTGCCGCCGTCGAGCTTCACCCGCAGGGTGATCTCGTCGCCGCAGGTCGGGTTGACGTGGTGCACCTCGGCGTCACCGTCGCGCAGCCCCTTGCCGTGGGGGTTGCGGTAGTGGTCCAGGATGATGTCCTGGTACATCGAGTCGAGCTTCATGATCGCGTGCCCCGTCCCGTCAGCCGAAGAAGTTCCGGACGTGGTGCAGGCCGTCGATCAGCGCGTCGACCTCGCCCGGCGTCGAGTACAGGTAGAACGACGCCCGCGTGGTCGCCGGAATTCCGTACCGCAGGCAGACCGGCCGCGCGCAGTGGTGGCCGACGCGCACCGCGATGCCCTGCTCGTCGAGCACCTGGCCCACGTCGTGCGGGTGGATGTCGCCCAGCGTGAACGAGATCGCCGCGCCGCGGTCGACGGCCGTGCGCGGGCCGATGATCCGCAGGTCCGGGACCTCCAGCAGCCGCTCGACCGCGTACGCGGTGATGGCGTGCTCGTGGGCGGCGATCCGCTCCATGCCGATGCCGGTCAGGTAGTCGACGGCCGCGCCCAGCCCGACCGCCTGGGCGATCGGCGGGGTGCCGGCCTCGAACTTGTGCGGCGCCGGGGCGTAGGTGGACGAGCCCATGGTGACGGTCTCGATCATCTCGCCGCCGCCGAGGAACGGCGGGAGGTCCTCCAGCAGCTCCTGGCGGCCCCAGAGCACGCCGATGCCGGTCGGGGCCAGCATCTTGTGACCGGTGAAGGCGACGAAGTCGGCCTCCAGCGCCTGCACGTCCAGCACCATGTGCGGCGCGGCCTGCGAGGCGTCGATCACGACCAGCGCGCCGACGTCCTGCGCCTTGCGCACGATGGCCTCGACCGGGTTGACCGTGCCGAGCAGGTTGGAGACCAGGGTGAAGGAGACCACCTTGGTCTTCTCGGTGATCAGCTCGTCGATGTTGGACAGGTCGAGCCGGCCCTCGTCGGTCAGCCCGAACCACTTCAGCTTCGCGCCGGTGCGCTGCGAGAGCAGCTGCCACGGGACGATGTTGGAGTGGTGCTCCATCTCCGTGATGACGATCTCGGACTCGGCGTCCACCCGGTAGGGCTCGTCGGCCCAGCCGAGCATGTTGGCGACCAGGTTGAGCGACTCGGAGGCGTTCTTGGTGAAGATCACCTCGTCGCGGCTCGGCGCGTTGATGAACGCCGCGACCTTGTCGCGGGCGCCCTCGTACAGCGCCGTGGCCTCCTCGGCGAGCACGTGCACGCCGCGGTGGACGTTGGCGTTGTGCCGCTCGTAGTAGGCGTTCAGCGCGTCGAGCACCTGGCGGGGCTTCTGCGAGGTGGCCGCGTTGTCCAGGTAGACGAGCTGCTTGTCGTCGTGCAGCAGGCGCTGCAGAACCGGGAAGTCCTTGCGGATCGCGTCGGTGTCGAGCAGGCCCGACAGGACCGCCGACTCGTGCGTACGGGTCACTCGGACGCGCCACCCTTCACGTAGGCCTCGTAGCCCTCCTCCTCCAGCTTGTCGGCCAGCTCGGCACCGCCGGACTCGACGATGCGGCCGCCCGCGAAGACGTGGACCTGGTCGGGCTTGATGTACCGCAGGATGCGGGTGTAGTGGGTGACCAGCAGGGTGCCCACCTCGCCGGTCGAACGCACCCGGTTGATGCCCTCGGAGACGACCCGCAGCGCGTCGACGTCCAGGCCGGAGTCGGTCTCGTCGAGGATCGCGATCTTCGGCTTGAGCAGCTCCAGCTGGAGGATCTCGTGGCGCTTCTTCTCGCCGCCGGAGAAGCCCTCGTTGACGTTGCGCTCGGCGAAGGCCGGGTCCATCTGGAGGGCGGCCATCGCCTCCTTGACCTCCTTCACCCACAGCCGCAGCTTGGGGGCCTCGCCGCGGACGGCGGTGGCGGCGGTGCGCAGGAAGTTGGAGACCGAGACGCCGGGGACCTCGACCGGGTACTGCATGGCCAGGAAGACGCCGGCCCGGGCGCGCTCGTCGACGGACATCTCCAGCACGTCCTCGCCGTCCAGCAGGACGGAGCCGCCGGTGACGGTGTACTTGGGGTGGCCGGCCAGCGAGTAGGCCAGGGTGGACTTGCCGGAGCCGTTCGGACCCATGATGGCGTGGGTCTCGCCCTGCTTCACGGTCAGGTCGACGCCCTTCAGGATCTCCCGGGGGCCGTTCTCGGCCTCGACGGAGACGTGCAGGTCGCGGATTTCAAGGGTAGCCATGTGTACTCAGGACTCCTGGTTGACGGAGACGAGCACATCGTCCCCTTCGATCTTTACGGGGTAGACAGCGACCGGCCTGGTGGCGGGCAGGCCGGAGGGCTTGCCGGAGCGCAGGTCGAAGCTGGAGCCGTGCAGCCAGCACTCGATCATGCAGTCCTCGACCTCGCCCTCGGAGAGCGAGACGTTCGCGTGCGAGCAGATGTCGTTGATCGCGAACACCCCCTCGTCGGTGCGGACGACGGCGACCGGGACGCCGTTGAGGTCGACGCGCTTGGGCACGTCCTCGGCCAGTTCGCTCAGCGCGCAGGCGCGAAGGAAGCTCATCGGGCTCAGACCGCCGATTCCAGCTCGGCCTCGATCTTCGCCATGAGGTGGTCCTGGATCTCGGCGACGCCGATCTGCTGGACCAGCTCGGCGAAGAAGCCGCGCACCACCAGGCGACGGGCCTCGTCGGCCGGGATGCCGCGGGCCTGCAGGTAGAAGAGCTGCTCGTCGTCGAAGCGGCCGGTGGCGGAGGCGTGGCCGGCGCCGACGATCTCGCCGGTCTCGATCTCCAGGTTGGGGATGGAGTCGACCCGGGCGCCGTCGGTGAGCACCAGGTTGCGGTTGTGCTCGTAGGTGTCGGTGCCCTCGGCGGCGGCGCGGATCAGCACGTCGCCGACCCACACGGCGTGCGCGTCCTGGCCCTGCAGCGCGCCCTTGTAGACGACGTTGGAGCGGCAGTGCGGGGTGTCGTGGTCGATGACCAGCCGGTGCTCCAGGTGCTGGCCGGCGTCGGCGAAGTAGAGGCCGAACAGCTCGGCCTCGCCGCCGGGGGCCGCGTAGTTCACCCGCGGGTGCAGGCGGACCACGTCGCCGCCGAAGGTGACGACGACGGACTTCAGCGAGGCGTCGCGGCCGATCAGCGCGGTCTGCTGGGCGGCGTGCACCGCGTCGCGGTCCCAGTCCTGGACGGAGACGAAGGTGAGCTTGGCGCCGTCGCCGAGCAGCAGCTCGACGTTGGCGGCCCGGGTGCCGGTGCCGGTGTGGCCCAGCACCACGACGGCCTCGGCGAACGGCTTGACGTCGACGACCACGTGGGCGAAGCGGGTGCCGCCCTCGCCGTGGACGTCGATCCGCACCGGCTCGGTGAGCACCGTCTCCTTGGGGACGGTGACCACGAGCGCCTGCTCGAAGGCGCTGAACGCCTGCGCGGCGACCCGGTCGACCGGCTTGCCGGCCTTGCCGAGGCGGGCGTCGTCACGGCCGACGGTCTCGGCGGTGACGCCCTCGGGCAGGCTCAGCTCGACCTTGTCCTCGCCCTTCGCGGCCGCGGCCGCGGTGCCGTCGTGCAGGCCGCCGAGGCGGTGCAGCGGGGTGAACCGCCAGTCCTCCTCGCGGCCGGTGGGCACCGGGAAGTCCGCGACGTCGTAGGACGGCTCGACCGCGACGCGGGCGTCGATCGGCTGCCGGACGCGGTCCCGGCCGGTGCCGGGACCGGCCAGCTGGGCGCCCGCGCCGGCGGTGCCGACCTCGATCGAGCCGGCGGTGGTGGAGCCGGTGGTGTTCGCAGCGACATTCAAAGGCGTGTCAGCCATGGCTGTTCGTTGTGCTCTCTTCCTGAAAAAAATGTCGATGGACGGCGGGCGGCGGCGGGTCAGCCGACGGAGCCCTCCATCTGCAGCTCGATCAGCCGGTTCAGCTCCAGCGCGTACTCCATCGGCAGCTCGCGCGCGATCGGCTCGACGAAGCCGCGGACGATCATCGCCATGGCCTCGAACTCGGTCATGCCGCGGCTCATCAGGTAGAAGAGCTGGTCCTCGCTGACCTTGGAGACGGTGGCCTCGTGGCCCATGGACACGTCGTCCTCGCGGACGTCCACGTACGGGTAGGTGTCCGAGCGCGAGATCGTGTCGACCAGCAGCGCGTCGCAGAGCACGTTGGACTTGGCGCCCTTGGAGCCCTCGCCGATCTCGATCAGACCGCGGTAGGAGGTGCGGCCACCGCCCCGGGCCACCGACTTGGAGACGATGTTGGAGGAGGTGTTCGGCGCCATGTGGACCATCTTGGCGCCGGCGTCCTGGTGCTGGCCCTCACCGGCGAAGGCGATGGACAGGGTCTCGCCCTTGGCGTGCTCGCCCATCAGGTAGACGGCCGGGTACTTCATGGTGACCTTGGAGCCGATGTTGCCGTCGATCCACTCCATGGTCGCGCCCTCGTACGCCACGGCGCGCTTGGTGACCAGGTTGTAGACGTTGTTCGACCAGTTCTGGATGGTCGTGTAGCGGCAGCGGCCGCCCTTCTTGACGATGATCTCCACGACCGCCGAGTGCAGCGAGTCGGAGGAGTAGATCGGCGCGGTGCAGCCCTCGACGTAGTGGACGTAGGCGTCCTCGTCGACGATGATCAGCGTCCGCTCGAACTGGCCCATGTTCTCGGTGTTGATCCGGAAGTAGGCCTGGAGCGGGATGTCGACGCGCACGCCCTTCGGCACGTAGATGAAGGAGCCGCCGGACCAGACCGCCGTGTTCAGCGCGGCGAACTTGTTGTCGCCGGCCGGGATGACGGTGCCGAAGTACTCCTTGAACAGCTCCGGGTGCTCGCGCAGCGCGGTGTCGGTGTCCAGGAAGATGACGCCCTGCTCCTCCAGGTCCTCGCGGATCTGGTGGTAGACGACCTCGGACTCGTACTGGGCGGCGACGCCGGCGACCAGGCGCTGCTTCTCCGCCTCCGGGATGCCGAGCTTGTCGTACGTCGCCTTGATGTCCGCCGGCAGGTCCTCCCAGGACTCGGCCTGCTTCTCGGTGGAGCGGACGAAGTACTTGATGTTGTCGAAGTCGATGCCGGACAGGTCGGAGCCCCAGGTCGGCATGGGCTTCTTCCCGAACAGCTTGAGGCCCTTGAGACGCAGGTTCAGCATCCACTCGGACTCGTTCTTCTTGGCCGAGATGTCGCGGACGACGCCCTCGTTGAGTCCGCGCTTGGCGGCGGCGCCGGCCACGTCCGGGTCGGCCCAGCCGTACTCGTACGTGCCGAGGCCTTCGAGCTCGGGGTGCGAAACGGTGTCAGTCATGCGGCTTCCTAACGCGCGGACGCTGAATCTTCGGTGGACGTACCGGCAGTCGGCGCGGCACCGGTGTCCCGGCCCGCGGCGGTGCGCAGGGCGGGCGACGATGCGGCACCGGGTGCCGGCACATAGGTGGTGCAGACCCCGTCGCCGTGGGCGATGGTGGCCAGCCGTTGCACATGGGTGCCCAGCAGCTGGGAGAAGACCTCGGTCTCCGCCTCGCACAGCTGCGGGAACTGCTCGGCGATGTGCGCGACCGGGCAGTGGTGCTGGCAGAGCTGGGCGCCCGCCGGGGCCTTCGCCGCGGCCGACGGGACCCGCCGCACCGTGGCAGCGTACCCGGCGGCACTCAGTGCCTGTGCGAGTGCCTCGGTGCGCTCCCCCTCCTCGGCGGAGCGCAGCGCCTCCAGGTACTTCTCCGCCTGGCGGCCGAACCGGGCCCGGGCGAAGGCGGCGACCGCCTCCTCGCCGGCCTTGCCGCCGCCCACCGACTCGGAGATCCAGCGCAGCGCGTCGGCCGCGAGCTGGTCGTACTCCTGGTAGAAGGCGTCGCGGCCGCCGTCGGTGAGGGCGAAGACCTTGGCCGGGCGGCCCCGGCCGCGGCTGCCGTACACCCGCTGCTCGCGGGACTCGACCAGGCCGGCGGCGGCCAGTCCGTCCAGGTGACGGCGGACGGCGGCGGCGGTGAGGCCGAGGCGGCTCGCCAGGTCGGCGGCGGAGGAGGGGCCGTGGTCCAGGATCGAGCGGGCGACCCGGTCGCGGGTGGCGCGGTGGCCGTCCAGCAGCACCTCGGCCGCCGTCGCGGGCACGGCGCAGCCGGGGGCCGACTCGGCCTCCTGCTCCGCGGGGTGCTCGCGCATGTTTTTCACAACACCAGTGTTGCGTAATTACTTCCGGCAGGACAAGCCGTGATGCAGGCCTCACTCGTGGCATCTGTCACGCAGGTAAGCCTTACCTGACCAGCGGATGAAGTGATCAAGCCCAGTGTGCAAACGGCCTGTTGGGGCCTCTTAGACTCACCCGTATGCAATCCGAACCCGCGGTCCAGATCACCGGGCTGGTCAAGCGCTACGGGGACAGGCCCGCGGTGGACGGTCTCGACCTCAGCATCGCGCGCGGCGCCGTCACCGCCGTTCTCGGCCCCAACGGCGCCGGCAAGACCACCACCATCGAGACCTGCGAGGGATACCGCCGCCCCGACGCCGGCACCGTCCGGGTCCTCGGCCTCGACCCGGTCGCCCAGGGCGCCGAGCTGCGCCCCCGGATCGGCGTGATGCTGCAGTCCGGCGGCGTCTACGCGGGCGCCCGCGCCGTCGAGATGCTCCGGCACACCGCCAGGCTGCACGCCCACCCGCTGGACGTCGACGCGCTGGTCGAGCGGCTCGGCCTCGGCTCCTGCGGCCGCACCGCCTACCGCCGGCTCTCCGGCGGCCAGCAGCAGCGGCTCGCCCTCGCGATGGCCGTGGTCGGCCGCCCCGAGCTGGTCTTCCTGGACGAGCCCACCGCCGGCCTCGACCCGCAGGCCCGCCGCGCCACCTGGGAGCTGGTCCGCGACCTGCGCCGGGACGGCGTCACCGTGGTGGTCACCACCCACCACATGGAGGAGGCCGAGCAGCTCGCCGACCGGGTCGCGATCGTGGACCGCGGCCGGGTGATCGCCGAGGGCACCCCGGACGAGCTCTGCCGCGGCGGCGCGGAGTCCACGGTGCGCTTCGACGGCCCGCCCGGGCTGGACCTCGCCACCCTGCTCAAGGAGCTGCCCGAGGGCGCCACGGCCGCCGAGACCTCCCCCGGCAGCTACCGCGTCGAGGCGCCGGTCGACCCGCAGCTGCTGGCCGCCGTCACCGCCTGGTGCGCGGCCGGCGGGGTCCTGCCCGAACGGCTCTCGGTGCAGCGCCACAGCCTCGAAGACGTCTTCCTCGACCTGACCGGACGGGACCTGCGTTCATGACGACCACCGACTACGCCGACTACGCGCCGAGGCCCGGTGCCGCGCCGGTCGGCCGGATGCTGCTCGCCCAGACCGCGTTCGAGACCCGGATGCTGCTGCGCAACGGGGAACAGCTGCTGCTCACCGTGGTCATCCCGACCGTGCTGCTGGTGCTCTTCTCCGCCGTGGACATCGTCGCCGTCGAGGGGCCCGGCAAGCGGGTGGACTTCCTCGCCCCGGGGCTGCTCGCGCTCGCGGTGATGTCCACCGCGTTCACCGGCCAGGCGATCGCCACCGGCTTCGAGCGCCGCTACGGCGTGCTGAAGCGGCTGGGCGCCAGCCCGCTCCCCCGCTGGGCGCTGCTCACCGCGAAGACCGGCTGCGTGCTGGTCACCGAGGCGCTCCAGGTGGCGCTGCTGTCGGTGATCGCGCTGGCCCTCGGCTGGTCCCCGCAGGGCAACCCGCTGGCCGTCGCCGCGCTGCTGGTGCTCGGCACGGCCGCGTTCTCCGGGCTCGGGCTGCTGATGGCCGGCACGCTGCGCGCGGAGGCGACGCTGGCCGCCGCCAACCTGGTGTTCGTCCTGCTGCTGCTGGCCGGCGGGGTGGTCGTGCCGCTCGGCAGGTTCCCCTCGGCCGTGCAGTCGGTGCTGGAGCTGCTGCCGATCGCCGCGCTCTCGGAGGGCCTGCGCGCCGTGCTGCAGAACGGTGCCGGGACGCCCTGGTCCGACCTCGGCGTCCTGGCCGTCTGGGCGGTGGCCGGGCTCGCGGCCGCGGCGCGCTTCTTCCGCTGGGAGTAGCGGCCGGCCCCGTCCGACGCGGCGGCCCCCGGCTCGGTCACCGAGCCGGGGGCCGTCGTCGTCCGCCGTCCGGGGTGCTCCGGATCAGCCCTCGGTGCCGTCGCCGCGGCGGCGGCGGGCGAGCAGCAGGAGCGCGCCGCCGAGCAGCACCACGCCGCCGCCGACGGCCGCGATGACCGGGGTGGCGTCGCTGCTACCGGTCTGCGCGAGCGCCGGCGCGACCGGGGTGGGCGTCGCGGTCGGGGTCGGCGTCACCGTGCGGCTCGGGGTGGGCGTCGCCGTACGGGTGGGCGTGGGCGTCGGCGTCGGGGTCGGGGTCACCGTACGGGTCGGCGTGGGCGTCGGCGTCGGCGTCGGCGTCGGAGTGGGGGTCGGCGTGGGGGTCGGGGTGGGCGTGGGCGTCGGCGTCGGCGTGGGCGTCGGCGTCGCGCAGACCGGGATGGTCTTGGTCTCGGTCTTGTTCCAGTCGCTGTTCTTCGGGTCCTCGGTGGTGGTGACCACGAGGGTGGCGTCCACCGGCGCGCTGTGCGCCGCGACCGGGAAGGTCTGGTGGAACTCCTTGCCGAACTCCTTCTGGTCGAGCAGCTTCACACCGTCGATGCTCAGGCTGACGGCGTTCTTGATGCCCGTCTCGGTACTGTAGTTGGTCAGGTCGACCACGATCTTGTCGCAGGTGATCTGCCAGGCCGGCACATGGGCCGAGGCGCTGGTCGCCAGCGCCACCGGCAGCAGGACGGCGGCGGCCGCCGTCCCCACGATCGCCGCGCCGCTTCCGACCACTGTCTGCCGCCGCTGTCGAGCCATCTCGTTGTCCCCTCCGAACGGTCTGGTGCAGCAGGCGTGTTGAGTGGAACAGCGGTGGCCCGCTACGACTGTCCGGGGGACTCTACCGGCACTCCCGCACCCCTCCACACCCCGCTGCGCGGCCGGATTTCCTCTATCCGTCCGCATCCGCGTGTGCATCGGCAGCCCATCACACCCGCCGCCTCGGACGACACCGCTTCGGCCAACGTGGAATGAACTCTGTCACAGTGGCCGAAAAGAGCGGCCCCCGGTGATCGCTCGCGATCACCGGGGGCGCCCGATCGGGCAATCCGGGTCAGTCCGGAATCGGCCCGCGGTGGAGTCAGGCCTGGCCGGCCGCCTTGCGCCGGCGCGCGACCACGACCAGCGCGCCACCGGCGGCGATGACCACCGCGCCGCCGATCGCCAGCGGCACGACCGGGCCCGAGCCGGTGTGGGCGAGACCGCCCCCGGCGTCGGCCTCGGCCGACGGGCTCGCCGAGGCGCCCGGCGCGGCGGCCGCCCCGGAGGCCGACGGGCTCGCCGAGGCGCCCGCGGACGGCTTGGCGGAGCCCGGCGCGGACGGGCTGCCCGAACCGCCCGGCGTCACGGACGCGCCGGGGGTGCCCGGGGTGGCCGGCGTGCTCGGCGTCCCGGTGCCGCCCGGCGTGCTCGGGGTGGTGCTCGCGGACGGCGTGGTGCTCGGCACCACGACCGGCGGGGTGGTGGCCGGGGTGGTCGGCGGCGTGGTGGGCGGCGTGGTGGTCGGCAGGCAGCCGGTGAACGGGTAGTGGTGCGTCTCCGCACCGCCCTTGCCGGTCAGCGACTTGACGATGACCGAGCCGTTCACCGGGGCCGCGGAGCCGAGGTCGAACGCGGCGTTCGGTGCCAGCACGGTGCCGGACCACGCGGCCGTGCTGCTCTTGACCACCTTGGTGGCGGTCGGGAAGTTCCAGAGCAGCTTGGAGCGGACGGCGCCGCCGTGCGCGCTCTGCAGCTTGTCGTCCAGGACGTAGGCCTTCTTGCCCTCGTCCCACAGGTGGAAGCCGGTGGTCTTCGCGGCGGCCTGGTCGTACGACGAGCCGGTCACGGTGACCACGGTGACCGCGCCGGCCGGCACCTTCACGAAGATGTCGGTGGCGCCCTGGAGGGTGGCGGCGGAGACCGTGAAGCTGTTGAACTTGGCGTCGCCGCTGGTGAGGTGGAGCTCCTTGCCCTTGGCCTCGACCGTGGCGCCGGCGGTCTGCGGCAGCCCCGCCAGGGTGGTGGCGACGGCGCGCGCCTTGGCGAACTCGGCGGCGAAGTCGATCGGCGAGCTGCCCTGGCCGACGGCGCCCTGGTGGGCCTGGATCACGTCGGCGGCGGACTTCGAGCCGTAGACGCCGTTGCCCTTCATCACCTGGGTGTTGCCGCCGGAGAGCTTGCCCGCGACGACCAGCGCGTTGCCGCCGGGCAGCGCCTTGACCTGGTCCGGGGTCAGCTCCTGGCCGACCGAGAAGCCGCCGGTGAAGTCGGCATTGCCGCCGACCGCCACCGCACCCTCGGCGTCCGGCGTATGGGTGTCGTCGCCCTCGACGAACTCACCGTAGAGGTTGGCGACCCCGAGGCTCAGGCACTGGTTCGGGTCGGCGGCGTGGGCGGCGGCCGGGGCGACGAGCCCGGCCAGAACGAGAGATCCACCGAGCGCGAGCGCTGCGGCGGGAACGGATATGCGCATGTGCAGGTTCTCCGCTTACGTGCGGGGGGTGGGAGGGGTCCACCTGAAAAAGGTATGGACCAAACCGCACTCTTTCGGCCAAACGGGTGATTGGTCAAGACCAATGCCCGCGTTGCCCGAACAGTCCTTTTTGCGCCCTCTTTACGTTCCACGGGTTTGCCGCTATGTCGACACGGGAAGACTCGCCGGTTCAACCCGAACGGCACCGCCCGCCCCGCCCCAAGATCGGCTGTAAGGCCGCATACCATGGACGCCGTGCCTAACACCACCCCCTTCTCCCTGCTCGCCGAGCGCTGGCAGCCCTCCGCCGCCATGGTCAAGCGCGCCGCGTTCGCCGCGCTGGTGATGAGCGTGGTGATCGTCGTGACCGGCGGCGCCGTCCGGCTCACCGCCTCCGGCCTCGGCTGCACCACCTGGCCGCGCTGCACCGACGAGAGCCTCACCCCGACCGCCGAGATGGGCTTCCACGGCGTCGTCGAGTTCACCAACCGGATGCTCACCTACGTGCTGAGCGCCGCCGTCGGCTGGGCGATCCTCGCCGCGCGCTGCTCCCGGCCCCGACGGCGCGGCCTGACCAAGCTCGGCTGGGCCCAGTTCTGGCTGGTGATGAGCAACGCCGTGCTCGGCGGCATCACCGTGCTGACCGGTCTCAACCCCTACACCGTGGCCCTGCACCTGATCGCCGCGATGGGCCTGGTCTGGGTCGCGACCCTGATGTGGGAGCGGAGCAAGGAGGGCGACGGCCCGGCCCGCCCGCTGGTGGCCGAGCCCATCAGGCGGCTCAGCCAGGTCCTGGTCGTCGCGATCGGCCTGCTGGTCGCCGCCGGCACCCTGGTCACCGGCGCCGGCCACCACCCCGGCACGCCCAAGGACAACAAGATGGTCCCGCGCATCCCGCTGGACTACGACCGCCTCGCCCAGGCCCACGCCGACCTGGCCTTCGTCTCGATCGGCCTCTCGATCGCGGTGATCTTCGTGTTCGCCGCCGTCAAGGCGCCGCCGGCCGCCAAGGCCCGCGCCCGCGAGCTGCTGATCGGCCTGCTACTCCAGGCCGTGATCGGCTTCGCCCAGTACTTCACCGACGTCCCCGAGATCCTGGTCGGCCTCCACATGCTCGGCGCCACCCTGATCTGGATCGCCGCCCTGCGCATCCCCCTCGCCCTCCGCACCCGCGAGGGCGCCCCCGCCGACGCCCCGGCCGCGGCCCGCACCCCCGAACCCGCGGCCGCCTGACGGCCCCCGCGCACGCCGAAGGGCCCCGGTCGCATCGACCGGGGCCCTTCGGCGTGCGCGCGCCGGGCGGGGTCAGCCGCCGAGCTGGATGCCGGCCATGCGCTTCCACTCGTAGGCGCCGGTCTTGACCTTCAGGCCCAGCTCGCCCTCGAAGTCGGCGTGCAGCGTGATGCCGGCCAGCTCGGCGGCGCGGCGGCCGATCGCGTGGCTGGGCGCGACCTGGTCACCCCAGGTGCCGTCGGCGCCGACCACCACGATCCGGGTGGCGACCGAGCCGACGTACTCGACGACGCCGTCGGCGCTGCCGCCGTGCTGGGCGGCGAAGGCGGTCAGGTGCTTGGCGATGCGCTTGGCGCGGCGCTCGGCGCGGGCGTCCGGGGCGGCGGTGGTGGCGGTCTCTGCGCTGCTCATGCCCGCATGCTACCCAGCGGTAGGGGAGCTGGCGACGGGAGCGCCGTGTGCACCGGGCCACATACTGGGAGGGTGACCTTCGACGGCTGGCCGGCCGAGGCGCTCGACTTCTACGAGCACCTCGAGGCCGACAACTCCAAGACCTTCTGGCAGTCCCACAAGGGCCGGTACGAGCACGCCGTACGGGAGCCCATGGAGCGGCTGCTGGCCGAGCTGGAACCCGAGTTCGGGCCGGGCAAGATCTTCCGTCCGAACCGCGACGTCCGGTTCAGCGCCGACAAGTCCCCGTACAAGACGCACATCGGCGCCCATCTGACGGCCGGCGGCTACATCCAGCTCTCCGCCGACGGCCTGGCCTGCGGCAACGGGCTGTACCAGCTCGCCGCCGACCAGCTGGAGCGCTACCGCGCCGCGGTCGCCGAGGACGTCTCCGGCGCGGAGCTGGAGCGGGTGGTGGCCCGGGTCGGCGCGGCCGGCCCCGAGGTGGTCGGCCGGGACTCGCTGAAGTCCGCGCCGCGCGGCTACCCCAAGGACCATCCGCGGATCGCCCTGCTCCGCCACAAGGGGCTGATCGCCTGGCAGGAGTGGGCGCCCGAGCCCTGGCTGGGCACCCGGGCCGCCTACGAGCGGATCACCGGCTTCCTGCACGCCTCCCAGCCGCTCAAGGACTGGCTGGACGGCCACGTCGGCCCGTCCGGGCTCCCCGCCCGGTAGCGGGGCCGCGGACGCGAGAAGGCCCCGGTCGCATCGACCGGGGCCTTCTCGGCGGTCATCGCCGCGCCGGCGGACTCACTTCACGAACGGGTCCACCGCAATCACCACGAACAGCAGCGTCAGGTAGGTGATCGACCAGTGGAACAGCCGCATCTCCTTGAGCTTGGCACCCACCACCCCGGCCTTGGCCCGCCCGTACAGCGCGTGCGCCTCCTTGAGCCAGGCCGCGCCGAGCAGCACCGCCGCCACCGGGTAGAGCCAGCTGGTGTCGGCCAGCGGCCACAGCAGCAGCGAGACCGCCACCATCACCCAGGAGTAGGCGACGATCTGCTTGGCGACCGCCAGGTTGCCCTTGATCACCGGCAGCATCGGCACCCCGGCCCGGGCGTAGTCCTCGCGGACCTTCATCGACAGCGGCCAGTAGTGCGGCGGCGTCCAGAAGAAGATCACCAGGAAGAGCACCAGCGCCGACCAGGAGACCGTGTTGGTGACGGCCGCCCAGCCGACGAAGACCGGCATGCAGCCGGCGATCCCGCCCCAGACGATGTTCTGCGCGGTGCGCCGCTTGAGCCCCAGCGTGTAGACGAACACGTAGAAGAGGAGGGCGCCGAGCGCCAGCGCCGAGGACAGCCAGTTGACCAGGACGCCCAGCCAGACCGTCGACAGGACGCCGAGCGCGATGCCGAACACCAGCGCCTCGCGCGGCGAGACCATGCCGGTGACGATCGGCCGGCGCTCGGTCCGGGACATCACCGCGTCGATGTCGCGGTCGATGTACATGTTGAGGGCGTTGGCGCCGCCCGCCGAGAGGTACCCGCCGAGGACCACCTTCAGCACCAGCAGCAGGTCCGGCACACCGCGTTCCGCCAGGAACATCACCGGCACCGTGGTGATCAGCAGCAGCTCGATGATCCGCGGTTTGGTCAGTGCGACGAAGGCGCCGACACGGGCCCCGAACGGCCGGTGCGCAGGCGTCGCCCCGGTGACCCCGGCGGGACGGGATTCGACGGCGGTCACTAACACCCCAACTGAAGATGAATCCTCACAGGCGGCCACCGGAACGTTGTCTCCCGAATCGTCCGCTCTGCGCGTACCACGCCACCTTAGACGCTCCATATCTCCCCACCGGCCCCGGGGTGCCCCGGCGGGGCGGAACGCACACCCCCGGGTGAACCCCCACCGCCCCCACCTGGAACGTTGCCGCGGCGGGCCCCGCGGGGCCGCCCCTTCCCGTCCCGCGCCCCCGGAGAGGCGAACCGGACGGATCCGGGCGAGGGTGGACAAAGGGACGGGCCGCGCCGGCGCACGGTCGTCCACGGACCGTCCGGGGAATGACGGCCAACATGCCTGAGTTGTCCCACCACGGAGGGTGAGCCCCGGCCCGGACGGTAGGCTCGCCCACAGAAGCGGGATCTACCCTCCGTGACCGGCACCACCCAGCGTCCGGCCCCAGCGACGTGGCCGACCCGGTCCCTCACGGGGTCACTCTTCACCATGGAAGGAGCCCTGAGACAGGGTGAGCACGACGCCGAATGCATTCGAGTGGTCGGACCTCGACGAGCGGACCGTCGACACGGCCCGCGTCCTGGCGATGGACGCGGTTCAGAAGGTCGGCAACGGACACCCCGGGACGGCCATGTCGCTGGCCCCGGCCGCCTACCTCATCTTCCAGCGCTTCCTGCGCCACGACCCCACCGACCCCTCCTGGGTCGGCCGTGACCGGTTCGTCCTCTCCCCCGGTCACACCAGCCTGACGCTCTACACCCAGCTCTACTTCTCCGGCTACGGCCTGGAGCTCGACGACCTCAAGGCCTTCCGGGTCGCGGGCAGCCGCACCCCCGGCCACCCCGAGCACGGCCACACCGCCGGCGTCGAGACCACCACCGGCCCGCTCGGCCAGGGCATCGGCAACGCCGTGGGCATGGCCATGGCCGCCCGCTTCGAGCGCGGCCTGTTCGACCCGGACGCCCCGGCCGGCGAGTCGCCGTTCGACCACACCATCTGGGCCATCGTCTCCGACGGCGACCTGGAGGAGGGCATCTCCGCCGAGGCCTCCTCGCTGGCCGGCCACCAGAAGCTCGGCAACCTGGTCGCCCTGTACGACGACAACCACATCTCGATCGAGGGCGACACCGAGACCGCCTTCTCCGAGGACGTCCTCAAGCGCTACGAGGCGTACGGCTGGCACGTCCAGCGCGTCACGCCGAAGGCCAACGGGGACATCGACGTCGCCGCGCTCGCCGAGGCGCTCGCCGCCGCGAAGGCCGAGACCTCCCGCCCGTCGATGATCGCTATGCGCACGATCATCGCCTGGCCGGCCCCGGACGCCCAGAACACCGCCAAGGCCCACGGCTCCGCGCTCGGCGCCGCCGAGATCGCCGCCACCAAGAAGGTCCTGGGCTTCGACCCGGAGAAGACCTTCGAGGTCAGCGACCACGTCATCGAGCACGCCCGGCTGGTCGTCAAGCGCGGCAAGGCCGCCCGCGCCGAGTGGCAGCAGTCCCTCGACGCCTGGCGCGCCGCCAACCCGCAGCGCGCCGCCGAGTTCGACCGGATCGAGGCCCGCGAGCTGCCCGACGGCTGGAAGAAGGCCGTCCCGGTCTTCGAGGCCGGCAAGGACGTCGCCACCCGCAAGGCCAGCGGCGAGACCCTCAAGGCGCTCGGCGCGGTGATCCCGGAGCTGTGGGGCGGCTCGGCCGACCTCGCGGAGTCCAACCTCACCACCATCGACGAGGACAGCTCCTTCCTCCCCGAGGGCAACCCGCTGAAGACGGCCGGCCCGTACGGCCGCACCATCCACTTCGGCATCCGCGAGCACGCCATGGGCTCCACCATGAACGGCATCGCGCTGCACGGGAAGACCCGCGTCTACGGCGGCACCTTCCTGGTCTTCGCCGACTACATGCGCCCGGCCGTCCGCCTGGCCGCCCTGATGAAGCTGCCGGTCACCTACGTGTGGACGCACGACTCCATCGGTCTCGGCGAGGACGGCCCGACCCACCAGCCGGTCGAGCACCTGGCCTCGCTGCGCGCCATCCCGGGCCTGTCCGTGGTCCGCCCGGCCGACGCCAACGAGACCGCCGCCGCCTGGCGCACGATCATCGAGCGCCAGACCACCCACCCCGGCCCGGTCGGCCTGGCGCTCACCCGCCAGAACGTCCCGACCTTCGACCGCGTGTCCTACGGCAACGCCGAGGACACCGCGAAGGGCGGCTACATCCTGGCCGAGGCCTCCAGCGGCACCCCGCAGGTGATCCTGCTCGGCACCGGCTCCGAGGTCCAGCTGGCCGTCAAGGCCCGCGAGGTCCTGGAGGCCGAGGGCATCGCCACCCGGGTCGTCTCGCTGCCGTCCTTCGAGTGGTTCCAGGAGCAGGACCAGGCCTACCGCGACAGCGTGCTGCCGCCGTCGGTCAAGGCCCGCGTCTCGGTCGAGGCCGGCATCGCCCAGGGCTGGCGCGAGCTGGTCGGCGACCACGGCCGGATCGTCTCGCTGGAGCACTTCGGCGCCTCCGCCGACTACAAGGTGCTCTTCGAGGAGTTCGGCATCACCGCCGAGCGCGTGGTCGCCGAGGCCCACAACGCGCTGCGCTCGCTCGAGGCCGTCAACCGCTAGCGGCACCGGGCCGCGTACCCGCCCGCACCGCGGGTACGCGGCCCTTCGACCACCCCCACACGCACAGAATCCAAGGGACTGAAGCACCATGACTGACGCATTGAAGCGCCTCAGCGACGAAGGCGTGGCGATCTGGCTGGACGACCTCAGCCGCAAGCGGCTGAACACCGGGAACCTCGCCGAGCTGGTGCAGCACAAGCACGTGGTGGGCGTGACCACCAACCCGACCATCTTCCAGAAGGCCATCGGCGGCGGCGACAGCTCCTACGACGGCCAGCTGCGCGACCTCGCCGTCCGCAAGGTCACCACCGACGAAGCCGTCCGCATGATCACCACCTCGGACGTGCGCGACGCCGCCGACGTGCTGCGCCCGGTCTACGACGCGTCCAACGGCCGCGACGGCCGGGTCTCCATCGAGGTGGACCCGCGGCTGGCCCACGAGACCGCCGCCACCGTGGCCGAGGCGAAGCAGCTGTGGTGGCTGGTCGACCGCCCGAACGTGTTCATCAAGATCCCCGCCACCAAGGCCGGCCTGCCCGCGATCAGCGAGGTCATCGGCAAGGGCATCAGCGTCAACGTCACGCTGATCTTCTCGCTGGAGCGCTACAAGGCCGTCATCGACGCCTACCTGACCGGCCTGGAGGCCGCCAAGGCCAAGGGCCTGGACCTCTCCCAGATCGAGTCGGTCGCCTCCTTCTTCGTCTCCCGCGTCGACACCGAGATCGACAAGCGCCTGGACAAGATCGGCGGCGAGGCCAAGAACCTCCGCTCCAAGGCCGCCCTGGCCAACGCCCGCCTCGCCTACCAGGCCTACGAGGAGGTCTTCGGCAGCGTCGACGGCAAGACCGCCGGCACCGCCCGTTGGCGCTCCCTGGAGGCCGCCGGCGCCAAGCCGCAGCGCCCGCTCTGGGCGTCCACCGGCGTCAAGGACCCGGCCCTGCCGGACACCCTGTACGTCACCGAGCTGGTCGCCCCCGGCACCGTCAACACGATGCCCGAGGCCACCCTGGACGCCACCGACGACCACGGTGTGGTCACCGGCGGCACCATCGTCCCCAACTACGCCGACGCCAAGGCCGTGATGGACGCCATCGCCGCCGCCGGTGTGGACTACGACGACGTGGTCCAGGTGCTGGAGGACGAGGGCGTCGAGAAGTTCGAGCAGTCCTGGAAGGAGCTGCTCGACACCGTCACCGCCTCGCTCGCCGCGCTGTCGGACCAGCACGGCGCCGGCGAGAAGTGACCCCCTGCTCACAGCGCACGAAAGCGGAGCCCATCAAGTGAGCACTGATTTCCCCGAGTTGGCGCCGGACTCGGACGTGGACAACCTCCCGTCGGCCCCCGTCAACCCGCTTCGCGACCCCTCCGACCGGCGGCTCCCGCGCATCGCGGGGCCGTCCGGCCTGGTCATCTTCGGGGTCACCGGTGACCTGTCCCGCAAGAAGCTGATGCCGGCCGTCTACGACCTGGCCAACCGCGGCCTGCTGCCGCCGGGCTTCTCGCTCGTCGGCTTCGCCCGCCGCGAGTGGAAGGACGAGGACTTCGCCCAGGAGGTGCACGACGCCGTCAAGGAGCACGCCCGCACCCCCTTCCGCGAGGAGGTCTGGCAGCAGCTCGCCAAGGGCATGCGGTTCGTCCACGGAACCTTCGACGACGACGACGCCTTCGACAAGCTCCGCGCGACCATCGAGGAGCTGGACAAGGCGCAGGGGACCAGCGGCAACTTCGCCTTCTACCTGTCCGTCCCGCCGAAGTTCTTCCCGACCGTCGTCCAGCAGCTCAAGAAGCACGGCCTGGCCGACCCTCCGCAAGGCTCCTGGCGGCGCGCCGTCATCGAGAAGCCGTTCGGCCACGACCTGGAGTCCGCCCAGGAGCTGAACCGGATCGTCCACGAGGTCTTCCCCCGGGACGAGGTCTTCCGGATCGACCACTACCTGGGCAAGGAGACCGTCCAGAACATCCTGGCGCTCCGTTTCGCCAACCAGATGTTCGAGCCGATCTGGAACCGGTCGTACGTCGACCACGTGCAGATCACCATGGCCGAGGACATCGGCATCGGCGGCCGGGCCGGCTACTACGACGGCATCGGCTCGGCCCGTGACGTCATCCAGAACCACCTGCTCCAGCTGATGGCGCTCACCGCCATCGAGGAGCCGGCGTCCTTCCACCCGAAGGCGCTGGTGGCCGAGAAGCTCAAGGTGCTGAGCGCGGTCAAGCTGCCGGCCGATCTCGGCCTGCACACCGTGCGCGGCCAGTACACGGCCGGCTGGCAGGGCGGCGAGGAGGTCGGCGGCTACCTCGACGAGGACGGCATCGACCCGGACTCCAAGACCGACACCTACGCGGCCATCAAGCTGGAGATCAACAACCGCCGCTGGGCGGGCGTGCCGTTCTACCTGCGCACCGGCAAGCGGCTGGGCCGCCGGGTCACCGAGATCGCGGTGGTCTTCCAGCGCGCCCCGTACCTGCCGTTCGACTCCTACGCCACCGAGGAGCTGGGGCAGAACGCCCTGGTCATCCGGGTGCAGCCGGACGAGGGCGTCACCGTGCGGTTCGGCTCCAAGGTGCCGGGCACCTCCTTCGAGGTCCGGGACGTCACGATGGACTTCGCCTACGGCGAGTCCTTCACCGAGTCCTCCCCGGAGGCGTACGAGCGGCTCATCCTCGACGTGCTGCTCGGTGACGCCAACCTCTTCCCGCGCCACCAGGAGGTCGAGCTCTCCTGGCAGATCCTCGACCCGATCGAGAAGTACTGGGACGCCCACGGCAAGCCCGCCGAGTACGCGGCCGGCACCTGGGGCCCGGCCGAGGCGGACGAGATGCTCGCACGAGACGGCAGGAGCTGGCGCCGGCCATGAAGATCGACCTCACGAACACCACGTCCGGCAAGATCAACGCAGCGCTCATGGCGGCGCGCCGGGCCAGCGGCTCCACCGCCGCCGGCATGGTGCTCACCCTGGTCATCGTGACCGACGAGGGCAGCGCCTACGACGCCCTCAAGGCGGCCAACGACGCCTCCCGCGAGCACCCCTCGCGCACCCTGGCGGTCATCAAGCGCGCCGGGCGCTCGCCCCGGGCCCGCGCCGAGACCCGCCTGGACGCCGAGGTGCTGGTCGGCTCCGACGCCGGCTCCGGCGAGACCGTCGTCCTGCGGATGCACGGCGAACTCGCCGCGCACGCCCAGTCGGTCGTCCTGCCGCTGCTGCTGCCGGACGCCCCGGTCGTGGTCTGGTGGCCGGACAACGCGCCGCTGCACCCGGCGCAGGACCCGCTGGGCGCGCTCGCCCAGCGCCGGATCACCGACGCGGTCACCGCCGAGTCCCCGGTCGGCCAGCTCGCCCAGCGGGCCCAGAGCTACACCCCGGGCGACACCGACCTGGCCTGGACCCGGATCACCGGCTGGCGCTCGATGCTGGCCGCCGCGCTGGACCAGCGGCCGTCGACGATCACCTCCGCGGTGGTCGAGGGCGAGTCGTACAACCCCAGCGTCGAGCTGCTCGGCCTGTGGCTGCACAACCGGCTGCACGTGCCGGTCGAGCGGGTCGTCACCAACGGCCCGGGCATCACCGCGGTGCACCTGCGCACCACGAACGGGGACATCACCCTGGACCGCCCGGACGGCCTGATGGGCACGCTCTCGATGCCCGGCTCGCCGGACCGCCAGGTGGCGCTCAAGCGGCGCGAGACCTCGGAGCTGATCGCCGAGGAGCTGCGCCGGCTCGACCCGGACGACATCTACGCGGCCGCCGTGCGCACGCCGGTGGACCGGCTCAAGGAGCCGGACAACGCCGAGCAGGCGGCGGCGAACGCGGTGGCCGCCGAGGTCGCCACCGAGGTCGTCGGCGAGGCGTCCACGCAGGCGCCCGCGCAGGAGGGCGAGCAGGTCGCCAACCCGGCCCGGGTGACCGCCGAGGCGGCCCCCGGCACCGCGAAGAAGACGGCCGGCAAGCGCACCGCCAAGAAGGCCGGGGCATGACCGCGGCCACCCCGCAGCTGGTCGTCCACCGGGACAAGGAGCTGATGGCCCAGGCGGCCGCGGCCCGGCTGATCACCCGGATCGTGGACGCCCAGGCCGCCCGCGGCACCGCCTCGGTGGTGCTCACCGGCGGACGCAACGGCAACGCCCTGCTGGCCGCGATCGCCGCCTCCCCGGCGCGCGACGCGGTCGACTGGGCGCGGCTGGACCTCTGGTGGGGCGACGAGCGGTACCTGCCCTCCGGCGACCCGGAGCGCAACGCCGTCCAGGCCCGCGCCGAGCTGCTGGACGCCGTCCCGCTCGACCCGGCGCGGGTCCACGAGATGCCCGCCTCGGACGGCGTCGACGGCTCGGACGTCGACGCCGCGGCGGCCCGCTACGCGCAGGAGCTCGCGGCGGCGGCCGGACCGGGCGACCGGGCCGGCGTCCCCGCCTTCGACGTGCTGCTGCTCGGCGTCGGCCCGGACACCCATGTCGCCTCGCTCTTCCCCGAGCACCCGGGCGTGCGGGAGACCGAGCTGACGGTGATCGGCGTGCGCGGTGCGCCGAAGCCGCCGCCGACCCGGGTCTCGCTCACCCTGCCGGCCATCCGCAGTGCCCGCGAGGTCTGGCTGCTGGCGGCCGGCGAGGACAAGGCGGGCGCGGTGGCGGTCGCCCTCTCCGGCCCCGGCGAGATCCAGGCGCCGGCCTCCGGCGCGCACGGCACCGGCCGCACCCTGTGGCTGCTGGACCGCGCCGCGGCGTCCCAGCTGCCGCCCCAGCTGTACCCCCCGGCCTCGGCCTAGGCCGGGGAACACCGAAGGGCGCCACCCCGTGCGGGGTGGCGCCCTTCGTGTTTCGCCTCGTCCTCAGATCTCGCCGCGGAGCTTCGCCAGCGCCTCGGCGAGGATCGCCTCGCCGTCGGCGTCGGTGCGCCGCTCGCGCACGTAGGCGAGGTGGGTCTTGTACGGCTCGTTGCGGGACGGCGCGGGCGGGTTGTGCTCGTCCTGGCCGGCCGGGAAGCCGCAGCGCGGACAGTCCCAGGTCTCCGGGATCACCGCTTCGGCCGCGAAGCTCGGCCGGGTCTCGTGCTTGTTCGCGCACCAGAAGGAGATCCGGTTGCGGGGGGCGGATTCGCCGCGCTCCGCCTCACCCATCGGGCCGGCTCCGACCCTGCTGCCACGGATGGCGTTGCCACTTGCCACGGTCTGACTCCCTGCGTGCTGGTGCGCCGACGCGCGCGACGCGCGTCGGTGGCGAAAGTCGTCCTAGTGTAAGCAGGAGTTAAGCATGCGCCACCACCGGCTCCGCCCCGGACCTTTCCAGGATAGGCCGCGGGGCGACGGGGCGTCAGAGGTATGTCAGCCCTTGTACTTCAGGACCAGGCCGAGCACCAGGAGGCTGGCGAACCAGGCCAGGCCGACCACGATCGTGATGCGGTCCAGGTTGCGCTCGGCCACCGCCGAGCCGCCGCCGGTGGACATCGCGCCGCCACCGAACATGTCCGACAGACCGCCGCCCTTCCCCTTGTGCAGCAGCACCAGCAGGATCATCAGCAGGCTGAAGACGATCAGGGCAATCGAGAACCCGATAACCACGACGGGACCAACTCTCTCGTATCTTCGGCGAAGGGGCCGGACCACGACAGGTGGTCCGGCCCCAAAGCCTACGTTGCTGCGGCGGCGTTAGCCTACTGCCTGCTCACGGTAGCGCACGATCTTGACGAACTCCTCGGCGTCCAGCGAGGCTCCGCCGATCAGACCGCCGTCGATGTCCGGCTTGGCCATCAGGCCGGCCGCGCTCGACGACTTCACCGAACCGCCGTAGAGCACCCGGACCTTGCCGGCCAGCTCGGCGTCGTACAGCTCGGCGATCCGCGCGCGGATCGCGGCGCAGACCTCCTGGGCGTCCTCGGGGGTCGCCACCTCGCCGGTGCCGATCGCCCAGACCGGCTCGTAGGCGACCACGATGGACTCGGCGTCCGCGGCCGGGACGTCCTGCAGGGCGCCGTCGAGCTGGGCCAGGGTGTGCGCGACGTGGGTGCCGGCCTTGCGGACCTCCAGCGGCTCGCCGATGCACAGGATCGGGGTGATCCCGCTGCGGTAGGCGGCCTTGACCTTGGCGTTGACGATCTCCTCGTTCTCGCCGTGGTACTGGCGGCGCTCCGAGTGGCCGATCACCGCGTAGGCGCACTTCAGCTTGGCCAGCATCGGGCCGGAGACCTCGCCGGTGTAGGCACCGCCGTCGTGCTGCGAGATGTCCTGCGAGCCGTACTTGATCTTCAGCTTGTCGCCGTCGACCAGGGTCTGCACCGAGCGGAGGTCGGTGAACGGCACGAGGACGGCCACCTCGACCGCCGCGTAGTCCTTGTCGGCCAGCGCGAAGGCCAGCTTCTGGGTGTGCTGGATGGCCTCAAGGTGGTTGAGGTTCATCTTCCAGTTGCCCGCCATCAGCGGGAGACGCTCAGTCATGCGTGATTCAGCCTTCCAGGGCGGTGAGACCGGGGAGCTGCTTGCCCTCCAGGTACTCCAGGCTCGCGCCACCGCCGGTCGAGATGTGCCCGAACTTCGTCTCGTCGAAGCCCAGGATGCGAACGGCCGCGGCGGAGTCCCCGCCGCCGACCACGGAGAACGCGTCACTGTCGAGCAGGCCCTGCGCGACGGCCGCGGTGCCGCCGGCGAAGTCCGGGTGCTCGAAGACGCCCATCGGGCCGTTCCAGAACACCGTCTTCGCGTCGGCCAGCTTCGCCGCGAACAGCTCGCGGCTCTCCGGGCCGATGTCCAGACCCAGCTGGTCGGCCGGGATCGCGTCCACGGCGACGACCGAGTAGGTGGCCGGGGCCTTGGTCTTGACGTCCGGGAACCCGGTGGAGACCAGGACGTCCGTCGGCAGGACGAACTCGACGCCCCGCTCCTTCGCCTCCGCCAGGTAGCCCTGGACGGTCGGGATCTGGTCCTCCTGCAGCAGCGAGACGCCGACCTCGTGGCCCTGGGCCTTGAGGAAGGTGAACACCATGCCGCCGCCGATCAGGATCCGGTCGGCCTTCTTCAGCAGGTTCTCGATCACGCCGACCTTGTCGGAGACCTTGGAGCCGCCGAGCACCACCACGTACGGGCTCTCGACCTCCTCGGTGAGGCGCTTGAGCACGCCCACCTCGGTGGCGATCAGGTCGCCGACCGCGTGCGGCAGCAGGGCCGGCAGGTCGAACACCGACGCGTGCTTGCGGTGCACCGCACCGAAGCCGTCGCCCACGTAGAGGTCGGCCAGCTCGGCCAGCCGGGCGGCGAACGCCGCGCGCTCGGCGTCGTCCTTGCTGGTCTCACCGGCGTTGAAGCGCAGGTTCTCCAGCAGCGTGACCTCGCCGTCGGCCAGGGCGGCGACGGTGGCCTTCGCGCTCTCGCCCACGGTGTCGGCCGCGAAGGCGACCGGCGTGCCGAGGATCTCGCCGAGGCGGACGGCCACCGGCGCGAGGGAGAACTGCGGGTCCGGCGCGCCCTTGGGGCGGCCGAGGTGGGAGGCGACGACGACCTTCGCGCCACGCTCGACGAGCTTGGCGATGGTCGGGGCGACGGCACGGATCCGGCCGTCGTCGGTGATCGTGCCGTCGGAAAGCGGAACGTTCAGGTCCGCACGCACGAACACGCGCTTACCGGCGACGTCCAGGTCTTCGATGGTCTTCACGGTCTTCGGTCTCCTGGCGAGATGGTGGAGCAGGCGACGGCACAACGTTGTGCCGTCAATGGGGAGTTGAGGGTGCGCAGACGGAGGGCCCGGTCGGCTTCGCACATGCCTTCCGGGCCCTCCCCCCTACTTCACGTCAGCTCCCGCTACGTCAGAGCCCGGCACCGACGAGGGTGGTCAGGTTGACGAGGCGGTTCGAGTAGCCCCACTCGTTGTCGTACCAGCCGAAGATCTTGACCTGGTTGCCCTGGGCCATCGTCAGCAGCGAGTCGAAGATCGTGGAGAACGGCGAGTTCACGATGTCGGAGGAGACGATCGGGTCCTCGGTGTACTGCAGGATGCCCTTGAGGGTGGTCTCGGAGGCCTTCTTGAAGGCCTCGTTGACCTCGGCGACGGTGACGTCGCGCTCCAGGGTGACGACCAGGTCGGTGATCGAACCGGTCGGGACCGGGACGCGCAGCGAGGTGCCGTCCAGCTTGCCCTTGAGCTCCGGCAGGACCAGGGCGGTCGCCTTGGCGGCACCGGTCGAGGTCGGGATGATGTTGAGGGCCGCGGCGCGGGCGCGACGCAGGTCCTTGTGCGGGAAGTCCAGGGTGACCTGGTCGTTGGTGTACGCGTGCACCGTGGTCATCAGACCCTTGACGATGCCGAAGCTCTCGTTCAGCACCTTGGCCAGCGGCGCCACACAGTTGGTGGTACAGGAGGCGTTGGAGATGATGGTGTGCTTCGCGGCGTCGTACTTCTCGTCGTTGACGCCCATGACGACGGTGATGTCCTCGTCGGTGGCGGGCGCCGAGATGATGACCTTCTTGGCGCCGGCGGTGACGTGCTTCTTGGCCGCCTCGGCCTTGGTGAAGATGCCGGTCGACTCGATGACGACGTCCGCGCCCAGCTCGCCCCAGGGGAGGTTGGCCGGGTCACGCTCGGCGATGACCTTGAAGGTCTTGCCGTCGACGGTGATGCTGTCGGCGGTGTGCGACACCTCGCCCGGGAAGGTGCCCAGGATCGAGTCGTACTTGAGCAGGTGCGCCAGGGTCTTGGTGTCGGTCAGGTCGTTGACACCGACGATCTCGATGTCCGCGCCCTGGGCCTGAACCGCACGGAAGAAGTTGCGGCCGATGCGGCCGAATCCGTTGATGCCTACCCGGATCGTCACGAACCGATCTCCTCATTAGGTACGCCGGACGCTATGCCGACGGGGTGGAATTTTGGGATGTCCCCGACCGCCTATGACCCTACCCCTCCGAGGCCGGGTAGAGCACATCAGGCGCCCGCGCAACCCCTGGCGTGGCGCGTGTTCACAACAATTCCGGGCCGTCCGACCCTGCCTTCGCGGGCAGTTGGTCCCGGCCTCCGGACGGGGCCCGCGGCGGCGCCCCGTCCCACCCTCCGGACACGGCTCCGCCGGTGCCCGCGGAAGCGGACACCGGCGGAGGGTTCGGCACCGGGCGTGGCCGTCGGCGTCAGTTGAGCGCCATCTCGTCGGTGAGGTTGGCCTCGGTACTCGGCAGGCCGAGTTCGGAGGCGCGCTTGTCGGCCATCGCCAGCAGCCGGCGGATCCGGCCGGCCACCGCGTCCTTGGTCAGCGGCGGGTCGGCGAGCGCGCCCAGCTCCTCCAGCGAGGCCTGCTTGTGCTGCATCCGCAGCTGGCCGGCCGCGGCCAGGTGCTCGGGCACCTCCTCGCCGAGGATCTCCAGCGCGCGCTGCACCCGGGCGCCGGCCGCCACCGCGGCCCGGGCCGAGCGGCGCAGGTTGGCGTCGTCGAAGTTGGCCAGCCGGTTGGCGGTCGCCCGCACCTCGCGGCGCATCCGGCGCTCCTCCCAGGCCAGCACCGACTCGTGCGCACCGAGCCGGGTCAGCAGCGCGCCGATCGCGTCGCCGTCGCGGATCACCACCCGGTCGACCCCGCGCACCTCGCGGGCCTTGGCCGGGATGCCGAGCCGGCGGGCGGCGCCGACCAGGGCGAGGGCGGCCTCCGAACCGGGGCAGGTGATCTCCAGCGAGGACGAGCGGCCGGGCTCGGTGAGCGAGCCGTGCGCCAGGAAGGCCCCGCGCCAGGCCGCCTCGGCATCGCAGGTGGCCCCGGAGACCACGGCCGGGGGCAGACCGCGGATCGGGCGGCCGCGGCCGTCCACGAGACCGGTCTGGCGGGCGAGCAGCTCGCCGTCCTTGACCACCCGGACCACGTAGCGGCTGCCGCGCCGCAGCCCGCCGGGGGCCATCACGACCAGGTCCGAGGAGTGTCCGAAGATCTCCAGCAGGTCCTTGCGCAGACGCCGCGCGGCGGCTCCGGTGTCGAGCTCCGCCTCGATCACGATCCGGCCGCTCACGATGTGCAGCCCGCCCGCGAATCGCAGGATCGCCGACACCTCCGCCTTGCGGCAGCAGGCCCGGGTGACCGGGAGCCGGCTGATTTCGTCCTTCACCGCTGGAGTCATCGCCATGGCCCGATCCTTCCATGTGTCCGGAAAATCCGGTCGTACGCGGCCGCCAAGAGCTCCGGGTCGTGTCGCGGCGTGCCGTCGGTACGGGCGACCCGGCCGAGCACCAGGGCTGCTCCCATCCGCTCGGCGGCCTGTTCCAGTCCGGCCAGGTCCGCCTGGCCGAAGGCGCCGCCGGTGACGGCGCGCTCGTCCACCAGGATCGCATCCACCGCGAGCGCGGGGGCGTGGTCGGCGATGACCTCCAGGTGGCGCTGCGGGGTGAAGCCCTCGGTCTCGCCGGGCTGCGGGGCCAGGTTCAGGGTGAGCAGGCGGCGGGCGCGGGTCTCCACCAGCGCCTTGGCCAGCTCGGGCACCAGCAGGTGCGGCAGCACGCTGGTGAACCAGGAGCCGGGGCCGAGCACCACCCAGTCCGCCTCCCGGACGGCGGTGACCGCCTCCGGCACGGCGGGCGGCTCGTCCGGCAGGAGCCGGACGGACTGCACGGTTCCGGGGGTGACCGCGACGTTGGCCTGGCCGCGGACGGCGCCGAGCTCGGTCGGGAAGGCCGGGTCGTGGCCGCGGACGACCGCCTCGATGTCCAGCGGCACCGCCGACATCGGCAGCACCCGGCCCTGCACGTTGAGCAGCCGGCCGACCCAGTCCAGGGCGGCGACCGGGTCGCCGAGCTTCTCCCAGAGCGCGACGATCAGCAGGTTGCCGACGGCGTGGCCGCCCAGCTCGCCGGAGCCGGTGAAGCGCTGCTGGATCACCTCGGACCAGGTGCGGCCCCAGTCGTCGTCGCCGCACAGCGCGGCGAGCGCCTTGCGCAGGTCGCCGGGGGGCAGCACCCCGAGCTCCTCGCGCAGCCGGCCGCTGGAGCCGCCGTCGTCGGCGACGGTGACCACGGCGGTGAGGTCGGTGGTGAGCCGGCGCAGCGCGGAGAGCGAGGCGGACAGGCCCTGGCCGCCGCCGAGCGCGGTGATCCGCGGGGCCTGGTTGGTCCGGGCGGCATGACTGGTCCGGGGCGCCGGGTGGGGACGGGACGGGCCGGTGCGGGCCGCCCCGGAGCGGGGCCGGCCGGTCACGGTGGACCGGGCCGGGGCCCCACTCCGGTCGGCGGTCCTGTTCTGGAACTGCCGCCCGGGCACGTATCCCGTCACACCTACCTCGCGTTCCTCTTGCCCGCCGCCGACCTCCGCCGGCGGCCCGGCAGGGTGCGGCGGCTACTCCCGTCCCATGTCACGGTGGACCAGCACCGTCTCCACTCCGTCGGCGATGAGACGCTTCGTCAGGCGCTCGGACATCGCGACACTGCGGTGCTTGCCACCGGTGCAGCCTACGGCAAGGGTCATGTAACGCTTCCCCTCGCGTCGATAGCCCTCGGTGACAATGCGCAGCAGCTCGGCGTAGCCGTTGAGGAACTCGTTGGCCCCGGGCTGCTGGAAGACGTAGTCGGCGACGTCCGCGTCGGTCCCGGTGCGGGCCCGGAGTTCGGGCACCCAGTGCGGGTTGGGCAGGAAGCGGCAGTCCACCACGAGGTCGGCGTCGACCGGCAGGCCGTACTTGAAGCCGAAGGACATCACCGTGGCGCGCAGCTCGGGCTCGTCGTGGTCGGCGAACTGGGCGTCGAGCTTGGCGCGCAGCTGGTGGACGTTGAGGTTGGAGGTGTCGATCACCAGGTCAGCCTCGCCGCGCAGCTCGCGCAGCAGGTCGCGCTCCTGGGCGATGCCGTCGACGATCCGGCCGTCCGCCTGGAGCGGGTGCGGGCGGCGCACGCTCTCGAAGCGGCGGACGAGGGCCTCGTCGGAGGAGTCCAGGAAGACGACGCGCAGCCGAACGCCGCGCTTCTCCAGCTCGTCCAGGGAGGTCAGCAGGTCGTCGAAGAACTGCCGGCCGCGGACGTCCACGACGGCGCCGATCCGGGCGACGTTGCCCTGGGAGCGGGCGCCGAGGTCGACCATGGTCGGGATGAGGGCCGGGGGGAGGTTGTCCACCACGAACCAGCCCAGGTCCTCAAGGCACTTGGCGGCGGTGGAGCGGCCCGCTCCGGACATGCCGGAGATGATCACCAGCTCCGGGGTGTTCTCGCCGACGGCCTCGGGCCGGGCGGTCCCCCCGTAATCGGACACGGTCACTTCGGTTCCCCGCTCTCGGTGGTTCTGCTGTGGAGAACGCGCGTCGCGCGGGCGTGCTTCCCCGGCTCACTCGGACGAGTGGGTCCGGGGCGCGCCGGCTGACGGGCGGCGTCGGCCGTCATGGCGTCTCCTGGATGGGTGCGGTCTCGGGCGCCGCGGGCGCCGGCTCGTCGGCGCCGTCCTCGATGATCTCGCCCGTGGCGGTGTTCACGGCTGGTGCGGCAGGTGTACGGGACGACAACGCCGCCGCAACGGTCTCCGCCGTCCGCCGGCCGATGCCGGGGACCGCGCAGAGTTCGTCGACGGTGGCCGCCCGGAGCTTCTTCAGCGAGCCGAAGTGCTTGAGCAGCGCCTGACGGCGAGTCTCGCCGAGGCCGGGGACGGAGTCCAGTTCTCCGGCGGTGAGTCGCTTGGAACGCTTGCCGCGCTGGTAGGTGATGGCGAAGCGGTGGGCCTCGTCGCGGACCCGCTGGAGCAGGTAGAGGCCCTCGCTGCTGCGCGGGAGCACGACCGGGTCGTCCTCGCCGGGCAGCCAGACCTCCTCCAGCCGCTTGGCCAGACCGCAGAGCGCGACGTCGTCGATGCCGAGCTCGTCCAGGGCCCGCCGGGCGGCGGCGACCTGGGGCTGGCCGCCGTCGACGACGAGCAGCTGGGGCGGGTAGGCGAAGCGCTTGGGGCGGCCGTCCTCGGTGCGCGGGCCGTCCTCGGTGCGCGGGCCGTCCTCGGGGCGGTGGCCGTCCTCCTCCGGGCCCTCGGCCTCCTCGGGGACGGCCCACTCGCCGGTCTGCTCGCGCTCCTGGAGGTAGCGGCGGAAGCGGCGGCTGATCACCTCGTGCATCGAGCGGACGTCGTCCTGGCCCTCGAAGCCCTTGATCTGGAAGCGGCGGTACTCGCTCTTGCGGGCCAGGCCGTCCTCGAAGACCACCATGGAGGCGACCACGTCCTCGCCCTGGAGGTGGGAGATGTCGAAGCACTCGATGCGCAGCGGGACGCTGTCCAGCTCCAGCGCCTCGGCGATCTCCTGGAGGGCGCGGCTGCGGGTGGTGAGGTCGGAGGCGCGCTTGGTCTTGTGCAGCCCGAGCGCCTGCTGGGCGTTGCGCTGCACGGTGGCCATGAGGTCCTTCTTGTCGCCGCGCTGCGGGACGCGCAGGTCGACCTGGGCGCCGCGCAGGCCGCTCAGCCAGTCGCGGACCGGCTCGACGGGCGCCGGGAGGGCGGGGACGAGCACCTCGCGGGGGACGGACTCGCTGCCGCCGCCGTAGAGCTGCTGGAGGGCGTGCTCGACCAGGCCGGCGGTGTCGACGTCCTCGACCTTGTCGGTGACCCAGCCGCGCTGGCCGCGGACCCGGCCGCCGCGGACGTGGAAGATCTGGACGGCGGCCTCCAGTTCGTCCTCGGCGACGGCCAGCAGGTCGGCGTCGGTGGCGTCGGCGAGGACGATGGCGTTCTTCTCCATGGCCCGCTTGAGCGCGCCGATGTCGTCGCGCAGCCGGGCCGCCTTCTCGTACTCCAGGTCGGCGGCGGCCTCCTGCATCTCGGTCTCCAGCCGGCGCAGGTAGTTGCCGGTGCGGCCGGCCATGAAGTCGCAGAAGTCCTCGGCGAGGGCGCGGTGCTCCTCGGGCGAGACCCGGCCGACGCAGGGGGCGGCGCACTTGCCGATGTAGCCGAGCAGGCAGGGGCGGCCGACCTGGCGGGCGCGCTTGAAGACGCCGTTGGAGCAGGTGCGGACGGGGAAGACGCGCAGCAGCAGGTCGACGGTCTCGCGGATCGCCCAGGCGTGGCCGTAGGGGCCGAAGTAGCGCACGCCCTTCTTGTGCGCCCCGCGCATCACCTGGACCCGGGGGTACTCCTCGTTGAGGGTGACGGCGAGTTCCGGATAGCTCTTGTCGTCGCGGTACTTGACGTTGAACCGGGGGTCGAACTCCTTGATCCAGGAGTACTCCAGCTGGAGCGCCTCGACCTCGGTGGCGACGACGGTCCACTCCACCGAGGCGGCGGTGGTGACCATGGTCGCGGTGCGCGGGTGCAGCCCGGCGAGGTCCTGGAAGTAGGAGGAGAGCCGGGGCCGCAGGCTCTTGGCCTTGCCGACGTAGATGACCCGCCCGTGGGCGTCGCGGAACTTGTAGACACCGGGCGAGGTGGGGATCGCACCCGGAGCCGGGCGGTAGGTGGACGGGTCAGCCATGGGTCCACCGTACCGACTCCGGCCGGGGGCGCGTGCGGGAGATCAACTGCTTCAGCGCGGGGTCACCTTGAGGTTGCCGCCCTCGACCGCCACGGTGTACTCGGGCAGCGGGGTGGGGGCCGGGCCGTCCAGCACGGCGCCGTCGGTGATGCCGAACAGGCTGCCGTGACAGGGGCATTGGATCTTCTGGTTCTTGACCTGGTCGACGATGCAGCCGGCGTGGGTGCACTTGGCGCTGAACGCCTTGTACTGGCCCTCGGCGGGCTGGGTGACGACGATCTTCTTCTCGCGGTAGACGGTGCCGCCGCCGACCGGGACGGCGGAGGCGGGGCCGACGTCGACCGGGGTCTTGGCGGCGGAGCCGGAGTCGGAGGAGGACGAGGAGCAGCCGGAGACGGCGAGGGTGCCGCCGGCCGCGAGGACGGCCGCGGCTCCGCAGAGCAGGGTGCGGCGGGTGGGGGCGGCGCCTTCGGGGGCCTCGGACATGTCGTTCACTCCTGGTCGCACGGTGGCCCGCGGGCTGCGGACCGCCGGGAAGTCTATGCGTCCTCACGGCAACCGCCCCCGGCGCGTCCGGGGGCGGTTGCGATCGTGTCCGGGCTACTTCTTGGCCGCTGCGGCCGCCCGCTTGCGCGGGGCGCGGGCCTTGGCCGGCGCCTTGACCGGGGCGTCGGCGAAGTCGCCGGGCAGGATGTCGCGCAGGAACTTGCCGGTGTGGCTCTCCGGGACGGCGGCGATCTCCTCGGGGGTGCCCTCGGCGACCACGCTGCCGCCGCCGGAGCCGCCCTCGGGGCCCATGTCGACGATCCAGTCGGCGGTCTTGATGACGTCGAGGTTGTGCTCGATGACGATCACCGTGTTGCCCTTGTCCACCAGGCCGGTGAGCACCTTGATCAGCTTGCTGATGTCCTCGAAGTGCAGACCGGTGGTGGGCTCGTCCAGCACGTAGACGGTCCGGCCGGTGGAGCGCTTCTGCAGCTCGGAGGCGAGCTTGACGCGCTGGGCCTCGCCGCCGGAGAGGGTCGGCGCGGACTGGCCGAGCCGGACGTAGCCGAGGCCGACGTCGTTGAGCGTCCGCAGGTGGCGGGCGATCGCCGGGACGGCCTCGAAGAAGCCGAGCGCCTCCTCGATCGGCATGTCCAGCACCTCGGCGATGGACTTGCCCTTGTAGTGGACCTCCAACGTCTCCCGGTTGTACCGGGCGCCGTGGCAGACCTCGCACGGCACGTAGACGTCCGGCAGGAAGTTCATCTCGATCTTGATGGTGCCGTCGCCGGAGCAGTTCTCGCAGCGGCCGCCCTTGACGTTGAAGGAGAACCGGCCGGGCAGGTAGCCGCGGACCTTGGCCTCCTGGGTCTCCGCGAACAGCCGCCGGACGTGGTCGAACACGCCGGTGTAGGTGGCCGGGTTGGAGCGCGGGGTGCGGCCGATCGGCGACTGGTCGACGTGCACCACCTTGTCCACCAGCTCGGTGCCGGTGATCCGGGTGTGCCGGCCGGGCACCGTGCGGGCGCCGTTCAGCTCCCGGGCGAGGTGGGTGTAGAGGATGTCGTTGACCAGGGTGGACTTGCCCGAGCCGGAGACGCCGGTGATCGCGGTGAAGGTCCCGAGCGGGAAGCCGACCGTGACGTCCTTGAGGTTGTGCTCGCGGGCGCCGTGCACGGTGAGCTGGCGCTTCCGGTCCCGCGCGCGGCGCTCGTCCGGGATCGGGATGAAGCGCTTGCCGGAGAGGTACTGGCCGGTCAGCGACTCCTTGTTGGCGAGCAGCTGCTTCAGCGAGCCGGAGTGCACCACCTTGCCGCCGTGCTCGCCGGCGCCGGGGCCGATGTCGACCACCCAGTCGGCCATCTTGATGGTGTCCTCGTCGTGCTCGACGACGATCAGCGTGTTGCCGATGTCGCGCAGCCGGACGAGGGTCTCGATCAGCCGGTGGTTGTCGCGCTGGTGCAGGCCGATGGACGGCTCGTCCAGCACGTAGAGCACGCCGACCAGGCCGGAGCCGATCTGGGTGGCGAGCCGGATGCGCTGGGCCTCGCCGCCGGAGAGGGTGCCGGCCGCGCGGTCGAGCGAGAGGTAGTCCAGGCCGACGTCGACCAGGAAGCGCAGCCGCTCGTTGACCTCCTTGAGGACGCGCTCGGCGATCTGCTTGTCGCGGGCGTTCAGCTTCATCGCGCCGAGGAAGTCCGAGCAGTCGCTGATCGACATCGAGGAGACGTCGGCGATCGACCGGCCCTCGACGGTGACCGCGAGCACCACCGGCTTGAGCCGGGTGCCCCGGCAGGTCGGGCAGGGCACCTCGCGCATGTAGCCCTCGAAGCGCTCGCGGCTGGAGTCGCTCTCGGCCTCCTGGTGGCGGCGCTGGATGAACGGCACCGCGCCCTCGAAGCCGGTGCTGTAGGAGCGGTCGCGCCCGTAGCGGTTGCGGTAGCGGACCTGCACCTGGTGCTTGTGCCCGTACAGCAGCGCCTTCTTGGCGCGGGCCGGCAGCCCGGCCCAGGGGATGTCGGTGCGGAAGCCCAGCTCGCCGGCGAGGGCGTCGATCAGCCGCTGGAAGTACTCCTTGGTGTGGCCGCCGGACCACGGGTGGATGGCGCCCTCGTCCAGCGAGCGCTCCTCGTCGGGCACCACCAGCTCCGGGTCCACCTCCATCCGGTTGCCGAGGCCGGAGCAGTCCGGGCAGGCGCCGAACGGCGAGTTGAAGGAGAACGAGCGCGGCTCCAGCTCCTCGAACGACACGTCGTCGTAGGGGCAGTAGAGGTGCTCGGAGTACATCCGCTCGCGCTCGGGGTCGTCCTCGGGGAGGTCGACGAAGTCGAGCACGACCATGCCGCCGCTGAGCCGCAGGGCGGTCTCCACCGAGTCGGTCAGGCGGCGCTTGGCGCTCTCCTTGACGGTGAGGCGGTCGATCACCACCTCGACGGTGTGCTTCTCCTGCTTCTTCAGCTTGGGCGGCTCGGCGAGCTGGACCGTCTCGCCGTCCACCCGGGCGCGGGCGTAGCCCTTGGACTGGAGGTCGGCGAAGAGGTCGACGAACTCGCCCTTGCGCTCGCGCACCACCGGGCTGAGCACCTGGAAGCGGGTGCCCTCGGCGAGTTCGAGCACCTTGTCGACGATGGCCTGCGGGGACTGCTTGGCGATCGGGCGGCCGCAGTGCGGGCAGTGCGGCTTGCCGATCCGGGCGAACAGCAGGCGGAGGTAGTCGTAGACCTCGGTGATGGTGCCGACGGTCGACCGCGGGTTGCGGTTGGTGGACTTCTGGTCGATCGAGACGGCCGGGGAGAGCCCCTCGATGAAGTCCACGTCGGGCTTGTCCATCTGGCCGAGGAACTGGCGGGCGTAGGACGACAGCGACTCGACGTAGCGGCGCTGGCCCTCCGCGAAGATGGTGTCGAAGGCGAGCGAGGACTTGCCGGAGCCGGAGAGGCCCGTGAAGACGATGAGGGAGTCGCGGGGCAGGTCGAGCGAGACGTTCTTGAGGTTGTGCTCGCGAGCACCGCGGACGATGAGGCGGTCGGCCACTGCTTCTGGCGCCTTTCTCCGGGGCGAGAGGGCTGGGGAACGAAACTGTGCTTCTTCCAGGATGCGGCAGCCAGCCTACTAGCTCAGGCGTTCGATTAACGACCATGTCCAGCCGGGTCCACCCGAACGAGTGAGGACGGTCTGCGGAGCCTTGACGTACGGCCCGCAAAAGCCCCTGCTCAGCACCGCGAAACGACGGTAGCGTCGTCCGGACGTCACTCCCTCAACGAGCGGAGCCCCGCCCGGGCAACGCACCGTCCCCACGGAAGGCCGATCCGATGACCGATCCGAGCACCGACCCGCGGTCCGCCGCGGCCTCCGCCACCGCCGCGCGCTACCTCGCACTGGTCGAGGAGGCCACCCGGCAGCTGCTGCACACCGCCGCCGAGCTCAAGCCCGAGGCCGTCGCCGAGCCCTCCGCGCTGCCCGGCTGGACCCGCGGCCACGTCCTGGCCCACCTCGCCCGCAACGCCGACTCCCTGGTCAACCTGCTGGACGGCGCCCGCACCGGCACCGACATCCCGCAGTACCCGAGCGGGGAGGCCCGCGACCGGGACATCGAGGAGGGCGCGCCCCGCCCGGCGGAGGTCCAGCTCGCCGACCTGCGCGACAGCGGCGGGCGCTTCGCCGCGGCCGCCGCCCTGCTGCCCGCCGGGGCCTGGACCGCCGAGGTCCGGCACCGCAGCGGCTACCTCTTCCCGGCCCGCGAGATCCCCTGGAGGCGCCTGATGGAGGTCGAGTACCACCACGTCGACCTGGACGCCGGCTACACCCCGGCGCACTGGCCGGCGGAGTTCGCCTCCGCCGAGTTCCGCCGCCTCGCCGGCAAGCTGTCCGGCGCCGACCTGCCCGCCGTCGAGCTGTTCGCCGAGGACACCGCCGAGCGCGCCGTGATCGGCACCGGCACCCCGGTCCTGGCCGTCGAGGGCCCCGTCCGCGCCCTGCTCGCCTGGCTCTCCGGGCGCGCCGACGGCGACGGCCTGCGCCGCACCCCCGACACCCCCCTCCCGGCCCTCCCCCCGCTGGGCTGAGCGGCCCCCCAGGCGCGAGGATGACCGTGAACCTGTAGCCCGACAAGGAGCGGACGGATGACGTACCACGGAGCGGTCAAGGTCGGCGGGCCGCCGGACGTGCGCGAGCTGGCGCACCTGATCATCACCAAGGTGGCGGTCGGCCCCTACGACAACAACGCCTACCTGCTGCGCTGCCGCGACACCGACGAGCAGCTGCTGATCGACGCGGCGGCGGACGCGCCGGTGCTGCTGGAGTCGGTCGGCCCCAGCCTGGCCACCGTCGTCACCACCCACCGGCACCGCGACCACTGGGGCGCGCTGGAGGAGGTGGTCGCCGCCACCGGCGCGCGCACCGCGGCCGGCGAGCACGACGCGGAGGGCATCGACGTCCCCACCGCGCTGCCGCTCGCGGACGGCGACACCCTCGCGGTGGGCCGCTGCGCCCTCACCGTCCGGCACCTGGTCGGCCACACGCCCGGGGCGATCGTGCTGGTGTACGACGACCCGCAGGGCCACCCGCACGTGTTCACCGGCGACTGCCTGTTCCCCGGCGGGGTCGGCAACACCTGGGGCGACAAGGAGGCCTTCGCGAGCCTCTTCCGGGACGTCAACGAGAAGGTCTTCGACGTCCTGCCGGACGAGGCCTGGGTCTACCCCGGCCACGGCAACGACACCACCCTCGGCGCCGAGCGCCCGCACCTGGCCGAGTGGCGCGAGCGGGGCTGGTAGGCGTCCGGACGCGGAACGGGGCGGGCCCGCGACCACTGCTCGGTCCCGGGCCCGCCCCGTTCGCGGGGGCGCCTCGTCAGGCGTCCAGCTTCTGCGGCTCCTCCGGCTCGGCCAGGGCCGCCCGCTTGGAGGCCATCAGGCTGGTCACGGTGGTGACGGCGAGGACGACCACGATGAAGCCCAGCGAGAACGGGATGCCGATCTCCGGCACGTGCGCGCCCTGCTCGTGCAGCGCGTGCAGCACCAGCTTCACGCCGATGAAGCCGAGGATCACCGACAGGCCGTACGAGAGGTGGACCAGCTTCTTCAGCAGGCCGCCGATCAGGAAGTACAGCTGGCGCAGGCCCATGAGGGCGAAGGCGTTGGCGGTGAAGACGATGTACGGGTCCTGGGTCAGGCCGAAGATCGCCGGGATCGAGTCCAGCGCGAACAGGACGTCGGTGGTGCCGATCGCCAGCATGACGATCAGCATCGGGGTCATCAGCCGGCGGCCGTTCTCCCGGATGAAGAGCTTGGTGCCGTGGTACTTGTCGGTCGACGGGAAGCGCTTCTCGATCGACTTGAGGAGGCGGTTCTCCTCGAACTCCTCGTCCTCCTCGTCGGCCCGCGCCTCCTTGATCAGCTTCCACGCCGTCCAGATCAGGAAGCCGCCGAAGATGAAGAACACCCAGGAGAACTGCGCGACCAGCGCGGCGCCGCCGGCGATGAAGACCGCGCGCAGCACCAGGGCGATGATCACACCGAACATCAGCACGCGCTGCTGGTAGATCCTGGGCACCGCGAACTTGCCCATGATCAGGATGAACACGAAGAGGTTGTCGACGCTGAGCGACTTCTCGGTGATGTAGCCGGCGAAGAACTCACCGGCCGGCGTCGCGCCGGAGTGCCACCAGAGGAAACCGCCGAAGATCGCCGCCAGCACGATCCAGACCGTGGTCCAGATACCGGCTTCCTTGATCGACACCTCGTGCGGCTTGCGGCCGCCGATGAAGAAATCGGCGGTGATCAGGGCCAACAGCACCACGATGGTGCCGACCCAGAGGCTTACGGAAACGTCCACTACTGCTCCTCCGGCAGGTAGGCGAGACAGTCATCGTCACTGCCGGAGGTCTCTTCCGCCCGTCGGGCGCGCGGCCGCGCACCCGCGGACCAGCGCCCCGGGGCACCGCGACGGGTGCCCGTGATGACGGGGACGGCTGCGTGGGAATACTCCCCTCCGCTGCCAAGAAGGGTAACAGCACCGCCAAGGAAAGGTAAAGAAGGTAAAGGCCCGTCAGAACCTCCGGCCGGTCCGCGCCCCGGCCGGGTCCCGCTACAGGAACGGCTCGATGGCCGGCAGCAGGTCCTGGAAGGTCCGCCCCTTGGCCGGGGCGCCGATCGCCTGCATCTCCCAGCCCCCGCTGCCGTCCCGGAACACCTTCGCCATGATCTGGCCGGTGTGCGGGCCGCCGCCGGTCAGCTCGTAGCGGGCCAGCTCCAGCCCGGTCGACTCGTCCACCAGCCGGCAGTGCGCGTTCCGCACCTCGGCGAAGGTCTGCCCGGTGTACGAGCTGACCGTGAACACCACCTGGGTGATCTGCGGCGGCACGTGCGCCAGGTCGACCAGGATCGACTCGTCGTCCTCCCCGGCGCCGGACCCGCCCACCAGGTTGTCGCCGGTGTGCCGCACGGAGCCGTCGGAACTCTCCAGGTGCTGGAAGAACACCACGTCGGACGGGGTCCGCCCGGCGTACAGCAGCGCCGAGGCGTCCAGGTCGATCTGCCGGGTCCGGCTGCCGAACAGGCCCCGCCGGGGCGCCGCCTTCCAGCCCAGGCCCATCCGGACCACGGTGAGCGTCTCCCCCGGCCCCTTCTGCAGGCTGACCCGCTGGCCCTTGGCAAGGTTCACCGACACGGCGCATGTCCTCTCTGCCCGGCCGCGCGGGCACCCCCGCGCCGGCTCCACGGTGGAACACCCCGTTGCCGTCCCCCGGCTGAGGCCCCCTCTTCCGGCCGCCCGTCCAGGGCGGCACCGCAAGCCAGCCTAGGCCCTGCGGTCGAACCCGCTGCCCGCCCCGTACCCCTTTGTGGCAGGGCTGAGACACCGCCGGGCTTGACCGGGAACGGAACCGGCCACGCCCGGCGGGGAGGCCGGCGCGAACGCGCCGGGGCCCACCGGGCCCGGCTCAGGCGATACCGGCCTCGCGCATCTGCCGCAGCTCCTTCTTCAGCTCCTTGACCTCGTCCCGCAGCCGGGCCGCCACCTCGAACTGGAGGTCGACCGCGGCGGCGTGCATCCGCTCGGTCATCGACTGGATCAGCTCGGCCAGCTCGGCCGCCGGCAGCGACTTCGCCGGCTTGCGCTCGGCGCCGAGCGCCGGCACCGGGGCCTTGCCGCCCTTCCCGCCCGTGCCGCGGTAGCCGCTGGACAGCAGCTCGCCGGTGTCCACGTCCTCGCGGGCGAGGGTGTCCAGGATGTCGCCGATCTTCTTGCGCAGCGGCTGCGGGTCGATCCCGTGCTTCTTGTTGTACGCCTGCTGGACCTCCCGGCGCCGGTTGGTCTCCTCGATGGCCTTCTCCATCGACGGGGTGATCCGGTCCGCGTACATGTGGACCTGGCCGGAGACGTTGCGGGCGGCACGGCCGATGGTCTGGATCAGCGAGGTGCCGGAGCGCAGGAAGCCCTCCTTGTCCGCGTCCAGGATCGCCACCAGGGAGACCTCCGGGAGGTCCAGGCCCTCGCGGAGCAGGTTGATGCCGACCAGCACGTCGTACTCGCCGGCCCGCAGCTCGCGCAGCAGCTCGACGCGGCGCAGCGTGTCGATGTCGCTGTGCAGGTACCGCACCCGGATGTCCAGGCCGAGCATGTAGTCGGTGAGGTCCTCGGCCATCTTCTTGGTGAGCGTGGTGACCAGGACGCGCTCGTCCTTCTCCACCCGCTTGCGGACCTCGTGCACCAGGTCGTCGATCTGGCCCTCGGTCGGCTTGACGATCACCTCGGGGTCGATCAGACCGGTCGGACGGATGATCTGCTCGACCTGGCCGTCGCCCCGCGACAGCTCGTACGGGCCCGGGGTCGCCGACAGGTAGACGGTCTGGCCGATCCGCTCCAGGAACTCCTCCCACTTCAGCGGGCGGTTGTCCATCGCCGACGGCAGCCGGAAGCCGTGCTCGACCAGGGTGCGCTTGCGCGAGGCGTCGCCCTCGTACATCGCGCCGATCTGCGGGACGGTGACGTGCGACTCGTCGATCACCAGGAGGAAGTCGTCCGGGAAGTAGTCGAGCAGGGTGTTCGGCGGGGAGCCGGGCTCGCGGCCGTCGAAGTGCATCGAGTAGTTCTCCACGCCGGAGCAGGTGCCGATCTGGCGGAGCATCTCGATGTCGTAGGTGGTGCGCATCCGCAGCCGCTGGGCCTCCAGGAGCTTGCCCTGCTTCTCCATCCGGGCGAGGGTCTCCTCCAGCTCCTTCTCGATGTCGTTGACCGCGCGCTCCATCCGCTCCGGGCCCGCGACGTAGTGCGAGGCCGGGAAGACGTGGATGGCCTCGGGCTGGCTGATGATCTCACCGGTGAGCGGGTGCAGCGTGTAGAGCGCCTCGATCTCGTCGCCGAACATCTCGATCCGGACGGCCAGCTCCTCGTAGACCGGGAAGATCTCGATGGTGTCGCCGCGCACCCGGAAGGTGCCGCGGGTGAAGGCGAGGTCGTTGCGGGTGTACTGGATGTCGACGAAGCGCCGCAGCAGCACGTCCCGGTCGATCTCCTCGCCGACCTTCAGCTGCACCATCCGGTCCACGTACTCCTGCGGCGTGCCGAGGCCGTAGATGCAGGAGACCGACGCGACCACGATCACGTCCCGGCGGGTGAGCAGCGAGTTGGTCGCCGAGTGCCGCAGCCGCTCGACCTCCTCGTTGATCGAGGAGTCCTTCTCGATGTAGGTGTCCGTCTGCGGGACGTACGCCTCGGGCTGGTAGTAGTCGTAATACGAGACGAAGTACTCGACCGCGTTGTTCGGCAGCAGCTCGCGGAACTCGTTCGCCAACTGCGCGGCCAGCGTCTTGTTCGGCGCCATCACCAGGGTGGGCCGCTGCAGCTTCTCGATCATCCAGGCCGTGGTGGCCGACTTGCCGGTACCGGTGGCACCGAGCAGGACGACGTCCTTCTCCCCGCCCCGGATCCGCCGCTCCAGCTCCGCGATCGCCGCCGGCTGGTCACCGTTGGGCTGGTAGGGACTGACGACCTCGAAGGGCGCCACTGACCGCTCAATACTCGTGATGGGTCGCACGCCTCCACCGTACGACCCACCACCGACAACCGAGCACCGCTCCCTCAGGCCGCGTGCGCCTCGAACCTGATCGCGGGCTCCCCCGCCGGGTCGATGCGGACCGCCGAGTCGAAGGCGGCGGCCAGCCGCTCGATCAGCGGCAGGGTCGGATCGACCCCGCTCTCCTCGATGCTCTCGACGGTCTCCTCGTCCAGCCCGGCCCGCCCGGCCAGCTCGGCGAGGGTCCAGCCGAGCGCCGAACGACGGGCGTACACGGCCTCGGCCAGCGCCATCCGCCGCCCGGCCGCCCGGTACTCCTCGGTCTCCCGGTGCTCCGGCGGCACGACCCAGCGGGTGTGGTAGCCGCTGCTCATCGCTCCTCCTCGTCCCTGTCGTAGACCTGGTGGTCGCCGGCGGGGCCGTGCTCGGCCTCGCACACCTTCTGGGCCCGGTGCGCCCGCCCGACCTCGTCGGTCTCGCGGCTCCTAGTCTTGCGGAAGACCGTCAGCAGCACAGCCCGCCGGCCGGGGGCGAGCCAGTACGTGATGCGCATCGGCCCGACCCGGAGTTCCCGCAGCGGGCCGCCGAGGTGGCTGGCCAGCGGGAACGGCAGCAGCTCGCCGTCCCCGGCCAGCCGGTCGGCGGCGCGTTCGGCCGCCCGGTACTCGGTGATCGAGCAGGTGCGCAGCCACGCGCGCACCTCGGGCTCGATCTCAATCGTCCAGGCAGCCTGTTCCCCGGTCATGTTCTCCCCTCGCTTCGACCCCTGCCGCAGGGAGCAACGCCCGACCGGGGGCGCGGGTCACGCCCTCAGCTCTTGGCGCTGTCGCGGGCGAGGGCGACGAGGCGGGAGACGGCGCGGAGGTACTTCTTGCGGTAGCCGCCGCGGAGCATCTCCTCGGGGAAGACCTGGTCGAAGGGGAGGCCGGAGGCGGTGACGGGGAGTTCGCGGTCGTACATGCGGTCGGCGAGGACGACCAGGCGCAGGGCGGTGGACTGGTCGTCGACCTGGCGCACGCCGCGCAGGCAGACGGCGGTGACGTCGTCCAGCAGGGCGCCGTAGCGGCTGGGGTGGACGGCGGAGAGGTGGGCGAGCAGGGCGTCGAAGTCGTCGAGGGAGGCGCCCGGGGTGCGGGCGGCGACGGCGTCGACCTCGGCGGCCCGGTACGGCGGCGGGGCGTCCGGCAGGCCGCGGTGGCGGTAGTCCTGGCCGTCGATCCGCATCGGGCGGAAGTGCGCGGACAGGCCCTGGATCTCGCGGAGGAAGTCGGCGGCGGCGAAGCGGCCCTCGCCGAGCTTCTCGGGCAGGGTGTTGGAGGTGGCGCAGAGCTTGACGCCGTTCTCCACCAGGCGGCCGAGCAGGGTGGAGACCAGGACGGTGTCGCCCGGGTCGTCGAGCTCGAACTCGTCGATGCAGAGCAGCCGGTGCCCGGACAGGGTCCGTACGGCCTGCTGGAAGCCGAGCGCGCCGACCAGGTTGGTCAGCTCGACGAAGGTGCCGAAGGCCTTGGGGCCGGGGGCGGCGTGCCAGAGCGAGGCGAGCAGGTGGGTCTTGCCGACGCCGTAGCCGCCGTCCAGGTAGATGCCGGCCGGGCCGGCCGGGGCCGGGGCACTGCGGCGGAACCAGCTGCGCTTGGGCGCGGAACCGTTTCCGCCGTTGAGCGTGCCGGCGAACTCCTCCAGGACCTGCACGGCCTCGTACTGGCTGGGCTGGGCCTGGTCCGGGATGTACGTCCCGAAGCTCACGTCGGAGAAGCGCGGCGGCGGCACCATCTCGGCGACCAGGCGCTCGGCGGGGACGACGGGGCGCCGGGAGGTGAGGGCGATCGGTGAGCCGGAGGCGCTCGCGGCGGCTATCGACTCGGTCGCGGTGGCGGGGCGGGAAGCTGCGGGCACGGTGGTCAAGGGTACGCCTGGTCGCGAGGGCTCCGGGACGGTGGCCGCCGGAACCGCCGGTGGAAGACTGGGGGCATGCAACAGCTGATCAGCCCGGTGGCGCAGACCTTCGACGATCCGAGTTCGCTGGAGGCGCTGGCCGCCGTCTACGCGTACCCCGAGCAGGCGCGCGGGGGGCGGCCCTGGCTGCGCGCCAACATGGTGGCGGGGCTGGACGGCGGGGCCCGGCTGGACGGGCTCTCCGAGGGGCTCTCCGGCGACGCCGACAAGCGGATCTTCGGCGTGCTGCGGGCCCTGTCGGACGTGGTGCTGGTGGGGGCCGAGACGGTGCGGGCCGAGGGGTACCGGCCGGCCCGGGCGCGGGCCGACTTCGCCGGGGCGCGCCGGGCGGCCGGGCAGGCGCCGGCGCCCGCGATCGCGATCGTCAGCCGCTCGCTGGGGCTGGACCTCGCGGCGCCGCTGTTCACCGAGCCGCTGGTGCGCACCGTGGTGATCACCACCGAGGACGCGCCGGCGCGGAGTCTGGCGGCGGTGGCCGAGGTGGCCGACGTGATCGCGGTCGGCCGGGGCGCGGTGGACCTGCGGGCGGCGGTCGCGGCGCTGGCCGAGCGGGGCTGGACCCGGCTGCTGACCGAGGGCGGCCCCCGGCTGCTGGGGCAGCTGGCCGCCGCGGACCTGCTGGACGAGCTGTGCCTGTCACTGGCGCCGCTGCTCACGGGCGGCGACGCGCCGCGCATCCTGCACGATGCGCACATGCCCGACGTGCAGCGGATGCGGCTGGTCTCATTGATCGAGCAGAAAGGATTCCTCTTCACCCGCTACCTGCGTCCGACCACCCCGTGACCTCCGGATCGTGATCCCGCTCCCACTCGGGGCCTCCTCCGCGTGGCCCGTGTGCCGGGTGGGGAGCGTGCGGAAAGCTTCCGCCGGGCAGTATGGGATGCGAAGCCGGAGCCCGGGGGCCGGCGACTGGAAGGGACTCACGTGTTCAAGACGGTACTGATGATCGAAAAGGCGCTCTCCGACGCGGACGTGGAGCTGGTCACCACGCTCCACAGCGAGGAGAAGGTGTCCTTCGTCGTCCTGATGCAGCCGCGCGGCAAGCAGGACGAGCTGCTGCGGGCGCTCGACGACGTCGCGCTCGGCCACCTCGACAAGGTGGTGCGCGAGCACGACGAGTCCGAGAGCGGGCCGACGGTCGCCACCGAATCGCTGGAGCACAGCCTGCGCCACCTGCGGCGGGCCGGTGCCGAGGCGGTCGGCGAGCTGGTCGAGGAGTCTCCGCTGGAGCGGCTGCGCTCCGTGGTCGAGGAGCACCAGGCCGACGAGGTGGTGGTGCTCACCTCCCCGCACTTCGTGGAGGAGTTCTTCCACCGCGACTGGGCCTCCCAGGCCCGCCACAAGGTGGGCGTCCCGGTGCTGCGGCTGTTCGCCAGCGACTCCTGACGAACCCCGGCGTGGTGCAGAATCGTCCTTGCGGTCCGGCCGCGAGGACGATTCGCACGCCGTCCGCCCCTCCCCTGATCCCCGCCCGTACGGAGCCCCGCCTTGAACGACGCCGCGCACGACCTGCACGCCCCGCACTTCATCGGCATCGGCGGCGCCGGGATGTCCGGCCTGGCGAAGATCCTCGCGGTGCGCGGGGCCAGCGTCTCCGGCAGCGACGCCAAGGAGTCCGAGACCGTCCGCGCGCTGCGCGCCCTCGGCGCCGGCGTGCACATCGGGCACGCCGCCGAGCACGTGCCGGAGGGCGCGAGCAGCATCGTCGTCTCCAGCGCCATCCGCGCCGACAACCCGGAGCTGGCCGCCGCCCGCGAGCGCGGCATCCCGGTCGTGCACCGCTCCGACGCGCTGGCCGCGCTGATGGGCGGGCGCCGGGCGCTGGCCGTGGCCGGCACCCACGGCAAGACCACCACCACCAGCATGCTCGCCGTCGCCCTCGGCGAGCTGGGCCTGGACCCGTCCTACGCGATCGGCGGCGACCTCGACGCGCCCGGCTCCAACGCCCACCACGGCACCGGCGAGATCTTCGTCGCCGAGGCCGACGAGAGCGACCGCAGCTTCCACAAGTACGCGCCCGAGGTGGCGATCGTGCTCAACGTGGAGCTGGACCACCACGCCAACTACGCCTCGATCGACGAGATCCACGAGTCCTTCGAGACCTTCGTCGGCCGGATCGTGCCCGGCGGCACCCTGGTCGTCTCCGCCGACCACGAGGGCGCCCGCGAGCTGACCGCCCGGGTGTCCGGCCGCGCGGACCTGAACGTGGTCACCGTCGGCGCCGCCGAGGACGCCGACCTGCGCGTCCTGTCGGTCGTCCCGCACGGCATGACCAGCGAGGTCACCGTGCTGCTGGACGGCGCCGAGCTGGCCTTCACCGTCTCGGTGCCCGGCCGGCACTACGCCCACAACGCGGTCGCCGCGCTGGCCGCCGGCGTCGCGCTCGGCGTCCCGGCCGCCGACCTGGCCAAGGCGCTCGGCGCCTACACCGGCGTGCGCCGCCGGCTCCAGCTCAAGGGCGAGGCGGGCGGCGTCCAGGTGATCGACTCCTACGCCCACCACCCGACCGAGATGGCCGCCGACCTGGAGGCGATCCGGGAGGCGACGGCCGGCCGCGTGCTGGTGGTCTTCCAGCCGCACCTGTTCAGCCGCACCCAGCAGCTCGCCGAGGAGATGGGCGCCGCGCTGGCGCTCGCCGACGCCTCGGTGGTGCTCGACATCTACCCGGCCCGCGAGGACCCGATCCCCGGCGTCACCAGCGAGCTGATCATCGACGCCGCCCGCCGGGCCGGTGCCGAGGTGACCGCCGAGCACGACTTCGCCGCCGCCCCCGCGGTGCTGGCCGGCCTGGCCCGCCCGGGCGACCTGCTGCTCACCATGGGTGCGGGCGACGTGACGAACCTGGGTCCGGAAATCCTCGGGCACCTCGCGAACGTTGCCACCAACGTCTGAGTCCCCGGACGAGTCCCGGACCTGTCGCGACCTGGAGCTGTCATGAGCTACGAGATCGAGAAGACCGACGCCGAGTGGCGCGCCCAGCTCACCCCCGAGGAGTACCACGTCCTCCGGGAGGCCGGCACCGAGCGCCCCTTCACCGGCGAGTACACCGACACCAAGACCGTCGGCGTCTACGGCTGCCGCGCCTGCGGCGCCGAGCTGTTCAGCTCGGAGACCAAGTTCGACAGCCACTGCGGCTGGCCGTCCTACTACGCGCCGCTGGCCGGGGACCGCGTCCAGTACATCGAGGACACCTCGCTCGGCATGCGCCGGGTGGAGGTCCGCTGCGCCCGCTGCGGCGGCCACCTGGGCCACGTCTTCGAGGGCGAGGGCTACGGCACGCCGACCGACCAGCGCTACTGCATCAACTCGGTCTCGCTCACGCTGAAGCCGGCGGAGTAGCGCGGAGCACGAGGAGGCCCGGGCACCCGAGGGTGTCCGGGCCTCCCCGTGTCATCCGGCGACCGGGGTGAAGCGGACCGGGAGGCGGACCAGGGCGCGGTGGAAGGGGCCGGGGCGCCACCGGAGGTCCTCGGCGGGCTCGGCGAGTTCGAGGTCGCCGATCCGGCTGGTCAGCTGCTCGATCGCGGTGATCGCGATCAGCAGGGCGGGGTCCCGGGCCGGGCAGGCGTGCGGGCCGGCCGCCCAGGCCAGGTGGGCGGACTCGCCGCTGCGCAGCTCGGCGGTGTCCGCGGTGGCGGCGGGCGGGGCGGCCTGGGAGTTGGCGGCCGCGTAGGAGACCAGGATCAGCGAGCCCGCCGGGATCGCGCGGCCGTGCAGGGTGACGTCGACCCGCGGGTAGTGGGCGGAGAGGTTGGCCAGCGGCGGCTCGTGCCAGAGCACCTCGTCGATCGCCTGGTGCGCCGTCATCGCGCCGCCGAACAGCGAGCCGGCGTAGCGGGCGTCGGTGAGCAGCCGCAGCAGGGCGTTGCCGATGAGGTTGGTGGTCGGCTCGTTGCCCGCGATCATGGTGAGGGTGATCTGCCGGACCACCTCGTCGTTGTCCAGTCCCGCCGGGTGGGTGAGGAACCACGAGGTCAGGTCGTGCCGGGGGCGTTCGCGGCGCTCGGCGACCATCCCGGTGACCACCTCGACGAGGTCCGCGTACGCGGCCACCGCGTGCCGGGTGGACTCGATCGAGCCGACGATGCCCACCACCAGCCGCTCGCGGTGCTCCTCGGGCACGCCGAAGCCGGTGGTGAGGACGTGGACGGGCAGCCGGCGGGCGTAGTCGGCGATGAGGTCGGCGGAGCCGGCCTCCCCGAAGGCGTCGATCAGCCGGTGGGCGACCTCGGCGACCCGGCGCTGCAACTGGTGCGGCTCCAGCAGCGCCAGGCCGTCGGTGATCACCTGCCGGTAGCGGGCGTGCGTCGCGCCGTCGCTGAACAGCGCGGTCGGCCGGTAGCCGAGCACCGGCAGCAGCGGGGAGTCCGCCGGGACGGTCCGCTGCCAGGCGCGGGAGTCCTTGGAGAAGGTGTCGGTGTCGCGCAGCAGGTCGAGGGCGGCCTGGTAGTCGGTGACCAGCAGGGCCCCGACGCCGGGCGCGATCTCCACCTCGGCGATCGGGCCCTGCCGGCGCAGCCGCTCGTAGACGGCCTGCGGGTCGGCGGCGAAGGCCGGGCCGTGGAGGGCGATCGGGGGGTGGGCGGCGGGGGCGGTCATGGCTGCTCCGGGGCGGCGGCGGGGAGGCCGTGCAGGACGTGCTCGGTGAGCGCGATCAGGGCGTCCAGGCTGGAGCCGCGCTCCCGGGCGTCGCAGAGCACCAGCGGGGTGCTCGGGTGCAGGTCGAGGTGGCTGCGCAGCACCGCGGCCGGGTGGATCGGTGAGTCGGGGAAGCGGTTGACGGCGACCGCGTAGGGCAGGCCCTGCTCCTCGACCATGTCCATGATCTCGAAGGAGTCGGCGAGCCGGCGGGTGTCCGCCAGGACGAGGGCGCCGATGGCGCCGCGCGCGATGTCCTGCCAGAGCGGGAAGAACCGCCGCTGGCCGGGGGTGCCGAACATGTAGAGCACCAGCTCGCCGGGCAGGGTGAGCCGGCCGAAGTCGACCGCCACCGTGGTGGTGGTCTTGCCCGGCACTCCGGCCACGTCGTCGACGGGGGCGCCGGTCTCGGTCATCGCCTCCTCGGTGTGCAGGGTCGGGATCTCCGAGAGGGTGCGGATGAAGGTGGTCTTGCCGACGCCGAACGGGCCGGCGACCACCAGCTTCATCAGCGTCTGTTCGGGGTCGGGCAGGTAGCCCACCCGGTCCGGCCGCCCCGGACCGGGCGGATTACCGGAGAGTGCGGAGTCCAACGAGGAGCCTCTCGACGAGGGAGCGGTCGGTCTGCTGGGCGCGGGGGATCGGCGCGCGGGCCTGCAGGCAGCCCGCCTCGACCAGATCGGCCGCGAGGAAGACCGTGGCGCTGACCGGCAGCCGCAGGTGTGCGGCGGCCTCCACCACGGTGAGCGCGCCGGGTCGTAAGAGGTCCCAGAGCCGTCGGTGCTCCGCCTCCAGCTCCGCGAGCGCCGACGGCCGGTCGGCGCCGGTCGCGAACAGCACCGTGAGCCGTTCGAAGCCGGCGCCGCCCGGGCGGGTCCGGCCGCCGGTGGCCAGGTAGGCGGGCACCATCCGCCTGCGGGGGGTGGGGGTCATGACCGCGCGGGGGCGTCCTGCCGCCTGGCGGGGCTCGCCAGGGCCCGGCCCAGGGCGGCGACCTGGACCTGCATCTGGTAGGCGACGTTGCCGAGCTGGGCCTCGGGCGTGGTGAACACCGCGAGCGAGGTGTTCTCGCCGGCCGGGACGACGACGGCGAAGCCCAGGTCGGACTCGACCACGGTCTGCGCCAGCCGGGGCTGCTCGGCGTCGGTGAAGGCGGTGGTGAACGCCCGGGCGGCGGCGTGCACGGTGGCGGTCATCGCGGCGACCCGCTCGGCCGAGGCGCGGGCGAGGCCGTCCGAGGCGGCCTCGACCAGGCCGTCACCGGTGGCGATCACCGCGTGCACGACGCCCGGCAGTTCCAGGAGCGGGGTCAGCACCCAGGCGATGCCGTCGGTGTCGGACGGGCTGGGCGTGGTGCTGGTGGGGCTGGGCGTGCTGCTCACAGCGCGGCTCCTCAGGGGGTCTGGGTGGTGCGGCGGCCGGACGCGTCCGCGGGGCCGGCGCCGGTGCGGGCGGCGTCGGTGCGGGGCGGGGCCGCCCGGTCGGCGCCGGTGGGGCCGGTCGCCGCGGGGGACGGGGGGGACGGGGGGTGGGGGCTGGGGGCGGGGCCGGCCGGGTCGGCGGCCCCGGGGTCGGGTTCGGTGCGGGTGCCGGCGGCCTCGGCGACAGCGGCCTCACCGGTGCCGGCGGCCTCGGCGACGGCGGCGCGACCGGAGCCGGTGCCGTGCTGGAGCGCCTGCCAGCGGGCGGCGGCCTGCTCGGGCGTGCGCACCGGCCGGACGGCGGCGGCCGGATCAGGTGTTCCGGCGGGGGCGGCCTGCGGGGTCGGCGCCAGCGGCCGGCGCCGGCGGCGGCTGGGCAGGCCGGTGCCGTCGTCCGCCGGTCCGGGGCCGTCCGGTACCGCGCGCACCGGCGGGACGGCGTGCACCGGCGGCTCCTCCGACGGCCCGGGCGCGTCCGGCCCGTCGGGCGCGTCCGGCACCGGCGGCACGACCCGGATCGCCGGGACGCCCTCGCGGCCGCGGCCGCCCGCCGGGCCCGGGGCGGACGGCGCGGCGGGCGCGGGCCCGGGGCGCAGCGGCAGCGGGGTGAGCACCGAGAGCGGCTGCTCCTCGTCCACCACGGTCAGCAGCCCGGCCGGGATCCGGATCAGCGCGCGCATGCCCCCGTACGGGGAGGGCTCGACGTGGCAGGTGAAGCCGTACTGCCGGGCCAGCTTGCCGACCACCGCGAAGCCGGTCTTCGGCGGGTTGCCCAGCTCGGTGAGGAGCACCTCGGGCGGGCCGGCCAGCAGCCGGCGGGCCCGGCGCAGCTGGTCCTCCTCCATGCCGATGCCGCTGTCGTCGACGATCACCAGCGCGCCCCGGCCGCCCTGCTGGACGGTGACCGGGACGTCCGTCTCCGGGTGCGAGTACGCGGTGGCGTTGGCGAGCAGCTCGGCGATGGCGATGGCCACCGGCTCGGCGGCCCGGGCGACCACGGCGAGCCGGTCCTCGCGCAGGTGGTTGGCCACCTTGACGCGGGCGTAGCCGGGCACCCGGGAGAGCGCGCCGACCACGACCTCGGCGAGCGGGGAGTCGGTGCGGGCCAGGCCCGGCCAGGCCTCGCAGAGCACGGCGACGGTCTGGATCCGGCGCAGCGCGACCTCGTTGCGGAAGTCGACCTCCAGCAGCCGGGGGTCGTCGTTCTCGTGCTGGAGCTGCTGGACCAGGCTCTGGATCTGGTAGAGCAGGGTCTGGATCTTGGAGGTGGCGCCGCGCATCGCGGAGCGGGCGGCGGCGTCGACCCGCTCCCGCTCGTCGGTGACGGCGGCCGCGGCGGCGTCCAGGACGGCCTGCAGGGCCTGCACGGCGTCCGGGCCGACGTCGGCGGCGTCCAGCGGTCCGGCGATCGGGGCGTTGGGGTGGCTCAGGCGCAGGGCGGCGGCGGCCACGCGTTCGGTGGCGAGGTGGCCGATCTCGGCCAGCAGGGCGGCGGTGCGCCCCTCGGCCGCCGCGGCGGCCCGCTCGGCGCCGCCCGCCCGGTGCTCCGCCTCGGCGGCCGCCCGGTCGGCGCCGTCGGCGCGCTGCCCCTCCTCGGTCGCCCGCTGCTCGGCCCGGTCGGCACGGTCCCGGGCGGCCAGTGCGCGGTCGGCCGCGGCGCGGGTCCGCTCCGCCGAGCGGTCCGCCTCGTCCCGTGCCTCGCGGGCCTGCTGCTCGGCCCTTCCGGCCCGGGCCTCGGCGGCCTCGGCGCGTTCCTCGGCCAGGCCGGTGGAGGCCTCGGCGGCCGCGGCCCGGGCGAGCGCGCGGGAGCGGCCGCGGGCCAGCCGGCCGGCCGCGGCCAGCGCGGCGAGCACGATCAGCGCCAGGGCCGGGACCAGCAGCTGCGTCATCGACGTCCTCGGAGTTTCCTTGTACGAAGAACGGACTTGGGGCGGTCGGTGCTTGTGCGAACGGGTGCGGGCGGGCCGCTCAGGCCGCGTCGCCGGCCGCGCGGGGCCGGGTCGCGCGCCGTTCGGCGTCCTCGTCCAGCTCCCGGGCGACCAGGGCCACCTGGCTCATCGCCTCCAGCACGTTCGGCACCCCGGTGCCGTCCAGGTGCCGGTACTCGGCGGCGACGGTGAGCACCAGCCGCTCGGGCAGGCCGAGTTCGGGGTACCGCTGCTCGGCGATGATCCGGCGGGCCGCGTCCAGCGCGGGCAGGCCGGCCCGGTGCAGGGCGTGGGCGCGCTCGCGGACGTACCCGAGGTAGGCGATGTGCTCCCGGACGCCGGGCCGGTCGAGGACCGGGCCGTGGCCGGGGACGATGATCTCGGCGCCGGTGGCCAGGATCCGCTCGCAGGCGGCGACGATGTTCTCCAGCGGGCCGGCCCAGTGCGAGGGGTGGTCGCCGGGCTGCGCGGCGGTCGAGCCGAAGATGACGTCGCCGGCGAACACCGCGCGCTGGTGCGGGAGGTGGACGATGAGGTCGCCGCCGGTGTGCGCGGAGGGCAGGCCGGTGATCTGCACCGGGTACTCCCCCACCCGCAGCTCCAGCTCGCCGTGGAAGACGGTGTCCGGGTGGACCGGCTCGGTCCGCGACCAGTCGAACTGCCCGAAGTGGCGGCGGAGGTAGCCGCCGAGCGGGGAGTCCGGGTCGCTGCCGGTGACCAGGCCCTGGGTCTGCTGGGGCGTCGGCTCCCAGTGGATGTGCTCCAGCGCCTCGCGGGTGGCGATCACCTCGGCGTCGGGCAGGACGCCCGCGCCCCAGAGGTGGTCGCCGTTGGCGTGGGTGACGACGATCCGGTCGACGGTGACGCCGTCGGCCAGCCGCTTGCGGCTCTCGGCGAGGAACTCGGCGGCGAGCGAGGGGTCGTAGGGCGTGTCGATCCACAGCGCCGTGCGCGGTCCCGCGAGCAGTCCGCAGTTGGCCAGGCCCCATCCGCGCTTCGGCGGGAGCCAGACGTACAGGTCCTCGGCAATCGCGCTCACGTTCGCACGGTTGATCGTCATGGGCGCGATTATGCCGATGATGTGACGGTAGCGGAGCAAAAGCCTGATGAATCCGGCCACTTCCTGCCCCGGAGCCTCCCGGACTGTCCTGTTTGCCCCCGTCCCCGGCGGCCGGATCCGCCCTCCCGCCCTCACCCCCCGGGCAGGACGCGGCAGACCTCGACGGTCACGTCCACGGTGTCCAGCCCGATCACCCGGCCCTCGACGGCGACGAACCCCTTCTCCCCCGAGCGGAACAGCGCGGCCAGCGGCGACTGCCGCCCGGCGGCCGCCAGCGCCTCCACCGCCATCGCCGAGCCGAAGGCGAACACCCCGCAGAGCACCACGCAGGGCGCCTGCCGGGAGGTGCGGGTGACGAACACGAAGCCGTGGTCGCGGACGAGCTCGTCGGCCGCGTTGTACTGCGCCTCGAAGGCCATCCCGCCCCAGCGGGCCCGGGCCGCCTGCGGGTGCTCCAGTCGGAAGTCCGGGAAGCCGACGGCCAGGACGCCCGCCGAGTAGGCGTTGACGCTCGGCCCGCCGATCGAGAAGGTCGGCATCCGCGGGTCCTGCGCGCCGGCGGTGACCAGCTCGATGGTGGCCTTGCGGTTGATCTTCCGCAGCAGGTCGATGAGCTGGGCGATGGCGCGCGCCTCGGCCATCGGCATGAAGAGCACGTTCCGCGGCCCCCGGCTGGTGAGCCGGCAGCCGTCCTTGGCGTAGGCGAACTCGGCCACCTCGATGCTCGGGGTGACGATCTGCACCCGGCCGTACGGCCCGAGCAGCGCCCGCAGGAAGCCGTAGCGCAGGAAGAGCCGGGTGCGGGCGAGCGAACGGGCGGCGAGAAAACCGATCACGGCCGGGACGAACCCGACCAGGATCTGGAGCAGGATCTCCATGGCAACACCCCCGCGCGACGACTCGGGCACGAACAGTCTGCGCGGAGGTGATGCCCCGTGAGGCGCCGGGAACTCCCTCCCCCGCCGCCCTCCCCGCTGCCACGCCGGTGAACGCTCCTGATTCACCCGTCCGGCGGAGTCGACTGTCACGCTCCGTCACGCCGCGAGGCGGCCTCAGCCGTCCAGGCGCTTGATGAACTTCCGCTCGCTCGCGCAGCGCTCGTAGCCCAGCCAGGAGTTGATCGCGAGCATCGGCGCGTTGGTGGCGTCGTTGGAGGTGTAGGCGTGCCGCAGTCCGGCGGCCCGGGCGCGGCGCAGCGACTCCAGCTTGGCCAGCTTGCTCAGCCCCCGCCCGCGGTACGCCCGGCGGCAGGCGGTGAACGCCGACCAGTAGCGCCGCGCGCCGTCCGTGCTCACGGCGCTGAACGCGGCCGGCACACCGTCGGCCACGGCGACCACGGTCAGCTCCCGGTCGAGATCCGGGCGGTTCCACTCCCCCGCCAGCCACTCCTCGTACTCGGTGGCGTCCATCACGATCTCGCCCGGCTCGTCCAGCGCCGCGTCCGCCTCGATCTCGAAGACCGGGTACGGGTCGGCCGCGAAGGCGCTCGCCGGACGCAGCTCGACACCGGCCGGCAGCGGCGGGGCGGGCGGCAGCGGGGCGGTGAGGTCCCGGGCGGCGAAGTGGGCGGTCCGGCCGGCGGTGAAGCCGCGGGCCTCGGCGAAGGCGCACGAGCCGGGTTCGTCGTCCACCCAGCTGTGCAGTTCGACGACGCCGTGCCCGGCCAGGTGCTGCTCGGCCGCGGCCAGCAGGGCGGTGAACGCCCCGCGCCGGCGGTACTCGGGCAGCACGCTGCCGTTGGCGTGGCCGACGCCGGTCGTGGTGGTGCCCGTCACCACGCCGCAGCGCACCGTGCCGACCACCCGGCCGTCCAGCTCGGCGACGAAGGTGCGGTAGTGGGCGCCCTTCGCCCGGCGGGCGTTCAGCCAGACGAACATCTCGGGGGTCTGGACCAGGTGCTCGCGCCCGGCGCGGTGGGCCGCCGCGACGGCCTCGGCGTCCTCGGGGCGGAAGTCACGAATCGTCAGGGGTGTCATAGGAAGGTCACGGTAGCCCCACAACCGGCCCGCCCGCCCCTGGTTTTTCCGGCCGGAACCGCCTCCACCTGCGGTGATGTCAGGGCTCCGCGGCGCGGATCGCTCATTGACGCGACGCCAAGCTCAAGTAATGCTCTGAGATGACCGGGCGAGGCTTGGCAGCCGCGCCGTCCGGGGACATGCTCACCAGCACAGCCCGGCGGCCCCGGCGACGATGCCCGGCCGACCGACGGCTCTCCCACCCGGCCCTCCGAAGGGGGCGCACCGATGACTTCCCCTGCCCTGCGCACCGCACCGCACGCGCCCGCACCGACGACGGGCACCGACGGCACCACCGGGACCGCCACGACCACCGGCACCACCGGCACCACCGGCACCGCCGGGACCGCGCGCCGGCTCGGCGTCGGCCTCGGCTGGCGCAGCGAGATCGACACCGTGGTCGAACGGCAGCCCGGCCTGGACTGGGTCGAGGTGGTCGCCGAGAACGTCTGCGCCGACCACCTCCCGGAGTCCCTGCGGATCCTGCTCGACCGCGGCCTCACCGTGGTCCCGCACGGCGTCGGCCTCGGCCTCGGCGGCGCCGAGCGGCCCGACCCGGCCCGCCTCGCCCGGCTCGCCGGGACCGCCGGGGCGCTCGGCTCTCCGCTGGTCACCGAGCACCTGGCGTTCGTCCGGGCCGGCGGCCTGGAGGCCGGCCACCTGCTGCCGGTGCCGCGCTCGCGCGACGCCCTGCGGGTGATCGCCGAGAACGTCCGGATCGCCCAGGACCAGCTGCCGGTCCCGCTCGCCCTGGAGAACATCGCCGCCCAGCTGGCCTGGCCGGACGACGAGCTGACCGAGGGGCAGTTCCTCGCCGAGCTGGTCGAGCGGACCGGCGTGCGGCTGCTGATCGACGTCGCCAACCTGCACACCAACCGGGTCAACCTCGGCGTCGACCCGGCCGCCGAGCTGGACCGCCTGCCGCTGGAGGCGCTCGCCTACGTGCACGTCGCGGGCGGCACCATGGTCGACGGCGTCTGGCACGACACCCACGCCCACCCGGTCACCGAGCCGGTGCTGGAGGTGCTGGCCGAGCTGTGCGCCCGGGTCGCCCCGCCCGGGGTGCTGCTGGAGCGCGACGCCGCGTTCCCGCCGCCGGCCGAGCTGGCCGCCGAACTCGACGCCATCCGGCGGGTGCTGGACGGCGGTGCCGCACGGTGACCCCCCTCCGCCCGGCCGGCCCGGACGCCGCCACCGAAACCGCCACCGACACCTCCACCGCCGCTTCCACGGACGCCGCCCGCGCCCGGCTCGCCGCCCGGCAGACCGACCTGCTCACCGCCCTGGTGGCCGGCGGCCCGGTGCCGCCCGGCTTCGACCCCGCGCAGGTGCGCGCGCAGGCCGCCGGCCTGGCCGCCAAGCGCCGCGACACCGCCGCCAAGGTCGCCCCGGAGCTGCCCCGCCTGCTCGGCCCGCGGTACGGCCCGCTGTTCCTCGCCTACGCCCGCAGCCACCCGCAGACCGGCGGCTACCGCGCCGACGCCCGGGCCTTCGCCGCCTGGGCGCTCATCGAGGGCGCCGACGAGGGCGCAGGCCAGGGCACGGGCCCGGACGCCGCCGCCCGCCGGTCGCTGGCGCGGTGGCTCGACCCGGCCCCGGAACGGCCGCCGGGCCCGCTCACCCGCCTGAGGCGCCTGCTACGCCCCGGCCGCGACGCCTGAGCCACGCGTCCGGCCCCGCACCCCAGCACCGTCCGAACCACGGCGCCGCGCGCGCCGGAACCACGTCTCACCACCCGGGGGAACCACCCATGTGGCACAACGCCTACTACCTCGTCCCCGCCGTCCTGCTGACCGCCGCCGTCCTGTGGGCCTCCCGGGCCCGGCAGGCCGCACAGCGCGTCCCCAACCCCAAGGGGCTGCCCGGCCGCGGTATCCCGCTGCTCGACGCCGCCTTCCTGTCCGGCGGCCCCGGCCGGGTCTTCGACACCGCCCTGGTCCGGATGCACCGGGCCGGCCACGTCGTGGTCAACCGCGCCGGCCTGGTCACCCTCACCGCCGACAAGCCGTACGACAAGGTCGAGCGCGAGATCGTCGACGCGGTCGGCCCGACCCGCAGCCGCGACCTCGCCCCGCTGCGCCTCGCCGTGATGCGCTCGCCGGGTGTCCAGGCGATCGGCGACGAACTCGCCGGCCGGGGCCTGCTGCGCAACCCCGTCAAGCTGGACCGGGCGAGGACCGCGCACCGGCTGATCCGGCTCGCGCTGCTGGTCGCGGCCGGCTTCACCGCCGCCGCCTACCTGCTCGACTCCGACGAGCCGGGATACGAGCGGCCCGCGCTGTGGATCCCGCTGCTGCTGCTCGCCGTCGGCCTGACCTCCCTGCTGGCCACCCGGCCGCCCAGGGGCCGGATCACCCCGGCCGGGCGCCGCCAGCTCTCGCTGGTCGACGACGGCAAGACGTGGACGCCCCGCAACGGGGCCCGGAACGCCGACGCCGCCCTGCTCGGCGCGATCGCGCTCGGCGGTCTGGCCGCCGTCGGCGCCGCCGAGTTCGCCGACGAGGAACTGCAGCAGGCCCTGCTCGCCTCCGCGGCCGCCGACCAGACGGCCAGGGCGGCCGGCTACTCCGCGTCCTCCTCGTCCGGTGCCGGCTCCTCCGGCTCCTCGGGCTCCTCGGGCGGTTCGTGCAGCTCCGGCCCGGCGGTCTGGTGCGGCTCGTCCTCCGACTCCTCCGGCTCCTCCGGCTCGTCCGACTCCTCCGGTTCCTCCGGCTCCTCGGGTTCGAGCTGCGGCGGGAGCACCGGCTGCGGCGGCAGTTCCTCGGGCTCCGGCTCCGGCTGCGGGTCCTCCTCGTCCTCCAGCTGCGGATCCAGCTGCGGCGGAGGCTGCGGTTCCTGATCACCGGGACCGACGGGCCCGCCGGACGTCACAGTTCGGTATCGCGGTCCGGGAACACGTTCCGCGTGCGGCGCGGCCGGGACTACAACAACCCCATGTGGTTGCTCTTCCTGCTCCCGGCCTGCGTCGCCGCGGTGCTCTCCTGCATCCGGCTGGTCCGGATGACCGCCGCAGCCGACGCGTACTCCGGTCAGGGAGGCCCGCGGCCGCCCGAGGCGGTCGGCATCGGGCTGTACGAGACGGCCTACCTGGCCGGCGGTCCGGACCGGGTCGTCGAGCTCGCCCTCGTCCTGATGGCCTCCCGGGGCCGGCTGCATCTCGCCCACACCGGCTGGACCACCGTCGTCGACCCGCGCGGGCGCAGCCGGCTGGAACGCGCGGTGGTCGCCACCGTCGGCCCGGAGGGCCAGTGCCGCACCGAGGATCTGCGGGCGGCGATGGCCGCCCACCCGACCGTGCTGGAGATCGGCAGCCGGCTCTCGCTGGCCGGGCTGGCCACCCCGGCCGCCGTCCAGCGGCACACCGTGCTGGTGGTCCGGCAGGTCCGGCAGGCGCTGCTGCTGTCGCTGGTGATGCTGGCCGCCGCCCTGGTCGTCGGCGGCCTGGTGGACGGTGACGCGCTGACCCCGCTGGCCTGGTTCTCACTGCCGCTGGTGCTCACCTCGGGCACCCTGCTGATGGCCCGGGTCGACGTCTACCCCTACACCCACTGGGCCTCGCCGGTCGGCCAGGAGGTGCTCCGCGAGGTCCGCCCGCCGCGCCAGCACGGGCTCATCGACGACGACGAGCGCGAACTGCTCACCGCCGTCGCCATGAACGGCCCCGCCGCCCTCCCGGACGCCCGGCTCCGCGCCGCGCTGCGGCGGCAGTGACACGGGAAGGGGCCCCGTCCGGTGCGGACGGGACCCCTTCGCGCGGGCGTCGCGTGCTCAGACCAGGCCGTTGACCAGCTCGGCGACCGGCTTGCGGCGGCCGGTGAAGAACGGCACCTCCTCGCGGACGTGCAGCCGGGCCCGGGACGGGCGCAGGTCGCGCATCAGGTCCACGATCCGGTGCAGCTCGTCCGCCTCGAAGGCGAGCAGCCACTCGTAGTCGCCCAGCGCGAACGAGGCGACCGTGTTGGCCCGCACGTCCGGGTAGCCGCGCGCCATCTGGCCGTGCTCGGCGAGCATCGCGCGCCGCTCGGCGTCCGGCAGCAGGTACCACTCGTAGGAGCGGACGAACGGGTAGACGCAGACGTAGTCGCGCGGGCGCTCGTCGGCGAGGAACGCCGGGATGTGCGACTTGTTGAACTCCGCCGGGCGGTGCAGCGCCATGTTCGACCAGACCGGCTCCAGCAGCCGGCCCAGGCCGGTGCGGCGGAAGCGGTTGTACGCCTCCTGCAGGTCGTCGGAGTCCTCGGCGTGCCACCAGACCATGAGGTCGGCGTCGGCGCGCAGACCGGACACGTCGTAGGTGCCGCGCACCGTGACGTCCTTGGCGGCGAGCTGGGCGAACAGCTCGTCGACCTCGGCGGCCAGACCGGTGCGGTCCTCGGGCAGGGCGCCCTTGAGCTTGAACACCGACCACATGGTGTAGCGGATGACCTGGTTCAGGTCCCGCGCCTTCTTCTTCGCGGGCTGCTCGGCGGCCTGCTGCTCAACGGTCTCAGTCATGCGCCCATTGTCCTCTCCGTGACGTTCGCCCCGGCCGGCGGGGTCAACACTCTGTCGAGCCCGGCGACGGCCGCCCGGGCGCTCGCGATGCACGCCGGGATGCCGACGCCGTCGTACGCCGCCCCGCACAGCGCCAGCGCGCCCACCCGGTCGGCGGCCGCCCGGATCCGGGCGACCCGGTCCAGGTGGCCGACCGGGTACTGCGGCAGTCCGGCCCGCCAGCGGGTGACGGCGGTGTCGTAGGGGCGGGCGGTCAGACCGATCGCCTCGCCCAGGTCGGCCAGCGAGCGGGCGACCAGTTCCGCGTCGTCCAGCTCCAGCGGCTCCTCCTCGTGCAGCCGCCCCAGCGAGGTGCGCAGCACGAAGGCGTCCGGGGCGGAGCGCTCCAGCCAGCCCCACTTGTTGGAGGAGAACGTCGACGCCTTGATCCGGCGGCCGTCCACCGGCGGGACGAGGAAGCCGCTGCCGGCCGGGGGCTCGGGCAGGTCGGCGCGGCGGAAGGCCAGGGTGACCAGCGCCATCCCGGCGTACTCGACGCCGTCCAGCTCGGCGGCCGCGGCCGGCGCGTCGGCGCGCAGCAGCCGGGCGGCGGCGGGCGCGGGCACGGCCAGCACCACGGCGGCCGCGTCCAGGGTGTCGCCGTCGCCGGTGGTCACCCGCCAGCCGTCGGCGGTGCGGCGCAGCGCGGTCACCTCGGTGCGGGTGCGCAGCTCGACGCCGGCCTCGGCGCAGGCCGCGGCGACCGCCGCCGGCAGGGTGCCGAGGCCGCCGCGCAGGCCCTGGAAGACGGGGGTGTCGGCGGTCCTCGGCCGGCCGGCCAGCTCGCGCACCCCGTCGAGCAGCGACCCGCCGCCCCGGGCGAGCGGCAGCAGCGCGGGCACCGCGGCGCGCAGCGAGATCTCGTCGGCGTGCCCGGCGTAGACGCCGCCCAGCAGCGGCTCCACCAGCCGGTCCACCACCTCGCGGCCGAGCCGCTCGGCGATGTACCGGCCGATCGCGACGTCGTCCGCGACCGCCTCGCCGGCCACCTCGTGCCGGGCCCGCTCCAGCCCCTCGGGGCTCAGCACCCCGGAGTCCGCCAGCGCGGCGAGGTCCCCGGGAACGCCCATGACCTGCCCGCCGGGCAGCGGCCGCAGCGCGCCCCGGGTCCAGATCGCGGCCTTGGCGGTGGTCGGCGGCTCCAGCCGCTCCCCGAGCCCGACCGCCCGCGCCAGCTCGACCGCCTCCGGCCGCCGGGCCAGCATCGACTCGGCCCCGAGGTCCACCCGGACCCCGCCGACCTCGCCGCCCCACAGCTTCCCGCCCAGCCGCTCCGACGCCTCCACCAACGTCACCCGCGCCCGGGCCGGCTCCCCCGCCGCCCCACCGAGCACGGCGGCCGCGGTCAGTCCCGCGATACCGCCGCCGATCACCACGACATGTGCTTGCGCCATGCCTCGCAGTCTCGCAGGTCCTTACACCTTTGCCTCAATCCGCTGCACGCTTCGCCCTGGGGGCGGGGACGAGCGCGTCGAGGTCGATGTCGAGGGGGAACGGCACCGGCCGCTCCAGCCGCTTCCGGAAGATCCCGGCCGCGACGTAGGCGGAGGTCGGCCGGTCGAGTTCGTAGGCGTGCACCACCGGCAGGCCGTCCTCCTCCTCGATCAGCCAGTAGTGCGGGATGCCGGCCTCGGCGTACTTCCGCACCTTGACGACGCGGTCCCGGTGGGCGGACTCGGGAGAGACGACCTCCACGACGAGGGAGACCTCGTTCGGTGCGAACTGCGTCCGGCCGGGTTCGTACTCGGCGGTGGTCACGATCAGGTCGGGCTCGGGGCGGTTCCGCTTGTCGAGCCTGATCGTCATCTCCCGCCCGACCCTGCTGCCCTCAGGTACCTGGCCGCGCAAGGCGATGACCAGATCGGTGACAAGCTCGCCGTGCCACCAACGCTGCGGGGACATCATGAAGACCAGTGCTCCGTCGATCAGTTCGGTGTGGCGCGGCGCCTGCGGGAGGCGGTCGAGGTCCTCGGCGAACCACCCCTCGATGCGGGGCGGGTACATCCACTCCGGCAGCTCACTCATGGGCTCCACGGTAGCGACTTCGCAGCGGACGTAGGGGTTCATCCGCACGCCGGGGCCGCGGGGCGGGGCGGGCGGGTACATCCAGTCGGCCAGTTCGGACACGGCCGTACGCTGGCCACCCCGGCGTGGCACTCGATGAGGGATTCCCTCCGCGGCGGCCCTGACGGGTGAAGCCGTCCGGTGTTGATCACAGCGGGTGGCCGCCTGTGATAGAGGTGCGGTTCGCGGACCCGGACGGATGGGAGTGGCCGGTGGTGGACAAGACGGTGGCGTTCGAGGGCACCGACGGGAAGGTGCTGGTGAGTGCGTGTCTGGCCGGGGTGCCGTGTCGGTACGACGGGCGGGCGAAGGCGGCGCGGGTGGTCGGCGGGCTGGTGGCGGAGGGGCGCGGGGTGGTGGTGTGCCCGGAGGGGGCGGGCGGGTTGCCGACGCCGCGGCCGGCGGCGGAGATCGTGGGCGGGAACGGGGCGGACGTGCTGGACGGGCGGGCGCGGGTGGTGGACGCGACCGGGGCGGACCGCACGGAGGAGTTCGTGGCCGGGGCGCGGGCGGCGCTGGCCGCGGCCGAGGCGGCGGGGGCGCGGCGGGCGCTGCTGATGGCGCGCAGTCCGTCCTGCGGGTGCGGGGAGGTGTACGACGGCACCTTCGGCGGGACGCTGCGGCCCGGGGACGGGGTGACGGCGGCGCTGCTGCGGCGGGCGGGGATCGCGGTGGAGGCGGTCTGACGCCTTGTCCGGTCCGCGGCCGAGACGTGACCAAGCCGCGATGTACCGGGCGGATCCGATCCGGGCCTGGTCCCGTCGAATGGTCCGAGCGTCCCGGAGCGGGGACGCCGGTCGGTCGACGCGGGAGGGCCCGAAGGTGGGAAGAGGACGGCGAAGAGCGGGGGCGCTGGCGGCGGTGGCGGCCGCGGCTGCGGCGCTGGCGGCGGGGTGCTCGGCGAGCGAGGGCGGTGTCCGCGACAACGCGGCGGCTGCCCCCGCGCAGGCCGCCGCCGGGGAGGCGGCCAAGGGGGACTCCGCGCCGGGCGTGCCGGGCGCGGCCGCCTCGGCGGCGCCCAAGGCCGCGGAGACCGGGCAGGACCCGGCGGCCCGGACGGCCCCGGTGGTGGACGCCCGGCAGATCGCGTACTCGGCGCAGCTGACGGTGCGGACGGCGACGGTGGACGAGGCGCTGGCGCGCGCCCGCGGGCTGGCGGTCGCCGCGGGCGGCTATGTGTCGGCCGAGACGGCGAGCGGCACCGGCGGCACCGGGCCGACCGCCGCTCCGCAGAGCGGCCAGGTCACGGTGAAGGTGCCGTCGGCGGCGTTCCAGCAGACGCTGGACCAGCTGGCCGGACTGGGCGAGGTGCTCTCCCGGCGCAGCCAGGCGGAGGACCTGACCCAGCAGGTCGCCGACGTCAACAGCCGGATGCAGAGCCAGCAGGCGAGCGTGGACCGGGTGCGGGCGCTGATGGCGCAGGCGAAGACGCTGGCCGAGGTCGTCAGTCTGGAGAGCGAGCTGAGCCGCCGGGAGGCGGACCTGGAGTCGCTGCAGAAGCAGGTGAAGGAGCTGTCGGCGCGGACCTCGCTGTCCACCATCACGCTGGACGTGCGCCCGCAGGAGACCGCCCGGCCCGACGCACCGGCCCCGGAGGAGGAGGACGACGGCTTCTGGGCCTCGGTCGGCTCGGCGCTGGGCGGCGGCTGGCGCGTGCTGTTCGCGATCGTGCGCGGGCTCTTCGTGGCGGTGGCCGCGCTGCTGCCGTTCCTGCTGGTCGCGGTGCCGATCGCGGCGGTGGTCCGGGTGGTCCTCCGCCGGTGGACGCGGGCGGCGGGGCGTACCGGTCGGGACCGGGAGCCGGTCCCGGGCTTCGCACCGCCGCCGGCCGAGGACTCCACCGGTCGCGAGCCTGAGGAGGAGGGCCAGGAGGAGAAGCCGGGAGAGGAGCGGCGGACGCCCTGACCGCCGGGCGCGACGGCGACGGCGGCGGGCGCCGGCCCGGGGGAACCGGGACGGGGCCCGTCGCCGTCGCGGGGCGTCAGCGGGCGCTGGCCTCGTGCACGAAGGCGACCAGGCGGGAGAGCGCGTCCGGGTCCATGCTGGGCAGCACGCCGTGGCCGAGGTTGAAGATGTGGCCGCTGGTGCCGAGCGCCTGGGCGGCGTGCAGCACCTCGCGGGCCTTGGTCTCGACGGCCCTGGTCGGCGCGAACAGCACCGCCGGGTCGAGGTTGCCCTGCAGGCCCTTGCCGGGGCCGACCCGCTCGGCGGCGACGTTCAGCGGGACCCGCCAGTCGACGCCGACCACGTCGGCGCCGGCCTGGCCCATCAGGCCGAGCAGCTCGCCGGTGCCGACGCCGAAGTGGATCCGCGGCACGCCGTAGCCGGCGACCGCGTCGAACACCTTGGTGCTGGCCGGCATGACCGAGCGGCGGTAGTCGTCCGGGGCGAGCGCGCCGACCCAGGAGTCGAACAGCTGGACGGCGGAGGCGCCGGCCTCGATCTGGACCTTGAGGAAGGCGGAGGTGATGTCGGCCAGCCGGTCGACCAGGGCGGCCCACAGCTCGGGCGCGCCGTACATCATGGCCTTGGTGTTCTCGTGGTTCTTGGACGGGCCGCCCTCGACCAGGTAGCTGGCCAGCGTGTAGGGGGCGCCGGCGAAGCCGATCAGCGGGGTGCCGCCCAGCTCGTCGACGAGCAGGCCGACGGCCTCGGTGACGTAGGGGACGTCGTCCGGCTCCAGCGGGCGCAGCCGCTTGAGGTCCTCGGCGGTGCGGATCGGATCGGCGATGACCGGGCCGATGCCGGGCTTGATGTCGACGTCGATGCCGATCGCCTTGAGCGGCACCACGATGTCGCTGAAGAAGATCGCCGCGTCCACCTTGTGCCGGCGCACCGGCTGGAGGGTGATCTCCTTGACCAGCTCGGGCCGCATGCAGGACTCCAGCATGGGGATGCCCTCGCGGACCTTCAGGTACTCGGGCAGCGAGCGGCCGGCCTGGCGCATGAACCACACCGGGGTGTGCGGTACCGGCTCGTGCCGGCAGGCGCGGAGGAACGCCGAGTCGTACGCGGCCCCGCGGCGCGCGTCGGGCTGCTGACCGGGGGTGGCACCGGTCGGGGGGACTGCCGGGGTGTCTGCCGTCGTCTCGCTCACGCCCAAATCTTCGCACGCGGCCCGGGCCCCTCCGCCCCGGTGGCCTCGTCGGTTCCTCCAAGATCTGGCCGGATTGCCGCCCCGGCGCGCCGCGCGGGAAGAAGTTGCGGCGATTACCCGGCTTTTCGACCTAGTCTTCGGGTCATGGCAGCGGTCGGAGGGCACCCCGCACAGGGTGGCGGAGCAGGTGGCGGAACGGGTCGGGAGGCGGCGCCGAGCGAGTTCCGGGCCGCCGTGGAGGCGCTCTCCGAGGCCCGGCTGCGCCCCGAGCTCGTCCTCTCCCCCGCCCCGGCGCCGCGCCGGCTGGCGCCGCACGCCTTCGCGCTGACCGCCGCCGTCGAGGTGGACGGCGAGGAGCTGGCCGACGGCCGGCTGGTGCTGCTGCACGACCCGGCCGGGCAGGAGGCCTGGAACGGGGACTTCCGGGTGGTCACCATGACCCGGGCCGAGCTGGAGCCGGAGATGGCCGGCGACCCGATGATCTCCGAGGTCGGCTGGGCCTGGCTGCTGGACGCGCTGCAGGCGCACGGCGCCGGGTACGCGGAGCCCTCCGGCACGGTGTCGCTGTCCGCCTCGCAGTACTTCGGCGGGCTGGCGGACCGGGCCTCCAGCACCGAGATCGAGATCCGGGCGTCCTGGACGCCGGCCGACGGCCGCTTCGAGCGGCACCTGGCGGCCTGGGGGGACCTGCTCTGCATCAGCGCGGGCCTGCCGCCGGCCGCCCCGGCCCCGCACTCCCCCGCGGACGTCACGTCACTCGGTGGAGTGGTCCCGATGCCCGCGCGGCGACGCCCCCGTTCGCACTGAGGAGTGGCGCTCGCCGGGGCGTCACCGGTGGACGCCCCGCCACCCCCAAGGCTGACAGAGTGTGACTTCAGTGCGGCTCTCCGTCAACAACGCGCTCGGAACTGACCGGTTTGCGCTGGATCTGATCGATTTTGTACGAATTCCACGCATGTCGCATCAGTCATCTGCGCGATTTGTCCGTATTGTGACTCACTAGATCGTGATCTTTCGCTAAAGCCGGGCACGGATGCTGCCGAAGCAGACTGTGACCCTTTCCGAACGCGGAACACTCCGACCGCCCCCTCGGGGTTCCGTCCGCCACTCCCGCAGGAGGCCTGGTGTCGGTCCTTCTTGAGCACCCCGCAAACGTGGTCGCCTACCGCCCGACCAAGCCCACCGCCATGGTGGTCATCGCGGATCCCCGCGTCCGAAACACCGTCACCCGTCACCTCTGGGCGCTCGGCGTCCGGGACGTGATCGAGGTGTCCTCGATCGCCGAGGCCCGTCCCCGGGTCTCCACCCCGCGCGACATCTGCGTCGCCGACGTGCACCTCCCCGACGGCTCCGGACTCACCATCCTGGCCGAGACCCGCGCCGCCGGCTGGCCCAACGGGCTGGCGCTCTCCGCCGCCGACGACATCGGCGCCGTGCGCAGCGCGCTGGCCGGCGGGGTCAAGGGCTACGTCGTCACCGGTACCCGCACCAACGTGGCCATGCCGGGCCGCCCCGGCCTGCCGCTCGGCGCCGCCGGACTGGCCGGGCGGATGCGCCGGCCCGGGATGCCGGGCATGCCGGGCGTGCACGGGGCGCCGGGCGCTCCCGGGGCGCACGGTGCGCCGGGCGCGCAGCAGGCCGCCTACCGCGAGCTGTCCGGGCGCGAGGTGGAGGTGCTGCGGCTGGTGGCCGAGGGCCAGTCGAACAAGGCGATCGGCGTGGCGATGGGCCTCTCGGCGCTGACCGTGAAGAGCCACCTCGCCCGGATCGCCCGCAAGCTCGGCACCGGCGACCGCGCCGGGATGGTCGCCGTCGCGCTGCGCACCGGCATCATCCACTGAGACGGCCACCGCCGCGGCGGCTCTGGAGGAACGTTTCCTCCGGGGCCGCCGCAGCGTGCTGGGGAGCACCCGGACACCCCCGCCGGGCGGTGCCGCGGCGCCTCCCGCATCGGTCTGACCAGTCCGACAACACTCCCGGTCGCGGGGTCCGTCGTACCCTTGGGGAGTGACCGACGCCGTAGCAGCCATCCCAGAAGAAGCAGCCCCGGTCCCGCTCCTCGAACCGAAGGAGGGGATCCCTCCGGTCGTGGCGGACGAGCAGGCGCTGGCCGCCACCATCGCCGCCTTCGCGGCGGGAACCGGACCGGTCGCCGTCGATGCCGAGCGGGCCTCCGGCTACCGCTACGGCCAGCGGGCGTACCTCATCCAGCTGCGCCGCGCGGGCGCCGGTACCGCGCTGATCGACCCGATCGCCTGCCCCGACCTCGGCGCGCTGGGCGCGGTTCTCGCGGACACCGAATGGGTGGTGCACGCCGCCACCCAGGACCTGCCCTGCCTGGCCGAGGTGGGCATGAGACCCCAGCGCCTGTTCGACACCGAGCTGGCCGGCCGGATCGCCGGCTTCGCCCGGGTCGGCCTCGGACCGATGACCGAGAGCGTGCTCGGGCTGAGCCTGGCCAAGGAGCACTCCGCGGTCGACTGGTCCACCCGCCCGCTGCCCGAGCCGTGGCTGCGCTACGCCGCTCTGGACGTCGAGGTGCTGGTCGAGCTGCGTGACGCACTCGAACGGGAGCTGGACGCCCAGAGCAAGCTCGGCTGGGCCCTGGAGGAGTTCGCGGCGATCGCCGCCGCCCCCCGCCCGGCCCCGCGGACCGACCCCTGGCGCCGCACCTCGCAGCTGCACAAGGTGCGCCGGCGCCGCCAGCTGGCCGTGGTGCGCGAGCTGTGGCTCGCCCGCGACCGGACGGCACAGGAGCGGGACGTCTCGCCCGGCCGGGTCCTGTCGGACGCCGCGATCGTCAACGCCGCGCTGGCCATGCCCCTGAACATCGCCGCGCTGCAGGCCGTCCAGGGCTTCGGGCCGCGGGTGCACCGGCGCCAGCTGGAGCAGTGGCTGGCCGCCGTCCAGCGCGGGCGGGAGGTGCCGGAGAACCAGCTGCCGCCGGCCGCCGCGCCGCACGACGGCCCGCCGCCGCCGCGCGCCTGGGCCGAGAAGGACCCGGTCGCGGCCGCCCGGCTGAGCGGGGCGCGCGCCGCGGTCAGCGAGCTGGCCGAGCGGCACCACCTGCCCGCCGAGAACCTGATCACCCCGGACCTGGTCCGCCGGGTGTCCTGGGAGCCGCCGGCCGACGCCTCCGCGGCGAACGTGGCCGCGGCGCTGCGCCGGCTGGGCGCCCGCCAGTGGCAGGTCGACCAGGTCGCCCCGGTGCTGGCGGACGCCTTCGCCAAGGCGGCGACCGCGGCGGCGCAGCAGGGCTGAGCGGCGGACGAGCGGAGAGAAGGGGATGTCGCCCGCGGAGGGCGGCGTCCCCTTCGTCATGCCCGCTCGCGTCCGGGCGCTTGAGTCACAGTGGCGGGGGACACACCGGGTGATGCGGCGTCCGGGCCTGGGCAGAGAGGTTACCGACGGGTAGCATGGCCGACAGGCGGCGCCGCCCGCGTCCCCCCGTGGGACGGTGAGCGGCAGCCTGCCCACCTGAACCGTTGGTCCCTGGGAGGAGAGCCCCCGTGCCTCGTACCGTGAGGGACGTCGTCTTCGTCGACGGCGTCCGCACCCCGTTCGGCAAGGCCGGCCCGAAGGGCATCTACCACGAGACCCGCGCCGACGACCTGGTCGTCAAGTGCATCCGGGAGCTCGTGCGCCGCAACCCGAACCTGCCCGTCGAGCGCATCGACGAGGTCGCCATCGCGGCCACCACGCAGATCGGTGACCAGGGTCTGACCATCGGCCGCACCGCCGCGCTGCTGTCCGGCCTGCCGAAGTCCGTCCCCGGTTACGCGATCGACCGCATGTGCGCCGGCGCGCTGACCGCCGTGACCACCACCGCCGGCGGCATCGCCTTCGGCGCGTACGACGTGGTCGTGGCCGGCGGCGTCGAGCACATGGGCCGCCACCCGATGGGCGAGGGCGTCGACCCGAACCCGCGCTTCGTCTCCGAGAAGCTGGTCGACGAGTCCGCCCTGTTCATGGGCATGACCGCGGAGAACCTGCACGACCGGTTCCCGCACCTGACCAAGGAGCGCTGCGACGCCTACGCCGTGCGCTCTCAGGAGAAGGCCGCCAAGGCGTACGCCAACGGCGACATCCAGCCCGACCTGGTGCCGATCTCGGTCCGCAACACCAACCCCGAGGTCGGCGAGACCGGCTGGGGCCTGGCCACCGTGGACGAGCCGATGCGCCCGGGCACCACGCTGGAGAACCTGGCGGGGCTCAAGACCCCGTTCCGCCCGCACGGCAACATCACCGCGGGCAACTCGGCCGGTCTCAACGACGGCGCCACCGCCTCGCTGCTGGCCGCCGAGGACGTGGCCGAGGAGCTGGGCCTGCCGGTCAGGATGCGCCTGGTCTCGTACGCCTTCGCGGGCGTCGAGCCCGAGGTGATGGGCATCGGCCCGGTGCCGGCCACCGAGAAGGCGCTGGCCAAGGCCGGTCTGACGATCGACGACATCGGCGCGTTCGAGGTCAACGAGGCCTTCGCCGTCCAGGTGCTGGCCTTCCTGGACCACTACGGCATCGCGGACGACGACGAGCGGGTCAACCCGTACGGCGGCGCGATCGCCTTCGGCCACCCGCTGGCCTCCTCCGGCGTGCGCCTGATGAACCAGCTGGCCCGCCGCTTCGAGCAGCGCCCGGACGTCCGCTACGGCCTCACCACGATGTGCATCGGCTTCGGCATGGGCGGCACCATCGTCTGGGAGAACCCCCACTTCGAGGGTGGTAAGTGAGCATGAGCACCACGACTGAGCTGCTGACCCGCGCCGCCGAGCTCTTCCCCGGCGAGGTCGTCACCACCGCGCACGTGCGCCACCTGGACCTGCCGCTGCAGGCCGGCCGGCTCGCCCTGATCACCCTGGACAACGGCTTCGACCACACCAAGCCGACCACCTTCGGCCCGGGCTCGCTGCTCAAGCTGAACGAGGCGCTGGACCAGGTCGAGGCGGAGGCCGCCGAGGGCGCCGTCGTCGGTGCCGCGATCACCGGCAAGCCGTTCATCTTCGCGGTCGGCGCCGACCTCAAGGGCGTCGAGCTGCTCAAGGAGCACGCGGACGCGCTGGCCATCGGCAAGGGCGGCCACGAGGTCTTCAAGCGGATCGCCGCGCTGCCCGTCCCGACCTTCGCCTTCTACAACGGCGCGGCGATGGGCGGCGGCGTCGAGGTCGGCCTGCACTGCGACTACCGCACGGTGTCGGCGGGCGTCCCGGCGTTCTCGCTGCCCGAGGTCTTCCTCGGCCTGGTCCCCGGCTGGGGCGGCTGCAGCATCCTGCCGAACCTGATCGGCCCGGCCAAGGCCGTCAAGGTGATCATCGAGAACTCGATGGCGCAGAACAAGCAGCTCAAGGGCAAGGACGTGTTCGAGCTGGGGATCGCCGACGCGATCTTCGAGCCGGCCGACTTCCTGGAGCAGTCGCTGCTCTGGGCGGCCCGCGTCCTCAAGGGCGACCTGGTCGTCGAGCGCGAGGCGATCGACCGCGGCAAGGCCTGGGACGACGCCGTCGCCTGGGGCCGGCTGGTCGCCGACGCCAAGGTGCACGGGGCGGCCCCGGCCGCGTACCGGGCGCTGGACATCATCGCCCAGGTCAAGACCGCGACGCTCGACAGCGCGGACCTGCAGGCCGGCTTCGACGCCGAGGACGCGGCCCTGGCCGACCTCATCATGGGCGGCGAGCTGCGCAGCGGCATCTACGCCTTCAACCTGGTGCAGCGCCGGGCCAAGCGCCCGGTCGGCGCCCCGGACAAGTCGCTGGCCCGCCCGGTCGGCAAGGTCGGCGTCGTCGGCGCCGGTCTGATGGCCTCGCAGCTGGCGCTGCTGTTCGCCCGCCGGCTGGAGGTGCCGGTGGTCCTCACCGACATCGACCAGGAGCGCGTCGACAAGGGTGTGGGCTACGTCCACGCCGAGATCGACAAGCTGCTGGAGAAGGGCCGGATCGGCAAGGACAAGTCCAACCGCCTCAAGGGCCTGGTCTCCGGCTCGCTCGACAAGGCCGCGGCCTTCGGCGACGCCGACTTCGTGATCGAGGCCGTGTTCGAGGAGATGGGCGTCAAGCAGACCGTCTTCGCGGACCTGGAGAACGTGGTCTCGCCGACCTGCGTGCTGGCGACCAACACCTCCTCGCTCTCGGTCACCGAGATGGCCTCGAAGCTGAAGCACCCGGAGCGGGTCGTCGGCTTCCACTTCTTCAACCCGGTCGCGATCCTGCCGCTGCTGGAGATCGTCCGCGGCGAGAAGACCGACGACGCCTCGCTGGCCACCGCCTTCGGCGTCTCGAAGAAGCTGAAGAAGACCTCGGTGCTGGTCAAGGACGCCCCGGCGTTCGTGGTCAACCGGATCCTGACCCGCTTCATGGGCGAGATCCAGAACATCATCGACGAGGGCACCCCGATCGCCACCGTCGAGAAGGGCGTCGAGCCGCTCGGCCTGCCGATGTCCCCGATCGTGCTGCTGGAGCTGGTCGGCCCGGCCATCGCCCTGCACGTCTCGGAGACCCTGCACGGCGCGTTCCCGGAGCGGTTCACCGTCTCCGAGAACCTCGGCAAGGTCGTCAAGGCCGGCAAGCGCGGCTTCTACACCTGGGTGGACGGCAAGCAGGTCCTCGACCCCGAGGTGCTGGAGCTGCTCTCCTTCGGCGACACCGTGCTGACCGAGGAGCAGGTCCTCGGCCGCGCCCTGGAGGCCGTCGCCCAGGAGATCGGCCTGATGCTGGAGGAGGGTGTCGTCGCCGAGGCGCAGGACATCGACCTCTGCATGATCACCGGCGCCGGCTGGCCCTTCCACCTGGGCGGGATCACCCCGTACCTGGACCGCGAGGGCGTCTCGGAGCGGGTGAACGGCAAGCGCTTCCTCGCCCCGGGTGTGGCCTCGGTGCCCGCCTAGCAGGAACGCGGAAGGGCCCCGGTGACCGATCGGTCACCGGGGCCCTTCCCGTTGCGCGCGGGGCGTGTCCGACGGCCCCGGGAGGCCGTCTCAGCGCTTGAGGCGGTAGACGACGGTGTCGGCGAAGACGCCGACCATCTCGTAGTGGGTCTCCAGCAGGTTCTCGATCTTCGGGATCATGCCGGGCTGGTAGGGCGCGAGGCCGGAGTCGTCGACGACGACCTCGGGCAGGCTCTTGGCGATCTCCTGGTCGAAGGTCTGCCAGGCGTCGGCCATCGAGAACTGCTCGCCGACGTTGGGGCTGCCGTCCTTGCCGCCGCTGTAGTTGGTCAGGAAGCCCGCGGTGAGGTACCGGGTGGCGGGCTTGCGGTCGGCGAGCCAGTACAGCTCCGGGTGCATGCCCCAGACCAGCACGGTGTCCTTGGGGGTGGTCTGCGCGGCGACCGCGGTGGCGACCTCGGTGGTGCGGTCCAGCCGCTCCCCCGGCCAGGCCAGCGCCAGGCCCCAGAAGAAGGTGGCGGCGGCCGTCGTGTACGCCAGCACCGGCTTCCAGCGGACGGCCGAGGTGGCGATCGCCCCGGTCCCCAGCAGCACCAGCGGCGGCATCAGCTGGAGGTAGTAGTGGCCGAAGAAGTGGAAGCCCATGCTGACCGCGACGACCGAGGAGAGCAGCCACGTCCACAGGTCGGTGGTGGAGCCGTGCTCCTCGCCGGCGACCGGCAGCGGGCGGTGCCGGTGCTTCAGCCAGAGCCGGCGGCCCACCGGCAGCAGGAAGCCCAGGCCGGCGCCGATCAGGATCGCCGAGTTGCCGAGCGCCCGGCCGAGCATCTGCAGCCAGGCGCCGCCGACCGTGGCGTAGTCGCCGCTGCCGGTGACCACCCAGAACAGGAAGCCCTTGGGTTTGGTGAGGATCACCGCGACCAGCGCTATCGGCAGGGTGAAGCCGAAGCCGATCTTGAGCAGGGCGGGGACCCAGCGCACGCCGCGCCGGCGGGCGTCCTGGTAGAGCATCCAGAGCACCGGCAGCAGCACCGCGCCGCCGGTCTGCTTGGTCAGCGAGCAGAGCGCCACCGCGATGCCGGCGGCCAGCCAGCGGCGGCGCTCGGCGTAGCGGAAGGCGGCCACCATGGCGGGCAGCATGAAGACCTCGAAGGTCGCCGCCTGGGTGTCCTCCGGGGAGAGCCCGATGGAGACCAGCAGGTAGAGCAGCCCCGCGCCGACGCCGGCCCGGTCGCCCCAGCGGCCGCGGGCGATCGAGGCCAGCAGGATCGCGGTGACCAGGTGGGCGACCACCGCCAGGGTGCGCAGCGGCCAGAGCGAGGCGGAGCCGAAGACGGCGAAGCAGGCCTGGTAGAGCCAGGGCAGCAGCGGCGGCTTGCGGTCCACCACGGTGTCGTAGAGCACGCCTCCGTCGGCGAGCATCCGGGCCTGGGTGGCCAGGAAGCCCTCGTCGGGGCTCCACACCGGGCGGACGAAGGACGGCAGGTGGGTGAGCAGGGCCACCAGGGCCAGCAGCGGCACCAGCCGCGTCCAGTAGCCGGTCCTCACACGCTCCCAGCCGGTGGCCGGGGGTACCCCCAGGGGCAGGCGCTCGGCGAGCGCGGTCAGGCGGGATCGGGTGGGGGTCGGCACGATGACAACCTACCGGGCGGGATCGGCGCGGGCAGCGCCGGTCCCGCCTTTGGTGCGATTATCGGCCCCGGGCCGGTGCGACTGGTACAGAGCTGTCACACAACGGCCCGGGCGAGGCGGCGGGCGGCGGCCCTCAGGCCTCCACGGCCACGTCGAGGCGGGAGACCAGGGCGGTCACCTGGCGGGCGATGTCCGGGGCGGTGAGGCCGATCTCGGCGAGGATCTCGGGCCGCGAGGCGTGGTCCAGGAACTCCTGCGGGATGCCGAAGTCGCGCAGCGGCAGGTCCACGTCCGCGTCGCGCAGCGCCTGGGCGACCGCCGCGCCGACGCCGCCGACCCGGCCGTTGTCCTCGACGGTGACGACCACCCGGTGCTCGGCGGCCAGGCCCGGCAGCGCCCGGTCGACCGGCTTGACCCAGCGCGGGTCCACCACGGTCGAGCTGATGCCCTGGGCGGCCAGCAGGTCGGCCACCTCCAGGCACATCGGGGCGAGCGCGCCGACCGAGACGATCAGCACATCGGCCCGGCGGCCCTCCTCGGCCTCCCCGAGGGAGTCGGGCACGGCCGCGCGCAGCAGGTCCATGCCGCCGACCTTGCCGACCGCCGGGACGGCCGGGCCGACCGAGCCCTTGGAGTAGCGCACCACGGTCGGGGCGTCCTGGACCTCGACGGCCTCGCGCAGCTGGGCGCGGAGCTGGTCGGCGTCGCGCGGGGCGGCGAGCCGCAGGCCGGGGACGACCTGCAGGATCGACATGTCCCACATGCCGTTGTGGGAGGCGCCGTCGTTGCCGGTGACGCCGGAGCGGTCCAGCACGAAGGTGACGCCCAGCTTGTGCAGGGCGACGTCCATCAGCACCTGGTCGAAGGCCCGGTTGAGGAAGGTCGCGTAGACCGCGAAGACCGGGTGCAGGCCGCCGGTGGCCAGGCCGGCCGCGCTGGTGACGGCGTGCTGCTCGGCGATGCCGACGTCGAAGATGCGGTCCGGGAAGGCCTCGGCGAACGGGGCCAGGCCCACCGGGTGGAGCATCGCGGCGGTGATGCCGACGATGTCCTCGCGCTCGCGGCCGAGCTCGACCATCTCCTCGGCGAAGACCGAGGTCCAGTCCTTGCCGGAGCTCTTGATCGGCAGGCCGGTCTCCGGGTGGATCACGCCGACCGCGTGGAAGCGGTCCTCGTCGTTGTTCTCGGCGGCGTGGTAGCCGCGGCCCTTCTCGGTGAGGCAGTGCACGATCACCGGGCCGCCGAAGCCGCGCGCCTTGGTGAGCGCGGACTCCAGGGCGGTGAGGTCGTGGCCGTCGATCGGGCCGATGTACTTGAGGCCGAGGTCCTCGAACATGCCCTGCGGGGCGATGAAGTCCTTCAGGCCCTTCTTGGCGCCGTGCAGGGTCTCGAAGAGCTGCTGGCCGACCACCGGGGTGCGCTGCAGCGCGTCCTTGCCCCAGGACAGGAAGCGCTCGTAGCCCTGGGTGGTGCGCAGGGTGGCGAGGTGGTTGGCCATGCCGCCGATGGTGGGCGAGTAGGAGCGCTCGTTGTCGTTGACGACGATGACGACCGGGCGGTCCTTGGCGTCGGCGATGTTGTTGAGCGCCTCCCAGGCCATGCCGCCGGTCAGCGCGCCGTCGCCGATCACGGCCACCACCGGGTCGTTCTTCCCGAGCAGCTGGTTGGCCTTGGCCAGGCCGTCCGCGTAGGAGAGGACGGTGGAGGCGTGCGAGTTCTCGATCACGTCGTGCTCGGACTCGGCGCGCGACGGGTAGCCGGACAGGCCGCCCTTGGTGCGCAGCCGGGAGAAGTCCTGGCGGCCGGTGAGCAGCTTGTGGACGTAGCTCTGGTGGCCGGTGTCGAAGAGGATCCGGTCGCGCGGGGAGTCGAAGACCTTGTGCAGCGCGATGGTGAGCTCCACCACGCCGAGGTTCGGGCCGAGGTGGCCGCCCGTCTTGGAGACCTCGGTCACCAGGAAGGTCCGGATCTCCTGGGCCAGGGCGGCCAGCTGTCCGGGCGTGAGCCGGTCGAGATCGCGCGGTCCCCGAATGCGGGTCAGCAGGGCCACCCGTTCCTCCTCGTTCAGTGTTCGCGGACCGCGGGGGCCCGACGGGCGTCGCTGCCCGGTGTCGACCGGTCGAGTCTAATGTCCGCCTACCGAACACCGGGCGGGGCGTCCGGTGTCGACGGCCGGTACGCGCCAGCCACCTCGACGGTCACTCTTTCGAGTGAACGAGAAAAACCGGCGTGTCGGCGCGCCCGGCCGCGGGGCGGACGAGCGGCGGGCGGCGGCGGTCAGGACCGGGCGGCGGCGGTCAGGGCCGGGCGACCGCGAGGGCGCTGGAGTCGCCCGCCTCGCTCATCACCAGCGCGAGCGCGCCCAGGACCTCGGCGCGGCCGCCCAGGGTGCCCGGGACCACCGAGAGCTGGCGGGCGGCGCTGGGGATCGCGTAGCGGGCCACCGAGTCGCGGATCGGCGCGAGCACCAGCTCACCGGCGTCGGCGAGGTCGCCGCCGAGGATCACCCGGCGCGGGTTGAGCAGGTTGCACAGGGTGGCCACGCCGGTGCCGATCTGCCGGCCGGCGTCGGCGATCACCCGGCGGCAGCCGAGGTCGCCCTCGCGGGCCAGCTCCACCACCCGGGGCAGGGTGAGCCCGGTGCCGAGGGTGGGGGTGAGCAGGTTCAGGAGGTAGCGGGAGCCGACGAAGGTCTCCAGGCAGCCGCGGTTGCCGCAGCGGCAGACCGGGCCGGCCTCGTCCAGGGTGATGTGGCCGATCTCGCCCGCGGTGCCGCCCGGCCCCCGGTAGATCTGTCCGTTGACCACCAGGCCGGCGCCGACGCCGCTGGCGACCTTGATGTAGGCGAGGTCGCTCAGGCCCCGGCCGGCGCCCCAGACCAGCTCGCCCAGCGCGCCGAGGTTGGCGTCGTTGTCGACGTGCACCGGCAGGCCGAGCCGCTCGGCCAGCTCACGGCCGGGAGCGATGCCCGTCCAGCCCGGCAGGATCGCGGTGGAGCCCAGCGCGCCGGTCTCCACGTCGATCGGGCCGGGGACGCCGAGGCCCACGCCGATCACCTTGTCGGACCGGAAGCCGGCCTCCGCGAGCAGCCGCTCGACCAGCGCCTCGGCCCGCTCGAAGCCCTGGGCCGCGGAGACGTCGACGTCCATCGGGGCGCTCTCCTCGGCGAGCACCCGGTGGGCGAGGTTGCCGACGGCGACCCTGAGATGGGTGTGGCCGAAATCGATCCCCACCACGATGCCCGCGTCCCCGCTGAGGGAGACGCTGCGGGCGCGCCGGCCGCCGGCGGAGGTGTCGGCCACCACGACGGTGCCGCTCTCCTTCAGTTCCCGGACGATGTTGGACACGGTGGCCGCCGAGAGGCCGGTACCGCGGGCGATCTCGGCCTGGGTCAGCGAGCCGGCCATCCGCACCGCCCGGAGCACCCGCTCCAGGTTGGCCCGGTGCAGCGAGGACTGCGAGCCCGGAGTGTCCGTCGACATGATTCCACCCTCCCAAGGGCGTGGGGACCCCTCCGCCGGGCGTCCCCTTTCAAGTCCTGAAGCCTAGGGCCTGGCGTCAGACTCCCGTCGTCCGCCCGAAGGGCGGGCCGTGCGGCGTCTGGGTGCGTGCATCGCAAGGCGGAGGAGGGAGTCCATGCGGTGGGGGCACCTCCCGGCCGAAGGCTGGGGGCCATCGGCGACCGACGACAACGCGGCGTGGGGGTACCTCCCGGCCGGAGGCTGGGGGCGTGCGTGCCCAGACGCCGCACGGCAGGCGGGAGTCTGGCGCCAGGCCCTCAGGCCTGGCGGAAGGTGAAGGCACAGGGGAGGGAACGCGAAGGGACGGTGTGTGGCGCCGGATTCCCCGAAGCGGGTGCGCGGGGTTCCGGGCCAGGTCGGAGGGGGTGTGCGGGGCCTGACATCGGCCCAGGTCGGCACGGGGGCGGCCGGGGGCCGGGGTTCCGCCGCCCGTCCGAAAATCGACCCCCCGTACGATGGTGCCCAATCTCACCCGTCCCGCCGGTCACTGATGTGCACCGAGCCCGGGACGCGTCCAGACATGACGGGGCATCAGATGGCAGGGGATCACCCGATGGCGGGAGCTGGCGAAGCTCCCGGCGGCGGTCCGGACAACCGGGGCGTCTCGCTCGGGCGCAAGCCGGGCGGCGTCGACCCGGCGGCCGTGGCGGACCAGCAGACACAGCTCGACGGGGCGGCGGTCCCCGGTCAGGCCGCTCCACCGGCCCCGGCCGCGCCACCCGCCGCTCCGCCGGCCCCGCCCGCCGCGGCACCGGGCGGGTACGCCTACGCGCCCACCGCCCCCGCCTTCCCCGCGCAGGGACCGGCGCCGGTCGGCCCCTACGACCCGGCACCCGGCCAGCAGCAGTTCGGGGCCCCCGCCGCCGGCCAGCCGCCGTACGGCTACCCCGCCGCGCCGCCCGCCGACGGCGGCGCCGGCGGGTACGGCTACCCGCAGCAGGGCGGCTACGGCTTCCCCGGAGCCCCGGTGCCCGCCCCGCCCAAGCAGCGCAACCCCGTGCTGGTCTGGGGCGGCGCCATCGGCGGCGTGCTGGCGATCGCCATCGTGGCCGGCCTGGTCGTGCTGTTCACCGACGACAACAAGAAGAAGGACGACCCGCCGGCCGCCTCCGGCGGCGCCACCGGCGCGGTCACCGGCGGGGCCTCGCCGGACACCGGCGGCAGCACCAGCCCCTCGCCGTCGACCAGCGGCGGCACCGCCGGCGGCGGGGGCGGCGGCAAGGCCGGCGCCTACAACCTGGCCTGGGCGGCCGACAAGCCGGCCAGCTCGGTCAGCGGCACCACCCGGCTGCTCGCCATCTGGGGCGCCGAGAAGGTCGCGGTGCGCGCCGACACCACCGGCATCCGCGCCGTCAACACCTCCGACGGCAAGGAGGCCTGGAGCATCCCGGTGCCGGCCGGTGCCAAGGAGTTCTGCACCGCCTCGTACAGCGCCAACTCCAACCACATCGCCGCGGTCTCGCTGAACACCGGTGACAGCGACTGCTCCACCATCGCCGCCGTCGACCTCACCACGGGCAAGCTGTCGTGGACGGTCAAGGTCGGGCAGAGCCGGATGTCCTCCCCCAGCCTGAGCATCACCGACAAGGTCGTCGGCATCGGCGCCAACACCGCCGCCGCGGTGAACGTCGCCGACGGCTCCGCGGTCTGGGCCTTCCAGCCGCGTGAGAAGGACTGCAGCGTCTACGGCACCGCCGCCGGCACGCAGATCGTGGTCACCGACCGCTGCTACGGCCTCAACACCACCGTCAAGTCACAGCTGGTGATCGTCGAGACGGAGACCGGCAAGGTCGCCTCGCCCGCGCCGATCACCCTGTCCGGCAGCATCGAGCGGGTCGACAAGGTCCTCTCCGACCAGCCGCTCGTGCTGTCGATGTCCAGCGGCGCGAACGGCGACTACGTGCTGCCGTTCGACAAGACCAACAAGCCGGGCACCCAGATGCCCGTCAAGGAGCCCGGCTACGACACCCTGCGGCTCAGCGGCCTGGCCGACGCCTTCACCCAGAGCGTGGTCAGCGGCACCACCCTGTACGTGCAGACCAACCCGAGCAAGCCGGCGATCAACGCGTACGACCTGAACACCGGCAAGCGGCTCTGGTCGACCGACGGCAAGGCCAAGGACGGCCTGCGGCTGGTCTCCGGCACCGACAAGGAGGGCAAGGTCCGGGCGATCCTGGACATGGGCTACGGCAACGACGCCAAGCTGGTGACGCTCGCCCCCGCCGACGGCGCGGTGAGCGAGCTCGGCAACCTCACCGTCGGCAAGAGCTCCTCCTTCAACATCGGCATGAGCACCAACGAGTTCGTCATGAACTCGGACGGGTCGCTGTACGGGTTCTCCCGGGGCAGCTTCGACTCCCCCGTGTTCAAGTACGTCAAGAAGTAGCGGCGCCGCGGGCGGGGCGGCAGGGGCTCGTCGGCCCCTGCCGCCCCGCCCGTCCCGTATCCGGGCACATTCCGGCGGACCCGGCGGGCGGGCATGGCAGGATGCCAGACATCAGCCTGACGAAGGAGTCCAGCGAGTGCCCGGCACCAACCTGACCCGCGAGGAGGCCCGCACCCGGGCCGACCTCCTGCACGTGGACGCGTACGACATCGAGCTCGACCTGAGCTCGGCCCGAGAGGGGGGCACGTTCCGGTCCACCACCGTGGTCCGGTTCACCGCCACCACCCCGGGCGAGGCCAGCTTCATCGACCTGGTCGCCCCGGGCGTCGAGGAGATCGTCCTCAACGGCGAGCGGCTCGACACCGCCGGCTTCGCCGACAGCCGGATCGCGCTGCCGGGCCTCGCCGCCGAGAACGAGCTGCGCGTCGTCGCCAACTGCGCCTACACCAACACCGGCGAGGGCCTGCACCGGTTCGTCGACCCGGTCGACGGCGAGACCTACCTCTACACCCAGTTCGAGGTGCCGGACGCCCGCCGGGTCTTCGCCAACTTCGAGCAGCCCGACCTCAAGGCCGCGTTCACCTTCACCGTGACCGCGCCGGCCGGCTGGAGCGTGGTCTCCAACTCGCCCACCCCCGAGCCGGAGGGCGAGGGGGACACCCGGGTCTGGCGCTTCGCCCCGACCGGCCGGATCTCCTCGTACATCACCGCGCTCATCGCGGGCCCCTACGTCGGGGTCTTCGACGCCTACGAGAGCGGCGAGCAGAAGGTGCCGCTGGGCATCTACTGCCGGCCCTCGCTGCGCGAGTTCCTGGACGCCGAGGCGATCTTCGAGGTCACCAAGCAGGGCTTCGACTACTTCCAGGAGAAGTTCGACTTCCCCTACCCGTTCCCCAAGTACGACCAGCTGTTCGTGCCGGAGTTCAACGCCGGCGCGATGGAGAACGCGGGCGCCGTCACCCTGCGCGACCAGTACGTGTTCCGGTCCAAGGTGACCGACGCCGCGTACGAGGCCCGCGCCGCGACGATCCTGCACGAGCTGGCCCACATGTGGTTCGGCAACCTCGTCACCATGGAGTGGTGGAACGACCTCTGGCTGAACGAGTCGTTCGCCACCTACGCCGAGGCGGTCTGCCAGGCCGAGGCGCCCGACTCGCGGTGGCCCAACTCCTGGACCACCTTCGCCAACCAGATGAAGACCTGGGCGTACCGGCAGGACCAGCTGCCGTCCACCCACCCGATCATGGCCGACATCAACGACCTGGAGGACGTCCAGGTCAACTTCGACGGCATCACCTACGCCAAGGGCGCCTCGGTGCTCAAGCAGTTGGTGGCCTACGTCGGCCAGGACGCCTTCTTCGAGGGCGTGCGCGCCTACTTCAAGCGCCACGCCTGGGGCAACACCCGGCTCGGCGACCTGCTCGGCGCGCTGGAGGAGGCCAGCGGCCGCGACCTCAAGGCCTGGTCCGCCGCTTGGCTGGAGACCGCCGGCATCAACGTGCTGCGGCCCGCGCTGACCCTGAACGGCGACGGCGAGATCGAGTCCTTCGCCGTGCTGCAGGACGCCCCGGCGCTCCCGGCCGGCGCCAAGGGCGAGGCCGTGCTGCGCCCGCACCGGATCGCCGTCGGCCTGTACGAGCTGGCCGACGGCGCGCTGGTGCGCACCGACCGGATCGAGCTGGACGTCGACGGCCCGCGCACCGAGGTGCCGCAGCTGGTCGGCCGGCACCGCCCGGCCGTGATCCTGCTGAACGACGACGACCTGTCCTACGCCAAGGTCCGGCTGGACGAGGACTCGCTGGCCGTGGTCACCGAGCACCTCGGCGGCTTCACCGACGCGCTGCCGCGCGCGCTGTGCTGGGCCTCGGCCTGGGACATGACCCGCGACGGCGAGCTCGCCGCCCGCGACTACCTCACGCTCGCCCTCTCCGGCCTGCCGGGCGAGAGCGACATCGGCGTGGTCCAGTCGGTGCACCGCCAGGTCAAGCTGGCGCTGGACGCCTACGCGGACCCGGCCTGGCGCGAGCAGGGCCTGGCCCGCTGGGCCGAGGCCGCCGAGGAGGCGCTGCGCGCCGCCGAGCCGGGCAGCGACCACCAGCTCGCCTGGGCGCGGACCCTGTCCGGTGTCGCCCGCACCGACGGTCAGCTCGGCCTGCTCGCCGGGCTGCTGGACGGCACCGCCGAGATCCCCGGCCTGGCCGTGGACACCGAGCTGCGCTGGACCCTGCTGAACCGGCTCGCCGCCACCGGCCGGGCCGACGAGGCCGAGATCGCGGCCGAGCTGGCCCGCGACAACACCGCGGCCGGCCAGGAGCACGCGGCCAGCTGCCGGGCGGCCCGGCCGACCGCCGAGGCCAAGGCCGCGGCCTGGGCGTCCGTGGTGGAGTCGGACGAGCTGACCAACTACGTGCAGGCCGCGGTGATCGGCGGCTTCCAGCAGGCCGACCAGCGCGCGCTGGTCGCGCCGTACGCGGCGAAGTACTTCGCCGCGGTGAAGGGCGTCTGGGAGACCCGCAGCCACGAGATCTCGCAGCAGATCATCGTCGGTCTGTACCCGTCGCTGCTGGTCGAGCAGGCCACGCTGGACGCCACCGACGCGTGGCTGGCCTCGGCCGACCCGGCGCCGGCCCTGCGGCGCCAGGTCGTCGAGGCGCGGGCCGGTGTGGAGCGGGCGCTGAAGGCGCAGGCCGCCGACCGGGCCGCCGCGCAGCGCTGACCCCGCTCCCCCCTCCGCACTCTCCGGGAGCACCCGGGAGTACGGAGGGGGGGCGGAGACGCCCGAGGGGGCGCCGGACCTGGTCCGGCGCCCCCTCGGGGTCTGAGCTGGGCTTCGTGGGTGGAGGAAGAAGCGCCTCGACTACTTCTTCTTGTCCTTGCCGCCGCCGAGCGGCAGCGCGGCCAGGCCGCCGATGATCACGAAGAGCGCGATCGGGAGCAGCACGTACAGACCGAGGGTCTCGGCGACGCTCAGGCCGCTACCCGGGTCGTCGCCGTCGTCCCGGGTGAGGGCCATGGCGGGCGACGACAGCAGCATCATCAGCGTGACCGTGGCGGTGACCGCGCCGGCTCGCAAAGCGTTCCTCTTGTCCACGGTGCCAACTTACCCGTCACTTACGCCGGCCCGCTCGGCGGGGTCGGCCTTTCGGGACCGGGCCCGCCGGCGGTGCCCGGCCGGGCGCCCACGGAGCGCAGCAGCTCGGCGAGGGTGCGGACGTCCGGGGCCGCGGCCAGGGTGTCCAGGGTGACCGGCGTGCCCGAGCCGTCGGCGACCGGCAGGCGCCAGTTCGGGTACTGGTCCCAGGTGCCGGGGAGGTTCTGCGGACGCGGGTCGCCGACCACGTCCGGCAGCCAGACCCCGACCAGCCCGGCCGGGGTGGCGGCCAGGAAGCGGTGCAGCGCGACGGCCGACAGCGGCTCGTCCGCGCCCAGCAGGCCCCGCCGGACCAGCTCGGCGTGCCAGTCGGCCAGCTCGGCGGCGGCCTGCGCCTGCTCCTCGCCCAGCGGGCGGGCCAGCAGGCCCAGCCGGTGGCGCAGCTCCACGTGCTCGCCGGAGAGCCGGGCGGCGGTGGACGGCAGGTCGTGCGTGGTCAGGGTGGCGAGGCTGCCCGCCCGCCACCGCTCCGGCGGCAGGATCCCGCCGCCGGCCTGCCAGTCCCGCTCGAACCAGAGCACCGAGGTGCCGAGCACCCCGCGCGCCGCGAGCTCCTCGCGGACCCCGGGCTCCACGGTGCCGAGGTCCTCGCCGACCACCGCGGCGCCGGCCCGGTGCGCCTCCAGGGCGAGCACGGCGAGCATCGCCTCGGCGTCGTAGCGGACGTACACGCCCTCGGTCGGCGCGTGCCCGGCCGGCACCCACCAGAGTCGGAAGAGGCCCATCACGTGGTCGATCCGCAGCGCGCCGGCGTGCCGGGCGGCGGAGCGGATCAGCTCGGCGAAGGGCGCGTAGCCGGCGGCGGCCAGCGCGTCCGGGCGCCAGGGCGGCAGGCCCCAGTCCTGGCCGTGCGCGTTGAAGGCGTCCGGGGGCGCGCCGACCGAGATGCCGGCGGCGAGCACGTCCTGGAGCGCCCAGGCGTCGGCGCCGTCCGGGTGGACGCCGACGGCGAGGTCGTGCACCAGGCCGACCGGCATCCCGGCGGTGCGGGCGGCCTGCTGCGCGCGGCCGAGCTGGAGGTCGGTCTGCCAGGCCAGCCAGCGGTGGAGGTCGACCCGGTCGGCGAGCTCGGCGGCCTCGTGCCGCACGTGCGGGGAGTCGGGGTGGCGCAGGCCCTTCGGCCAGCGGTGGTGGTCGGCGCCGTGGCGCTCGGCGAGGGCGGTCCACACCGCGTACCGCTCCAGCCACTCGCCCTCGCGGGCCCGGTAGGCGTCGAACGCGGCGGTGCGGACGGCGCCGTGCCGGGCCGCGTGCCGCCGGTGCTCGGCGTGCAGCAGCTCCAGCGCGCGGCGCTTGAGGGCCCAGACCTCGTCGCGGTCGATGAGGCCGTCGTGCTCCAGCACCTCGGAGCGCAGCCGGGCGGCGCGGACCAGCAGCGCGTCCGCCTCGGCGCGGGGCCCGCCGGTCAGATAGGCGTACTCGGGGACCTCCTCGACCCGCAGGTGGACCGGGTCGGCGAAGCGGCGGGAGGAGGGGCGGTAGGGGGACGGGTCGGAGGGGACGGCGGGCAGGGCGGCGTGCAGCGGGTTGATCTGGAGGAAGCCGGCGCCCAGCGAGCCCGCCCAGGTGGCGAGGTCGGCGAGGTCGGCGAGGTCGCCCATGCCCCAGGAGCGGTCGGAGAGGACCGAGTACAGCTGGGCGAGGAAGCCCCAGCCGCGGCCGGGGAGGGCGGGCAGGCGCGCGGGGGCGACGATCAGGTGGGCGGTGGCGGCGGGGCGGCCGGGGAGTTCGGCGTGCAGGGTGTGCCGGCCGGGCGGGAGGTCGTCGGGCAGCCAGTGGGCGTGGCCGCGCGGGAGCTCCCAGCGGCCGCCCTGCTCCAGGGCGACGGCGAGCCGGGTGTCGGCGGGGAGGTCGAGCGCGGTGCGGCGGCCGGCCCGGGCCACGACGGTCGGGGGCAGCAGCCGGGTGCGCTGCCCGGCCCGGTGCCGGGCGAGCGCCGCGCGGGCGGCGTCGGGGGTGGCCGCGTCCACGCCGAGCGCGGCGAGCACGGCGACCAGCGTGCGGGCGCCGGCCGGCACGCCCCCGGGGCCGGTGCGGGTGTCCACCCCGTGGGCCTGCGCCAGGGCCACCAGCTCGGGCGGGGGCGGCGGCGCGTCCTGCGCCGGCACGTCCGGTCCGTCGGCTCCGTCACGGTCGAGATAAGCGGCCACTCGCGGCTCCTGCGATGTCTCGGCAACGCCCAGTCAGGACAGCCACAGTCCTACCCGGGTGACGGCCCGGTGACCCGGCGCGACACACACGGCCGATGGGGTGGGAGGTGCGGGAGCGGGTGTTCCGGAGGCGGGGCGGGGCGCATGAAGGGAGCCTTAAGTCCTGGTCAAATCGGACAATATCGGCATACCCGTCGACGGCGTTGACACCGGGAAACGTAGCTGGTGGGCTGTGCCGCGATGTGGTTCCGGCCTGGCGAGGAGGCTCCTGTGCAAGCCCGAGTGTCCGAGGTGGCCGGCCGGCGGTTCCGCCAGCAGCTGGAGCAGAGTCCGGCGCTGCGCGAGGTGCTGCAGCACCCGGCGGCCCTCGCGGCACGGCGGGCCACCGCGCGGACGTGCCGTCAACTGGCGCCGCGGACGGCGGACCGGCTGATCGCGGACCTCAAGGGCACCGAACCGCTGCTCCGCTCCGTCCGGACCGAGCGCGCGCTGGCCGCCCGGCCCGGGGCACCGAGCCGGCGCACCCTCCAGGTGGCGGCCACCCTGTCGGCGGCGGCCGTGGTCGGCGGACTGCTGGTGAGCGGCCCGGCCGCGTACGCGCAGGCGCCCGGGTTCACGCCCGGGCCGGACGTGGTGAGCACCGCGAACAGCGCCCCGCAGACCCCGCTCGGCAGTGTGAGCGACCCGCAGGTCTTCCCCCGCCCGCAGGAGCGGACGGTGGCCGGCAAGCCGGTGACCGTGCCGGGCACCGTCTCCCTGGTCGTCGCGCCGAAGGCGGACCACGGCGCGGTCGCCGCGGTGCACGAGATCCTCGGCGTCGCCGGGGCGGCCACCGTGAACCCGCTGTCCCAGCCCCCCGCGCCGGTCGCCGGCTCGCTGGTGGTGTACGTCGGCGGCCCCGCCGAGGGCGCGGGCGGCGCGACCGACCGGGTCCTGCGCGAGCTGGCCGTCGCGGCCGGCGGCAAGGACACCGCGGCCCCGGGCACGGCCGGCATGCCCGCCGGCGGCTACGTCCTGGCGGCCGGTCAGCTGCCGGTGGCCTCCGGCGGCAGCTACGGCGCGGTCGTGCTGGCCGGCACCGACGCGGCCGGCACCTTCTACGCGGCCCAGTCGCTGCGCCAGCTGCTGGCCGCCGTCCCGGCCGAGCAGGGCCAGGCACCGGGCGCGGCGGGCCTCGGCCTGCCCGGGATCACCCTGCGCGACTGGCCGTCCGGCGCCCCGGCGCGCGGCACCGCCGAGGCGTTCTACGGCACCCCGTGGACCCAGCAGCAGCGGCTGGACCAACTGGACTTCCTCGGCCGCTCCAAGCAGAACCTCTACCTCTACGCCCCGGGCGACGACCCGTACCGCACGGCCCGCTGGCGGGACGCCTACCCGGAGGCGAAGGCCGCCGACCTGCGCGCGCTGGCCGCCCGCGCCGGGCGCAACCACGTCACGCTCGGCTACGCGATCGACCCCGGCCAGTCCTTCTGCTACAGCTCGGGCAAGGACGCGGACGCCCTGGTCGCCAAGCTCGACGGGCTGCGCGGGCTCGGCTTCACCGCGTTCCAGCTGCAGTTCCTGGACGTCTCCTACGACGAGTGGCACTGCTCCGACGACCGGGCCAAGTACGGCACCGGCCCGGCCGCCGCCGCCAAGGCGCAGGCCGAGCTGGCGGCCAAGGTGCAGGACCGGCTGGTCGCGCGGAACCCGGGCCTGGCGCCGCTGTCGGTGGTCCCCACCGAGTACCACCAGCAGGGCGCCACCCCGTACCGGACGGCGCTGGCCGCCGCGCTGCCCTCGGCCGTGCAGGTGGCCTGGAGCGGGGTCGGGGTGATCCCGGAGCGGATCACCGGCACGCAGGTCGGCGACACCGCGGACCTGTACCGGCACCCGCTGGTCACCATGGACAACTACCCGGTCAACGACGCCACCCCGGACCGGCTCTTCCTGGGCGCCTACACCGGCCGCGACAGCGAGGTGGCGACGCGCTCGGCCGTCATGCTGACCGGCGCGATGCGCCAGCCGGTCGCCTCCCGGATCGCGCTCGCCACGGCCGGGGACTTCGCCTGGAACCCGGGCGGCTACAAGCCGGAGGACTCCTGGCGGGCGGCGCTGCGCTCGCTGGCCGGCCCGACCGGCGCGACGGCGACGCCCACCGGGGAGACCCTGCCGGCGGTCACCGCGCTGGCCGGCAACAGCGTGTCCTCGCCGCTGGCCAAGCAGGAGTCCGGCTACCTGCTGCCGCTGCTGGACCGGTTCTGGGCGACCGCCGAGCCGACCTCGGGCGCCACGCCCGACCTGGCGAAGCTGATCGAGGCGGCCGCCCCGCTGCGGGAGGCCTTCGCCGCGATGGCGGGTGCCCAGCAGGCCCTGGCCGCCGCCCCGGCGACCGCCGAGCTGGCCGCCGAGGCGGCGTCCTGGCTGGCGCCGCTGCGCGACTACGGGCTCGGCGGGCAGGCCGCCCTGGACATGCTGCTGGCGCAGCGCGGCGGGGACGGCGGGGCCGCCTGGAAGGCCCGGGTGGAGCTGAACAAGCTGCGCGAGCAGCTCGGCCAGAGCCCGGCGACGGTCGGCGCGGGCGTGCTCGGCCCGTTCCTGGAGCGGGCGCTGCGGGCCGCCGACACCTGGGCCGGCGTGCAGGGCGGCGGCATCACGCCGACCACCACGATGGGCACCGCGCACGACCACCTGCCGGCGCTGATGGCCGACGGCGTCGCCGACACCTTCTACTGGAGCTCGGCGCCGCCGCAGGCGGGCGACTCGGTCGGCCTGGATCTCGGTGACGGGCGGCCGGTCGGCAGCGTGACCGTGCTGATGGGCTCCTGGGGCACCGGCCCGGACGGCCAGAGCGCGCTCGACGACTACCTCCGCGAGGGCGTGCTGGAGTACTCCACCGGCGAGGGCGGCTGGAAGAAGCTGGCCCCGGTGAAGAACCAGAAGTCGGTCTCCGCGCAGCTGCCCGCCGGGACGGTCGTCCGGGCGGTCCGGCTGCGGGCCACGGCCGCGCAGAAGACCGCGGTCGCGGTGCGCGAGTTCTCGGTGACCGCGCCGGACGAGCTGCCGGCCAGCGTCTCCGGCGGCCCGGCCGCGCTGCCCGGCTCCTCGGCCGCCGCGGTGCTGGACGGCAACCCGGACACCGCCTACCGGGCGGCCACCGCGCCGACCGCCTCGGACGAGCCGCTCACCGTCGAACTGGGCGCCGCCCGGCCGCTGGACCGCCTCACCGTCCTGACCGATCCGGGCGTGCGGGCCTCGGCCACCGTCGCGGTGCGGCACCCGGACGGCTCCTGGACCGAGATCGGCACCGTGCAGCCGGGCTGGAACGAGCTGTCGGCCGGCGGCCTGCCCGCCGACGCCTTCCGGCTGGCCTGGAAGCCGGGCGGGGAGCCGCCCGTGGTCAACCAGGTGATCCCCTGGTACGCGGACGCCCCGGCGGCCCGGCTGAGCCTGGCCGACCCCTCGGTGGACGCGGTGATCGGGGAGGCCGCGCCGGCGCAGGCCCGGGCGATCGTCGAGGCCGGGCGGCCGGAGGGCGTCACCGGGGAGCTGCGCACCGAGGTGCCGGCGGTCGCCAAGGGGCTGACCGTGGCGCCGGTGACCGGGGTGAGCGTGCCGCGCGGCGGGAGGGTCGGGGTGCCGCTGCTGGTCACCGCCGGGCCGGAGACGCCGTCCGGGACGTACCAGGTGCCGGTGGTGTTCGCGGCCGGGCAGACCACCGTGCGCCAGGTGCTCCAGGTGCACGTGGTGCCGCCGACCGGCGGTCCCGACCTGGCGATCACCGCGCAGGCCACCTCCTCGGCCGACGAGACGCCGGGCTTCCCGGCCTCGGCGGTGGCCGACCAGGACCCGAAGAGCCGCTGGTCCTCGCCGGCGGCCGACGACGCCTGGGTCCAGCTGGAGCTGCCGGAGGCCACCCATCTGGGCTCGGCGGTGCTGCACTGGCAGGCCGCGTACGCCTCGTCGTACAAGATCCAGGCCTCGGCGGACGGCCGCTCCTGGACCACCGTCGCGACGGTGGAGAACGGCGCGGGCGGCAACGAGAAGGTGCGGTTCGACGCGCCGGGCGCGAAGTTCCTGCGGATGCAGGGCGTGGCCCGGGCCACCAAGTACGGCTACTCGCTCTGGGGCGTCGAGCTGTACGCCGCCACCCCGGCGGCCGGGACGGCGACGCCGCCGGCGCAGCCCCCGGCCGGGACGCCCGGCGGGACCCCGGCGGGAACGCCGAGCGGTGGCACGCAGTCGGGCGGCCAGGCCGCCGGACCGGGGCCGAGCGCGCCGCCGGCCGTGCCGACGCCCTCGGGCACCCCCGCCGCCCCGACGCCGAACCCCGGCGGCACCCCCGCGAGGTCGCAGGAGAAGCCCTGACCGGCTCCGGACGGCGGGCCGCCGCGCTCCCCGACCGAGGGGGTGCGCGGCGGCCCATGAGGCGTACCGGGAGATATGACGGGCAAGCCCTTGTGGTGCGGGGTCAGGCGGAGAGCGGCTCTGGCTGCTCGCCGCGGCGGGCGGGGGCGGGGTGGGCCGGGTGGGCGGAGTGCGCCCGCCCGAGCGGCACCGGATGGGGTGCGTCGGTATGGTCGTGGTGCTCGTACTCGCCCCACTGCGGGGCGCGCAGTTGGTCACCGCCGCCGTACGGCTCCAGGTAGGGCCGCCAGCGCGGGTCCTTGATACCGGTGCCGATGATCCGCCAGGCCAGGCCGGAGGGCGGCGCGGGTGGTCGCTTCATCCGCCAGCCGAGTTCGGTGAGGTGGCGGTCGGCCTTGGTGTGGTTGCAGCGGCGGCAGGCCGCCACCACGTTGTCCCACCGGTGCTGGCCTCCCCGGCTGCGCGGGATGACGTGGTCGACGCTGGTGGCGGCGGCCCCGCAGTAGACGCAACGGCCGTGGTCGCGGGCGAACAGCGCCCGGCGGGTGAGCGGGACGGGCCCGCAGAACGGGACCCGGACGAAGCGGGTCAGTCGGACGACGGACGGCGCCGGAAGGGCGCTGGTGGCGCTGTGCAGAGTGACACCCGAATCCTCCAGGCTGACCGCCTTGTGATTGAGGACGAGGATGAGTGCGCGGCGCATCGATACGACACCGAGTGGCTCGTACGACGCGTTGAGGACCAGGACATGCGGCACGGATGCCTCCTTGGACGCCTGCGGCGCGTGGCTCGCGCCGGGACGAGCGGTTGGATCGCGCAACGGGTGCGTGATCTCCCCCAGTGTCGCCTTACGCCTTCGTACGGCGCCACCACTCCTGTGTAACGGACCTGACGTGAACTCCGGGTGTGGCTTCTGTCATACCCGGTATGCCCGGGGGAGGAGCGGGTTGCACTCCGGTGCCCCGGCGGGGTACCGCTGGGCCGGTCGGACCAGTGCGAACAGCGGCGCTCAGGAGCGCGGACAGGGCGTTCACACGGATCCGCGCGCCCTCCGGACGGCCCATCGGCGTGTCGGGGTGCGGGCCGGACGGCGGTTAGGGTAGTGCGGACGGTCCGCAGGCCAGGGGGCGTGTGCCTCGTGGAGACGCGGCCGTGCCACGACCCCAGCAGGAAGGTCCCGCACGTGTTCCGGTCCGGTGCCGCCGGCCTCCTCGCCGACGCGTCCGTCGCGACGCCGGCCTCGACGCCCGCCCCCTCCCCCACTCCCACGGCCCCGGAGTTGCCCGACCTGAGAATCCCGACGAGCGCGCAGGAGGTCTCCGACACCACCCGGCAGGCCGCCGGCTGGTTCGACTCGCACTGGCAGGACTGGCTGGCGAGCGGGATACGGATCGTCTTCATCATCGTCCTGGCACTGGTGCTGCGGGCGATGGTGCGCAAGGTGATCACCCAGCTCATCACCCGGATGGTCCGCCCGGGCGAGAGCGAGGAGGAGCCGAGCCGGCTGGGCGGGCTGCTGGCCAACACCGGGGTGGTCAACCCCGAGCGGCGCCAGCAGCGCGCGGAGGCGATCGGCTCGGTGCTGCGCAGCGTCGCGTCGTTCACGATCCTCGGCACGGCCGCGCTGATGGTGCTCTCGGCGCTCGGGATGAACCTGGCGCCGCTGCTGGCGAGCGCCGGTGTGGCCGGTGTGGCGATCGGTTTCGGCGCCCGCAACCTGGTCACCGACTTCCTCTCCGGGGTCTTCATGATCATGGAGGACCAGTACGGCGTCGGCGACGAGATCGACACCGGGGTGGCCACCGGCACGGTGCTGGAGGTCGGCCTGCGGGTGACCAAGCTGCGCGGCGCGGGCGGTGAGATCTGGTACATCCGCAACGGCGAGGTGAAGCGGATCGCCAACATGAGCCAGGGCTGGTCGACGGCCTCGGTGGACGTCCAGGTCGGCTACAAGGAGGACCTGGAGCGGGTCGAGGCGCTGATCACCGAGACCGCCGAGGCGATGGCCAAGGAGGCGCCGTACGACGAGCTGGTCTGGGCGCCGTTCAAGATCCTCGGCGTGGAGTCGGTGGCGGCGGACTCGGTGGTGCTGCGGATCGAGGCGCGCACCGCCCCCGGCAAGTCGCTGAGCGTGGCGCGGGCGCTGCGGCAGCGGGTCAAGCGGGTGCTCGACGAGGCCGGGATCAAGGTCAAGGAGGAGCTTCCGCTCCCCACCGCCGCAGGTACCGGCACCGGGACCACCGCCGCGATGGTGCTGACCACGGCCGCGGTCCCGGCGCCGGCCACCGACCCGGCCCCGCCGTCCGCGCTGTCCGACCCCACCTCGGCCGGCTACAAGGCGGCGACGCCGATACCGGCCCCGGTCCGACCGGCCGACGACACCACCACCAAGGCGCCCTGACCTTCGGGCACCGCCGCCGGGCCCCGTCTCCGAGTCACTCGGGGACGGGGCCTTCGCGTTGTCCGCCTTCCCTACCGAGGGACCGGCGGGAGGTCGGTGAGTGTGCGAAGAGCCCGATCACGCGCGCGGAAGCCGAAGCTGATGAGGGTGACGCTCTCTCCGGCACTGAGCGGCGTCCGGCCGTGCGGCGTGAGCGCGCCGTCGAAAACGACACAGTCGCCCTCGCCGAGATCGCATGCGAGATAGCCGTCAGCACGGATGAACACGGTGCTGCTCGCCGTGGGCGCACCGGTGACGCGAGCGCGCTTGAGGCAGAGGATCAGGTTGGCCTCACCGAAGCCGGACTCGTCGAGGTGGAAGTCGAGGAACTGCCCTTCCTCGTAGCCGATGTAAACGCCGGTGTGCGGCTGCACGACCTCCAGGCCGGTGGACCGTGCTACGACTGCGGCGAGATCGATCTGTGCGGCGAACCGGTTCGCGGCGTCGCCGACGGCCGCGTTCCACTTGCCGTTGTGGAGGTACCCGTCAGTGGCTACGGCCTTCTCGGCCTCCTCCGCCATGGCGGCGATCAGCTCGACGGGAAATGACTGATCACGCAGGTGGCGCGGGTGGACACGCTGGTACGCGGTGAGCCCGTGTACAGCGTCCCGGAGAACAGGGAAGTCCCCTGCCCACCGGGCCGGCGTCTGCACCGTGGTGCAGGCCCGGAGCCATGAGGTCCACCTGCGGCTCCACTCGCCCGGTGCCTCGCCGAGCAGCAGCTCGACCCGGTCGAGTGCGGCCTGCGTGGACTCGACCAGCTCGGTTTTCCCCTTGGCGATCCGCAGCCGCAGGGCTTCTCGCAGATGGGCCCGAGCCGCTGCGAGGTCGCCGCACTCCATCAGATGCTTGCCGGTGTGCTGGAGGGCGAAGTCAACGAGTTCCGGGTGCCGGCTTCGCGCGGTGTTCAGCGCGCTGCGGTAGAGCGCGTCCGCCGTCTGCGCGTCACCGGAGTAGCGGTGCGCGTCGGCCAGGTTGAGCCCGGTGGCAATGGCGGCTCCGGTGTTGCCGGTCGCTGCGGCCAGGTCGAGTGACTGCTGAAGGAACACACGGGCCTCCCCGTGGTTTCCCAGGCACATCTGGCCGATGCCGATCCACCTGGTCAGGACCCGCGTGCGAGCGGGGTCGGTCCCCTGAGGCAGGCCCCGCAGCTCCTCGTGGAGTCGGCCGACCGCGGTGGTCAGCTCGTTCCGGTCGGTGGGGACCATTCGCAGGCCGTCGTCGTGTCTGATGAGGTGCTGAAGCACTTGACCCTTCCCTCCTTCGGTTCTGCTGAGATGGCGCTATAGGTGGTCGGTCCGGTGGCGCAGGTCGGCCAGCAGTTCCTCACCGTGGGTGGAGAAGTGCTGACGCAGGAGTTCGAGTTCGCGCATGAGGTAGCGGACGGCCGGCAGGCCCTCGTCGTAGGCGGACCGGAAGCTCGCGCGCTCGTTGGGTGTCAGATCGTCGCGGTTCAGTTCGGTCCGGCGGAACCGCAACAGCTGGTTGTAGACGCAGGTCGCGTGGAAGGCCCGGTCAATCTCCCAGAACTGGTTGCGGGCCACTCCCTGCGCGGCGCGCCACGCGATTTCGATCTTGGGCGAGGTCTGGGACGAGTACCCGTCGGCGAAGACCTGGTTCTGGAGGATGTGGAAGCTGATCGACTGGTGCATCCCCTCGTGGAGCAGGTTCTCCGCCAGGAAGAGGGAGGACGGCTCCGCGCTGACGGTGTTCGGCGGGATGTGGTGGCGCGCCTTCTCGGAAAACACGATGACGTACGGGAGCGCCGGGTCACTGGAACTGGTCAGCGAGGATGTCCGGACACCGGGCTTGAGGCCCACCCACAGGAGCCCACGAACGAATTCGCACACGCGGGCGAACTCCTCGGGGTGGACCAGCGACAGGCGGTCCAATGCCCGGGTCAGCGCCTCGCGGCGCTCGTCGGTGTGCTCGATGATCTCGTAGTCCCCCAGGTTGATCTCGTCGGCGATCTCGCCGGGAAGCTCGGAATCGAACCAGTCGAAGCTCACCCCGGCCACGGACACATTCTCGCTGCGCAGGGACCGGGCGTGCTCCGCGTAAGGGGTACCGGACTTGACGAGGCGCTCCATCAGGACGAACGGCAGAGAGCTTTCCGCGCCTTCCTCGCGCAGGCGGATCAGGTCCGGGTCCTTCCGGCCGACGTCGAAGAAGGAACCGGCGGGGACGCGGGTGGCGATGGTGGTCTTCAACGCGGACTCTCCTTGATCGGGGTGTGTGCGCCGCCGAGCGGCGGGTCGGCTCGGATGATGACGGAGCCGACCCGCCATGCCGGCAACCAACCGGCTTCAGTTCGGAACTGCGGTCAGACCTCGGTCTCCACCGGGGCGAAGTCGCCGTCCGGGACCGAGTGGTCCAGACGGCGGGTCAGGTTGGTGACCTCCGGGTCACTGGAATCGCTGGTGGTGTCGCTCACGTACCTCTCCAATCGGGCTGAGTCTGCTCGCCCGGGCGGCAGCTCGGGTCATTTGGAGACGGTAGGAAGCGACGGGGGGCACGGTCGACGAACTTGCTTGAGCTTGCCCGCATTCACCCGAGTGCGTTGATGGCACCAGTGATGAGCGATCTTGCCGCAGCACCGTAGACAGCGATGCCGGCCAGTTCGGAGAATGCCTGGCCGTATTCGGAGATCTCGGCCGGCTGAGTGATGGTGAGGTGGGCGGAGACGAGCTCGACGTTCACCTGCGCATCGTCGTAGACGGTGAAGGACTCGACCGGCCAGCCGGCGCCTCTGGCCGAACCGAGGGGAATCACCCCAAGACTCACCGACGGGAGGGAGCCGACGGTGATGAGATGCCCGAGCTGACCGGCCAGGATGTCCGGAGTGCCGATGACGGTCCGCAGCACCCATTCCTCGATCAGAATGGCGAACCGATGGTCTCCCGTGTACAGCACCTTCTGCCGCTCCATCCGCACGGCGACAGCGTCGTCGACATCGTCAGGAGTGCTGCGCAACGAAACGATCGTGCTCAGCACTGCGCGCGTGTAGGGCGCTGTCTGGAGCAGGCCGGGGATGACCCACGACTGGTACATCCGGAATCGCCGCGTGCGCTCGAAGAGAGGGCGTACGGACTCCTGAGCCCGCTTGAGGCCGGCGCGCTCAAGGCGCTGCCACTCAACGTACATTCCCTCGATGTTCCGGGCCGTCGCGATGAGGTCTGCCACCTGCTCCGGGACACCGCAGATGGCCGTCCAGGCGCGCAGGTCCGCCTCCGAGGGCATCACCCGGCCGCTCTGGATCTTGGAGCATTTCGATTCATGCCACCCAGCAGCTTCGGCCAGCGCCCGCGCACTGAGTCCGGAGTCTCGCCGGATGTCGCGCAGACGCCGACCCAGGGACTGCTTGGCTTGCTGAACGCTGGACGACGCGGACACGGTCAGTGCAGCCGGAATTCCTCGTGCGGGACCGCCCGTTCCCAGACGGCCTCGAATGCGGTGGCGCAGAGCTTCACCGTCCGGTGATCGGTGGCGAGCTCGTCGTCCACGAAGTCCCCGTCGCCGCTGAAGTGATGGACCAGGAGAACCCGACCGTCGATCAGCCAGAAGTCGTTGCCCGGGAGCGCCAGGCCGGTCGCCTGCCGCCGGGGAAGCCACCTGACCTGCTCCCCGGAAGCGACGTTCCGGAACGTGACCTCGTGCTCGAACCGGATGTACTCGCTCACCGGTTCCGAGACGACCCGCGCGCGCCGCACCTCGACGCCGCGGCTCGTGGTCTCCTCGATGAGCTGCAACCAGGGGCTCCACCACGAGGAGCGGTCGGCAGGGTCGTCGCGCTGTCCGCTGAGCCAACGGAGGAACAGCGGGTCGTCCCGCATGTAGCCATCACGTGTCTCCAGGTGGAGAGCTGAGCGGTTACAGGTTCGCAGCAGATCCTCAAGCGATGGGACTGCTGCCACCGTTCACCTCCGGGAAGAACCGCATCATTCGCCTGGGGAATTCGATCACGGTCTCGTGCCCGGGAATGTCCATCTGCACCAGACGTTCCGGGTCGAGCACCTTCCAGCCCTGGAGGATGTAGTTGCCCGTCGCGTCGTCGAAGTAGACCGTCGGGGACTTGCCTTCGGGGCTGTCGGGATCTTGTCCGAGCTTGTGCAGTGCCATGGTGAGCCTCCTAGCAGGTCGGAGCCGATCGCCTTGAACGATCTTGCCGTGCACGTCGCCACTCGCACCATGAACTTGCTTGAACTTGCTTGAACTGCCCTGCCAGATGGTCGAACTCACCTTCCTGCGCAGGGAGGAGGTCCCCTCGTCGCCACGGCGCCCCCACCGGCCCGACCGCCCGCCTGCGCAGGAAGTCGGCTGAGCCGACTTCCAGCGCAGGCGGGAAGTTACCGGGCCCCCCGAGCCCCCCCCCCCAAGGCCCCGCCACCAAACCCCCCGCCCCCCCCCCCCAAAAAACCGGGCCCCCCAGGACCAACCCACCCAAACACCCCCG